>NZ_PDCP01000031.1 GCF_002553505.1 Mycolicibacterium agri | reverse complement strand
TCGTAAGAAGTTCGACACGCATACATCCAGCTTCACTCAATAGGCACGGCAACTCCAGCCTTCCCCGGGCGGGGCCAGTTCGAACCGCCCAGCCGGGGCCAATTCGAGTTGACATAGCCAGCATTTTGCGGTCCAGTGTGGTGCGAGTTCGCGGACCTGGCAGCGGATTGTGCCGGACTACGTGTGTTATCGAGGTCCGGTCGAGCGGCGTTCTGGGTGGGCGGCCTGGACATAGGTCATGGCGGTCTTGGCGCTGATGCCGAACACGTGCATGAGGTGGACCGGGTCGGCGGTATGGGCGGCCTCGTCGAGGATGCGGTCGCGGCGGAGCTGCGACGGGGTGAGCCCGAGCCGCTCGAAGATGGTGTCCATGACTCGGTGGGAGACGGGTGGGAGCGTCGCATCGGCGGCGGTGACCTGGCTGACGAGCAGGTGCGGGTTGGTGGTTCGGCCCCACAGCCGTCGACGTTCGTGCAGCCACGCGCTTGCCAGGGTGTGGGTGAGTTCATCGAGGTAGACGGTGTGGTGGCGGGTGTCTCGCCGAACGAGCAGCCGCCCGGCGGGCAGGTCGAGATCGTCCAGCAGCAGCTGCGCGGTTTCCTGCTTGCCGAGGCCATGGACGGCGATCAGGGCGACGTCAGTCGACGGGGTCGCGTCGCCTCAACGAAAGCGCTGCGGCAATGACCGCGGCGGGGTACCAGTACGTAACGCCGCCGTATTCGACGGATGAGCCTCAACGAAAGCGCCGCGGCAATGACCGCGGCGGGTTGAGCGCCCTGCGGTCGGGCAGGGCGTGCACGATGCCTCAACGAAAGCGCCGCGGCAATGACCGCGGCGGGTGGAACGCAAACGGTATCGGCGCGGTCACCGTCTCCTGGCCTCAACGAAAGCGCCGCGGCAATGACCGCGGCGGGACGCCGCCAGTAGCTGGCCGGGAACGCGTTGAAGTCACCGTCTCCTGGCCTCAACGAAAGCGCCGCGGCAATGACCGCGGCGGGCGACTCACTCAAACACGGCACGGTGATGGTGCGCGCGCCTCAACGAAAGCGCCGCGGCAATGACCGCGGCGGGGCCAACCGGCAACCCAGCGCTGCGTGAACGACGTGAAGCCTCAACGAAAGCGCCGCGGCAATGACCGCGGCGGGTGCCGAGATGTGGCGATCCGTTCAAGGCATGTTCCAGAGCGCCTCAACGAAAGCGCCGCGGCAATGACCGCGGCGGGCGGTCGCCGTCGATCAGCTCACGCAGCCGCTGCAGGCCTCAACGAAAGCGCCGCGGCAATGACCGCGGCGGGGTGCGGCCAGTGGTCTCCGCTGCCGTATCGACAGGGCCTCAACGAAAGCGCCGCGGCAATGACCGCGGCGGGACATAGGACACAGCGCACGCCGTCGCGCTAGTGAACGCCTCAACGAAAGCGCCGCGGCAATGACCGCGGCGGGAGTTAGATGACGGTCACTGTCGAATCAGTTGGTGCGGGCCTCAACGAAAGCGCCGCGGCAATGACCGCGGCGGGACCCGCGAAGGTGTGGCGCGGCATCCCGGTGTGCCGCAGCCTCAACGAAAGCGCCGCGGCAATGACCGCGGCGGGCGCAACGCTCTGGTCGCGCTGGTCGCTGCCGTCGCGCCTCAACGAAAGCGCCGCGGCAATGACCGCGGCGGGACAACATCACGCATCGACCAGGTGGCGGCCTTGCTGCCTCAACGAAAGCGCCGCGGCAATGACCGCGGCGGGTGGAAGACCGCGTCATGGGCACAAAGGCTCGAATCCACGCCTCAACGAAAGCGCCGCGGCAATGACCGCGGCGGGTTCGAACAGTGGCAGGCAGAGCTCGCGGAGTTCCGTCGCCTCAACGAAAGCGCCGCGGCAATGACCGCGGCGGGGGATGTACCCGTGCCCCCGCCATCCCGACCGCCGAGCCTCAACGAAAGCGCCGCGGCAATGACCGCGGCGGGGCCCAGGGTGTCGGAGATGTCATTGCTCAGATACGAGGTGCCTCAACGAAAGCGCCGCGGCAATGACCGCGGCGGGCGAGTGGACGGATGACACCTGGAATCCCGTCACCGGCTGCCTCAACGAAAGCGCCGCGGCAATGACCGCGGCGGGCGGCACCGATGCGCGGCCGTCTGTGGTGACTGTCGGAGAGCCTCAACGAAAGCGCCGCGGCAATGACCGCGGCGGGTTCACACTAGCCGGCATCGGACTCATCGCCGCCGCTGGAAGCCTCAACGAAAGCGCCGCGGCAATGACCGCGGCGGGTAGAACACAGCAGAGCCGAACCCGATCGTGGAGCCGTTGCCTCAACGAAAGCGCCGCGGCAATGACCGCGGCGGGTTACCGCTGAGCAGAAGGCGTACACCGACGGCAACGCGCCTCAACGAAAGCGCCGCGGCAATGACCGCGGCGGGTCACGACCGCCGATGCCGGCAAGCGGTTCACGCCGCCTCAACGAAAGCGCCGCGGCAATGACCGCGGCGGGGTATGCCTTCGGTCGTCATGAGCAAACCCATGGCGAGCCTCAACGAAAGCGCCGCGGCAATGACCGCGGCGGGCTCAACGCCGCCGATGCCAAGCACGCCTAGAAGCGAACGCCTCAACGAAAGCGCCGCGGCAATGACCGCGGCGGGAGCCTGCACCAAAATATCACTTTCATCTGCGGCGTTACCCAGGCTCGGCGAGTGCTGTTCCCAGACGTCACATCCGCGCTGGCGTGGGTGGTCTGAATCCCCCTGGGACCGCATCGACCTGCGGCTATGGCTTGCGAGACGTGGCCAGCAAGTTCTCGGCTACTGGACCGCTCGCCGCGAACAAGGCTGGGGTTGTTTCGCCCACCTGCACGGCTGACTCAGCGACCTACTTAGGAGAGTTCGAGCCCAACTCAACGATGCCAGGACAACAGACGCATCGAGGCCATAACAGAGCTTTGGAGCTAATCGACAGGCCAATGGCGTAACTTTTAGGCATGCCGAACAATCGGTTTGTCCCGCCGGCCTCCACGCTGGAGGTATTGGAGTCGGTGCCGGAGTCGGTGCTGCGCCGGTTGAGCCAGTACTCGGGGCGGCTGGCCACCCAGGCCGTGCACGCGCTCGAAGAGCGTCTGCCGTTCTTCGCCGACCTGGAGGCCTCGCAGCGGGCCAGCGTGCAACTCGTCGTGCAGACCGCGGTGGTCAACTTCGTCGAGTGGATGCGCAACCCGAACAGCGACGTCGGCTACACCGCCCAAGCGTTCGAGGTGGTGCCGCAGGATCTGCGGCGCCGGATCGCGCTGCGCCAGTCGGTGGAGATGGTGCGGGTCACGATGGAGTTCTTCGAAGAAGTGGTGCCGTTGCTGGCCCGCAACGAGCAACAACTGACCGCGCTCACCGCCGGCATCCTGCGCTACAGCCGCGACCTGGCCTTCGCCGCCGCCACCGCCTACGCCGACCAGGCCGAGGCGCGCGGCGCATGGGATACCCGGATGGAGGCCAACATCGTCGACGCGGTCGTGCGCGGCGACACCGGGCCGGAGCTGCAGTCCCAGGCGGCGGCGTTGAACTGGGACGCCACCGCGCCCGCGACCGTCATCGTGGGCACGCCGCACCCCGACCGCCTCGACTTGGTCAGCGACGACATTCACGACGTGGCCCGCCGGCACGGCCGCGCGGCGCTGTCGGACGTGCACGGCACGTGGCTGGTGACGATCGTGTCCGGGCCGTTGACCCTCAATGACCGCTTCCTGACCGAGCTGCTGGACGTCTTCACCGACGCTCCCGTGGTGATCGGGCCGACGGCGCCGACGCTGTCGGCGGCGCACTGGAGCGCCACCGAGGCGATCGCCGGGATGAACGCCGTCGCAGGCTGGACCGGGGCACCGCGGCCGGTGGCGGCGCGTGAACTGTTGCCCGAACGCGCGCTGCTGGGCGACGCCTCGGCGATCGCCGCGCTGGAAACCGAGGTCATGCGGCCACTCGGCGACGCGGGGCCGGCGCTGACCGAAACTCTGGACGCGTATCTGGACTCCGGCGGCGCGATCGAGGCCTGCGCACGCAAACTGTTCGTTCATCCAAACACCGTCCGCTACCGCCTCAAGCGCATCGCCGACTTCACCGGCCGTGATCCCACCACCCCGCGCGACGCCTACGTCCTGCGCGTCGCTGCGACGGTCGGCCGGCTGACGCGGCAGGCACAGCATTCGAGCACGGCAAACATGCCGGCGAGTCAGATCACCAAGCCGCCGGCGGCCCCACCACGGCGGGACCGGGCCGGGTAACAGATTGCGGCCTTGTATCGATGGAGTCGCATCACATGCTCTTTTGTGGAGACTCCACAAAAGAATAAGACGAGGTTCATAATCTCTTACACCGCGCAGATGGGTTTTCACAGTGTTTCCTTAAACACGTGCTCGCGTTGCTTGCTCCCGGACAGGGATCGCAGACCCCCGGCATGCTCACCTCATGGTTGGAGCTGCCCGGGGCGGCTGACCGCATCTCCGCCTGGTCGGAGTCCAGCGGTCTGGACCTCGCGCGGCTCGGCACCACCGCCACGGCCGAGGAGATCACCGATACCGCGGTGACCCAGCCGCTGGTCGTCGCGGCGACGCTACTGGCGTGGGAGGAACTGACCAAGCGCGGCCTGCTGGCCGGGCGCGACTTCATCGCCGCCGGCCACTCCGTCGGTGAGATCGCCGCCTACGCGATCGCAGGCGTGCTCTCCTGCGACGACGCCGTCGCGCTGGCCGCCACCCGCGGCGCGGAGATGGCCAAGGCGTGCGCGCTCGAGCCCACCGGCATGTCGGCGGTGCTCGGCGGTGACGAGGCCGAGGTGCTGAGCCGTCTCGAGGAGCTGGATCTGGTGCCGGCCAACCGCAACGCGGCCGGGCAGATCGTCGCGGCGGGCAGCGTGGCCGCGCTGGCCAAGCTCGCCGAGGATCCGCCCGCCAAGGCGCGGGTCCGCCAGTTGGCCACCGCAGGTGCGTTCCACACGCACTACATGGCGTCGGCCATCGAGGGGTACGCCGCGGCCGCCGACGGAGTGACAACCGCCGAGCCGACCGCGACGCTTTTGTCGAACGCCGACGGCAAGCCCGTGGCGTCGGCCGCCGATGCGATGGCCAAGCTGGTCGCCCAGCTGACCCGCCCGGTGCGTTGGGATCTGTGCACCCAGACCCTGCGCGAATCGAACGTGACCGCGATCGTCGAGTTCCCGCCCGCCGGGACGCTTGCCGGAATCGCCAAGCGCGAACTCAAAGGGGTTCCGACGCATGCCGTCAAGACCCCAGCCGACCTGGACGGGCTAGCAGAGCTCTGACAGACACAACCGCATATTCAACGTAATTCGCAGTAACACAACCAATTAGAAGGAGCCATTGTGGCCGCCACTCAGGAAGAAATCATCGCCGGTCTCGCGGAGATCATCGAAGAGGTCACCGGTATCGAGCCGTCGGAGGTCACGCCGGAGAAGTCGTTCGTCGACGACCTGGACATCGACTCGCTGTCGATGGTTGAGATCGCCGTGCAGACCGAGGACAAGTACGGCGTGAAGATCCCCGACGAGGACCTCGCAGGCCTACGCACCGTCGGTGACGTCGTCACCTACATCCAGAAGCTCGAGGAAGAGAACCCCGAGGCTGCTGCGGCGCTGCGCGAGAAGATCGAAGCGGAGCGTTCGTGACCAAGCCTTCCACTGCTAACGGCGGTTTCCCCAGTGTTGTGGTAACCGCCGTCACGGCGACGACGTCGATCGCGCCGGACATCGAGAGCACGTGGAAGGGCTTGTTGGCAGGCGAGAGCGGCATCCACGTCCTCGAAGACGAGTTCGTCACCAAGTGGGACCTGCCCGTGCGAATCGGTGGCCACCTCAAGGAGGCCGTCGACGACCACATGGGGCGGTTGGATCTGCGGCGCATGTCGTACGTCCAGCGGATGGCCAAACTGCTCGGTGGCCAGGTCTGGGAGGCCGCGGGTACCCCCGAGGTCGACCCCGACCGCTTCACCGTCGTCGTCGGCACCGGTCTTGGCGGCGGCGAGAAGATCGTCGAAACCTACGACCTGATGAACGAGGGCGGTCCCCGCAAGGTGTCGCCACTGGCCGTTCAGATGATCATGCCGAACGGCGCCGCTGCAGTCGTCGGGCTGGAGCTTGGCGCCCGTGCCGGCGTCATGACTCCGGTGTCGGCCTGCTCGTCGGGTTCGGAGGCCATCGCCCAAGCCTGGCGGCAGATCGTCATGGGTGACGCCGACATCGCCGTGTGCGGTGGTGTCGAGGGTGGTATCGAAGCGCTGCCGATCGCGGCGTTCTCGATGATGCGCGCCATGTCGACCCGCAACGACAATCCCGAGGGCGCGTCTCGTCCGTTCGACAAGGACCGCGACGGCTTCGTCTTCGGCGAGGCGGGCGCACTGATGGTCATCGAGACCGAGGAGCACGCAAAGGCGCGCGGCGCACAACCGCTGGCGCGGCTGATGGGCGCAGGCATCACGTCCGACGCGTTCCACATGGTGGCTCCCGCCCCCGACGGTGTGCGCGCCGGTCGCGCGATGACGCGCTCGATGGAGCTCGCGGGCCTGGAGCCCAAGGACATCGATCACATCAACGCGCACGCCACCGCCACCACGATCGGCGACGTCGCCGAGGCCAACGCCATCCGTGTCGCGGGCGTCGATCATGCCGCTGTGTACGCGCCGAAGTCGGCGCTGGGCCACTCCATCGGTGCAGTGGGCGCTCTTGAGTCGGTGTTGACGGTGCTGTCGCTGCGCGACGGCGTCATCCCACCGACGCTGAACTATGAAACACCCGATCCGGAGATCGATTTGGACGTCGTCGCGGGCGAACCTCGATACGGCGACTTCCGTTATGCAATCAACAACTCCTTCGGATTCGGCGGACACAACGTGGCGCTTGCCTTCGGCAAGTACTGACGCGTTGCGGAAAGGAACCATCGCAGCGACATGACAGGGTTAACAACGGGAAGCGGGCTTCCCAACGTCGTCGTCACGGGCATGGCCATGACGACCGCCCTGGCTACCGATGCGACCGGCACATGGCAGAAGCTCCTTGCCGGGCAGAGCGGCATCCGCAAGCTTGAGGATCCGTTCGTCGAGGAGTACGACCTCCCGGTGCGCATCGGCGGGCATCTCCTGGAGAACTTCGAAGACGAGCTGACGCGGGTGGAACTGCGCCGGCTGTCGTATCTGCAGCGGATGTCGACGGTGCTGAGCCGGCGCGTCTGGAAGGATGCCGGCGAACCGGAGGTCGACCCCAGGCGGCTGATGGTGTCCATCGGCACCGGCATGGGGTCGTCCGAGGAGCTCCTCTTCGCCTACGACGGCATGCGACAGAAGGGCCTGCGTGCGGTGTCGCCGTTGGCGGTCCAGATGTACATGCCCAACGCCGCGGCCGCCGCGGTCGGACTCGAGCGCAAGGCCAGGGCCGGGGTCATCACGCCCGTCTCGGCGTGCGCGTCGGGCTCGGAGGCCATCGCGCACGCGTGGCGCAACATCGTCCTCGGCGAGGCCGACATGGCGATCTGCGGCGGCGTCGAGACGAAGATCGAGGCGGTGCCGATCGCCGGCTTCGCCCAGATGCGAATCGTGTTGTCCACCACCAACGATGACCCCGAGGGCGCCTGTAAGCCGTTCGACAAGGACCGCAACGGGTTCGTGTTCGGCGAGGCGGGCGCACTGATGGTCATCGAGACCGAGGAGCACGCCAAGGCCCGCGGCGCCACCATCCACGGACGCGTCATGGGTGCCAGCATCACCTCCGACGGCTACCACATCGTGGCGCCGGACCCCAACGGCGAGCAGGCTGGGTACGCGATGACCCGCGCGATCGAGCTCGCCGGCCTCAAGCCGACCGACATCGACCACGTCAACGCGCATGCCACCGGCACCAGCGTCGGCGACGTGGCAGAGGCCAAGGCCATCAACAACGCGATGGGCGGGCACAAGCCCGCGGTGTACGCACCGAAGTCGGCGCTCGGCCACTCCGTCGGCGCCGTCGGCGCGGTGGAGTCCATCCTGACCGTGTTGGCGTTGCGCGAGGGCGTCATCCCGCCCACGCTCAACTTGAAGAACCAAGACCCGGAGATCGACCTCGACGTCGTCGCCGGCTCGCCGCGACCCGGCAATTACAACTACGCGATCAACAACTCGTTCGGATTCGGTGGGCACAATGTGGCGCTCGCCTTCGGGAAGTACTGACCAAGTACTAGAGCGCCCGAAATCCGGCCCCGACAGGAGGTTTCGATGACCATCACGGCCCCCGAGGCAGTCGGCGAATCATTGGATCCTCGGGATCCGTTGCTGCGCCTGAAGACATTCTTCGACGACGGCTGCAATCTCGAGTTTCTGCATGAGCGCGACCGCTCCGGTGTGCTCGCCGCGGCGGGCACCGTCAACGGAGTGCGCACCATCGCCTTCTGCACCGACGGGACCGTGATGGGCGGCGCGATGGGCGTCGAGGGCTGCGCGCACATCGTGCACGCCTACGACACCGCCATCGAGGAGCAGAGCCCCATCGTGGGCATCTGGCATTCCGGTGGCGCCCGTCTCGCCGAGGGCGTGCGTGCGCTGCACGCGGTCGGCCTGGTGTTCGAGGCGATGATCCGGGCGTCGGGCTACATCCCGCAGATCTCGGTCGTCGTCGGCTTCGCCGCGGGCGGCGCCGCGTACGGGCCCGCGCTGACCGACGTCATCGTGATGGCCCCGGAGAGCCGGGTTTTCGTCACCGGACCCGACATCGTGCGCAGCGTCACCGGCGAGGACGTCGACATGGCCTCGCTGGGCGGGCCCGACACCCACCACAAGAAGTCCGGCGTGTGCCACATCGTCGCCGACGACGAACTCGACGCGTACGCGCGCGGCCGCAAGCTGGTCAGGTTCTTCTGCCAGCAGGGTCATTTCGACCGCAGCAAGGCCGAGGCCGGTGACACCGACCTGCACGCGCTGCTGCCCGAGTCGTCGCGCCGCGCCTACGACGTGCACCCGATCGTCGAGGCGCTGCTTGACGCCGACGAGCCCTTCGAGGAGTTCCAGGCCAAGTGGGCGCCGTCGATGGTGATCGGCCTCGGCAGGCTGTCCGGGCGGACCGTCGGCGTGCTGGCCAACAACCCGCTGCGCCTCGGCGGCTGCCTGAACAGTGAAAGCGCCGAGAAGGCAGCACGTTTCGTGCGGCTGTGCGACGCGTTCGGGATCCCGCTGGTGGTCGTGGTCGACGTGCCCGGTTATCTGCCCGGGGTTGACCAGGAGTGGGGCGGCGTGGTGCGTCGCGGCGCCAAGCTGCTGCACGCGTTCGGCGAGGCGACGGTGCCGCGGGTGACGCTGGTGACCCGCAAGATCTACGGCGGGGCCTACATCGCCATGAACTCTCGTTCGCTGAACGCGACGAAGGTCTTCGCCTGGCCCGACGCCGAGGTCGCCGTGATGGGCGCCAAGGCGGCGGTCGGAATCCTGCACCGCAAAAAGCTTGCTGCCGCGCCCGAGCACGAGCGCGAAGCGCTGCACGAGCAGCTGGCCGCCGAGCACGAGCGAATCGCCGGCGGCGTGGATTCGGCCATCGAGATCGGGGTCGTCGACGAAAAGATCGACCCGGCGCACACCCGCAGCAAGCTCACCCAGGCGCTCGCCGAGGCCCCGGCGCGACGCGGTCGGCACAAAAACATTCCGCTGTAGGTTTACTCACCGCAACCTCGGTAAATCCTCGCTTCCGTAATGTGGTTAGCGGCCCATCCCGTCGGGGGACCAACAAAAGGGCCACGACAATGGAGTGAGGAGCACACATGTTTGGCATCACCATTCGCCGTGGAGTCGCCGGGGTGTTCGCCGCCGGGGCACTGACGGGAGCTGCGGGCGCCCTTGCGGTGCCGAGCGCTTCGGCCGCACCCGATTGTGACGCAGTCGGTTTGAACAGGGCGATCGCCGCGGTGTCCGCGCAGACGGCTGACTACCTGGCCAGCCACCCGAGCGCCAACGAGGCGATCAGCAATGCGGGTGCGCAGGGCGGCGACGCGGAGGCTACTATCCGCAACTACTTCGTTGCGCATCCGACGGAATGGGCGGATCTGCAGCGCATCGCGTCGCCATTGCGAACCCTGCGGGCGCAGTGCGATGTGGACGTGGCGCCGACCGAGATCGCTCGGTTGTACGACGCGATGGCGTCATAGCCCGCTCACACAACAAGCGCGGAACGGCCCGGCTGTGTTTCCGTACGCAGCCGGGCCGCGTCTTGTCCGGGTGAAGCGACGTCCGGTGTGGAACCGACTCAGTGCGAGGTGCGGGCGAGCAGTTCTTCGGCCACCGGCAGCACGGCCCGCCGGTCGCGGTCGACCAAACCGATGCGGGTGCGCCGGTCGACGATGTCGTCGACGGTCAGCGCGCCCTCATGGGTCACCGCGTACTCGAATTCGGCGCGAATGACATCGATGCCGTCGGCAACGGGATCGGTCGGTCGGTCACAGGCCGCTGTCGCGATGACGTTGGGGGCTTCCGCGCCGAACCGTGCCACCAACGACGACGGCATGTCGGTGGGGACGCGCAGGGTCGCAACGGGGTTGGCGGGTGCGCCGACGAGCGGCAGATTACGTGTCCGGCACTGGCCCGCCGACAGGCCACGCAGTTCGACGGCCCTGTCGACGACGTCCTCGGCCATATAGCGGTACTCGGTGAGCTTGCCGCCGATCACGCTGATCACACCGGACGCCGATTCGACGACGGCGTGGTCGCGCGACACGTCGGCGGTGCGGCCGTTGCCGTCCCCGGTGTCGATCAGCGGCCGCAAGCCGGCGTAGGCGCCGATGACGTCCTCACGGCCGAGCTTGGTGTCGAGCGCAGTGTTGACGGTGTCCAGCAGGAAGCCGATTTCCACCGAAGTCGGCTCGGGCACATCGGGTATGGGGCCGGGCGCGTCTTCGTCGGTGAGCCCCAGATACACGCGGCCTAGCTGTTCGGGCATCGCGAACACGAACCGGTTCAGCTCTCCCGGTATCGGAATGGTCAGCGCCGCAACTGGATTGCCGAACGCTTTGGCGTCGAACACCAGATGCGTGCCGCGGCTCGGCCGCAGTTTGATCGCGGTATCGATCTCCCCTGCCCATACCCCGCTGGCGTTGATCACGGCGCGGGCGGTGAGGCCGAAGGACTCCCCCGTCAGCTGGTCGGTCAGTCGCACCGACGTTCCGGTGGCCTGCGACGCCGCCACCCGGGTGAGGATCATCGCGCCGTGCTGTGCGGCGGTCCGCGCGACGGCCGTCACCAGGCGGGCGTCGTCGATGAGTTGCCCGTCGTAGGCCAGCAATCCGCCGTCCAGGCCATGCCGCCGAACAGCGGGCACCATGTCGATGGCCCGGCTCGCCGGGATGCGTCGCGACCGCGGCAGGGTCGACGACCGGGTGCCCG
This sequence comes from Mycolicibacterium agri, assembly GCF_002553505.1. GTDB lineage: Bacteria > Actinomycetota > Actinomycetes > Mycobacteriales > Mycobacteriaceae > Mycobacterium > Mycobacterium agri. The sequence goes on along the minus strand of NZ_PDCP01000031.1, from coordinate 60,465 downwards.
CCAGGCAGCGCAGCGCGTCGCCGGCCAAGAAGCCGGTGCGCACCAGCGCGCGTTCCGCGGTGCCCATCGTGGGCAGCAGCGGAACGAGTTGCGGCATGGCGTGGACGAGGTGAGGGGCGTTGCGGGTCATCAGGATTCCGCGTTCCACGGCGCTGCGCCTGGCGATGCCGATGTTGCCGGTCGCCAGGTAGCGCAGGCCGCCGTGCACGAGCTTGGAGCTCCACCGGCTGGTTCCGAAGGCCAGATCGTGTTTCTCCACCAGCGCCACGGTGAGTCCGCGTGACGCGGCATCGAGTGCGATGCCGGTGCCGGTGATGCCGCCACCGATGACGACGACGTCGACCGTGTGCCCGTCGGCGAGCGCCGCCAGTTCGCGGCTGCGGCGAGATGCGTTGAGCGCGGCCGAGTTCATGGCTTGAGGTATCCGTTCAGTGAGTACGCGAGCTCGACGGCGAGCGCGTCGGCGTCCAGGATCGGCGCGACGAGCTGCGCGGACTGGATTGTCGACTGGGTGATCAGCAGGCACATGGCCGCCATCTGGCGCGGGTCACCCCGCCGCACGCTGCCGTCGCGCTGGGCGTTGCGGATCTCGTCGGCGACCGCGTCGATGAGGATCTGCTGGCTGGTGCCGAGGCGTTCGGCGATGTACACCATGGCGAATTCGGGCTCCGAATGAAACACCGACATGACGACCTCGTCGTGCCGAAGCCGCTGGGCCACCCCGACGATCCGCTCGACGAGGGCTTCGCGCCCGCTGCCGCGCGACGGCACGTCGCTCAGCACGCCGACGATTCGCCGGGTCAGCAGGGCGGCGAGCAGTGCGCGAGTGTCGGGCCAGCGCCGGTAGATGGTCGGTCGGCTGACGCCGGCGCGGCGCGCGATCTCGGCCAACGTCACCCGCTGCACGCCGTAGGCAAGCACGCAGCTGGCCGCCGCGTCGAGGATGCGGTCCCCGATGTCCGGCGAAGTGTCGTTACTGATTGACAACATATGTAATACTGTAACGCATGATGAAGTGGGACGCATGGGGTGACCCGGAAAAGGCCAAACCGCTCTCCGAGGGCATCCGCCGGCTTCTCGAGCAGGCGTTGGGGGTCAGGGAAGCCTCGCTTCCGCAGCTCGAACCCGAACAGGTGAAGCTGCGGCCGTCGGCGTTGTCGGCCGAGGACCGCTCCGCGCTGGCCGCGGTCGTCGGCGCCGAGCACTGCGTCGTGGAGGACCGAGAACGCCTACTTCGTGCGGGCGGCAAGTCCACCCTCGATCTGTTGCGTCGCCGCGACCCTGGAGTGCAGGACGCGCCTGACGCGGTGCTCGTGCCCGGCGACGAGGGTCAGGTCGCCGAAGTCCTGCGCATGTGCACAGAGCGCGGCATCGCCGTCGTGCCGTTCGGTGGCGGCACCAGTGTGGTGGGCGGCCTCGACCCGCTGCGCAACGGTTTCAACGCCGTCGTCTCGCTCGACCTGCGCAGGTTCGCCGAATTGCACTCCCTCGACGAGATCTCGGGCGAGGCCGAACTGGGCGCGGGCCTCACCGGCCCGGAGGCCGAGCGGCTGCTGGGTGAGCGCGGGTTCTCGCTCGGGCATTTTCCGCAGAGCTTTCAATTCGCGACGATCGGCGGCTTCGCCGCCACTCGCTCTTCGGGTCAGGACTCCGCTGGCTACGGCCGTTTCAACGACATGGTCCGCGGCCTGCGGGCGGTGACCCCCGCGGGCGTGCTGGACCTGGGCCGGGCTCCCGAGTCCGCGGCGGGACCGGATCTGCGCCAGTTGGTGATCGGCTCCGAAGGCGTGTTCGGTGTCATCACCCGCGTGCGTGTGCGGGTACACCCGACGCCGGAGACCGCCCGCTACGAGGCGTGGTCGTTCCCGGACTTCGCCACCGGCGCCGATGCGCTGCGCGCGGTCGCCCAAACCGGTACGGGCCCAACGGTTATCCGCCTATCGGATGAGGCGGAGACCGGCGTCAACCTCGCCACCGCCGACAACATCGGCGAGGACAGCATCACCGGCGGCTGCCTGGCGATCACCGTCTTCGAAGGCTCGCAAGCCCATGTGGACAGCAGACATGCCGAAACACGGGCGCTGCTGGAGGCCAAGGGCGGCACATCGCTTGGCGAAGGCCCGGCCCGCGCGTGGGAGCACGGCCGCTTCGAGGCGCCCTACCTGCGCGACTCGCTGCTGTCGGCAGGTGCGCTGTGTGAAACGCTGGAGACGGCGACCAACTGGTCGAACATCGCCGCATTGAAATCCGCCGTCACCGAGGCGTTGACGTCCTCGCTGGCCGAAACCGGCACGCCCGCACTGGTGTTGTGCCACATTTCGCATGTGTATCCCACGGGCGCCTCGCTGTACTTCACCGTCGTCGCCGGGCAGCGCGGCAACCCGATCGAACAGTGGCGCAAGGCCAAAGCCGCCGCGTCCGACGCGATGATGCGCACCCGCGGCACCATCACCCACCATCACGCCGTTGGCGCCGATCACCGGCCGTGGATGCGCGACGAGATCGGCGACCTCGGCATCGCGGTGCTGCGCGCCGTCAAACAGACACTCGACCCCGCCGGAATCATGAACCCCGGCAAGCTGATTCCGTGACTACGGCGGACGCGAGGAGCAAATTGACTACCGCGGACGCGAGGAGCAAATTGACTACCGCGGACGCGAGGAGCAAATGGCCTTCAGCGGTCGCGAGGAGCCTATGACTGTGGGCCGGGTCACGATGCTGACGAACCCGGCGTCGGGGCACGGCAGCGCGCCGCATGCCGCCGAGCGGGCCGTCGCGCAGTTGCATCGCCGCGGGGTCGACGTCGTCGCGATCGCGGGCACCGACGCCGAACACGCGCGACGTCTCGTCGACGGCGCGCTCGAACGCGGCATGGATGCGCTCGTGGTGGTCGGCGGCGACGGCATCATTTCGCTTGCGCTGCAGGTGCTCGCGGGAACCGACACACCGCTGGGCATCATCCCCGCAGGCACCGGCAATGACCACGCCCGCGAATTCCACATTCCGACAAAGGATCCCGAGGCGGCGGCCGACGTCGTCGTCGACGGCGTCGCACAGACCATCGACCTCGGCCGCATCGTGGGCGCCGACGGCACCGAACGGTGGTTCGGCACCGTGATGGCCGCGGGCTTCGACTCGCTGGTGACCGACCGCACCAATCGAATGCGGTGGCCGCACGGGCGGATGCGCTACAACCTGGCGATGCTCGCCGAGCTGTCCAAGCTGCGGCTGCTGCCGTTCCGGTTGTCGTTCGACGGCGAGGAGATCGACACCGATCTCACCCTGGCGGCGTTCGGGAACACCCGCAGCTACGGCGGAGGCATGTTGATCTGCCCGAACGCCGACCCCACCGACGGCATGCTCGACGTCACGATGGTGGCGTCGGCGTCGCGCACCAAGCTAATTCGCTTGTTTCCCACCGTGTTCAAGGGCACGCACGTGAACCTCGACGAAGTGCGCACCGCCCGCGCGCGCACCATCACCGTCGACTCCCCCGGCATCAACGCCTACGCCGACGGCGAGTACGTTTGCCCACTGCCGGTCGAGGTGTCGGCCGTGCCGAACGCGCTGAGGATTCTGCGGCCGGCGGGTTGATCGGCCGAGCGAACGCTCGTAAGCCCGCCGCCGGTGGTCATCGGCACCTCGCAGATTGTTAGCAAAGTCGTTGACGAAATTGTTAACAATTTTGTATGGTGTCTGCGGTCACAGCAGATCGAACCCATGGAGCGAGGTCACATGCCGAAAGTCGCGGTCGTCGGGCTGGGCGAGGCCGGCGCGTCGTACGCGCGAGGACTTCGGGACGCGGGCTTCGACGTCGCGGGCTATGACCCGTTCGTTCAACTCGACGAACCCGGTATCAACCAATCACCCCATCTGTCCGAGGCGCTCGCCGAGGCGGATGTGGTCATCACCCTCGTCGGGGCGAAAGCGACGAAGACCGTAACGGAGGAGATCCTGAAGCATCTCGCGCCCGGGATCTTGCTCGCCGACTTCAACACCGCAAGCCCCGACCTCAAGAGCACTCTCGGCGCCGCCGCGGCCGCTCACGGTGTGTGCTTCGTCGACGTCGCCGTGCTGGCGCCCGTGCCGCGCGCAGGCGTTCGCACGCCGCTCATGGTGAGCGGACCCGACGCTGACGCGTTCGCCGAGATCTTCAGACGTGCAGGGGCGCCGGTCGAATCGATCGCGGGCCAACCTGGAGACGCCGCTGCACGCAAGCTGATCCGCAGCGTGTTCATGAAGGGTCTTGCGGCGGTGGTGCTCGAAAGCGTCGGTGCGGCCGAGAGCATCGGTTGCGGCCAGTGGCTGCGCGATCAGATTGCGGCCGAATTCGCCGGTGATCCATACGCTCTCATCGACCGGCTGATCGAAGGCTCACGCGCTCACGCCGCCCGCCGCGTCCATGAAGTGAGCGACGCGCGCGAATACCTGGAAAGCATCGACCGGCCCTCATGGACCATGCAAGCCGCCCATTCGTGGTTGACCAGCCTGGAGCGCACAAGCGCCTGACGAGAGGAGAAGACGACTCATGAAGGACAGGCGACTACTCGTCGTCGGCGCGCACAGCGCCGACTTCGTCTGGCGCGCCGCCGGTGCGATCGCAAAGCACACCGCGGCGGGCGGCGAGGCCCGGGTGGTCGCGTTGTCCTACGGCGAACGCGGCGAGTCCGGTGAGCTGTGGAAGCAACCCGGTCAAACCGTGGAGAACGTCAAGCGGCATCGGCACGAGGAAGCGACCGAAGCCGCAGAGGCCGTCGGCGCGACCTTCGAATGCTTCGATCTCGGCGACTACCCGCTCGAGGTGGACAGCGCCGCGATCGAGCGACTCGCCGAACTCATGCGTGATTTCGCCCCGCACGTCGTGCTCACCCATCCGGACACAGACCCGTTCAACCCCGACCATCCGGTGGCGAATGTCGCGGTGTCGAAGGCCCGGTTGCTGACTGCGGGCGCGGTGGTCGAAGCCGGTTTCCGGACCGCGCCGCCCAGCGAGTTCCTGGTCTTCGAACCGCACCAGCCCGAACTCTGCGGCTTCACTCCGTCGGTTTTCGTCGACATCACCGACGTCTTCGAGCAGAAGCGCAAGGCGATGGCGGCGATGCGGGCCCAGTCATACCTGCAGCAGTACTACACCGAACGTGCCGAGCATCGCGGCAACCATGCGCGGAAAGTGACTGGCCGCAAGCAGATCCGCCAGGCTGAGGCATTCCAGCGGCTGGTTCCCAATGTTGTGGAGGCGTTGTGAGCGAGTTGACCATCTCCACTGACGCCGTCGCCGAATTGCGCAAGGCCGGCACGGCAACCGTCTACGAGGCCCGCGGGCGCCGCGGCCTCATCGACGTCGACCTCATTCAGTTGATTCCCGGCAGCTGCGCGGCCGGGCCGGCCCGCACGGTGTTGTGTGCACAAGACGACAACCGCGGCGTGCACGAACTGGTCGCGCGGATACAGCCGGGCGAGATCGCCGTCATGACGATGCCGGTGGCCACACCGGTTGCCTTGATCGGTGAGTTGCTCGTGACCCAATTGAAGGAAAGGGGCGCGGCGGCAATCCTTGTCGACGCCGCTGTGCGTGATGTGGACGCGCTGCGCGACCTCGGTGTGCCCGTGTGGACGCGCTGGATCCGCATTCGTGGCGCGACGAAGAACACGCGCGGCGAGGTGGACGCCGGCGTGCAGATCGGCGGCGCCGAGATCCGTTCGGGTGACATCGTCATCCTCGATTCCGACGGCGCCGCCGTGGTGCCCGCCGATGAGGCGGAGCGCGCCGTCGAGCTGGCCCACGCCCGCCAAGCCAAAGAGGCCGCGTCGCTGGCGAAGTATCGCAACGGCGAAATCTCCTACGACCTGTACGGATTCCGCACCGAGGACGAAGGGAACACCTGACATGGACATCCGCGTCGAAGGCCTCACCCTGCACTACGGCGACGCGGTGGCCGTGCGTGACCTTGACCTGACGGTCGGTCACGGCGAATCGTTGGTGCTGCTCGGCGAATCCGGCTGCGGCAAGACCAGCACCATGCGCTGCATCGCCGGGCTCGAGAGGCCTACCGCGGGGCGGATAACCATCGGCGGCAACGTCCTGTTCGACAGCGCACGCGGTATCGACTGCCCACCGCACAAACGCAACATCGGCATGGTGTTTCAGTCGTACGCGATCTGGCCGCACATGACGGTGTTCGAGAATGTGGCGTTTCCGCTGACGATGCAGCGGGTCAACAAGGCCGAGATCAACCAGCGGGTGCACGACACACTGGAATTGGTCGGACTGGAGGGATTCGCCGACCGCGGCGCGAGCCTGCTTTCGGGCGGCCAGATGCAGCGCGTCGCGCTGGCGCGCAGTCTCGTCATGGCGCCGTCGGTCATGCTGCTCGACGAGCCGCTGTCCAACCTCGACGCCCGCCTGCGGCACCGCCTGCGGGGTGACTTGCGCGAACTGCAGGCGCGGCTCGGCCTCACGACGGTCTACGTCACGCACGACCAGGAAGAGGCGCTCGCGCTCGCCGACCGCATCGCCATGATGCAACACGGCCGCATCGTGCAGGTCGGCGCGCCCAACGACATCTACGCCAAGCCGCTCAGCGCCTCCATCGCAGACTTCTTGGGTGTCGGCAACATCCTGCCGGTGGAGCGGATCGATTCCACCGGTGTACGCGTCGCGAAAACCGCGATCGCACTGAAGGTCACGCCGTTCGCAGGCGCCGCTGATCTGAAGGCGTGCATCCGCGCTGAAGACATCGCCGTCGGCGATGACGTCACCGACGAGATGAACGTGCTCGAGGGTCAGCTGTTGACCAAGGAGTTCCTGGGCGCGAGCGCGGCCTATCGGGTCACCCTCTCCGGCGACGCCGAGCTGACGATCCTCGGCAGCAAGCACCGCCAACTCGACGCCAAGATCGGCGACACCGTGCGGGTCGGCATCCCGGTCGACGCTGTACAGGTGTTGCCGCAAGATGCGGCGGCACCTGCCGCCGACGAGGCGGCCTGATGGCAACCCCCACAGTGGAACTCACGCCCGCGCCGCAGGCGGTTCGGCACCGGCCCCGGCCGAACCCCGGGCGGCTCGCCACCGGAACACTGCGGCGGACGGTGCTTCCGCTGGTGCTGTACGCGGTGCTCGCGGTGCTCATCGTGATGCCGATTGCGCTCGTGCTCATTTCGGCGTTCACCGCCACTACCCCGCGCCCGGGAAACATCGACGTCTCGAGTCTCACTTTCGACAACTTCGCTGCGGTGTTCGGCGCGGGCGCGCGCCAAGCCGCTCTCAACTCGCTGTTGATCGGTGTGGGGTCTTCGATATTCGCGCTTGCGATCGGTGGCTTCCTGGCGTTCGTCACGGCCCGCACCGATGTGCGCTGGGCACGGTTTCTGTACTTCGTCGGGCTACTTCCGCTGTTCTTACCGTCCTACGTCGGCGCGCTCGCGTGGTCGCTGCTCGGCGGGCCGAATGCCGGTCTCCTCAATGTCTTGGCTCGCGACCTCGGCCTGCCCGCGATCGTCAACATCTTCAACATCGGCGGCCTGATCTTCGTTCTGGCACTGTATTACGCGCCGTATGCGTTTCTCCTCATGCATTCGGCGTTCAGTTTGATGAACCCCGACCTGGAAGAGGCCGCGCGCACACACGGCGCCCGCCCCGGCGCCGTCCTGCGCAAGATCACCTTCCCGCTGGCCACCCCGGCAATTCTCGGCGCCGCGATCCTCATCTTCGTCCTCACCGTCGAGAACTTCCCCGTCGCGCAGATCGCCGGCGGCGGACAGCTCGACACGCTGCCCACCTACATCTTTCGGTTGATGAATGCCGCTCCGTCGCGCGGCAACGAGGCCGCGGCCGTGGCGATCGCGCTCATCGTCATCGTGCTGCTCGTCACTGCGGTACAGCGCCGGGTCGTCTCCCGGCGGTCGTATACCACCGTTTCGGGCAAGGGCATGAAGCTGCGGAAGTTCGAGCTCGGCTGGTTCCGCACACCGGCGCTGTTGATCGGCATCGTGTACTTCTTCTTGTCGACGGTGCTTCCGCTGCTCGCGCTGGTGTTCATCACGCTGCACGAATCCCCCTACGTGAACACGATTCTCGGCGCCTTCACGGGACGTCGGATGGGCACCGGGGCGCTCGAGGAGGCGCTGTCGAGCGACGTGCTGCTGCGGGCCACCGGCAACTCGGTGATCGTCGCGATCGCGGCTGCCGCCGCAGGAACGCTTCTCGCGTTCGTGGTGTCGTACGTGGTGAACCGGACCACCCTGCCCGGCCGGGAGGGACTCGGGTATCTGAGCATGCTGCCGCTGGCCGTACCCGCGATCGTGCTCGGTCTCGGCCTGCTCTGGACGTGGCTGATGCTGCCGGTACCCGTCTACGGCACCTTGCTGGTGATGGTGATCGCGTTCGTCGCCGCCCAGATGCCTCAGGGATATCAGGGCGCGTCGTCGTCGATCCTGCAGGTCGATCGTGAACTCGAAGACAGCGCGGTGATGCACGGCGCGCACCGCGCCAAGGCGGTGTGGAAGATCACCGCTCCCCTGTTGCGCGTCCCGTTGACCTCGACCTTCCTGTTGCTGCTCATGCTGTCGATGCGTGAGCTGACGGTGCCGCTGTTCCTGTTCACCACCGACACCCGACTGTTGTCGATCGTCATCTTCGACGACTTCGAGAACGGGATCCTGCAGCGCAGCGCAGCGACGAGCTTGGTCTATTGCGTCGTGATCTTCGTACTTACCTATGCGGCAAGACGATTCGGCGCCGAGCCGAGGCCAGCCAGATAGCACAACACTACAAAGGAGTAGGGATCATGTCCGCCAGAATGATGCGTTACGTGGTCGCGGCAGGCGCGGCGTTGGCGCTCACGCTCGCCGGTTGTTCCAGTGACAGCGGAGGGTCCGCCCAGACCAATCCGGAGGGCGACCTGGTCATCGACGGTGAGCTCATCGCCCCCGCCGACGTCTACCAGGCGGCCCAGCAAGAAGGTTCGCTCGTGTTCTACACCGGGGGCAGCGAGCAGTCGGAGCGCGAAGCCGCCGACGCGTTCACCGAGGCGACGGGCATCGACGTCGAGATCGTGCGCCTCGCACCCAACCGGCTCAGCGAACGCATCCTCAGCGAGCAGGCGGCAGGCAAGTTGGGCGCCGACGTCATCCGCATCTCGGGTGAGGATCTGATCGTCTCCATCGCCGACGCAGGGGCGTTCCAGCCGACGAAGATCAGCGATGACATCGCCGGAGTAATCGATCCCGAAGCGACGTTCGAGGACGGCTTGTACTTCAACAGCTACGACCGGATCTACAGCTTCGGTTACAACAACCAGCAAGTCGCGCAGGAGGACGCGCCCAAAAATTGGAAGGACCTGCTGGACAGCAAGTGGTCCGGCAAACTTGGCATCGTGCAAGTGGGTGCAGGTGGCTCGACGACCGCGCTGACGCGCTTCCAGTTCGACGTGCTCGGCGAGGATTACCTCAAGGCGTACGCCGCCAACCGTCCGCGGATCTTCGATTCGTCGGCCTCGCTGACCGACTCGCTGGCGCGGGGCGAGATCTCGGCCGGGCCGGTTCCCGTCGCCACCGCGTACGCCTCCACCCTGGAAGGCGCACCGATCACGATCGCGACCCCCGAAGAGGGCGTTGCAGCGTATCCGTTCTACCTGGGGCAGGCCGCCGGCGCTGAGCATTCCAACGCCGCAGCGGTTTTCATCAACTGGCTGTTGTCCGCCGACGGGCAGAAGCTGGCCGCGTCGATCGGCGACTATCCCGTGCACAAGAACATGCCGAACCCGACGGTGGGCGATATCGAGCTACCCGCCGCCGACTCCGGTTTCCTGCACCGGTCGACCATCGACGAGTCGCTGAAGCACCTGGAGTCCGACGCGGCGACGTGGCGACAGATCTTCGGCTACACGGGTTGACGCGGGCCGCAGGCATGGTGAGAGAAGGGAGCGACGGTGCGGGTCGCTGAGCAGATACGGGAACTGATTCTCAAGGGCGATTTCGTACCCAACCAACGACTCGTCGAGGCGGACCTTGCCGAGCAGTTCGGTGTGTCGCGCGCGGCCGTACGCAACGCGCTGGGAGAACTCGCCGTCGAGGGACTCATCGAGCGCGAGCAGAACCGCGGCGCCCGCGTTCGTGTCATCTCGTTCGACGAGGCCATCGAGATCGCAGAGGTCCGCCGCGCGCTGGAAGGACTGTGCGCAGGCAAGGCGGCCGCCGTCGTCAACGACGACGAGATCGCCGAGCTGAAAGCGATCGGTCAAGCGATGGAACAGATGGTGGCCACCGGCGACCTCGGCGGGTACTCGGCGAAAAACCGTGAGCTGCATACCCGTATCCACCAGATTAGCGGCCAGCGGACCGCGCTGTCTCTGATCGAGCGGCTGCGCGGGCAAAGCGTGCGACAGCAGTTCGCGCTGGCGATGAAGCCGGGTCGGCCGAGCGTGTCCCTCAGCGAGCACCTTGCGATCATCGACGCCATCGCGCGACGCGACCAGGAGGCCGCCGAGCGGGCGATGATCGCGCATCTGGACAGTGTGATCCGAGCGATGCATGAGGTGCACGCCGCGAAGACACGGTCGGCTACGGCGTGAGGGGTCAAGGCATCCCGTGCATGTTGATGCGCGGCGGCACATCGAAGGGCGCCTATTTCCTTGCCGAGGACCTGCCGACGGATCCGGCCGAGCGCGACGATCTGCTGTTGCGGGTGATGGGCTCACCCGATCCTCGCCAGATCGACGGCATCGGCGGCGCGCATCCGCTCACCAGCAAGGTCGCGGTGGTGCAGCCCAATGGGCCCGGCGTCGACTACCACTTCCTGCAGGTGGGCGTCGATCATCCGGCCGTGTCGGACCGGCAGAACTGCGGCAATCTGCTCGCCGGAATCGGCCCGTTCGCCATCGAACGTGGACTCGTTGAGGTCACCGGCGAGCAGACGGCGGTGTCGATCCGGATGACGAACACCGGCGGCCGCGCGGTTGCGCACGTGCCCACGCCCGGGGGCGTGGTGGAGTACGCCGGCGACACCGCGATCGACGGCGTCCCCGGCACGGCCGCCGCGATCGTGCTCGACTTCGAAGACACCGCCGGATCCAGTTGCGGCGCACTGCTTCCCACCGGCTCGGCACAGGACGAACTGGCGGGTGTGTCCGCCACGTGCGTCGACAACGGCATGCCGACCGTCGTGCTGCGCGCAACCGACCTCGGCGTGCGCGGCGACGAGACGCCTGCGGAGTTGGAGTCCAACGCAGCGCTGCGCGAGCGACTCGAGCGGATCCGGCTCGAGGCAGGCAAGCGGATGAACCTCGGCGACGTCACAACACTCACCGTGCCGAAGCTGACGATCGTCTCGGCGCCGCGCGCAGACGGCGTCATCGCGACCCGAACCTTCATCCCGCATCGGGTGCACGCCTCGATCGGCGTGCTCGGCGCGGCCAGCGTCGCGGTGAGCGCGATACTTCCGGGAAGCGTCGCCGTCGACGTCGCAAGGCCGCCAACCGGTCCGCGCATGCGGATCGAACACCCGTCGGGGGCGTTGGAGGTCGAGGTCGAACTCGACGGTGACCGGGTCACTCGAACGGCGATCGTCCGGACGGCGCGAAAGCTGTTCGACGGACACGTCTTTCCCCGGCGATAACTCCTTGAGAAACCATCGGGGTCTCGTCGCGCTCGGACTGCTGCTCTGCCATGCGGTCCTTGTCCAGGTCGTTTCGTACGCAATGCGTCCGGCGATGTCGTATGCGATTCTCGACCTCGGCCACGGCCCCGCGTGGTTGGGATTCGCGACCGCGGCGTTCGCGGTGCCACCGCTGGTGCTGGCCGTGCCCGCAGGCAGGTTCGTCGACCGGGTGGGCGAACGCGCGAGCATGGTGCTGGGGGCGTTGGCCTTCATGGCCTCCGGCGCGGTCGCGGTGTTCGCCGGCGCCACGCTGGCCGGATTGCTCGCGGCGACGGTGCTTCTCGGCCTCGGAGTGCTGTGGTCGGTCGTCGCCGAGCATGCATTGGGTGATGCGCGATGCACCGGACGGGAGGCTCGACTTCGTGTTCGGGCTCTACACGTTCGCCACCTCGGGCGGGCAGATGGCGGGTCCGGTGCTGCTTCTTTTGCCATCGGCCGATTCGGTCTCGCCGCCGTTCAATGTGATCGCGTGGGCCGCGATCGCAATCGGCGTCGCCACGCTCGTTCTGTCGGTTGCGATTCCGTCGACGCCGCGCTCCCCGACCACCGATGAGAAGCAGACGGCGATGTGGCCGGTCGCCGCGAGGCTGCTGCGCACGCGTGGTGTCGCACCCGCGCTGGTGACGAGCAGCCTGGTGCTGTCGTCGCTCGACATCGTGCTCGCCTACCTGCCGCTGCTGGCCCGCGAGCGCGACCTCGCCCCGGTTTGGCTCACCGCGCTCCTGGTGACGCGCGGAGTGGCGACGATGGCGTCACGGCTGACATTGGGATGGATGACCAACACCTTCGGGCGACGCCGCGTGCTGGTGGCGGCGGGTGCCGTCGCGGCGGCGGCGCTGATCGCGTTGGTGCTGCCGCTTCCCGCGCTCGCCCTCGTCGCCTGTATGGCCGCTTACGGCCTTGCCGCCGGAACCGTGCAGCCGCTGACGATGTCGTGGGTGACGCTGCTGACGCCGCGCGGTGACCGCGGGGTCGCGGCGTCACTGCGGCTGGTCGGCAACCGCGCCGGGCAGACCGGAATTCCGCTGGCCGTGGCAGCGCTTTCGGCGGTCGGCGGCGCACCCGTGGTGTTCGCGGCCACCGGCGCAACGCTTCTTGTCTCCGCGCGGCTGTCGCGTTTCGCGCCGAACGATGAGCCTGGCTAGCCCACGCCGCGGGTCAGCCAGCTGACCTCCCCCGTGTCGCCGCCGCTGCGATAGGGCTCGAGGGCTTCGTCCCATGCGGTGCCGAGCACCGAGTCGAGTTCGGCGGCCAGCGTGTCGGCGCCCGAAGCCATCAGCGCACGCAGCCGCATCTCGCCGACCATCACGTCGCCGTTGGCGCTCATCACTCCGCTCCACAACCCGAGCTGCGGGGTATGGCAGAACCGCTGGCCGTCGACGCCGTGGCTGGGGTCCTCGGTGACCTCGAACCGCAGCACCGACCACGACCGCAGCGCATTGGCGAGTTGCGCACCCGTGCCGACCGGACCGACCCAGTTGGTCACCGCGCGTAGCTGGCCGGGCATCGCCGGCTGTGGCGTCCAGGTGAGGTTCGCCCTCGATTGCAGGGTCGACGACAACGCCCACTCGACGTGCGGACATACGGCCGCTGGTGAGGCGTGGATATAAACCACGCCCGTCGTCGAGTCGGCGAACTGGTTCGACACACGCATCTGCTGCTCCTTCGGCTCCACGAGGGACGTCTTCCCCAACGACCTGGTGGGCAGAATGAGCTGCAGTTGTGTCGTACGTGCCTATTGTGCCTTGTGAGGCAGCTGTTGCGCTAGTCCCCCTGCTATTTGCTGCCGAATTCGTTAACAACGGCCTCAGAAAGCCGTGGCCAGGGCTCGTACGCCCAGTCGCCGAAACGGCGGTCGGTCAGTGCGATCAGCGCCAGATCACGCTCCGGATCGACCCACAGAAACGTCCCTGACTGGCCGAAATGGCCGTATGTCCGGCTCGAATTGGCCGAGCCCGTCCAGTGCGGCGACTTCGCGTCGCGGATCTCGAACCCCAGTCCCCAGTCGTTGGGCCGCTGCACGCCGAACCCGGGCAGGACGCCGTCGACGCCCGCGAACTGCACCGTCGTGGCCTGCTCGTGCATCTCCGCGGAGACCAACGCCGGTCGCAGCAGGTCGGCGGCGAACGCGACGAGGTCCGAGACCGTCGAGGTGACGCCGTAGCCGGCCGCCTTGGAACCACCTTCGAGTTCGCTGGACGCCATGCCGAGCGGTTCGAACACCGCCTCGGACAGGTAGACCCCGAACTCGATGCCGGATTCCTTTTCCACCGTCTCGGCCGCCACGCCGAAGCCGAAATTCGAGTAGATGCGGCGCTTGCCCGGCGGCGACATCACCGCATCGGAGTCCATCGCATATCCGGAGGTGTGCGCGAGCAGGTGACGCATCGTGGCGCCCGGCGGCCCGGACGGCGTGTCCAACTCGACGACGCCTTCCTCGATCGCGATCTGCACCGCGCGCGCGACCACCAGCTTGGTCACCGATGCCAGCGCGAAGCGACGGGTGACGTCGCCGTGCGTGGCGATGACGCCCGATGGCCCGACGACCGCGGCCGCCGCAGTGGGCACCGGCCAATCGGCGATCGCGTCGAGGGCAGCCATCGAGCAGCAGCCTAATTCGTCCTCCAGGCCGAGACGATCGCAGCCACATGCCTCGCGTCCGTGCCGCAGCAGCCACCGAGCACGCGGACTGCGGGAAGTCGGTCTCGCTGCGCGACGTGCTGGGCACCGAGCTCGATCGGATCGCCCTCATCGAGTTCCGTCGCCTCGTCGAGTTCGGCGTGGCTCTTCGCCGATGAGTTCGAGCGCAGGCCGATAAGGCGATCCCGCCACGCCCCGTCGTCTTGCAGTGCCAGGGCCCAATGCGTCGGATGGGCGCAATTGACCATGAAGTACGCCGCGCCGGCGTTTGTCGCATCGTCGACCTGCTCGATCGCCTCCCGCAGCGGTTGGCCCGTCGGCAGCCTGCCATCGGTCTCCACCGTGAAGGAGATCGCCGACGGTATACCCGCAGCCGCGGCTGCGTGCACGATGCCGATCGCCTCCTCGGCATTGGTCATGGTGATTGCGGTGACCTGGTCGGCGGTGGTGCTCGCGAAGGTGCCGATCTGGACGGCGTGATACCTCTCAGCCTCCCCGGGTGTCATCACGTTGCCGGGGTCGTAGCCGTCGCCGCGCGGGCCGACGCATCCGCTCACCACCGCGGTGATGCCCTCAGCCGTCGCCGCGGCGCGAACCTCTTCGGCGAGGGCCACCGCGGAGCGGTTGGCGGCGTCGAGCTGCTCGGGCGAGTATCCGACTGCCGACGCCCAATCCGGATTCGCCCGCCAGGTAGGTGTTTCGATAATGAAGCCCGCGTTGAACTTGCGTGCGATTCCAAGATATCCGTCGTAGTAGCCGCGCAGCCGGGCGCGCTGGTCCGGATCATCAAGCAGCGGGAACGCCGCAAAGCAGGGCAGGTCGATTCCGTCGTGAAAGACCAGTTCCGTTTCCAGGCCTCCGTCGGTGACGAAGAACCCGTCGCCGGTGGTCTGCGGTAAGGGCCGATGCCTGCTCGAGGTGTGCGGGTAGATAGTGCTCATCTGGGCCTCCTGATCCAATGGAACTGCATCCAACGTACGGCCCTGATTGAGTGCTCGAATCGGGCAAACCATGTGTTTTCGCAACGACGATGTGGTGCAGATGATGTAGACCGTCCCCGGCCACCGGCATTCGCCCGCGTTCAATCCTCCTTGCCCAGCAGGCCGTTGGCGTGGGCCCACGTTGCGGCGGCGGTGCGCGACGAGACCCCTAGCTTGGCGTAGATGTTGGCCAGATGACGTCCGACGGTCTTCTGACTGATGAAGATCTGTTCGGCGACTTGCTTGTTCGTCGCTCCGTTCGCGATCCGGGCCAAGATCTCCATCTCCCGCTTCGTCAGTCCCCCCTGCGCCGACTCACGGGGGACTTCTGAAACCTGCACGCCCAACTGCTTGTAGATGCTCTGCGCGGTCGCTGTATCCGCCGCCGCAACACCGTTGTCCCCCAGCGCTTTATGGGTCGCCGCCAGGTACTCGTAGACCTCGGCTGTCTCATATCGGCACTGCTGAGTCCGGTATTCGCGGAGCGCCGCTTGCAAGGCGTCGAGCGCCTGCACGTACTGACCTCGCCGCACCAGGACCATTCCACGCGCGTGCGCTGCCCAGGCCTTGAACCCTGGAGTTCCGAAGGTCTGCGCGCCGTCTTCGAGCTCACCACAGCACTTTTCGGCCTCATCTAATCGGTCGCGTTCGAGCGCCACTTCGACGGCGGCACGCAGCAAGCGCATCCGGCCCACTCGGTCCTGCCAAGCCAGCGATGCCTGCAGCGCGGTCCACGCAGCCGCGCTGTCGCCTTGCCGGCACTTCAGCAGCGCCTCTCCGGGCTGCGGGTCGACTCCGAGCGACCTCGCCTGGGAGAAGGCGGTGACCGCGCCGTCGATATCGCCGCGCATCCTGCGAATCTCACCGAGTTCGTAGTAACCCTCGGCCGCCGCGAATGTGTTGACGTCCTTGAGCTTCCGGCTTACAGCCGACAATTGGTCTTCCACGAGCCGAAGTTCTTCGGTCGCCGACAGCAATTGGAGTCGGTGCATCTCACACACTCCGCCGTACGGCAGCGCGGCGACGTTCTCACACCACCGCTCCATTGACTGTGTCCACGCCCGCATGCGCGGCAGGTCGGCGAGTCGGTTGCAGTGGTGTAGGACGAGGCAGTAGATGTCGCCCGCCCATTCGATCGGGAACACGTCGGCGAGCACCGCCAGCATGGCCTCGTCAATCAGGCCGAAGGCATCCGCCATCCTCGCTTCACTGATCGCCACCAGGGCCTCGACGACCAGGCAGAGGGATGTCACCGCGGGGCTGTCGAGTCGCCCGGACATCTCCCGCAGGGTCCTGGCCTGACGGGTGAGGGCATCGGTGTCGCCGGCACACGTCGCGATGTAGGCGTCGAGGTAAGCGAGATAGCCGGTGGCGTGCGACTCTGGCGCGCCCTGAAGAAGTCGACGCGCCCTGCTCATCCAGCCTTGGCCGATGTTGAGATCTCCTCGGGTCAGCCAGGCCAGCGCGATATCGACGGCCTTCGCCGCCGCCGACTCGGGATCGCTGCGGCAGAGCTGTTTGAACACCTGCTCGGAATAGCGAACCGATTCCTTGCATATACCGAGGTGCCATGCGGCGGACGCGAGCGCGTCAAGATCGTCGGTTGCCAACGGTGCGGCTTCACTTGCGCGCTTGTAGGACTCGTAGCTGGTCAGCCAGTCACGCCGGCTGTGCGCTCCGCGCGCAGACAGCAGTAGTGCGTTGCGGCCGTCGAGTTGCGGGTCCATCTGACCGCAACGCTATGCCTGCCCACCTCCGCGGTGGTCGCTTTGACCATGCCGGTCCGATTGGCGCCAACCGCCTACTTTCGCGCGATGTAGTAGTTGTTCAGCGGATCGGACTCGATCTCGGTGACGGTCACCTCGCGGAACCCGGCATCGGCCAGCATGGACTCGGCCAGCTGTCGGCCCCAGCAGGTCCCCAGGCCTGCCCCGTCGAGACCCAGCGACACGCTCATGCAGTGGCACGTCGAGACGGTGTAGAGATAGGTCGCGAGCGGGACACCGACGTTCTCGTCGAGGCGCGACGACGCTTTGATGTCGACCATCAACAGAACCCCGCCCGGCCGCAGCGCGCGGTAGATGTTCTGCAGCACCCGCGCCGGGTGCGCCTGGTCATGGATCGCGTCGAACACGGTGATGACGTCGTAGGCGTCGGTCAAATCGAGGGCGGCGACGTCGCGCGCGACGAATGTCGCGTTCTGCAGGCCCAGCTGCTGCGCCTCCGCGCGGCCGACACCGAGTCCCTCCTCGGAGAAGTCGACTCCGGTGAACCGGCTCGCCGGAAAGGCCTGCGCCATCACGTTGATGGCATGGCCGCTACCGCAGCCGATGTCGGCGACGTCGGCGCCGGCGCGCAGCCGGTCCGGCAGTCCCTCGACAAGCGGCAGGATGGTGTCGACGAGCGCGGCGTCGAACACCTCGCCGCTCTGCTCGGCCATCAGCTTGTGGAAGCGCGGGTATTCGCTGTACGGCAGCCCTCCACCGTTGTGGAAACAGCCGATGATCTTCTGCTCCACTTCGCCGAGCAGCGCGATGAATTGCGCGACGCGGGCCAGGTTGTCGGGTCCGGCCGCTCGGGTCAGCACGGCGGCATGGTCGCGTGGCAGGAGGTAGGTCGCGGCATCGGCGTCGTAGTCGACGACCCGTCCAGCCACCAGCCCGCCGAGCCACTCGCGCACATAGCGCTCGTTGAGGCCTGCGGCATCCGCGATTTGGGCGCTGGTGGCCGCTGGCAGTTCAGCCATCGTGTCGAACAAGCCGGTTTGGTGGCCGATCGACAGCAGGATGGCCAGGCTCGCGCTGTCGATTGCCCCGATGATGCGATCAGCGAACTCACTCGTCGCCGTTTCATCGATTGTCGTCATGGCCAAAACGTAAGCGGCCAGGACGGCCCGCGGTATGGGCGAAAGTGTGTATTTTGACCTGGCGCGATGGTGACGCGACGTAGTCCGACTTTTTCAGCACGTTATTTCAGCAGGTTGTGCTCGTGCGCCCAGGCCACGGCTGCGGTGCGGGACGAAACTCCCACCTTGGCATAGATGTTGGCCAGGTGTCGTGCCACCGTCTTCTCGCTGATGAAAATCCGCTGTGCGACTTGCCGGTTGGTGGCGCCGCCGGCGATCGCGGTAAGGATCTCGATTTCCCGCTTGGTGAGTCCTCCCGGCGACTCCGCACCGCAGATCCCTGCCGGCTCGACGCCGAGTTGGTCGTAGATGCTCTGCGCGGTGGCGATGTCGGCCGCGGCGACGTCGTTCTCGCCGAGACCGCGATGGGCCAGCGCCATCCACTCATAAACCTGGGCTGTGTCGTAACGCGACTTCTGGACACGGTATTCGACCAGCGCGGCCTCCAGTGCGACCAGCGCGTCGCTGTATTTGCCCTGTCGCACCATGACCGCGCCGCGCGCGTGCGCCGCCCACGCACGGAAGCCCGGTGTTCCGAATGCCTTAGCCCCCTCCTCCAGTCCGCGACAGTGGCGGTCGGCTTCGTCCAAGTCGTCACGGGCAAGGGCGATTTCGACTGCGCCGCGCAGCATTCGCATCCGTGCCAGCCGGTCGTGCTGGGCCAGCGCGACCCGTATCTCGGCCCACGCCTTCTGCGCGTCGCCCATCTGGCAGTGCAGCAGCGCCTCACCGGGTTGCGGATCGATGCCAAGGGCGCGCGCCCGCTCGAAGGCGGCGAGCGCCGCGTCGGCGTCGCCACGCAACCGGAGCACCTCGCCGAGCTGGTAATAACCTTCGCCCGCCGCCCACGTGTTGACGTCCTCCAGCGCCTGGCTGGTGGTGACCAACCGGTGCTCGAGTTCGCGGTAATCATCTATCGCGGCCCGCAGTTGGAGGCGATGCACGTCGCATACGCCGCCGAGGGTTTTGGACGCGGCGAAATCGGCGCACCACCGCTCCATCGACTGCGTCAAGGCATGCATGCGAGGGAAGTCGGCCAGTCGATGCCACTGGTTCAGCAGGAGGCAGTAGATGTCCCCGGCCCACTCGACGGGCACCTGATCGGCCACCACCGTCAACATCGCCTCGTCCACAAGCGCGTAGGCCTCGCCGATCCGTGCCTCACCGATGGCGGCCAGCGCCTCGGCGACAAGGCCGAGCGCAGTCAGCGCCGGGTTGTCCAACCGGCTGCGTAATTCGCGCATCGCCTCGACCCGATCGGCGAGTGCGCGGTCATGGGTCATCGCGGCCATTACCGCATCCAGGTAAGCCAGGTAGCCGTGGGCCGGCCCTTCGGGCGCGCCGTCGAGCAGGCGGCGGGCCCGGTTCATCCAGCCCTGTGCGATATTCAGGTCGCCGCGCGTGAGCCACGCCAGGCTGAGTTCGACGGCCTTCATCGCCGCCGACGGCGGGTCGGTGCGGGCCAGCTGCGTGAACACGCGCTCGGTGAGCCGGACCGACTCCTTGCCGTAGCCCAGGTGCCAGGCGGCCATCGCGAGTGCGTCGAGATCGTCGGTGCCCAGCGGCGCCTCCTCGGCCGCTTGCGTGAAGGCGTCGTAGGCGGCGCGCCAGTCGCGTCGCAGGTGTGCGGCCCGTGCCGCCCGGAGGAGCTCGGTGTGCACGACTAAAAGGTAATCGGGTCAGACAAGCTCGATGGACCGTTTGGCAAGGCCCATCCAGTAGCCGTCGATGACCTGTCGGGGCGCCTGCTCCGGGTCGGCCGACGCCCCGAGCGCCACGAACAGCGGCGAGAAGTGTTCGATGGTCGGGTGGGCGTACGGCATTCCCGGCGCCTTGTGCCGAAAGTCGATGAGCGCGTCCAGATCTCCCGCGGCGAACCGTTCGGCCGCCCAGCGGTCGAACTCGACCGACCACCCCGGCGGAGTGGCGTCCGGCGACGGGTCGTCGAGGAACGGCAGGCCGTGTGTGGTGAAGCCGGACCCGATCAGCAGTACCCCCTGCTCGCGCAGCGTCCGCAGCCGTTCGCCGAGCTGTAGGAGCCGCTGCGGGTCCAGGGTGGGCAGCGAGATCTGCAGCACGGGGATGGTCGCGACCGGATACATCACCGTCAGCGGGACGTAGGCGCCGTGGTCGAGCCGCCGATCCGGGTCGTGGGCGACCGGTTCCCCGGAGGGCATCAACGCCGCCACGGCGGCCGCCAGCTCCGGGGCACCGGGCGCGTCGTAGCGCACGTCGTAGTAGTGCTGCGGGAACCCCCAGAAGTCGTAGGTCAGCGGGGTGTCCGCGGTGGTGGAGCCGATCGTCAGCGGCGCGCTCTCCCAATGGGCGCTGACCACCAGGATCGCCTCCGGCACCGGAATGTCAGCCACCCACGCCTTGAGTTGTGACACCCAGAGGTCGTCGTCGACGAGCGGCGGGGCGCCGTGGCTCAGGTAGAGGACCGGCATCGAGCTCACTTCGTCATTATCCGCTCGCGGTGCGTTCCCCTATCGAGCCTCACACCGCTGCCACTAAGGTTTGACCCATGGGTCAAACAGTGCGCGGAGTGATTTCACGGAAGAAGGGCGAATCGGTCGAGGTCGTGGATGTCGTCATCCCCGATCCGGGGCCCGGTGAGGTGGTCGTCGACATCCAGGCCTGCGGCGTCTGCCATACCGACCTGACCTACCGCGAAGGCGGCATCAACGACGAGTTCCCGTTCCTGCTCGGCCACGAGGCCGCAGGAGTCGTCGAAACGGTCGGCGCGGGCGTGACCAACGTCGAGCCCGGCGACTTCGTGATCCTGAACTGGCGCGCGGTGTGCGGCCAGTGCCGGGCATGCAAGCGCGGCCGTCCCCACCTGTGCTTCGACACTTTCAACGCCGCGCAGAAGATGACACTCACCGATGGCACCGAACTGACGCCCGCGCTCGGGATCGGCGCCTTCATCGACAAGACGCTGGTGCACGAAGGCCAGTGCACCAAGGTCGACCCCGAAGCCGACCCGGCCGTTGCCGGCCTGCTCGGATGTGGCGTGATGGCGGGCATCGGCGCGGCGATCAACACCGGCGCGGTGAACCGGGACGACACCGTCGCCGTGATCGGGTGCGGCGGAGTCGGTGACGCGGCGATCGCGGGTTCGCGACTGGTCGGCGCCAAGCGGATCATCGCGGTGGACACCGACAACAAGAAGCTGGACTGGGCCAGGGATTTCGGTGCCACTCACACCATCAACGCGCGTGAACTCGACCCGGTGGAGACCATTCAGGACCTCACCGACGGCAACGGCGCCGACGTGGTGATCGACGCGGTCGGCCGGCCGGAAACCTGGAAGCAGGCGTTCTACGCGCGCGATCTCGCGGGAACCGTTGTGCTGGTAGGTGTTCCGACTCCGGACATGCGCATCGACATGCCATTGATCGACTTCTTCAGCCGCGGCGGGTCGCTGAAGTCGTCGTGGTACGGCGACTGCCTGCCCGAACGCGACTTCCCCACGCTGATCAGCCTTTATCTACAGGGCAGGCTGCCGCTGGAGAAGTTCGTGTCCGAGCGCATCGGTCTGGACGACATCGAAGATGCGTTCCACAAAATGCATGCGGGCGAGGTGCTGCGCTCAGTGGTGGTGTTCTGACCGATGAGCGCTCGCGCGAAGAGGAGATGGACATGAACGGCGGACCGATACAGCGCGTTGTCACCCACGGCACGTTCGAACTCGACGGCGGCAGCTGGGAAGTTGACAACAACATCTGGATCGTCGGCGACGAGAACGAGGTGGTGGTCTTCGACGCCGCCCACAAAGCGGACCCGATCGTCGACGCGGTCGGCGGGCGCAACGTGATCGCGGTGGTGTGCACGCACGGCCACAACGACCATGTCACGGTCGCGCCCGATTTGGGCGAGGCGCTCGACGCGCCGGTGCTGCTGCACCCTGCCGACGACGTGTTGTGGCGAATGACCCATCCGGACAAGGACTTCCGCTCGGTCGGCGACAACGAGACGTTGCGCGTCGCCGGTACCGAACTGCGTGCCATACACACGCCGGGGCATTCGCCCGGGTCGGTCTGCTGGTATGCGCCCGAACTGAACGCGGTGTTCAGCGGCGACACCCTGTTCGAGGGCGGTCCCGGCGCCACCGGCCGGTCGTACTCCGACTTCCCGACGATCCTGGACTCGATCGCCAACCGGCTCGGCAAGCTGCCCGGCGAGACCGTCGTCTACACCGGCCACGGCGACTCGACCACCATCGGCGACGAGATCGTGCACTACGACGAGTGGGTGGCCCGCGGCCACTAGCCCCTAGCTAGCTGGGCGCTCGGGGTCGGCTCCACCCTTGAAATGTCTGCATGTCTGGCGATTGAAGGTACTACTTCGGCGCAGAAGCGCTCTAGCTGCGTGTCCTGATCGATATCGACAAACCGCACGACAGGTACGTTCACGCCGGCGTCGATGCGCCTGGTTATCCAGTCGGCAATTTGGCTGGGAGGGCCTGCCGCCAAAAAGTTCGGGAGGTACTGCGCCGACGTCTGCCACGACTTCTCCCCGTAATACTTGCGCAAAAACCGTGTGCCATCGGCCATTCCACGATCGGCGTCGTCATCGATCTTGATCATGATGTGTTGGCTGAGATGGCCAATTTCGCCAGCGCGACCGTACTCATCTGCGTATCGCTGGATATCCTGCCACCGTCGCGCGATGCGATCGACAGGCTCGAAGACCGTCTGCCAGCCGTCGGCGAGTCGGGCAACACGGCGTAGTGCGCGTTCCTCAATCTTGGGTTTGTCGGCCGCAGGCGACACGGCGATGATGATCGGAATTTTGGGCTGGGCGGGTTTCGGAAGCACTTCGATATCCTCGAACTGGTAGAACGTCCCGTTGTAGGTTGCTGTGCCATCTGCCCAGCAACGACGGACGATTTCGATGCCCTCTTCCAACCGAGCGACGCGCTCGTTGCTGGCGACGCCGGTGACCGCGAGTTCGGCCGCATGGCGGGGACTAGCGCTTGCGGCTCCTCCGTTGCATACGGAAAGGATTGTGCGGCCGCCGGACACGAGATCGAGACTTGCCCACTGTGCCGCGAAGAATACCGGATTGCGCATTGCGAACGTGGCCATGCTAATCGTGCCGAGCCGCACAAGATGCGTACGCATAGCCAGAGCGGTCAGGGTGACCACGGACTCAAGGCGAGGCTTGGACAGCAGGTTGTCGCCGACCCACAGCGATCCGAACAGACCCGTATTCTCTGCTGACACACCAGCCTCGATGAGTTCCTCGGCCGGTAGACCGAACAGAACCGCACGATTGGGCAGGCTTAGCCCAAACTGGATGCCGGGGCGTGAACTAACTTCGCTACTAGACATATTCGCTTTGTTCTCCGATCTGTACGCCGTCGCTATCTTCCCCACTGACCCCAGGCCTCGACTTCACATGCCGCCCGAACCAGCCGGAGCGCCGCCGTCGCAGCATGCTGCAGTTGGTCGATGTCG
This sequence comes from Mycolicibacterium agri, assembly GCF_002553505.1. Lineage (GTDB taxonomy): Bacteria > Actinomycetota > Actinomycetes > Mycobacteriales > Mycobacteriaceae > Mycobacterium > Mycobacterium agri. Next base: position 36,822 of record NZ_PDCP01000031.1, on the reverse strand, counting down.
ACAAGGTCCATGCGATCGGCGGAGGTCAACACAAAGCGTGTCTGCGAGTCGGGGTAGTCGTAGCCCGCGATCAGCCGCATCGCAGGGATGCCCTCCGCGGCAAAGTTGTAGTGGTCAGAATTTCGAGCATGCACCCGCACTGGCCTGATCACAGGGCCCGTCGTGATTGAAACATGCCGCAGGAGCTTCTCCATGGATTCATCGCCGCCCGTGAGGGCACACAGGCGCGGGTGACCCACTATGGAATCTAGGTTGATCGCAGCGGTGATGCGCTGACGCTCTCGGGGATCGAGATCCTGGAGGTAACGACGCGAGCCCTGCAGTCCCCACTCCTCCACCGTGAACAGCGCTACGCGGATCCCTCGCCGCAGCGAAGCTGCGATAGGTGCCAGTCGGCGGCACGTCTCCAGCACGCCGATCACACCTGACGCATTGTCAATGGCACTGTGGGCGATCGGATGACCGTCGTAGTGCGCACAGACGACGATCATCTCCTCGGTTTGCCCAGGGATGTCGGCGAGGACGTTGCCAGGTTGCCATTGCCGATGTTCGACGGTCGTGCGGATTCGAACAATAGGGGTCGACGTTGCGCACAGATCCCTGAGTCGTTCTCCGCTTTCCCAGTCAATACCGACGGCGGGCATGTCGTCGTCCGCACCGATCCCGACCCCACCGGCGACTGGCCCCAGCCCCGGATGACAGTTCGCGACCAGCATTGCAGTCGCTCCACGTTCCTTGAGCATCTGGTACTTCAGCCGCCGGTGCACGGTGCCAGAGGTGAACATGTACTCGTGCCGCACCAGCGCAGCCTTACCGGTGAGATCCGGGGCCCGCTCCAAGTCCGCTGGCGCGCCGCGGCCGAGGTCGACCAGGGCCGCAGTTAGGCCACCTGTGGGGGTGGCCGGCGCGTTGACGAGGCCAATACTGGGTACCGCCGCCGGCGACGGCTCGACGATCGACACTTCGCTGTCGACGGGGATGCGTCCGGAGAACGAAAACTCATGGAAGTAAACATTTTTAGTGCACTCCGCTAGCCGCGCCGTCAGATACTCGCGAGCGGCGGTCTCACCTGGCGTGCCAGCGAGTCTGCCACCGATCCGGCACAGGGCCAAAAGGTCGGCGGTGAGGTTGTCAACGCTCACTCCACGGCCCCCGACACGGTGTCACCAGTCGCCCCGAGCCGGCTTCGGCGTCGACCTTTCCGTCCCGCATAATGACCTCGCCTCTGCGGATCGTGATCACCGGCGCACCGACAGTCCGCATGCCCTCGGTGGAAGCCCAGCCGCACCGATAGTGGCTATTGGCTGCGGCGAGCACCTCCTCGTGATCCATGTCCAATACCACTAGATCGGCATCTGCCCCAGGCGCGATGCTGCCTTTTCTGCCCTCCAAACCAGTCAATTTCGCCGGGTTAGTGCAGCAGAGTTCAACAACTCGTTCCAGCGTGATCCTGCCGGCGTTCACCGCGGTGAGGAACAGCCGCAGGTAATGTTCGACGAACGGTGTGCCGGCGGGAGCAGAGAACATATCCGTCCAGCCGACCTCCTTTTCCTCCGATGTGTGCGGCCCATGGTCGCTGGCGACCACATCGATCGTTCCGTCGTCGAGCGCAGCCCACAAGGCTTCAGCATCGCGTTCGGGGGTCCAGACGTTGAGCGCGTATGGTCCGAGTCGTTCGATGTTGGACCAATCGTTAGTGACGAACAACGCGTACGGATTGGCTTCCGCGGTAACAGCTCTACCCAGATCCTTGGCCGCCCGCACCAGCCTTGCCGATTCTCTGCTGGCGACGTGAAGCACATGGAGTCTCGTGCCCACCGACCGCTGCATTTCCAGCGCGACTGCAACACCGGTGTTCAGAATTACACTGTCACCGCCCCTGACAGCTCGCGCGTACGCGCGAAAGTCGCGCCCCGACCGTTGCTTCTCGCGGTTGGCAAACAGGTTGTAGAGCTCGTGATCGTGTGGATGGACGTAGAGGGGCAGGCCCGTTCGATGAACTTCCTCGAAGATGCGGTAGAGAACCGCCCGATCGGTAACCGAAGTTCCGCCAGTGTCTTTCATCGAGCCACCCGCACCGGGCATCATCCAAATCTTGAATGCCGTCGCACCGGCCGCGGCCAGTTCGGCGATGTTGTCAGGCTCGGCAGCCGAGGCGTTGTGCCCGAAGTCAACGACCGCCTTGGCAGCCGCATTCTCCAAGTGCGAGCGCAGCGCAGCCGCGTTTGTCGTGGGCGGCATGACATTTGGCATGTCGAAAACGGTCGTTACACCACCAGCGGCAGCCGCACGGGTCCCACTCTCGAAGTCCTCCTTATGGGTGAATCCGGGATCACGGAAGTGGACATGGGTGTCGATCACTCCAGGTATCACCGGGCGGTCGCCGGCCTCGATGCGGCGCGATGCCTTTACCGGATCTTTATCGTCGTGGATAGTGACGATCCGCCCTTGCCGGACACCGATTTGCCCGCTGCGCCGCCCGTTGGGTGTAACGATCGTCGATGATGAAACGACCAGGTCGTAGTTGCCCGTGACCAAAGGTAATCCCCTCAGATACCTGTGCGTGTTTTTTCGTAGACCCAGGCCGTTAGAACATTCCGACAATTTCGTGGGCTGTGAGGACCGATCCGACCACAAGCACTAGCCATCCTGCGATGGCCAGCGCGTTTTGGTACCAGCGGCTGCGCAGACTGCCCATCAACGACCCGCGGTTGGACAGCCAGATCAGCGCAAGGCCTAGGAAGGGTGTGAAGAACAGGGTGACCGCTTGGACTGTGACGATGATCTGGACCGGCAACTGACCACCGGTTATCAGCGTCGCAATCAAGCCGAAAATGAGGACAGCCGAGGTGATGACGCGCACCCGCCGCTGATTCAGATCACCCGAAACGCCGAGTGCGTCGTTGAGCACCAGCCCCCCGGCCGCCGAGGCCACCATCATCGAGGTGAACCCCGCGGCGAAGATACCCAAACCGAAGATAACCGACGCATATGAACCGGCCACAGGTTCGAGCACCTGTGCCAACTCTTCCCCCGACCCTATTGCGGTGATGCCCAAAGGGGGCAGGATCGCCGCAGCGGCCACGACGATCAGACTCGTCATCAAGGCCGGCGATACGATGCCGCCACATACCGTGTCAACGATCGTCGACTCTCTGTAGGACGACGCCTGGGTGCCCTTCTCCTTGATCGAATAGATGACGAAGAAGGCGGAGTTGACTGACACGCTCGTGCCTAGCAGCGCAAGAAACTGGATGCTGATGCCACCTTCCGGCGGTGTCGGAATCAAACCTTTTGCGGCCGAGGCCCAGTCCGGATGCGACACGAACGCCGTCACGAGAAAAATAGCGACCATGAGTCCGACCAACGCCGTCATGGACCGTTCCAGGTACTTGTAGAAGCTGCCCGGCGCCCAAACCAATGCCAGCGCAACGACAACCGAAACCCAGATTCCGACTGTGCCGATCATCGACGATCCAGTGGCCGACGCAATGCCTACCTGCGCGCCAAGCGTGTTGCCCACCTGGTAGGTGAGCACCAGCAGAATGTAGGCACAACCGAGAATCACCCCGACCCAGCGTCCGAGGTCTCGCCTGATGATCGTGATGGGTGATTCCTTTGTCGAAATGCCAATGCGCACGCCCATGTCGAGAAACGCCAGCGCGAGAAGCCCGGAAAACACGATGACCCAGATCATGCTGTAGCCGTATTTGGCGCCGATGGTGGCAGCCGTGGAGATATTTCCCGGACCGAACTGCCACGCCGCCGCGAGAACAGCTGGCCCCAGAACTAAGAGGATGGTCTTCCTTCCGAATCTCGTCCTCGTCGGCGATACCTCAGAACGAGTAGAAGACATAGGCAGCCTCATTTCTGGACAGATGGTCGAACCAATTTAGTATGAACCCAGTCACATTCTTTGACAAGGGTTGGCGCCTCGGAGGATGAAACCAACCTAGAGCCGCGATAAGAACCTTCAGGTTGATCCCGTTATTTCGCTGCTGACACAACGGTTTACGAGGCAGCCATGGGAGTGGTTGCTATCTGACAACAAATAACGCGGCTGTCAGCACTACGCCCAGGACACAAATCGCCCGACGCAGAGTTGCCGCGCTGAGGCGCCGGGCGAGACCGCCGCCAAACAATCCACCAATTGCAGACGCCGGTATCAGCGTTGCAACGATCGACCAGGTGATGTCCGGGGAAGCCCCATACACGATGACTCCGGCCGCTATGACGAGAACCGAAAGCCCGGCCTTGAGACCGTTCAACAACTGCAAATCTGCAACAATGGACAATCCGAGTAGCGCCAGCAGAAGAACGCCGAGACCAGCCGAGAAATATACGCCGTACACGCCTGCCACGAAAGAAGAGACTTGAGCGAACTTGCCCCAGCTGAGGTTTGGGCTTTTCCGCAGCTTTTTGGTCAGGTATGGCTGGACGTACAGCAACAGTGTCGAGAAGATCACCAGGTAAGGAACGATCCTCTCGAAGACATCTGAGGGCGTCGTGCGCAGTAGTAGTCCACCGGTTAGCCCGCCAATGATCGCGGCAGGGGCCAATCGCACAAAGTTATGACGTTGCAGCCTAAGCTCATTGCGATAGGCTGCTGCGCCTGTCAAATATCCTGGTGTTAATCCGATCAGCGAGGTCATGTTCGCCGCGGCCGGGTTAAGACCGGCGAGAAGTAACGCGGGGTACACCACTAGCGTTCCGCCGCCAGCAGCCGAGTTAAGACCCCCTGCAACCACACCCGCAACCGCCACTAGCAGCAGTGTGGTCACTTCCTGTGAGCCTCTCGCTTTCGACCGTCATTGTCACGCAGCTTGTTTGGGTGGCAGCAACCACCTACCCGCGAAAGAACGGAACACTTGGGCGATGAGGATAAGGAGACAGCAGTCGGCTGACCTCCCTATTCACCTGTGTTTCCGAGCGTTCCGTCGTTCAGACATGTACACGGCCACCTCGTTCAAGTGGGTCATCATCGCAAGGCGTGCCGCCTCAGCATTCTTGGCCGCAATCGCCTCATAGATCCGGCGGTGCCCTGCGACCGACACCGCCCTACCTGCTTTCGTGGAGTGTGAGGCGCGGCGAGCATCGCTAAGCCACTCTTCTGTGGTCGTGATCAATGTGACCAGCAGCGGGTTCTGGGTGGCCTGGGCGATCAACAGATGAAATTCGTAGTCCTGTTGCATGGACTTCGTCGGGGGCAGGTGAGCATGCGATGTATCCAACACGGTCTTCAGCTGGAGCAGGTTCGCCGGCGTTGCTCGCTGCGCGGCCGCCGCAGCGATCGCCGGCTCGATCGCCTGTCGGAGATCGACGACCTGGGCCACGGAACGTTCCGACCTATCCATCGCACCGTAGAGACTCCCACCGAATCCCTGAGAGTCGAGCACGATTGTGCCCCTGCCAGTGCGTCGTTCGATCAGGCCCTTGTGTGCGAGCTCCTGCATGGCATCGCGTACCGAAGCGCGAGAAACCCCCAATGACTGCGCGATTTGCCGCTCTGGCGGCAGCTTGCCGCCGGGCTTCAATTCACCCAGCGCGATTAGACGTTCGAAGTAGGCTGTGAGCTTTTCCCCCACGCGTTGACTCCGTATGTCCAACTCGGACAGGTCCAGTGACATATTCGCGACTAGTGCGCCAGAGGCTTGGGCTGCGTCCTCACTTGTCTCCGTATTCCGCACGGCGTGGCCTCTCAGCTCTTGACTGTCTGTCCCGAATCAGCGGACATCGCATCGGGGGACCCGCTTATCAAGAAGCAGGCTCGCAACACACACTACCATCAAGACAACAACTTGGTCCGACCATCCGTCCGCAGATACTAACCCATGGAAGGCGATGCAACCGGGGCCGGAGCCGGAACCCATCTAGGTTTCGATCGCGAAACTGCCAAACTTATAAGCGCAGGTCGAGCGGCTTCGTCAAGTTTCGACCGTGAGTATCTGCTCAAGCTGCGCCCGATCGAGCGTACCTTCTGCCAGCGCCACGTCGGGGATATTGCGGTCGGCGGCGATCATCGGGCACCTCCATTTCCCCAAAGAGGTCATGCTCGATGCGCGCCATCACACTCGACTCATTTGCTGGAGTATCACAACGTCAGGCTAGTCGCACAAGCCGCGGCCACTAGTGCCGTGGGCTAGCCGGCGCCCCAGTTCATCAGCCTGCGCTTTTCGGCCTGAAACTCCTCTTCGGTCAGCGCGCCGGAGTCACGCAGCGCCGACAGGTGCCGCAGCTGTTCGAATCGGATTCCGTCCGCGCTGGGCGTGTAGGGGTCGCTGAGGTCGAAGGTCGCCTGAGGAGCACCCGCCGGAGACGGGCGCCTGCCTCTGCGCATCGCCCAGGTGATCGAGGCCGCCAACGCGATCGCGCCGACGACGAAGAGCCCCGCGAACATCCACACCAGCCACCAGCGCGACGCGTCGTGGCCGAACGCCAGCCGCGGGTTGATGTAGCCGTCGACCTGTCCCCCTGCGGTGATGTTGTAGGTGGCTTCGGCGGCGACCTCCATCCGCCACACCCGCACGTGGGCGTCGTTGTTGATCGTCGTTGTGGTGCCGTAACTTTCGATGATCTGAGGCTCGGGCACGCCGTCGGGCGGGTCGATGCCCAGCTCCAACGGCGGGACGGGAAGGCCGCCGCTGGTGCTGCCGATGGTCTGGGTGTGAAAGCTGACCGTCGCCTGCCCCTCGGGCAGGTGTACCTGTCCGGTTCCGGGGATCGGCACCTCGCCGTAGGCGTTGTACTTGTCGAACACGAAGGCGTTGAGCACCAGGGTCACGACGAAGCCGACGACGGCCACCACCAATGTCAGCACCGAAACCGCGATGAGGATCCGCGGCGCAGTCCGACCGCCCGTCATTCGCGCAGTTTGCCACGACCCGGTTTCCTTCGCCCGGCCAATCCACCGATCGGCGGTATCTCGCGGCCTGCGGTGGCATCGCCGACTACCGTGGTCGCATGCCCGAGAAGGCGTCACGTGGGCCTGAATCGAGCGTGGTGGTCCGGCCCGAGCCGATGGACAGCGCGACGTTCACGGCGAGTTCGCGGTTGCAGGCGGCTGGATTGCGTCCGGCGATAGAACTTTTCGAACAGGCCGCGCAGGTGGTTCCGCTGCCCAAGCAGCCGTACCCCATCGTGATCGCTGACTACGGCGCATCGACCGGGCACAATTCGTTGCTGCCCATCTCGGCGGCGCTGTCGGTGTTGCGCGGCCGGACCCGCCCGGAGCACTCGATCTTGGTCGTGCACACCGACTTGCCGGACAACAACTTCACCGTGATGTTCGAGACGCTGAACGACGACCCGGACACCTATTTGCGCAAGGACGCCGCGACGTTCGCCTCCGCCGTCGGGCGCTCGTTCTACGGCCAGATCATCCCATCGAACAGCGTGCACCTGGGCTGGTCGTCGTGGGCGGTTCAGTGGTTGAGCCAGGTGCCAGCGCCGGTGCCCGACCATGTGCACATCGCCTACAGCGCCGACCAGAGCGTGCGCACGGCCTACGCCAAGCAGGCGGCGCGCGACTGGCACGAGTTCGTCGCGTTCCGGGGGCGCGAGTTGTGCCCCGGCGGGAAGCTGGTGGTGCTGACCATGGGGGTCGGTGAGGACGGCGAGTTCGGCCACCGCCACCTGCTGACCATCCTGGTGGACGTGCTGGCGGAACTGGTCGCCGACGGCCTGCTGACCGAGGACGAGACGCGTGGCATGTGCCTGCCCATCGTGGGGCGCAGCGAGGCCCAGTTCCTGGCACCGTTCGCGCCGTCCGGCCGTTTCGAGCGGCTCTCCGTCGAGCATCTCGAGGTGTTCGACGCCGAGGATCGATTCTGGAATCAGTACCAAGTCGACGGCGACGCACAGGCTTTCGGTGCGCTGTGGGCGGGTTTCGTCAGGGCCGCCGTCTTCCCCACCCTGGCCACCGCCCTTGCCGGCGGCCGCGGCGATCCACGTGTTTCGCAGTTCTACGACCGGTTGGAGGCCGGTATCTCCGAACGGCTCGCCGCCGCGCCCGAACCCACCCACATCCCACTGGCCAAGCTCGTGCTGACCAAACATCGGAGGACCTTGTGACGTCGAGCGAATCGGTGGACCAGAACCAGCTGCGCCAGTCCATCGTGCGGCAGCTGTATCGCCGCTCCGGCGCGACGGGCCAGATCCAGCTGCCCGCGGTGCCGGGCCTCATCGACGAGTACGTCACGATGTGTGACACGGTGTTCGCCGGTGTCGGGCGCAAGTTCACCGCCGAAGAGCTCGCGCATCTGCGGGAGCTGTTGGCCGATCAGCTGGCGCAGGCATATGCGGCCTCGCCGCGGTCGATGATCACGATCTCCTACAACGCCCCGTCCAGCCAGCTGCTGAATTACCACATCAAGCCGGAGTGGTGGACGATCGAGGGCGCCTACGAGAACTGGATCGGCATCCGCCAGCCGCCGTACTTCGGTACCGAGCCCGACGCGCGGGTGTTGGCACTGGCGGGTGAAGCCAACGACCCCAAGGCTTTTCGAGTACTCGACGTCGGCGCGGGCACCGGCCGCAACGCGTTGGGCTTGGCGCGGCGCGGCTATCCGGTCGACGCGGTGGAATTGACGCCGAAGTTCGCCGACATCATCCGCACGGAGGCCGACCGCGAACTGCTCGACGTGCGCGTGATCCAACGCGACGTCTTCGCCACGCTCGACGATCTGCGGCGCGATTATCAGCTGATCGTGTTGTCGGAGGTCGTCTGCGACTTTCGCACCACGCAGCAGTTGCGCGGCGTTTTCGAACTCGCCACGCACTGCCTCGCCCCGGAAGGGCGGTTGGTGTTCAACGCATTTGTCGCCCACGACGGATACGTGCCCGACGACGCCACCCGCCAGTTGGGCCAGCAGTCCTACACCAGCATGTTCACCCGCGATGAATTGGCGACGGCGGCAGCAAGTTTCCCGTTGACACTGCTGGCCGACGACTCCGTGCACGACTACGAGAAAAAGCACCTGCCCGAAGGGGCATGGCCGCCGACGAATTGGTACCCGAATTGGACTGCGGGCCAGGACGTCTTCGATCTTGCGCGCGAGTACGTTCCGATCGACATGCGGTGGCTGGTCTACGGCCGCATCTCGTAGGCGCCGTCGTAGGCCTGCACCCGCTCCCACACCCGCCCGAAGCGCTCCGGGTCCGGTACCGGCTTACGTATCGCTTCGATCGCCCAATTCTGCTGATCCTGGGTTGAACTCGGTTTGCCGTGCAGGGCGACGGCATAGCTGCTGAAGTCACGGATCTGGAAGTCGAAGATCTGGTCGACGATGTCTGCCATATCCGAGTCCATGCCGGTCAGGCCCGCTTGCTCGAGGATCAGTTGCCCATAGACGATCAGCGAGAACAGGTGGCCGACATTGAGCAGGAAGTCGAGGTCTTGCTGCTGCTCGGCATCCGGGGGCGCCGTGACGAGGAACTGCTTGAACGCCAAGGCCTGCTCGTAGAACCTGGCGACGTTGGGAATCACCGCGTGCTTCTGGTACACCGGCGCCCAGTCGGCAAAGTGCACCTTCGCCGCGCCGCGGGTGGGACCCTGATTCCAGAAGAACACGTCGTCTGCGGGATCGGTGCGGGGCGGAATATCCGGATACTGAGCCGGATTGAGCATGTAGTTCGGCATGAACTTCAGAATCAGGCCGACATTGACATGCACGGTGCCTTCCAGCCGCGGTAAGGCGCCGATCAGCTGGGCCACCTCCCGAAACATCGTGTTCTTCTCGTAGCCCTTTGCGGCGACCACATCGTGCAGCGACCTGATGACGGACTCGCCCTCCATGGTGACCTTCGCCTTCGTCACCGGATTGAACAGCAGATAGCGCCGATCCTGCAGGCTCGCGCTGCGCAGATAGTCCACCGAACGCTGGCTGAAGAGTTTCATCGCGACAAGACGCGCATAGGAGTCGACAAAGGTGGTGCGCACATGTGCGAAGTCGGTCACCGGGTTGCCGTACAGAATTCGGTTCTGCGCATGGGTGATCGCCTCGTAGAACGCATGCTCGACCATTCCGATCGAACAGGTGCACAGATTGAACTTGCCGATGTTGACCGTATTCAACGCTGCGGCAAAGGCATCCACACCGGTGTGCAGAATGTCCTGGGCGCGTACCGGGTAGTTCTCCAAGAGGAAGGTGCTCACATAGATCTGCATGTGCACGACGTTGTCGATCAGGTGGTAGTTCTCGTGCCGGCTGTCGGCGGCGAAGAACACGTACGCATCCTGCCCGTCGGCGTCGCTGCGGCGGCCGAACACCGGGACCATGCTGGCGACGTTGCCGTTGCCGATGTAGTACTTCTCGCCCGTCGCGCGATACAGAACGCCGTTGGCGCGGTCCTCTTCGCTCGCCGGGGTGAGCACCATGTCGGTGTTGTAGACGTCGGCGCCGTGTTCGCGTTCGGACAGCCCAAATGCCATCACCTCGCCGGCCTCGAGATCGTCGGCGGCCTTGAGCTTGGCGTCCTTGTTCTCGCTCTGCCACACCGGCCCGAGCCCCAGAATGGTGACCTGCTCGGTGTACCAGTACGTCAGCCCATAGAACCCGAGGATCTCCGAGAGTGCGGCGTTGCGCGCAGCGTCCCAGCGCTTGTTCTCATCGCCGTCGGCAAATTCGGACGGCGTCAGAAACGTCGCGAAGAGCCTTTCCCGCTTGACGAAGTCGATGAAATCGGCGGGCCACACGGTGTTGAGGTCATCGTCGAGCAGGCGCTTCTTGCCCTGGCCCTCGAAGAACTCGATGGTTGCGCGCAGTAGCCGACGGGTCTCGGGATCGAACTGCTGCGGATCGTATGTATTCGGATTGAACAGCAGGCCGTCCGTCTGGGTCATGGAGGCAGATTATGGCGCGGGCTGCTGCGGCTGTATCGGTCTTGGCACGAATGGCAGGCCCGGGATGGTCTCGTACGGCAGTTCCGGGATCAACCGGGGCCGCGACGTCGGCGTCGACGGTTCATCGACCGGCGGTGGCGGCGGCTCCGAGGTTTCCGGTGGCGGTGGCGGCGCCTCGCTGGTGGCAGGTGGAGGTGGCGGCGGGGCCTCCTGGGTGATCGTCTGCGGCGGCGGCACCACCGTCTGCGTCACCACCGGCGGTGGCGGCGGGGGTGCCTCACTGGTCGGCGGTGGCGCCTCGCTGGTCGGCGGCGCGGTCGGCGTCGTCGTGGTGGTGACCGTGGGCGACGGGGTCGGCTCGGCGGCGTCGTCGTCGCGTAACACGAACCACACCGCCAGCGCGACGGCGGCCAGCACCAGCAGCAGTCCGCCGATCAGCAGCGCGTAGGGGCTGCGTCGGCCCGCCTCGGGCGCTGCGGTGGTTTCGGGCTCGGTGAAGTGGATCGGTGGGCGCGGTGCGGCCGCCGGCTCGCCCTGATAGTCGTACGGGTCGGTCGGGGCGACGTCGGGAACGTTGTCGGCTTCCGACCAGGCCAAGGCGGACGGCACCGCGTCGTAGGCGTCGGCCTGAACTTCCGGCGCCATCTGGGTGGCGGCCACGGCGGCGGCAGCGGCGGTCGGCGGCGCGACCGCCTGGGCCATCGCCGTCGCGCCGACGTCGGCTCCGCGTGCCGCTTGCAGTCCGCCGCCGATCGCGGCCGTCAGCTCCGGATGCGGCGTGGTGACGACGGGCACGCCGAAGTGCTCGGACAGCGTCGTCGTTATCAGCGGGATGCGCGCCCCGCCGCCAATCGTGGCGACGGCGGCCAAGCTGCGAACTCCGTTGCGGTCCAACGTCTCCTGCACCACCCCGGCGAGATCGACGAGCTGCGGCCGGATCGCCTCGTCGAGCTCGTTGCGGGTCAATCGCACTTCGCCGCGGTGGCCGGGCAGTTCGGCGACCAGCGAGGTGGCGGCCGTGGTTGACAGTCGTTCCTTGGTGGCGCGACATTGCGCGCGCAGCCTGCTCAGCGGTCCGATCGCCGACGTGCCGGTCATGTCGGCCGCCGCGGATGCGGACAGCCCACCGATGACCTGGTTCAACAAGGCGGTGTCGACCAGATCGCCGGAGAAGTCGCTGTGCCGGACCGTCGGGCTGACCGGATCGCCGGCGGCGGCGTCGAGCAGCGTGATGCTGGTTCCGCTGCCACCGAAGTCACACAACGCGACGACGCCGCTCGTCGGCAGGCCCGGATCGTCCCGCAGCGCGGTCACGGCGGCGGCCGCGTCGGACACCAGGCCCGCGGAGGCGAGCTCGGGGACCCTCGCCAGTGCCGCGCGCAACGCCTCGACCATGGGCGGGCTCCAGTGCGCGGGGTGTGTGACCGTGACGGGATCGACGGTGCCGCATCCGTTGGTGACGTCGTAGAGCAGCGTGCGCAACGCCTCGGCCAGCAAACCCTCACCGCGGTGGCTGCTGCCGTCGGGGGCCACGATGCCCACCGGATCGCCGACCCGGTCGACGAAATCGGTGATCACGGTGCCGCGGTTGTCCGGGGTCAACCGCGGGTTCTCGGCGGGCAGCCCCACTTCCAGCGGCCGGTCTGCAAACAGCGTGACGACGGCCGACCGCGTCACCGCGGCCCGCCCCACCACAACCGCCGTCAGGTTGGTCGCGCCAACCGACAGCCCTACCCCATCAGCCATGTCGCGGCCCACCCTATCGTTTGCCGCGACGGGGGTGGGAGTCTGCTCAGCGGATGGTGCCCGCCCCGGGGATCAACGGGAGGTCAAGCGCCGTCACCCAGCCCGGCGAAAGGTTATTGACGGCGGGGACAGCGTTGAGCGCCCGCATCCCCGTCGCCAGGCAACCCGCGGCGGCGGCGTCGCGGCCGGAGCCGTCGGTGAACCGAAACGCGGTCTCCTGGAAGATGCTTGGCGTGCCCTCGATGTCGACGCGGTACACGTCGTTCTGGTTTCCCGTCGGCCAGTCCGGTGCCGCGTCGTCACCGATGCGGTTGACGTGTTCCAGCTGAATTCGCGTTTCGCCCTGGTAAACACCGTTGATGGTGAACCTGACGGCGGCTACGTGGCCCGCGGGGATGACGCCCTTGGCCGACTTGCGCTCGGTGGGTGTCACCCATTTGTCGTAAGTGGTGGTGATCTCGTCGAGCATGATTCCCGCCGCATGCGCAATCATGGGAACTGTTCCGCCCCAGGCGAATACCAGGATGTCCGGGGTCTCAAGCATCGCCTTCTTCTCGGGCGGCCTTCCGATGCCCATCTCGCGTTCGTAATCGCCGGTGTAGTTCGTGTAATCGAGCAACTCGGAGGCGCGCACCTTGCGCACTTCGGAGCACAGGCCCATGAGCGTCATCGGAAACAGGTCATTGGCGAAGCCGGGGTCGATGCCGGTGGTGAAGCACGACGATTCGCCGAGTTCGCACGCCTCGGTGATGGGCGTGATCCAAGTCGGCGGGTTCAGATGCATCGTCGGCCACACCCACGGCGTCATCGCGGTCGAGCAGACGTCGATGCGTGCGCGCAGGAACCGGACGATGAGCGCGATGTTGTCGTCGGCGTGCGCGGCCGTCGGCCCGTAGTGCACCAGAGCGTCGGGCTTCAGGTCGATCAGCGCGTCCACGTCGTCGGTGGCGGTGATGCCGAGAGTTGTGCCCAACCCGCAGATCTCGCCGACGTCGCGGCCGACTTTGTCGGGGTTGCTCACGCCGACGCCGACCAGTTCGAAGAGCGGGTGCCTGACGATTTCGGCGATCACCATCTTGCCGATAAATCCGGTGCCCCACACTACAATTCGCTTGCTCATCAAATGCCTTCCAGCGGTCTACGGCAACATCCCCGCATCTTGGTCGACCCTAACGGGAATGTCTGCGCCGCCGAAGGGCTTTGGGTCGTTGTGCGAGGCGAAGTCACCGGCAAAGCCGAAGGCCCGCGGGTTCGCACACCAATGGATAGCGGTCGACCGGGATCGGCAACGGGCTGGCGAATTCGAGCGTGAACGGCGTCTTGGTCATGCCGGGAGGGACCCCACACTGCGCGTTGTGCAACGACGTGTGCTCGCCCGTCATCGTCACGTCGTCGAATTTGTAGGTGTCGACAGTGGGCGCGGTGCTGCCGTCAGGACACTTGAAGCCGTCGGTTTTGTTGGTGGTGAGTGTCCACTTCCCACCCGTCAGGCGAGCGTCACCGCCCCAGTTGAGGTTGTCGAGCTCGAATGTGTACCGGCCCTTGGTGGCGCTGACCACCTTGAGCGTGCACGCCACCGGCAACTCCAGCGGCTCACGCAGGTCCCCCACCGTGGGCACGCAGATCGGGTAAATCGTCCAGGTCGCCTCGGGCAGACCCGGCGCCCGGAACATGTAGTTGCCCTCCATCACCTGGTCGGCCGCCGACGGGCTCGCGGTTGCCAGCGCCGCTCCGGCCATCACGATGGCAATGCCCAGCAGTCGAGCAATCGTCCCCATATCCCTCCTCAGCCCACTGCAAGGAGTATCACAGCGTCGTTTCGCCGCAGCAAGGATGGGGCGGCGTCGGGCAATCGCGGCCGCCGCGCTCCTCGGTCTTCTAGACTCCCGCCATGAGAAGGCCGGTATCGGCGTTTGCCGCCTGCGCGGTGATCGCGGTCGGCGCACTGATCAGCGGGTGTACGAACACCGTGCACGGCGCCGCCGTCAAGCCGGCGAGTGTGGTGCCCGCCGATGACGTGCCGCCGTTGAAGGAGTCCGCGCTCGACGACCTCATGCTCAGCAACAGCGAGCTGAACGCGATCGCCGGCATGGAACTCGCGTCGTTCTATACGACCGACGAGATGAACGACAACGCCCACCTGGTCTCCGACATCGATTGCCTCGGCGCGATTTATCCCGGCGAAGACGCCGTCTACGACGGCAGCGGCTGGAGTGCGGTGCGTGACGAGTTGCTGCTCGAGGCCGGCGGTGAGGCCGACTCACACCTCGTCGAGCAGACGCTGATCCTCTTCGATTCGCCCGACGAGGCCGTCGAGTTCTTCGAGACGTCCAGGGAGAAGTGGCGAGAGTGCGAGCAGGCCACCGACATCGAGGTCGACGAGGGCGCCTGGCTGCCCGCGCAGGTCGCGGACGTCGACGAGCGCACGATCGCGTTGAAGGCGCAGGTCGGCGGCACCCTGGAAGGCACCTGCCAGCACGCGATGGGCGTGGTGTCGAACCTGATCGTCGAGGGGCTTTCGTGCGACGCCGACGACAACGACGACGCGCAGAAACTCACCTCCCGAATACTGGAGCAGGCCGCCGAGCGGTAGCGCGGGCCTAATGGACGCGTTTCTGGTCGATGTATGCCGCGATGACATCGGTCAGGGCGCGCAACTCGCGATTGACGTCGACGGGCCCCGGTACCGCCATCTTCGCAACCATCGCGCCCATCAGCGTGGTCCAGATGAGGTCGCCGATGACGTCGGCGTGCTCCGGTTCCAGACCGTCGGCCACGTAGCGGCCCAGTCGGGTGAGGGTGGCGAACAACTCGAGGAGATGCCGTTGATCACCGTCGGCCCGACCGGCGCGTGTGGCGATCAGAATCTCAAGCGCAGCAATCGATGTCGGGCTCAGGAACGCATCCGCAACCGCGTTGACGACGAGTTCGGCCCTGGCGCGTCCCGACGTGGCGCCCAGTTCGGCCTCCATGCCGTTGAGCGTTTCAAGCAGTTGGCCGAAGCCCTCGTCGACGACCGCCATCAGCAGGCCGCCGCGGTCGCCGAAGTGGTACTGGATCACTCCCCATGTCACCCCTGCGCGCTCGGTGATGTGTTTGGCGCTTGCGGCGCCGAACCCCTCCTCCAGCACACACCGCACCGTCTCGTCGATCACCATCGCACGGGTGCGGTCCGCACGCAGTTGTTTGCCGTTGACCGGGCGACGCGGCGAGATGTTGGTGGCCATGATCGAAGTCCGATTCTACGGGCCACGAAACGCCGGTAAGACAAACCGACGAACCATTTCCCGCTCGGTGGCGGTGTTACCAACCGGCCAGTAGAGCATCGACAGCACGACACGGATAATCCATTGCGCCGCTTCGGAATCATCGTCGGTCAAACCGTTGATGTCAGTGGCAAACTCAGCAACTGTCGGGGACTCGGTGAGCCAGGACATCCCTTGGGCGCCAGGCAGCGAATTGACCATCAGCTGGCCGAGCGGATCCGAGCGGATCAGGTCGAGAGCAACGGTGATGGCGGTCGCGATGCGGTCAGCGCCGCCGAGGCCCTCGACCTCCGCGCGCACCGCTTCGACGATACGGGCGGCGGCGCGGGCGACGACGGCGTCGCGGATCTGGGCCTTACCGCCTGCATGTCGGTAGATGGTGGCGCGTGAGCAGTGCACCGCGGCGGCCAACGCGTCGATGTCGAGAGAGCCGTCCCGAGCGATCAGTTCCGTTGCCGCGGCATAGATGCGTTCGGCGGCCGCGGCGCGACGGTCACCGCCGACGAGCCAATCCGGGCGAGCCACGGACGCAATCTTCTCATCTTGAGACAGATTCAACGAATCTTCTCACCGTTTTGCCTGGTTGCCTCCGCGAGATGAGACAACGCCCGATTCCTCGTTCTACCTGCGCCTTTCACGTTTCGCCCAGGTCATTGACCCTGGCCGGCGGCGGCGTCAACCTTGGGGAATGCCCGTACCCGAAGGCCGGCTCGGCATCGAGTTGTTCGATGACGAATTCATCCAGGATCCGTATCTGCTGTACGACCGGATGCGAACCGACTCGCCGATTCACCGGATCGGCGATGCGGGCTTCTATGCGGTGTGCACCTGGGATGCGGTCAACGAGGCGATCGCGCGGCCGCAGGACTTCTCGTCGAACCTGACGGCCACGATGACGTATCAGGACGGTCAGGTGCGCGCGTTTCCGGTGGGTGAGCTCGGCGCGGACATCCAAGCGTTGGCGACCGCCGACGACCCGGCCCACGCCATCCATCGAAAGTTGTTGCTGCCGCACCTATCCGCACGCCGTATCAACGAGCTCGAACGCTTCGTCGGTGCAACCGCAGACCGGCTCTGGAACGACGGTGTCGACGACGCTGGCTGTATCGAGTGGATGTCGGCGATGGCCAATCGGCTCCCGATGATGATCGTCATGCGGCTTATCGGAGTGCCCGACGTAGACAGCGAGCAGCTGGTGCAGTGGGGTTATGCGAGCACGCAGGTGGTGGAGGGGTTGGTCGACGCCGATCAACTCGAGTCCGCCGGTGTTGCGATCATGCAGCTGTCCGGCTACATCATCGAGCACCTGCAGCGCGCCGCCGCGAAACCGCGCAACGACCTCATCAGCACGCTGGCAACCGCATGTGCCGCAGGAGAATTGGCTCAGATCACCGCTCTGAACATGATGATCACGCTGTTCAGTGCGGGTGGCGAGTCAACCGCATCGCTGATCGGCACGGCCGCGCAGATCTTGGCGAGGCGGCCCGACGTCCAACAGCGGCTGCGCTCCGACCCCGAACTGCTCGGCCCGTTCCTCGAAGAAGCGCTGCGCTATGAACCGCCGTTCCGCGGGCACTATCGCCATGTGGTGAACGACACCGAGCTGTGCGGTGTCGAGCTGGCCGCGGGCTCCCGTCTCGTGCTGCTGTGGGGAGCGGCGAATCGCGATCCACGACATTTCGTCGAGCCCAACGAGTTTCGGCTGGACCGGCCGCAGGGCAAGGGGCACATCAGCTTCGGCAAGGGCGCCCACTTCTGCGTCGGCGCCGCGTTGGCCCGCCTCGAGGCCAGGATCGTCATCGGCGAGCTGTTGAAACGCACGTCGCACATCGAGGCCGCGGCAATCGGACGATGGCTGCCCAGCCTGCTGGTGCGCCGGCTGGAGCGGCTGCAGCTCGCCCTGACGTGAGATCGCCTACAGCTTGAACCGGCCCGCGAACCCGCGCAACGGCAGGTCCGCGCTCGTCAGGATGCCGGGCGGGGCGGCCACCACCGACCGAATCGACGCCAACGCGGGCATCCCGGTGACCGTCATGCCGATCGACGCGAAATTCGCCGGATCCGACAGGTCGACGCCCGGCTTCGGGAAGATCATGTGCTTGTTGTAGATGCATGGGTCGCCCTTGATCTGAGTGATGTAGCAGCCCTTGATATCCCAGCTCGGATCGGTGTGCGGGGTCATCTGCCACTCCAGATGCGTCTCCACCCTGGGCACACCGTCGACCATGCCCTGGTACTTGATGTAATTACCGCCCAGCGAGCCCTTGGGCAGCCGATACCAGCCCAGGTCGACATCCTTGGTGCACGCGCCGAGCTCGTAGCTGAACTTGACCTCGTCGAGCTCGAGGTCGAAGCAGTCGGCCATCATCAGCACGCTGTCGGCGAAGACGCGGGTGTACTTCTCCAGCTTGCGCGGGATCTCGGGATCATCGACGGGCAGGCCGTAGCCCACCTCGATCCAGGTATCCTTGCTGTGATGGCATGACACATCGACGGATTCGATGGTCGTGACGTTCTCGATGTCGGCGACGTCGGCCGAACACGCCACGCCGAGTATCTGGTTCAGGCCGGGGTTCATGCCGGTGCCGTAGAAGGTCGAGCCACCCCTGACGCACGCCTCGGCCAGCAACTGCGACACCGGCTTGCCCGACGGATGCGGATGGTTGGTGTCGCGGTGCCAGCCGGTGATCCAGTCGGCAGTGGTGACGATATTAATCCCGGACTCAAGGACTTTCACGTACAGGTCCTCGTCGGGAAAGACGCCGTGGAAGGTCAGCACGTCCGGCTTCGCCGCGATGATCTCCTCGACGGTGCCGGTCGCCTTCACCCCGTTGGGCGCCAGGCCCGCCAGTTCACCGGCATCCTTGCCGACCTTGTCCGGCGAATAGCAGTGCACCCCGATCAACTCCAGGTCCGGCTGGGTGGCAATCCGCTTGATCATCTCGCGCCCGACGTTGCCCGTCGCCACCTGAAACACGCGAATCGGCTTGCCTGTTGCGCTCATTCGGCTCGACCTCTCTGTGCATAGACCTCGGCGGCGCTCCCGCCGATTCCGTCTGGATAGAACTGCTTGGCCCAATTACGGATCGCGGTGAAACCCTGCTGTTCGGCGCCGGCCAGCGCCGGTGGGTCGGAGTAGCGCTGGTGGCTCCAGATGTGGATGTCCTGGGTGAACTGCCGGATGATCTCGTCGCCGAACTCCTGCGCCTTGGCTTCGGCCCTGGCCGAGTCGTCGCCTGGCCTGCGTCCGATGTACACCATGAAGCGGACGTCGGAGGTGCGGTCGTCCACGGGCGTGATCGCCGAGATCGTGCGGTTGTCGACCATCCCCCAGCTCTTCGTCACCGCGATACCCAGACCACCGTTGATGGCTTCCACACCGCTTCTCACGTCGTCGATCGTCTGGTCCTCGTCGCCTTCGAAGGTGATTGTGAAATCGACGTACGAGATCGGTTGGTCGAAGTCGTGTCGGGTGAAGACCGGAACGATCGGTGTCTGGTGAACGAACTTGAAATGCGCGAAGTCAACGCCGTTTTCGAGTACGTACTGCGGATGCAGCTCCAGGCTTTCCCGGTACAGCCTCATCTGCGGGTAGTAGTCGGCGGCGCTGCTGCCGTCACCGAAGCTGGCGAACACGTCGGGTGCGTCGAAATACGGTGCGCGGCCGTCGACGTCGTGCCAGATGTAGATCGACTCGTTGCGCTCCACGACCGGGAAGGTGCGGATGCGCCTGCCGCGGTTTGGGCGATCCTGATACGGGATGCAGACGTTGCGACCGTCGTGGTTCCACTGCCACCCGTGAAACGGGCACTGCAGAACCTCACCCACCACATGCCCGCCGTAGCCCAGGTGTGCTCCGAGGTGTTCGCAGTAGGCGTCCATCACGGTCAGCCGCCCCGACTGCGCGCGCCACGCGACCAGTTCACGGTCGAAGTACTTCATCCGGTGTACGTCGCCGACCTTGACCTCGTCAGACCATGCGACCTGAAACCATCCGGTCGGCTTCATCGACAGCGGCGGCTTGGCCATGACCAGAAATCATAGAGCATTCAATGTAAACGTCGGAACCCCAAACCGGGCGTTTCGATCCGCGCGCATCCCGGGTAGAAACGGGAGGGGGTGATGGCAGGGGGTGTTGGCATGACGAATGCGGCGCGATGGACCGCTGTCGTGTTCATCACCTCGCTGATCTTCGCCCTCACCGCCTGTTCAACCGGGGAAAGAGTGGACCTCGGTGGCGACACTTCGGGACGCCTGGTGGCGGCGATCGGCGGTGAACCCGACCAACTCGACCCCAACAAGACCAGCGCGTACTTCTCCTTCGAGGTCCTCGAAAACGTCTACGACACCCTCGTCGAGCCGGATGCGAACCTCGAGATGCGCCCGGCGCTGGCCGAATCGTGGGATGTCAGCCCCGATCAACGCACGTGGACGTTTCACCTGCGCCCCAATGTGACATTTCACGACGGCAAACCGTTCACCGCCGACGACGTCGTCTACACCTACCGTCGCATCATCGATGAGGAGTTGACCAACGCCGACAAGCTCAGCGCCGTCACCGACGTCCGCGCGACCAACCCGACCACCGTCGTCCTGCAGCTCAAGCAGCCCACGCCGAATCTGCTCACCAACCTGGGCGGCTTCAAGGGCATGGCGATCGTGCAACGCGAGAACGTCGAAAGCGGCCAGATCGCCGCTCACCCGATCGGCACCGGGCCGTTCTCCTTCGAGAACCAGAAAAGCGGCGACTCGATCTCCTTGAAGGCCAACCCCAACTACTGGGGCGGTGTGCCGAAGGTGGCGGGCGTCGTCTTCCGCTTCATCCCCGAGAAATCCACCGCGCTCTCAGCGTTGCAGGCCGGTGAGATCGATTGGACCGACTCGGTTCCCACCCAGCGCGTCAACCAACTCAAGGACGACGACTCGCTTCACCTGGCCGTCACGCCGAGCAACGACTACTGGTATCTCGCCCTCAACGAGGCCCGACCGCCGTGGAACGACGTCCGCGTACGGCAGGCCATCGCCTACGGCATCGACCGCGACGCCATCGTCGCCGCCACCAGCTACGGCACCGCGGCGGCCAACCAGCTCGCGATCCCGCAGGGCAATCCCTGGTACACCGACTACCACAGATACGACTACGACATCGACCGGGCCAAGCAGCTGTTGCAGGAGGCCAACGCGTCGCCGCAGAAGATCGACATGCTGGTCACCAACGAGTATCCCGAAACCGTCACCGCCGCCCAGATCATCGCCGATAACCTTGCGCCGCTTGGCATCACCGTCGATATCCGCACCGTCGACTTTGCCACCTGGCTCGACGAGCAGAACACCGGCCACTTCGACATGCTGATGATGGGCTGGCTCGGCAACATCGACCCCGACGACTTCTACTACGCCCAGCACCACACCGACGGCAGCAGCAACGCGCAGAAGTACTCGAACCCGGAGGTGGACCGGCTGCTCGACGCCGGCCGAGTGGAGACCGACCCGCAGGCCCGCGCGGACATCTACCGCAGGGCAGCGACGATCATCGCCGACGAATGCAGCTACATCTTCCTGTACAACCCGTCGGTCATCCAGGCGTGGTCGCCGAACGTGACCGGCTATGATGCTCGGCGCGACAAGGCGATTCGGTTCCGCACCACCGCCGTCAACGAAGGCGGCGCGCCGTGACGCGCATCCTCACCAGCCCCGTGTTGCGCTTTCTGGTGCGTCGCCTGCTGTATTCGCTCATCGTGATGGTCGGTGTGCTCATCGTCGTGTTCGCCCTTGTGCACCTGGTTCCCGGCGATCCCGTGCGCATCGCGCTGGGCACCCGTTACACGCCGGAGGCCTACGAGGCGTTGCGCGCGGCGAGCGGATTGGATCGTCCCCTCTACGAACAGTTCTTCGGCTACGCCGGCTCGGCCCTCACCGGCGATCTGGGAGTGAGCTTCCGCAACGGCGATCCCGTCACGGTCACACTGCTGGAGCGGCTGCCCGCCACGGTGTCCCTCGGCGTCGTCGGCATCATCATCGCCCTGCTCATCGCGCTGCCCGCGGGAGTGTGGTCGGCGCTGCACGAGGGCCGCATCAGCGACGCGATCGTGCGCGTGACAAGCCAATTCGGCGTGTCGATCCCCGACTTCTGGATGGGGATCCTGCTGATCGCGTTCTTCGCCTCGACCCTGCACTGGCTGCCGACGTCGGGGTACCGGCCGCTGTTCGACGACCCGGCCGGCTGGCTGCGCCACATCATCCTGCCCGGCCTCACCGTGGGGCTCGTCGCGGGCGCGATCATGACACGCTACATCCGCTCGGCCGTATTGGACGTCGCGGCAATGGGATACGTGCGCACCGCGCGGTCCAAAGGGCTCCCACCGCGGGTGGTGACCATGCGGCACACGGTGCGCAACGCCGCGATCCCGGTATTGACCATCACCGGCATCCAGCTGGCCACCATCCTCAGTGGCGTCATTGTCGTCGAGGTGGTGTTCGCCTGGCCCGGATTGGGCCGACTCGTGTACAACGCCGTCGCGGCCCGTGACTATCCGATCATCCAGGGCGCGGTGCTGCTGATCGCAGCGCTGTTCTTGCTGATCAACCTTCTCGTGGACCTGTTGTATGCGGTCGTCGACCCGAGGATTCGGTTGTCATGACCACACAGGAACAGTCGAGGGTGTCGTCGCTGCGGTTGCTGGCGGGCAATCCGGTGACGGTGGGCAGCGCGATCGTGCTCGCCGTCGTGTTAGTGATCGCGGTGACCGCGCAGTGGATCGTGCCGTTCGGCACCAACGACGTCGACGTGCCGAACGCGTTGCGCCCGCCCAGCGGCGAGCATTGGTTCGGCACAGACGAACTCGGCCGCGACGTGCTGTCGCGGGTGTTGGTCGCCGTGCAGGCATCGATGCGGGTCGCCGTGGTGAGTGTGGCGTTCGCGGTTGTCGTCGGCGTGACGATCGGTGTGGTCGCCGGTTACCGCGGCGGCTGGCTGGACACCGTGGTGATGCGGATGGTCGACGTGATGTTCGCGTTTCCGGTGCTGCTTCTCGCGCTGGCGGTGGTCGCAATACTGGGTCCAGGTGTCACGACGACGATTCTGGCGATCGGAATCGTCTACACCCCGATCTTCGCCCGCGTGGCACGCGCCAGCACGCTCAGCGTGAGAGTGGAGCCCTTCGTTCAGGCGTCGCGCACCATGGGCACCGGGCACCTTTTCACGCTCGGCCGCCATATTCTGCCGAACATCGCTGGGCCGCTGATCGTTCAGACATCGCTGTCGCTGGCGTTCGCGATCCTGTCGGAGGCGGCGCTGTCGTTCCTCGGTTTGGGCATTCAGCCGCCGCAGCCCTCGTTGGGGCGGATGATCTTCGACTCGCAGGGCTTCGTCACGCTCGCGTGGTGGATGGCGGTGTTCCCGGGGGCCGCCATCGTCGTCATCGTGCTGGCGCTCAATCTGCTCGGCGACGGGTTGCGCGACGTGTTGGATCCCAAGCAGCGCACGATGATCGAAGCTCGGAGGCGCAGTGGCTGACCCGGTATTGAGCGTGCGCGACCTGCGAGTGCGGATCGGGCGACGAGAGATCGTGCGGGGCGTCTCGTTCGATGTCGAACGGGATGCGACGCTGGGCATCGTCGGCGAATCGGGTTCGGGCAAGTCGATGACGGTGTTGGCGGCGACCGGCCTGCTGGACGCACCCGGCGCGGTCGTCACCGGCACCAGCACGTTGGGCGGTGCATCGGATGCCGTATCGACACAGCTCGTCGGCGCCTCCCCCAGAACGCTGCGCGAAGTGCACGGGGGCCGCATCGGATTCGTCTTCCAGGACCCGGGAACGTCGCTGAACCCGCTGCTGACCGTCGAACGGCAGATCACCGAATCGCTTGAGGCCCACCGCAACATGACACGGAGGCAGGCCACCGACCGCGCGCTCGAGCTCATCGAGGCGGTCGGACTGCCCGATCCGCAGACCCGGCTGAACTCCTACCCTCATCAGCTGTCGGGCGGCCAACGCCAGCGGGTGATGATCGCGATCGCGTTGGCGTGCGACCCCGAGCTGCTGATCGCCGACGAGCCGACGACCGCGCTGGACGTGACGACGCAGGCGCAGATCATCGAGTTGGTGCGCGAGTTGCAGCGTGATTTCGGCACCGCTGTGGTGTGGATCAGCCACGACCTCGGCGTCATCGGTCAAGTGGCCGACGATGTCACGGTGCTGCAGGACGGCCAGGCCGTCGAGCAGGCGCCGATCCTCGATGTGTTCGACCGACCCCAGCAGCCCTACACGCGAGAACTGCTGGAGTCGCGTCCGCTCGTCGGCGACCAGGGCCCGCCGCCCGTGGATTCCGATGCCCCGGTGCTGCTGCGTGTCGACGGGCTCGATGTGCGGTTCGCCGTGAGCACCCCGGTGGGTCGCTCGACCGTGCACGCGGTGAAGGACTTGACATTTCAGATCCGACGCGGCTCGACGCTCGGATTGGTCGGCGAGTCCGGATCGGGCAAGTCGACCGTCGCGGGCGCCCTCACCGGGTTGGTCGAGCCGCACGCGGGCAGCGCCTCGTTGGACGGCAGCGACGTGTTCGGTGTGCGCGGTGCCGCCGCGAAGGCGCTGCGCAGACGCATCAGCCTGGTCTTCCAGGACCCGTACTCGTCGTTGAACCCGCGGATGCGTGCGGGAGCCGCGATCGAAGAGCCGCTGCGGGTGCATCGGCTCGCCAACGGAAAGCACGGGCGTCGCAAGCGCGTCGAAGAACTGCTCGAACTCGTCGGTCTGCCGGGCGGATTCGCGTCGCGTTATCCGCACGAGCTCTCCGGTGGGCAGCGGCAGCGGGTGAGCATCGCCCGCGCGCTCGCCGGCGAACCCGACCTGCTCATCCTCGATGAGTCGACGGCGTCGCTCGATGTCTCGGTGCAGGCGCGTGTGCTGGACTTGCTTGCCGATCTGCAGCGCGAGCTGCACCTGGCGTATCTGTTCATCGGCCACGACCTCGCGGTCATCCAACGGATGAGCCACGATGTACTCGTCATGCGTGACGGCGCCGCCGTCGAATATCGACCCGCCGCAGAGTTGTTCGATTCTCCCGAGCAGGATTACACGCGCGAGTTGCTCGCCGCGGTGCCGCCTTCGCGTCCGCGCGCCGCCGTGTCCGGTGACTGATCGCGGCTGGCTGCCAACGCCCATCGAATGGTGCCGACGACGGCATTGCCCGCCATTTTGATGACGGTGGCTTCCACCGGCGGCATATAGGGCAACCACAGCGGGGCACGCGCCCACGGCGGCAGCAACGACACCGACGTCGCCGCCAGCACACCGTATGGCGCTCGCGCGTACAGCGGCAGCGGCGGCGTCAACAACAGGAACCGGGCGGCGTCGCGAGCCTCCGCCGTGCCGCGCATTTCCGGTCGGTAGTCGTTGATCCGTTGCCGCAGTTGCGCTTCGGTGCGAGGCGGATTCTCGACACCCAACGCCTCGGCGACTCGGGCGGTGTCGGCCACGTACCCGTCGCGGCCGTCCTGGTCGAGCGGCGCAGCGCCGTAGCGTTGATGCGCCAGCAGAAAGCTGTCGACTTCCGCGATGTGCACCCACTCCAGCAGATGCGGATCCGACGCCCGATACGGCCTACCGTCGGGAGCGATGCCGTGGACGCGGCGATGAATCCCGCGCACCTTGTCGACCGCACGCTGCGCATCCTGCGCCGTGCCGAACGTCGTCACCGCGAGGAAGGTGCTGGTGCGCTGCAGCCTGCCCCACGGATCGCCGCGGTAGTCGGAGTGCTGGGCGACGCCCGCCATCGCCAGCGGATGCAGCGATTGCAGCAGCAGCGCCCGCAGACCCCCGACGAACATCGATGCGTCGGCATGCACCCGGCGGATCGGGCGATCCTCGGCGAACCACCGCGGCCCGGGCGTGTGGTGGATGCGGGCCCTGTTGTCGTGGCCGTCGGGCCCGGCGACCAGGCCGAACAGCGCCCGGCCCAGCCCGGCCCGCACCGGACCCAGATCACTCAACAGGCTCATACCACCGACGGTACCGCCATGCGTTGCTGTGCTTGGATGATCAGATGACTGCGGGCGACGGCGCGTCATCCGGTCTCGACCAGGCGACAGAGGATTTCATCGCCGTTCGTGGCCGTCTGTTCGGCATCGCCTACCGCATGCTCGGCAGCCGCACCGAGGCCGAGGACATCGTGCAAGACGCCTGGCTGCGCTGGCAGAACTACAATCGCAGCACGGTCGCCGACCCTGCGGCGTTCCTCGCGACGACCACCACGCGGTTGTGCATCAACGCGCTGCAGTCGGCGCGCGCGCGGCACGAAACCTACATCGGCCCATGGCTTCCCGAGCCGATCGACACCAGCTCCGATCCGCAACTGGGCGCCGAACGCGGCGAGGCGCTCGAGTTGGTCACGCTCATGCTTCTCGAGCGGCTGCCCGCCACCGAGCGGGCCGCCTACGTGCTGCGCGAGGCGTTCGACTACCCCTACGCTCAGATCGGCGACGTCCTGCAGGTCAAAGCGGACAACGCGCGCCAGCTGGTGTCGCGCGCCCGCAAGCACATCGCCGCCGAGCGTCGCGCTCCGGTGGATTCGGCTGAGCAGAAGAGGCTGCTGGAGGCGCTCGTGGCGGCCGCGCAGCAGGGCGATCTGCAGCGGCTGGAGGCGCTGCTGGCCGAGGACGTCGTCAGCTACACCGACGGCAACGGAATGCGCGGCGCTTCCCGCGTACCCGTGCGCGGGAAGACGGTGGTGGCCAAGTTCCTCAAGGCGTTCTCCCCCACGTTCTGGACCGATACCTCGGTCGACTGGATTCAGGCCAACGGTCAGGACTGCATGGTGATCTCCCGCGCGGGCGAGGTCATCGCCCTGCTGGCTGCCAGCACTTCTGCCGACGGCATCGACCGGTTGCTGTGGGTGTTGGCGCCCGAGAAGTTGAGCCGGCTGTCCACCCCGCTGTAGCTGGCACGTGACGCAGATCTCGCCTGCCACCGTCACAAGCGCACATCGCGTCCGGTCATAGCTGATGAACCGACGGCGACGACGCCGCGGACCGACCGGAAGGCTCATCATGCAAACCCGTTCCCGACATCCGTCGAATGTCAGGGCGATCGGCATGTTGTTGGCATCGATCGTGATCACGGCCGCACTGGCGGCGGCCACGCTCATCGACGCGCTGGCAACCGCTTCGGCCGCTTCGCCCGAATGCACATCACTTGTCCACCCTCTGGGCTTCGCGACCGAGTTCGTCGACCCCAGCTGCTAAAACGAGGAGCACTCAATGGAATTGGCGAATCAGACCGCGTTGGTCACCGGCGGCACGGCGGGCATCGGCCTGGCCGCGGCCCGTCTGCTGGCACGCGAGGGCGCGTCGGTCATCATCACAGGCCGAGACACGTTGCGCGGCGAGCAGGCCGCCGCAGGCATCGACGGCGATGTGCGGTTCATCCGCGCCGACCTCGCCGATCTCGAGTCGGTCGCTGACCTGGTGCGTGAGGCGGGCGACGTCGACATCGTCGTCAACAACGCCGCCAGCTTCCCGTCCGCCCTGACGGTCGACCAGAATATCGCGGCGTTCGAGGCGATCTTCGACACCAATGTGCGCGGCGCGTATTACCTTGTGGCGCAACTAGTGCCGGGCATGTTGGCACGTGGCCGCGGAAGCATCGTCAACGTCACCTCGCTGGTCGCGGCCAAGGGAGTGCCGAGCGCATCCGGATACAGCGCCTCCAAGGCGGCACTCGAATCACTCACCCGCACATGGGCTGTCGAATTCGGTGCCGACGGTGTGCGGGTGAATTCGGTGGCGCCAGGACCAACGCGCACCGAGGGCGTCGTCGCCGAATGGGGCGAGACGAACGAAGAGCTGGGGCGGTCACTACCGCTGGGCCGCACTGCATCTCCGGAGGAGATCGCCGAGGCGGTGCTGTTCCTGGCCTCTCCGCGCGCCAGCTTCGTCACGGGCTCGACGCTGCACGTCGACGGCGGCGGAATCGCGGTGTGATGCGCTGTAGTCAGACGACCTCGAGCACGGCGCCGATGGCGAGGCCGAGCACCAGCAGAGCGCCGGCCTGACGCACGTGCAGCCAGGCCAGTGCGGCGTACCACAGCGGCCACACCGGATAGTCCGGCGGCGGCTCGTCAGGCGGTGGGCGGCGGAACCGCGGCCACACCTTCCACAGCCGCGGAATGGCGAGAACGACGATGAGCGCGGGCCACGGCATGGCGCCGAGCGCGACGGCCACGGCGACGAGGATGTAGAAGCCGACCATCATCGCCAGCGTCGCGGCGCGGGCGCGGCGGTCGCCGAGAATCACTGGTAGCGTGTGGATTCCGAGAGGCGCGTCGAACGGGATCTTGTCGATGTGCTTGCCCATCAACACCGTGGTGCACAACAAGCCGTACGGCAGGGACGCCAGCACGATGTCCCAGCCGACGGTGCCGACGGCGGAGTAGTAGGTGCCGCAGACCATCAACGGTCCCCAGACGACAAACACATCGGGCTCGCCGAGGCCGTGCTTCTTCAGCCGCAGCGGCGGCGCGGTGTAGGCGACGCTGAGGACGAAGCCGGCCAGCGCGAAGGCCAGCACCGGCCAGCCGCGCGCCGCCGTGAGGACCAGGAGGATCGCGAGGTCGGCAAGGTTGACCAGAAGGATCGACACCAGCAGCGTCTTACGGCTGACCAGACCGGACAACACGGGATGCGGCGCGTACAGGGCGCGCGGGTAGGTGGTGCTGTCGGTGCCGACCTGGGTGTCGAACAGGTCGTTCATCAGGTTGTTGGCGACGTGCGCGAGCGTGATCCCGATCAGCGCCAACACCAGCCAGCGCCAGTCCAGGCCGGGCTCGCCGACCGCCAGCAGCGCAGCCACCAGACCGGAGACCAGCGTCATCGGCAATACCGCCGCCCGCGTCACCACCAGCCAGCGGGTGACGAGGTCGACCGGTCCGTCGGGCGGCGGGTTGGTGGTGCGCAGGGCGTAGGTCCAAGACGAGAGCCGCGAACGGGATTTGACGTCGGACATTGGTCAGGCCAGATCCATGACGACGAAGATCGGGCCCGTGATGATCGGCGACGGGCTGCCGCACGCCGGGCCGTCGGAGGTGCTGACGATGTTGCCCTGCAGCGTGTCGGCGTTCAGCGTGAACTCCGACCAGCCGGGGGCCGCTGTGCCGTTCTTGCAATTGACCGCGTCCGGCCGATGGACCTTGGCGACCCATTGACCGTCGCTCAGGCGGGCATCCCACTTCAGGGCGTTGTCGCCGATGATCTGCGCGCAGCCGGATCCGCACGAGCGGACGGTCCACGCGGTCGGCGCGTTGCCCGCCGCCATACCCGGCGCGGTCGCGCCGCTTGTCACGACGTTGTACATGCCGGGCAAGAGCTCCTCGGCCGACGCAGGGCCGGCGAAGCCGACCGCCCCTGCTGCCATTGCCCCGACCGAAGCGGCCACTGCTGCTGACTTGTACATACGTCTCCCCTGCGTCTTACCGAACCCCTTTCCGGATCGTATTGCTTGGTACCCGACCAACGGGCCCTCTCTCCCGATTTATACGCGATCTACAGATTTCAGCGATGTGATTTCATTTGCTATCCAAATTGGTGTATTGAGTTGATCAGGGTACTTTGCTGATTCTGCATTAATTCGGCAAATATCGAGTAAGTTCTGGTTCGGGTCGGGGCTGGGGTCGTCGCGCTCGACGGTCTCGTCGCCGGCCACGCCACAAATCAAACGCCATGGCAGTGGTCCTCGGTGACGCTGCCGCATGAGAAAGCAAGTCCGATGAAGAAACTCATCGTTGCCGCCGCAGTCCTGGCGGCCATCACACTGGCGCCGCCGGCCCAGGCCGACCAGTTCGACCCCTACATCCCGAACCCGCCGATCTGGTGTCCGGGCAACGGGCCGGGCCTTTCCGGCTCGGGCTACGGCGGGTACTGCGAGGGCAAGACGTTCCCCGACGGCACACGGCTGAACGTCTTCCGCCTCGGCATGTTCTGGCAGCCGATCCGCTGCATCATCCCCGACGGCAGCATGAATCCGCCGCTGGCTCCGCCCGGCGGCTGCGGAGGTCTGCTGGGCTAAACCGGCCTTTTGGCGTCGCGGGGTTGCGCTCGTTTTTCGCGCTCAGGGTCCGTGAATCGCCGCCAGCAACGACCGCCCTTGCAAAAACCAGACGATCGGCAGTGGCGGACAGGGTTTGCGTCGCGGGGCTTTACTCGGTCTTGACCGTCTGTTGAATCGGCCCACCGACGATGTCGACGTGGTTACGCTTCGAGCCGTGGAGCTGGGGGTTTTTGGCCCTCTCCAGGTCCGGAAGGACGGCGCGGCGGTCGCCGTCCCGGGCGCGAAACCGCGCGCGATCCTCACGATGCTCGGTTTGCACGGCGGCTCGGCGGTTTCGGCGGACCTACTGCTTGAGCTGCTCTGGGGCAACGACCCGCCGCGCACCGCGGCCAAGGCCCTGCAGACCCACATCTCGTCGTTGCGTCGTGCGCTCGGCGACGGCGTGGTGCTGACGGCGGGCGCCGGCTGGACACTGGCGGGCGCCGACGTCGACGCGTCCTGCTACAAGACCGCCGCGCAGAGGGGCCGCGCCGCCGTGGCTGAAGGCAACACCAACCAAGCCGTCGCCCACTTCGAAGAGGCGCTGCGGCTGTGGCGCGGTGTCCCCGAACTGCCGGACGGTCAACGCGGGCTCTCCGAGAAGACGCGGTGGATCGAGGCCCATGCCGCGCTGGTGGAGGACCGCGCCGACGCGCTGTTGGCGACCGGTCGCGCCGCGGAGATCATCGGCGAGCTGGAAGCAGCGATCGCCGACGCGCCGCTGCGCGAAAGGCGTTGGGGCCAGCTGATGCTCGCGCTCTATCGAGCCGGCAGGCAGGGTGAGGCGCTCGGCGCGTATCAGCGGGCCCGCTCGCTGTTGGCCGATCAGCTGGGCGTGGACCCGGGCCCGGAGCTGCGACGGCTCGAAGCCGCCATCGTGTCCCAGGACCCGGCATTGGATATGCCTGTTGCACAACGTGTCTCGACGACCACCCGCGCCGTCACCTTCCTTCTCACCGACATCGAAGGATCGACGGCTGCATGGGAAGCCGACGCCGACGCGATGGCCCTCGCCCTGGCACGCCACGACGAACTCGTCGAGCACGTCGTGACGTCGCGTGGCGGGCGGCTGATCAAGACGCGCGGTGAAGGCGACGCGACCTTTTCGGTATTCGACCGGCCCTCGGCCGCCGCTGCGGCGGCGATCGAGCTGCAGGACGCGATAGCACACGAGCCGTGGACGCTGACTGAGCCGGTAGTTCTCGAAGTCGGTCGCGACAACAAGATTTCGACGATCTTCATGCTGGACACAGACGACGTCGAGGCCGCGTTCAAGGAACTCGAGACGCGTTATATCGCCGGCGAAGCGGCAGCACATTCACAGATGTGGACCGTTGTGCTGCAGGCAGAGGAGGCATTGGTTGGGCGGCGGCCCCTGTCACCGACAACGCCGGACTGGGTCAACGCCGACCATCGTCGTGGGATCGGCTTCGCCCCGGGAGATCTGACACCGTACGTACGGGTGACGCGCGATCAGAACGAAGGCAGCGCATATATCGAAGCGGTGCACAGGCTCAACGACTGCGGGGCGGTTTTCACCAACGTAATCAAGGCCACCGCCCCTGAAGCCTTCGACGCGGAGTGGCGATTCATCGAGCTCATGCAGGCGAAGGGCGAACTCATCAGTCGCGTCGAGGTTTTCGACGAGGAAGACCTCGACTCCGCGCTCGCGAAATTCGACGAGCTTCAAGCGCAGAACGCTTGAGCCGTCAAGATCAACCGCCCGGTCCGGCCCCGCCGATCATCGCTGAGCCGGGATGCGCCTCCTGCCAGGCGGTCATCGCCGCGTCCCACTGCGTGCCGTCGAGAGCCGTCAACGACGCCGGGAACAGTCCGTCTTCC
The DNA here is from genome assembly GCF_002553505.1 of Mycolicibacterium agri. Classification (GTDB taxonomy): domain Bacteria; phylum Actinomycetota; class Actinomycetes; order Mycobacteriales; family Mycobacteriaceae; genus Mycobacterium; species Mycobacterium agri. The sequence continues at coordinate 5,047 of NZ_PDCP01000031.1, read as the reverse complement.
TCCTTGGCGATGTGCGCATACAGATCGAAGACCGCCTGACGCACGCTGTCCTGATCGCGAGGCACGTCGAGATCCACCGAGTCGAGCAGCGCGGCCAGCTCGCGATGCTCACGCACCAGCGGCGCGATGTGCTCGGCGAACAAATCGTCGGAAGCCATCACCGCGAAGAGCCCGTTCTCCTCGCCGCGCCAGTGCGACCGCAACTCGTTGTCCATCGCGGCCAGACACTCGCGGGCGCGATCACGCTCGCCGCTGTCCAACGCGCGCACCGCCGCACCGCCGTAATTCAGCACCCGTTCGTGCTCGGCGATGTAGTCACGCAGCAACGGCATATCCCGGCACCCGCAGTATTGACACACGGCAGAACTCCCCGCGAACTCGAAACGCCGCCTTCCAGACTAGGCCGGGCGTCGCTTTTGCATAAAGGGTCGTGAAGAATCGCGACGACGACACTCACGGCAGAAGCCAAGCCCGCGGCAACAGCTACGACGGCCGGTGTCCGCTTCCGGGCACGAAGCGGCCCGTGCGCTCGTCGCGCGGCTTGCCCTCTTCGGCGATCAGCTGGCCGCGCAGGTAGGTCTGCACCACCCTGCCAGTCACCGTGCGGCCGTCGAACGGCGTCCAGCCCGCCTTGGAGAGCACATCGGCGTTGCGCAAGGTCCGGGTGGCGGCAGGATCGACGACGATCAGGTCGGCGTCCGCGCCCGGCGCCAGCCGTCCCTTGCGTGGCCACAAACCGTATGTGCGGGCGGGCACTTCGCTGTACACCCGGGTGATGTCCTCATACGACAGGTGGCCGCGGGCCACGGCGTCGAGCAGCACCGACATCGTGCTGTCCAGGCCCGGAAGCCCGAAGTGCACCTCCCAGATGCTGCCCACGTTCTTCTGCTCCAGCGTGGACGGCGCGTGGTCGCTGGACATGTGGGTGAGCACGCCGCTGCGCAGCAACCGCCACAGCGCGGCTTCGTCATCGTCGGTTCGCGACCGCGCCGGTGGAGTGAACTTGCGCAACGCGCCGTGCTCATGCACCTCGTCCTCGCGCAGCAGGAAGTACTGCGGGCAACCCTCGGCCCACAACGTCGCGCCTCGACGCCGTTCGGCGGCAATGTAATCGGCGACTTCATCGTTGCTGACGTGCGCGACGGCCGCCCGCGCCCCGGTCCGGCGCACCAGCAACGCGGCGACCGCTGCGGCCACCAGTTCGGCGTCGCGGTTGCGCCACTCAGGCACGATTGCCGGGTCGTCGCGGCCTTGTGCGCGCAAGACCTTCTCGGCCGCCTCGGTGAGTGACTCGTCCTCGCAGTGCATCAAACTCATGGCGCCGGCCAGCGCCGACGCCTGCAGGTGGGCGTGCAACGCTGCGGCATCATGTCCGGGCACTCCGTGGGTGGTGCAGGTGAACACCTTGAAGAACGCGACTCCGGCCGACCACAACTCGCCGACGACCGACTCCTGACCCGGCCACGCGTGCGCGGCCAGACCGAAATCCACGTTGGACCGATCGGCCAAATACTGCGTCTTGTCGACGAGATCGGACACCGTCCGCACGGGACGACCATGCGAATGCTCGATGATTGTCGTGACCCCGGACGCCGCCGCCGCGCTGGTGCCGGTCGGAAAGTCCTCGCGCGTGGGATCTCCTGGATCCATCAGGTGCACATGGGTATCAACGCCGCCCGGCATCACCAGCAGGTTCGACGCGTCGACGACTCGGCCGGCGGCGGGACGCTCCTGGGTGATGGCGGCGATGCGGCCGTCGCGCACCGCGACATTGGCCCGCCGCCGCCCGGACGGGGTGACGACGGTTCCGCCGGCGATGAGCAGGTCTACCTCACTCACGGTTCGCTCCTTTTAGGAGTAGCGCAGGTCTTCATCCGTCCCGAACCAATCGAATGGGGTGTCCGAGGCGTTGATGATCAGACTCTGCTGTCGGGTGTAGGAGCGGAAGGCCTCGAGGCCGTTTTCGGATCCGATTCCGCTGTCCTTGAAGCCGCCCCACGGCGAAGCGGGATCGATGCGGTGGTGGTCGTTGATCCACACGATGCCGATATCGAGGCGACGGCTCACGCGAACCGCCCGGCCGACGTTCTGCGTCCACACCGACGCGGCCAGACCGAACGGTGAATCGTTGGCCATCATCACCGCGTCGTCTTCACCGTCGAACGGCGCGATCACCGACACCGGCCCGAACACTTCCTCGGACCACAGGTCGTGGTCGCGCCGGATATCACCGACGATCGTGGGCTCGTAGAACCACCCGTTCGCATACTGCGCACCCTCCGGGATCCGGCCTCCTGCCAGCACGGTAGCCCCCTGCTCGCGGGCGCGGTCGACGGCGGCGGCGGTCTTGTCCCGCTGAGCCTGCGACACCAACGGACCCACCTGGGTTTGCAGATCCATCGGATCGCCCAGCCTCAGTTGCCGGGTACGCGTCACCAACACCTCTTGGAACCGGTCGTAGATGTTGCGCGACACCAGGATTCGCGCACCCTGCACACAGGTCTGGCCCGTGGCGATGAACGCGGCGAACAGCGCACCCGCTACGGCGGTGTCGATGTCGACGTCATCGAACACGATGACCGGCGCCTTACCGCCGAGTTCGGCGGTCACCGGGATCAACGACCTGCCCGCGGCCGCCGCGATGACGCGGCCCGTTTCGGTTCCGCCCGTGACGTCCAGTTTGGCCAGACCCGGGTGTTCGGTCAGCGCCTTGCCGGTGCTGCGGCCCAATCCCGGCACGAAGTTCACCACGCCGGGCGGCACACCGGCCTCCTCCAGCAGCGCGACGAGCTGCCCGGGCACAGCGGGGCCGAGTTCACTTGGCTTGATAATCAGGGAGTTTCCCGCCGCCAGTGCGGCGGACACCTTCTTCATCGTGATCAGCAGCGGGTGGTTCCACGGCGTGATCAACCCGACGACGCCGAGCGGCACCCGCCGTACCACGTTCAGGTGCTCGGGGCCGAACTCCGGGCAGGAGCCTTCGGCGGTCTGGGCCACCGCGGCGAAGTACTCCAGCCACTCCGGCAACCGCTTGAGCTGTGCCCGCATCTCCCGCAGCGTGCGCCCAATCTGCAGGGATTCCAGTCGCGCGTATTCGTCGACGCGTTCGGCCAGCAGCACCGCCGCGCGGTTGAGGATGCGGGCCCGCTCCCGCGGCGGCATCGCCCGCCAACGCCCGTCGTCGAACGCCGCGCGGCCCGCCAGCACCGCCCCGTTCACGTCCTCTTCGGTGCCGTTGGCCACCGTGTAGAGATGCTCCCCCGTCGCGGGGTTGTGCACCGCGAACTCGCCGCCGTCGCTGGCGGGCTGATCCTTGCCGTCGACGTGCAGCAGAAGTTGGTCAGCCACGCTGCGTGCCTCCTGTCAGGGCGAACAACCGATCAGCGTTGCCTGACGCGATCGCCTGCAGTTCGTCGTCGGAGCCGGTGAATCCGGCGAGCTGTTCGGCGAACGTGCCGCCCGCCATGTCGAAGGGGACGTCGGTGCCGAACATCACCCGGTCGCAGCCGACCTGCTCGATGAGCCAGCTGGTCGAGTTCGTGCTGTGGGTGAGCGAATCGTAGTGAAACCGCCGCAGGTACTCGCTCGGCGCGTGGGCCGGCTGCTTGGCCTCAGGACGGACGCGGTATCCGTGGTCGAGTCGGCCAACCTGATACGGCAGGTGCCCGCCGCCGTGCACCAGCACGAGGTCGAGATCGGGAAGCGCATCCATCGTTCCGGAGAAGATCAACCGCGACGCGCTCACCGCGGTCTGCCACGGATTGCCTTGCAGATTGGTCAGATAGAAGTCATCCAGCCCCGGCGACGACCCGACATAGTACGGGTGCAGCACCAGCGGAACACCGAGCTCGGCAGCGGCGCGCAGAACCGGACGCAGTGACTCGTCGTCGAGTGGCGTGCCGTCGATGTGCGGCCCGATCTGCGCGCCCTTCAACTGGAGTTCGCCGACGCTGCGCCGCAATTCGGCGACCGCCGCGGCGGGGTCCTGCATGGGCAGCGTCGCCAGACCGGCGAAGCGGTTCGGCGCCGCCGCGACCATATCGGCGATGGCGTCGTTGATGGTGCGGGCCGCCGCGGCTGCTCCGTCGACGCCGGTCCAATACAGAAACAGCGGTGGCGCGACGGACAGCAGCGCTAAATCGGTTCCGTCCGCGTCCATTTGGGCCAGCCGGGCCGACACGTCGTGGAACGCGTCCAGCAGTGGATAACGATAGCCCTGCCGGTGAACGACCCACGATGTGGCGTCGGTGTCGTCGACTGTGATGCCATCGGGCGCCGAGCCGGACCGCATGGCGGATACCAGCGCAGGCGGGATGACGTGCGCGTGGACATCGACAACTCTCACAGCGCGTCCAACACCTCCTTGACCGTCGCGGTCCAGCCGAACGCCTGCCGGATCACCGCCAGCGCCGGATCGTGCAGCGATGGGTCCATGGTGTCCACGCAGTCCTCGACGACGATCGGACGATAATCCCTGGAGTTGGCCGCGACGGTCGTCGCCAGCACACAACTGTTGGTGTTGACGCCGGTGAGCAGCAAGGTCTCGACGCCTCGGGACCGTAGCACGTGATCGAGTTCGGTGGCGACGAAGGCATCGTACCGCTTCTTGTTGTAGACGACGATGTCGTATCCGGGGTCGAGTAGTTGCGGCATGACTTGCAGCCCAGGACTTTCCGGCAACTGATGCTTGAGCACGTTGGCGCGGGTGGCGCTCGTCCCGGCCACGCGTGCCCACCACGGGTTCGATGCGATCTCGGAGACGTCGTGGTAGCTCGTCACGACGTGGACGACCGGGATGCCACGAGTGCGTGCCCCCGCGAGCAGGTTCGCGTTCGCCTCGGTGACCCGGGCCGCCGCGTCCGCGGCCAGCGGCATGGTGGCCACTGCGGGGTCCAGGTGTCCGCGGTGCAGATCGATGGTGACGACGGCGGGCCGCCCCTCTGCCACCTGTGCGGTCGTCATCAGCGGTTCCTTACCTTTCTTGAAGGGTGTTTGGGGTCGTCGGCCTTAGGCTTCGAATCACCCAGGGATGTCGGGTATGGCTTTC
>NZ_PDCP01000030.1 GCF_002553505.1 Mycolicibacterium agri | reverse complement strand
CCCTGCACCCGTCAATCATCCCGAAAACCCCAGCAGAACCACGCCCGCCACGCGGGATTAATTCAGCAGGCTCCTAGAGCTACAGGATGTCGTTGATGTCGCTCTTCAGCGCCTCGGCATCGGTGCCGAACACGGCCTGAACGCTGTTGCCGACCTCGACGACGCCTGCGGCGCCGAGGCTCTTCAGCCGCGCCTGGTCCACCTTCGCCTTGTCGGCGACCTCGACGCGAAGCCGGGTGATGCACGCGTCGACGCTGCGCAGGTTCTCCCGGCCGCCGAACGCCGCGATCACCTGCTCGGGTCGGCTGTCCGCCGCGACGGGCGCCGTTGCCGTCGCGGTTGCGGTGGCGGTGCCGGGACCCCCGGCCGTCACCGCGGTCGCGGAATCGGCGCCCTCGCCGAGGTTGGCCTGCTCTTCGGCCTCGAACTCCTCCTCGGGTTCGCGGCCGGGGGTGCGCAGGTTCCACCGGGTGATCGCCAACCGGAACATCAGGTAGTACACGACGAAGAAACCCACGCCCATGGCGATCAGCAGCGGGATGTTCTTCGCGGCCGGCGCCGTTCCGTAGAGCAGCAGGTCGATGAGTCCCGCCGAGAACGAGAAGCCGAGGTGGATGTCGAGCAGGTAAGCGATCGCCAGCGAGAGTCCGGTCAGCACGGCGTGGATGACGTAGAGCGGGAAGGCCACGAACATGAACGCGAACTCGAGGGGTTCGGTGACCCCGGTGAGGAATGCCGTCAGCGCGGCCGCCGCCAGGATGCCGACCGCAACCTTGCGCTGTTTCTTGTTCGCCACGTGGATCATCGCCAGCGCCGCGGCTGGCAGCCCGAACATCAAGATCGGATAGAAGCCCGACGTGAGAATGCCCGCGGTCGGGTCGCCTGCGGCGAAACGGGTCAGTTCGCCGGTGACGGCCTCGCCGCCCGGCGGCTGGTAGTCGCCGTAGAGGAACCAGATGTAGGAGTTCGGAATGTGGTGCAGCCCGAACGGAATCAGCATGCGGTTGGCGAATCCGTACACGAACGCACCGAGCGCGCCTGCCCCGCCGATGAACTCGCCGAGTGCGGTCAGCCCGGCATCGAAGATCGGATAGAAGTAGCTCATGGCGAACGCCAGGAACAGACACGCCAGCGACACCACGATCGGAACGAATCGCCTGCCGCCGAAGAAGCCGAGGTAGGACGGCAGCTTGATGGTGTGGTAGCGATCGAACAGCCACGCCGTGAGCAGGCCGACCACGATGCCGGCGAAAACGCTGTAGTTGATCTGCGCCTGTTCGCCGGACTTGTCGACCTCACCGGCCAGCACGATCGGCGACATCGTCTTGAACACGGCCTCGACGACGAGATAGCCGACGACGGCGGCCAGCGCGGTGGAGCCGTCGGCCTTCCTGGCGAAGCCGATCGCCACGCCGACGGCGAACAACAGCGGGAGGTTGCTGAACAGCGCGTCTCCCGCCGCGCTCATCGCCTTGAAGAACGCGCCGATGACCGGTGCTTCGATCCGCCCGAGCAGGTCGGGCTGGCCCAGCCGCAGCAGGATGCCGGCGGCGGGCAGCACCGCGATCGGCAGCATGAGGCTTTTGCCAAGTCGCTGCAGTTGGGCGAAACCAGGGAAGCTCATGGCTGACTTTCGCTGAACCGCTTGCGGATTCGCCGCATCACTCATCGCCGTTCACCCCTCCTCGTCGCAAACGCCACTGCCGCCGAAGCCTAGACCAGAAGAGGTGAACCCGAGACCTTGTTGCCGCGACACTCGTATTGTTTGGGAGATGACGACGACGCAGGTATTGGCTCCGGTCGCCGGTCGGGCGATAGCGCTCGCCGATGTCCCGGACCCGGTGTTTTCCCAGGGCATGGTCGGCTACGGCGCGGCAGTCGACCCGCCGCGCGGCGTCGTCGAGGCCGTCGCCCCGGTCAGCGGAAAGCTGCTGAAACTGATGCCGCACGCCTACATCGTGATGACGGCCGACAACGTCGGCGTGCTGGTACACCTCGGCCTTGACACGGTCGCATTGAAGGGAGAGGGGTTCAGCACCCACGCCAAGCAGGGCGACGACGTCACGGCCGGGCAGGTGATCATCACCTACGACGTGCCCTCCGTCGAGAGCAAGGGGCTCAATCCGATTGTCCCCGTTGTGGTTATGGATGAGCGCGAAGCCGACAACGTCGTCCCGTCCGAAGCGGTCACCGCCGGTGCGCAGATCGAGTCGGGCGCGGGCCTGTTCACCGCGAAGAAGTAGATGGAAGTCATCGTCCTGGGCGACGCCAAGGAGATTGGTGCCCTCGCCGCCGACACCATCGCCGCTCTGCTGCAACGCAAACCGACGGCGGTGCTGGGACTGGCCACCGGCTCGTCCCCGTTGGCGATCTACGACGAATTGGCGGCCCGCTGTGCCGCCGGCGAGATCTCGTTCAACCAGGCGCGCGGTTTCACCCTTGATGAATACGTCGGCCTGCCCGCCGATCATCCGCAGCGCTACCGCACCGTCATCGACGAGGTGTTCGTCTCGCGGGTCGACTTCGCGCCCGGGGCAGTCGAGGGTCCCGACGGCCTTGCCGCCGACATCCCCGCGGCGTGCGAGGCCTACGAGAAGGCGATCGAGGCGGCGGGCGGGGTCGACCTGCAGATCCTCGGCATCGGCACCGATGGGCACATCGGGTTCAACGAGCCGGGTTCGTCGCTGGCGTCGCGGACCCGGATCAAGACGCTGACCAGGCAGACCCGTCTCGACAACGCCCGATTCTTCGGCGGCGAGCTCGACGCCGTCCCGACGCACTGCCTCACACAGGGGCTGGCGACCATCATGGCGGCAAGACACGTGATCTTGGTGGCGACCGGACGCAGCAAGGCCGAAGCGGTGCATCACCTGGTCGAGGGTGCGGTCAGCGCGATGTGGCCTGCGACCATCCTGCAACACCATCCGCACGTCACCGTGCTGCTCGATGAGGCCGCCGCCTGCAGGCTCCAGCTCATCGATTACTACCGCGAGACCTATCGCTGCAAGCCCGAATGGCAGGGTCTCTGAGGCGGCGGGCATGCTGATCACCGCCGACACCGTCGTCACGGGTCGAGAGTTGTTGCGTCCCGGGTGGATTGAGGTGTCTGATGGCACGGTGGACGCCGTGGGTGCCGGCGGTCCGCCGCGTGCAGCCGATCGGGATTTCGGCGCGGCGACGGTGGTGCCCGGTTTCGTCGACACGCACTTGCACGGCGGGGGAGGGGCGAACTTCTCCACCGCGGAGCGAGCCGACACAGCGACCGCGGTGACGTTTCACCGCAGGCACGGCACCACGTCGCTGGTCGCGTCGCTCGTCACGGCAGGCCCCGACGACTTGTTGCGTCAGGTTCGGGGGCTGGCCGATGACGTTCGCGCGGGACTGCTCGACGGTATTCATCTCGAGGGCCCCTGGCTGTCCGAGAAGAGGTGCGGCGCCCATCAGCCGAAGCTGATGCGGGATCCGGACCCCGCCGAGGTCGCGCGGGCCCTCGATGCCGGCGGGGGCGCCGTCCGCATGGTGACAATCGCGCCGGAACGCGTCGGCGCACTCGCGGCGATCCGCCAACTCGTCGATGCGGGTGTGGTCGCCGCCGTCGGCCACACCGAGGCGTCCTACGACCAGACCAGGGCTGCGATCGACGCGGGCGCGACGGTGGGCACGCATCTGTTCAACGCGATGCGGCCGATCAACACCCGCGAGCCGGGCCCGGTCATCGCGTTGCTCGAAGACCCAAGGGTGACAGTCGAATTGATTACCGACGGGGTGCATGTTGACCCCGCGCTGTATCGCCATGTCTGCCGCAGCGCCGGCGAGCACCGGGTGTCGTTGGTGACGGATGCGATGGCGGCCGCCGGGATGACCGACGGCCGCTACTGGTTGGGACCGCTGGCGGTCGATGTCGTCGACGGGGTGGCGCGCGTCGCCGACAGCGACACCATCGCGGGCAGCACCGCCACGATGGACCACCAGTTCCGGTTCGCGGTGCGACACAGCGGACTGGCTCGCGACGACGCACTGCTGGCCGCCGTCCGGCAGGCGTCGATCAATCCCGCACGCGCGCTTGGTCTCCCGTCGACGGAGTTGCGCGCGGGCGCCCACGCCGACCTGGTGGTATTGGACGAGCAGTTGGCGGTGGCGGCCGTCATGCGCCGCGGCGCTTGGCTTCCGTAACCTGCGGATGCGAGGATGGCGACGTGACCGTCGTTCTCGCGCTGCGCTGTGTCGACGGTGTCGTGCTCGCATCCGACTCCCAGATCACCGACCCGGGCAGGGGGGTGAGCTATCCCGCGCAGAAGCTGCATCCGCTGGGCAGCCACGCGGCATGGGGCGGCAGCGGGTCACGCGCGGTGCTCTACGACATCGAGCGGCTCTTCGACACCGAACCCGACGCTGTCGTGGAAGCCAGCGACGTGGGACGCGCACTGCAGGCGCGGGTGCTGCCGATCTTCAAGCACCACTACGAGAACTTCATTGCAGACGTGCCGGAAAGCAAGCCCGGCGCGACCCCCGCGACGTACATACTCGCGGCCGGATATGCCCACGGCGAGATGTTCATCGTCGACATCGACCCGCACGGGCTCATCGGCCACCACGAGGAAATCGGCTTCCAATCGGTCGGCAGTGGGGCCCCGATGGCGCAGCAGGCCTACGCGTTGCTCGCGAATTTCACTATGGCGCAACGCCCCGTGGACTACGGGGTCGTCGCCGCACTACGCGTGCTCGATGCCCTGGCCGAATCGTCGCCGAGCGTTGGCGGCCCGATGGACATCTGCCGCATCACGCCTGACGGCGCCCATCACCTGCGCCCGGACGAGGTCGACGACGTACGCGGGCACGTCGCGCGGTGGCAGGAACTCGAACGCAAAGCGCTCGACGAACTGTTCTCATGAGAATTCGATGATGCCGCGGATGTTTTTCCCGGCGCGCAGATCTTTCATCGCCTCGTTGATGTCGTCGAGCTTGTAGCGCTGCGTGACGAGCTCGTCGAGCTTGATGATGCCCGCCTCATACATCGACAAAAGCCTCGGTATTGCGTCTCGGGGATTCATTTCCCCGTAGAGCACGCCCTTGAGGGTCTTACAGGAACTGACCATGTCCGGCAGGATCAGCGGAACCATCATGTCCGACAGTTTGGCCATGCCGGTCAGCACACATGTGCCACCCTTGCGCAGCAGCATCATCGCGACCATCACGATGTCGGGCGGCACGACACCGGGCGTGAGCACGACGCGGTCGGCCATGACGCCCCAGGTGATGTCCCTGACCAGTTCGACGGCGGCGCCGGCATCGGTGGCGGTGTGGGTGGCCCCGAATGACGGTGCCACCTGCCGCTTGAACTCATTCGGGTCCACCGCGACGATATGCTTGGCGCCCGCGATCTTGGCGCCCTGCACCGCGTTCATCCCGATGCCTCCGACGCCGACTACGACAACCGTGTCGCCGGGCTCGGTTCCGGCTGCCACCGAACCGGAGCCGAAACCGGTTGTCACACCGCAGGACACGAGCGATGCGGCGGCCAGCGGTATCCAGTCGTTGATCTTGACTAGCGAGCGTTCGGATGCGACGACGTACTCGGAGAAGGTACCCACCTGCATCATCGCCATCAGGTCTTCGTCGCCGAGATGACGACGACGAGTGCCGTCCGTGGTCATGGCTTTGTCGTAGATTTTGGCCCCGACGTCGCACAGGTACGTGTGCCCGGTCACGCACCAGCGGCAACTCCCGCAGGCCGGGAAGAACGAAATCGCCACGTGGTCACCCGGTTTCAGGGAGCCAACGCCTGGCCCGACATCCTCGACCACGCCTGATCCCTCGTGTCCGCCGAGCATCGGGAACCATTCGGGAACGTCCACCCCGGCGGCTCGCATCATCTCCTCCATGTCGGGGCTCGGCACGCTGTCGCCGGTGTAGAAGTGCTCGTCGGAATGGCAGATGCCCGCGTAGGCCATCTTGACGAGCACTTCGCCGACCTTCGGCGGATCCAGCTCGACATCGGTGACTTCCCAGTCCACACCCACTCCGCGCAGCACCGCTGCCTTCGACTTCATCGACTCTCCCGTCACTTCACCACTGTCGTAGTTCCTTGACCGCATCGGCCGGTCGCGGAGCCAGTGTCAGGTAGGGCACGAAACTGCTACTGCCGCATTCAAGTACGGAGTGCACAACACCGACGAGATGGTCGGCGTCGACAAGGCCGCCTTGCATGTAACCGTGCTCCATCCAGTATCTGATTGCGGTGTCGAGGGCCTGCGGATCCCAGTGCTTGTTGAATTCGGTCTGTGAGTCGCCCTCGCCGCCGAAGCTGTCGCCGACTGCGAGCCGGGTGAACCCGATGTTGGGATGTTCGATGCGCCACGCTTCGACGAGTTTGTCCAGCGCGGCCTTGCTGACCGCATAGGCGCCCAGCATCGGCCAGGGTGACGAGTAGGACGCGCTGAGCGACGACAGATACACGGCCGATCCCGCCGACGCGGCCAGATGCGGCGCGGCCGCAGCGGTGATCAAGGACGCGCCGGTGACGTTGGTGGCAAACAGCTGCGCCCACTGTGCGCTGGTGACGTCGGCAAGGGGAGCCAGCACGCCCATTCCCGTCGTGTACACAAGGGCATCCAGGCCGCCGAACGCACCCACGGCCGCCGCGATGGACCGTTGGCACTCGTCGGCGTCGGTGACGTCGCAGGCGATTGCCGCCGCACCGTTGCCCGCTTCGTCGGCGGCCCTGACCAGTCGGTCGTGGCGCCGCGCAAGGAAGGCGACCTTGGCGCCTCTGTGCACCAAGCCGACGCCGATGCAACGGCCCAAACCCGCCGACGCTCCCACGACAGCGACGCGGAGGGCGCGCTCAGACATAGGTCTCCCTTGGCCAGCTGACGAGAGTGAGATTATCATCTGCGAGAGCGACTATATACAGTTATTGATAATCGGTGTTTTCAACCCATATCCGCGAGCGGAGGGAAGGGCCAAAAAGTCAACGTCGCACTGCGTTTCGTGGCTGCACCGCGAAGCTCAACAAGAGATGGTCGAGCACTTTGGCGGCCCGCTGCCGTGCTCGCCGTGGGTGGGTGGCATGGGCGACCAGCAGCGCGCCTTCCTCGACAACCGCGACAACCATGTGCGTCAGCTCGCCGACGGGTTGATCCTCGATGACACCTTCTGCAATCGCTTCCCGAACCATTTGGTTGATCAGGGCAATGCTGTTGCTTTCTTGAATCGCACGCAGCGTCTGCCAGCCGAGCACCACCGGTGCATCGAGCAGCATCACCTGCTGGACTTCGGGCTCGAGCGCCGACTCGAGGAACCCGTGGAGGCCGGCGCAGAGCCGCTGCCACGAATCGGCTCCTGATGGTGGCGAGGCCAGCGAGCGCAGTGTCAAATCCCGCTCGACCTCTTCGAAGACGGCCCGGAAGAGTTCGGCCTTGTCCTTGAAATGGTGGTAGAAGGCGCCCCTCGTGCCAACTCCCGACGCTGCGACAAGCTCGCCGATGCTGGTATCGAAATAGCCCTTTTCCACAAACAGGGTTCGACCCGCTTCGACAAGCCTGCGTCGAGTCTGATCACCGCGTGCCCGACGTTCGGACTCGGTGCCGCCTCGTCTGGCCATGTCGGCATGCTACCAACATGCATGTTGTATGTTGCGCGTATGGCAGACGATGACGTTCGTGCATACGGATTGGTGGCACCACTGAAAGTCGGCCTACTGAACGACTATCCAACGAGAGCAGGCGTCGAAAACGACACACTCGACACCCTGCGAATGGTGTTCGACGAGGCCGTTGCCGACGGAGTCGTCGATCGCACCATCGAATTGGTTGAGCGTAACGTGATCGGCCTGCCCAACGGCACCTACCAGGCGGTGGAACAAGGCTACGACGAACTCGTCGCCGACGGCTGCCTGGTGATCTTCGGCCCGTATGTCTCCGACAACGCCGTCCCGCTGGCGGCGCACGCCGCCCGGATGGCAAAGGTGCCCAACATCATCCTGTCGGGTTCGGAGGGGGCCCTCAGCGAGTGGACCTTCGCTTTGAACAACGGGTCCATGCCCGAAGAGCCCGTGATGCTGGCGGCGGTGATGATCGGCGACGGCCGATCACGCATCGCCATCGCCTACGAGGCGTCCCTGATCGGCAAGGAGTACCTCGCCTTCGCCGAGAGAGCCTACTCGGCAGCCGGGCTGAAAATCGTTGCGACAGTTCCCATACCTCAGGTCGAGGCGGACAAGACCGAGGTGGTCAAGGCACTGCGCGCAGCCGATCCGGATGCCGTCGTGCATGTCGGCTTCGGGCACGGCCTATGGGGCTTTTCCGATGCGCTGGCGGCGGCGGGCTGGGATCCACCGAGATATACCACCACCGCGTTCGAGATGGCCCACATCAGTGCGGAATGGATGCGGCATCTGTCCGGCTGGATCGGGTTGGACAGCTATGACGAGCGCAACCGTGTCGGACAGGATTTCCTCGACCGGTTCCAGGCCAGGTACGGCCGTCGGCCCACGCATTCGATGCCCGGTCTCTGTCGCGATGTCGCCACGGTCATCGTCCGTGGCCTGGCCGCGGCGCGGCCGTTGACCGGGGAGGGTGTCAAGGGCGGGCTGGAGCAGGTCAAGCTCATCCCTTCGGCCAGCGGTGCGCCGGGCACGTTTCTACGGTTCGGCCGTTACATCCGCCAGGGGTGGATGGGCACCGACTACTTGATCGCCCGGCGTGTGCTGCCCGACGGCACCGGCCACGTGTTCCATGCCACGCCCAGCCAATTCATCTCACGGGCGGTTGGCGCCGGCTAGCTGGATTGCTCCGAAGACCGGCGCGGTGACGATCCCTGGCGGCTGTGCGAGCACGTAGGGGATCGCGCGGACGGCGCTCATGGCGATCATCAGGTGACCCGGCTGCGCATGCCGGCCGGTGGGCGCTTCTGCGTCCCAGCCGACATCGAGCTGCAGCTCGAAACTCGGATCACCTTTGATGACAGCGCGGATCAAGGGCGCCTTCTCGCCGGGAGCCAGCGGCCGAAGCCCCCACTGAGGAAGGTCGCGCGTGAGCACCCACTCCTCGTGTACCGCGAGCAGCGGACGCTCCGACCAGTGGCCTACCCATGAAAATCGCTGTCCGACAACAGTTCCAGCTGCGATTGTTCCTGCCGGCACCTCGAGGTCGTAGGGCAACGTGGTGGCGTCCACCGACACGTCGATGCGCGACAGGGTGATGCCAAGGACCTCGGCGGTCGCGTTGAGCGTTTGCCGGTAGGCGATGTCGAGCTTTCCGATGATCGGGGAGTCGACGCTGACCTCCTCGGGCGGTCTGCCCATACCCATCAGGTCGATCAGCATTGGCCGGCTCTCGACAGCGGAGACGTCGGTGGCTTCGTAAAGGTCGATCCGATCGATCGTCTTGCTCAGCCCGGTCACCGTGGCGACGAGCCGCTCGAGCATGAAGCCCGGATTCTCGCCTGCGGCGTGAAAGCGCGACCCGCCGTTACGACACGCCTCGATGAACGCTGATTCGGTGTCGGCGCCGTATGTCGGCAGATGGTTGTACGAGGTCGTCGACACGACGTTGGTACCGGCGGTGAGCAGCCGGCAGATGTCTTCGGCATTGGTCTCCACTGCGTGGGCCTTACTCGCGGCGTGGACGACGACGTCAGCCCCCAGGTCGATGATCTCGTCCTTGTCGGTCGTGGCACGCACACCCGTGGTGGTCGGCGAGCCGCAGAGCGCACCGGCGTCCTGACCGGCTTTGGCGGGGTCGTAGACCAGGACACCGACCAACTGAAAATCAGGATTCTCAACAAGCTCCTGCAAGGCGGCCCGTCCCACGGCCCCGGTCGCCCATTGGACTGCTCGAATAGCCAATCAATCGCTCCTGGTTGATCTTTCGCGATCACGCCGATTAGCGGCGGCATCAACCTACATTATGTAGGTTTCAACCACCAGGGTGTATGTTGGATCGGCGATGCCACAGTGAGGAGCCGTCGTATGACAGAGCCGGCGACCGTCGAGGAACTCGAACAGAGCATTCGTGATGCCCAGAACAGGTTCAACGCCGGGATGGGCGCCGACGGCGACGCGTCGCCCTACCCGATGCTGGCGAAGCTGCGCGCCCAAGCACCGGTGCATGGGGGGTGGCCGGAGATGGGCATGGTCGGCAATTCCGGTGACGGAGCGCCGACATTCACGGCCTACACGTTCGACACCGTCAAAGCGATCTTCACCGACAACATCACGTTCAGCACCCGCTGCTATGAGGACGTCGTGCGGCCACTGCAGGGTCCGACCATCCTCGAGATGCAGGAACCCGAACACGCGATCTACCGCAAACTGCACGAATTCGCCTTCGCGCGCTCGTCGATGAAGCGGTGGGACGCCGAGTTGGTCGGCCCGCTGGTCGACAAGACCATCGGCAAGATCAAGGACACCAAGCAGGCCGACCTCGTCGACTCGGTGTTCATGCCGATTCCGGTGCGAGTGATCGCCGCGCTGCTGGGGCTGCCGGATTCCGACGTGCTGCACTTTCACCGGCTCGCGATCGATCTGCTGGGCTTCCGAGGCGACATGGACTGCGCACTGGCGGCATCCGCGAAGCTCAAAGAGTATTTCGTCGGGATCCTGGCTGAAAAGCGGAAGGCTCCCAAAGACGACATGGTGTCGATCCTCGCCGAGGCAGAAGTCAACGGCGTCAAGATGACCGACGAGCAGATATACGGGTTCATGCGCAATCTGCTACCCGCCGGTGCGGAGACGACGTCACGGTCGACCGCCAATCTCGCCTACGCGTTGCTCAGCCATCCCGACCAGTTGGAGGCGGTGCGCGCCGACCGCAGCCTGCTGCCGCAGGCCATCGAGGAAGGCATCCGCTGGGAGACCCCACTGTTGAACTTCATGCGGGAGGTCACCTGCGACACCGAGATCGGCGGTGTGCAGATCCCTGCCGGCGCGACGATGATGCTCAACCTCGGTAGCGCGAACCACGACGAGACTCGGTGGGAGGAACCCGAGCAATTCAATATCTTCCGCGAACGAAAACCACACATCGGATTCGCCCACGGCGCTCACGTCTGCCTTGGAATGCATCTAGCGCGGCTGGAGACCACCAAGATCTTCAACGCCCTCTTCGACGAACTACCTGCGCTGCGCCTCGACCCCGACGGCCCCGCGCCCTACATCACCGGCATGATGTTCCGGTCGCCAACCCGCCTAGATGTGGTGTGGGATTGAGGCGTCACGGCCGTTGCAGAGACGGTGATAACGTGAGTTCTCGCATTCGGTAAATGAAGTTCTCGACAGGGGCGTTCCATGCAGGATGTGCTGGGGTATGAGGGCAAGTCGGTCGTCGTGACCGGCGCGGCGTCGGGTATGGGGCAGGCGGTCGCGCAGATCCTCATCGATCTGGGCGCGACGGTCACCGCACTCGACATCAAGCCGACGACCGTCGCCGCCTCCATAACGCTGCAAGTCGACCTGCGTGACAGAGCGAACATCGACCAGGTCGCGGAATCCATCGACGGCCCGGTCGACGGGCTCTTCAGCTGTGCGGGGCTTCCCGGTCCGCCGTTCAGCGAATGGGACACGATCCTGGTGAACTTCGTCGGCGCACGGCACCTGGCCGAGCGTCTCGTGCCGAAGATGCCCGAAGGATCTGCCATCAGCGTGATTTCGTCGTCGGCCGCGATCGGCTGGCAGGACCACATCAAGGTGATCACCGGATTGCTCGAGACCGCCGGATTCGAGGCGGCCGTCGAATGGCTGACGGCCAACGAGAAGGTCTGGTCGTGGAGCGGCTACGCGTACTCGAAGTACATCATCGACGCATGGGTGGGCTGGTGGTACGCCGAACTGGCCCGCCGAGGCATCAGGATCAACTGCATCAACCCGGGGCCGACCGAGACAGCGATGATGCCGGCCTTTCAACAACTGATGGGCAAGGAGACCGTCGACCAGGCCGTCGGCCCGGTCGGCCGGTACTCCACTCCCGAGGAGCAGGCCTGGCCGTTGGTCTGTCTGGGCAGCCCGCGCTTCAGCTATGTCGGCGGCGAGGTGCTGTGGACCGACGGCGGTTGGAACGGCGCCATGACGATGGGCCGACACCAGGCGCAGTGGGCCGACACGGCCGCCGCCGAGATGTCGAAGAACAGCTAAGGGTCCCGGAAAGACGCTCGCTTTCAGCTGAAGTCCGAGCCGCGCGACGTTGACCAGTGACATAACCGTGACGCCAGATAAGCTGCCGCCAGGGTGATTTTCTCTGAAACCCAGCCCGGCCAACGTCACAGGAAGGTACGTGTACGTCCGTACCATCCTGAGCGCGCACGTTCGAGGACGAGCCGCGAGAATCCGCCATGACGGCGTGCGATAAAGCCTATTCTCGCGATGTGACCTACAGGGTGAAGGTTGGGCCGTACTACGACCCGTTCGACTTCGACATCGACGACGATCCTTACCCCGTGTGGAAAAGGCTGCGCGACGAAGCGCCGCTCTACCGAAACGACAAGTACGGCTTCTACGCGTTGAGCAGGCACTCAGACGTCGCCCGCGAACTGGCCAACTGGGAGGATTACCGCTCGGGCAAGGGCACCACCATCGACATCATCCTCAATGGGGTCGAGGTACCGCCTGGCATCATCCTGTTCGAAGGCCCCCCGATGCACGACTTTCACCGTCGGTTGTTGTCGGGCGTGTTCACGCCACGGCGCATGGCTGCCATCGAACCGCTGGCGCGAGAGTTCTGCCGGCGCGCATTGGAGCCACTCGAGAACGCGGAGACATTCGACTTCATCGCCGACCTCGGAGCATGGATGCCGATGCGCACCATCGGATACCTGTTGGGCATACCGGAGGACAAGCAGATCGCCATCCGCCGGAACACCGACCGGCTTCTCGAACTCAAGGACGGCGAACTCGTCGATGTGGCCGACGACATGCTGACGCGACAAGGCTCGATGCTGGAAGAGTTCATCGATTGGCGCTACGAGCACCCATCCGACGATCTGATGACCGAGCTGGTCAACGCCGAGATCGAGGAAGGTGACGGTAACCGTCGGCGATTGACCCGCGAAGAGGTGTTGACTTATACCGGCACCCTCGTCGGCGCGGGAAACGAGACGACGACGCGGCTGATCGGCTTTGCCGGACAACTGCTGTCGGACCACCCCGACCAACGCCGCGAACTAGCAGCAGATTTCAGTCTTATCCCGGCGGCGATCGAGGAGGTGCTTCGCTACGAGGCACCGTCGCCTGTACAGGCACGACATGTCGCTCGTGATGTTGAATTCTATGGCCAGACAGTCGCCGAGGGCTCGGTGATGCTGCTGATCAACGGTTCGGCGAATCGGGACGAACGACAATACCCGGACGCGGACCGGTTCTACATCCACCGGCAGGCCACACACTTGTCATTCGGCCGCGGAATTCATTTTTGCCTTGGCGCCGCGCTCGCGCGGATGCAAGCACGCGTGGCACTCGAGGAGGTTCTGATCCGGTGGCCGGAGTGGGAAGTCGATTACGCGGCGGCCAAACGCGCTCACACCACCAGCGTCAGAGGGTGGGCCACGCTTCCGGTGGCGGTCTGAGGTGACCAATACCGTTGACCGTAAGCCGAACCCCGCTCCCGGAGAATCGGCCGAGGAACACTTCTCGCCGTGGCCTGCCAGGATCGGGTGGTCGCTGTTTGTCATCACCTACCTGACGTTCGCCATCGTGACGATCGCGAATATTCAGACAGGCCTGCACGGAGATCCGAAAAAAGCGAACCCGAATCCCGGCCCCGATCCGTATCCGCCGTTTCTCGGCTTCGACGACTGGCCGCTGGCTGTCTCCGTCAGCTCGATCCCGTTGGCAATCGGTCTGATCGCCGTTCTGACGTGGTTGTCGTGGCGGCAACGAAAGGTGCACTGGACGGTCATCATCGCGTTCGCCGGCCTGATCGCCGGGGCGCTGGATCCGTTGGCAAACTGGGCGACGTTCGCGGTCTTCGATCCGCGCATGTTGCACTTTCCACTGTCGTGGCCGTACGTGAACATCGCACCGAATCTTGAACCAGCGCTGGCATTTCTGGGTGGCTACGCTGCTTACTATCTGCTGAACGGTCTGGGCTTTTTGAAGCTGCACGACAGGCTCTTGGATTCATTGATGCGTCGCATTGGCTGGTTGGCGCCGCGCAGGCTGCTGCGGGTGTTCATCGGTGCGACGATCGTCGCCGTCCCGATCAACGGTCTTATCCAGTTCACCTGGCTGAGAGCCGGAATCTTCTACTACACAGAGGCAGTCGGGCCGGTGCTGCATATCGGCCACATCCACTTTCCCCTGATCATGGCGGTGTACGACGCCCCGATCTTCGCCATGGTTGCGGTGATGTGCGTGCGGGACGAGGGTGGCGAACTGGTGTTGATCAACCGTCTTGCGCGCTGCTTGCCCTCGCGGCAGGGGCGTCCGAGGGTGACGCTGACTCGGCAGTTGTTGGTGTCTGTGACGGTGGGCCTGGTGTCGTTCGCTGTGCCGCTGGCCGTCTTGTCCGGGCTGCGGGAGGCGGGTCTGTCGCGGCCCTCCTTCGATCAGAACCCGTATCCGGGTGTAAACCTGTACGACCCATACGGTCATCTCGAGGTAGGCGGTAAACCGGGACCGTTCTACCGTTGACATGGTCTGTCCCGCGATGACGAGAACTGTTGCCCCGCAGGGGTGAGGAGGGTGAAAGAACTGTGACCGACTCTTCCGATCGTCGCTATCGAGTCGTCCACGTCGGCACCGGCTTGACCGGCAGGGAGGCGTTGCGCGCGGTCATCGAGGATCCCTCGCTCGATCTCGTCGGGGTGAAGGTGTCGACACCGCGAAAGGCCGGGCTGGACGCAGGCGAACTTTGCGGTGCACCACCGGTCGGCGTCTGTGCGACCGATGACCTCTCGGCTGTTCTCGCGCTGAAACCCGACTGCGTGACATATTGCGCGACCGCCGTTCGACGTGAAGAACAGGCGATCGCGGACATCGCCACCTACCTCAATGCCGGGGTCAATGTGGTGACGTTCTCGCTGATCCCGATGGTCTATCCCCGGGCCGCTCCCGCGTCATGGCGAGAAGACCTGGAAAAGGCCGCCACTCACGGTAATTCGACGTTCTACGCCACCGGCAGCGAGCCGGGGTTCATCAGCCTGAACATCCCGACAGCGCTGCTGGCCGGAGCGGGCCGAGTCGACTCGTACCGGATGGACGAATACGCGGTCGACCTCGACAAGTCATACCCGATATGGGACGTCCTGCACGAGTCGATGGGCTTCGGTAAGCCCGACGGCCATGTACCGGTGCGAATTGCGTCGGGGAAGGTCGACAAGGACTGGGGTACGGTGGTGACCTACATCGCCGACATCCTCGGATTCGAACTCGATGGAATAGAACTGGATTGGGAGACGCTGCTCGCGCCGACCGACCTTCCGACCGCACTCGGTGTGATACCCGAGGGGACGATCTGTGCGCACCGGTGGCAGCTCGCCGGAATCGTCAGAGGCCGCCCTGCCGTCGCGGTTCAGTATTTCGCGACGGTCAGCAGCACGCCGTGGCCCGACCGTTGGCCCAAGCCGGCGCGCGAAGGCCAAGGCGGAATGGTCTTCCGCGTCAACGGCAATCCCAACATGAACCTCGAACTGCACCTCGAGCAGTCGCACGACGACCGAGTGAACCCCGGTGTCGCGGCCACGGCGCTCGCGGCGGTGAACGCCATCCCGAGTGTGGTCGAGGCCCCGCCTGGCGTAATCGCCAGTCCGCTGTCCGGACCGTCGGTCGTCACCCGGCAGTCCAGCGCTTAGCCTCCCGCCACGCCGACGTCCACCGGAATGGCGGCATCGGCGTCACCGCGTCGGACCTGGGTCCGCTCTAACCGAAGTCCAGCGCGTTGCGGGGTGCCGTGATCGGCAGATCCAGCGACGTGGCGATTCCCGGCGCCGCTTCGACGACGTAAGGGATGGCGTTGACGACCCGCATGGCCGTCGCCTCCATCGCGTTGGCGTTGGCCGACTCTGGTGTGTCCTCGGTCCCGAGATTCAGGTCGCACCGAATGTGGGGTTGGCCGTCGATGATGAGCCGGTAGGTGCCGTTGGGCGCCGAAGCCCACTGGGGTGCCAGGTCGGGCGCCATCCGATTGATGTGCTCGATCGTGATCACCGGGTGGCCGTCGACGAAGCCGGTCGTCTCCGCCCGCACCGCGCCGCAGGTTCCGGCGGGAATGGCTCCGCACGCGACATGAAGATCTCGCGGGGTCAGCACCCGCTCGTAGGCCTCGGTGACCTTCTCGAGCTCGACGCCGAGGGCCTTGGCCACCAGCCCGATCGGCGGTCCCCAGGCGAACTGTTGGGCACCTTCGAGTTCGAGTAGCGGCGTGAAATCGAGCGGTTTGCCGAAGCCCATCGCGTCGATCATGAGGTCCCGGTTGGGGTATGCCGAGTAGTCGAAGATCTCCTGCGCCCGGATGGACCGGATGGTGTTCGACAGCGTGCTCAGCAGCACCGCGAGCTGGTCGCCGGCGAAACCAGGCTCGATGCCCGAGGTATAGATCGTGGCTCCTCCGGACAACGCGGCGGCACGCACCTGATCGGCCAACTGCGGGATCCACTTGTCGGGGAACATCATTCCCGGGGTGTTGGTGGTCACCACGTTCAGCCCGGCAGTGAGCAGACGGACGTAGTCGGCCACCGCGGCGGCGTCCATCTTCGCGCTGGCCGCGCCGTAGACCACACAATCGGGCTTCGACCCGATGATGTCGTCGAGATCACCGGTGGTGATCACCCCGATCGGGCCCAGCCCGACGATCTCGCCCGCGTCGCGTCCGACCTTCTCGGTGCTGTGTACCCACACCCCGACGAGGTCCAGGTGCGGCCGTCGGACGATCGCGCGGATCGACAGGCTGCTGATCCATCCGGTGGATATGACGGCGACCCGTAATGGCTTGTCAATCAACGGATGCACTCCTTGGCTCTCCTAAGTCGGGGATCGGGAGGTTGGGCCGGCTTCATGCCGTGCCGCTCACTTCAGACAGGAGAGCACTGAGTTTCTCGGCGAGCTCCGACTTCTTGACCTTGCCCGTGGCTGTGAACGGCAGCGCATCCTTGTGCGTGATCCAGATGAACTTCGGCACTTTGTATGCCGACAAGCGGCGGCGCAGAAGTGCGCGCAAAGCCTCTGCATCCAGTTGCGTGTCGCCGCGCGGCACCACCGCTGCCGCCACAATCGTTGCGTGGTTGCCGTCCTCGGCGCCGACGACATACGCCTCCAGGACACCTTCGCAGTCGGTGAGGGCCGCTTCGACTTCGCTCGGCGTGACGTTCGTCCCACCACTGGTTTTGATCAGATCGCCCAATCGACCGGTGAACTTGATCCATCCGTCGTCGTATCGGACTCCGCAATCGCCCGTTCGGTAGTAGCCGTCGGGCGTGAACACATCCTCCCGCTCACGCTTGTATAGCCGCTGCATGAGCGAGTAGCCACGCACCCAGATCTCACCGTCACCGCCCGGCGGGACCGGGTCTCCCGTCTCCGGGTTGACGAGAACATGCGTCAACCCTTCGATCGAGTATCCACCCGTCACCGAGCGATCGGCCGGCTGCGGCGGATAAGGGTCGACGCCGATGTGATTGCCGCAGAGTTCGGTCATTCCGAGCGCATTTGGGCCCTTCGGGCGGCGTTCGGGAGGCACCATCGCAGGCATGCTTGTGCGCTGCACCGAGCTGAGGTCGCGCTTCGCGAAGTCCGGGTGTTCGGCCAGCGACTTGCCTTGTTGCGGCCAACCCAGTGTGATCGTCGCGCGATGACGCTCGATCAACTCGAGCGCCTCGGCGGCGTCGAAAGCCGGTTGGGTGACGAGTGTGGCGCCGTGATGAATCACGGCGTGGATACCGGTGATCAAGCCGCCCACCCAGAAGAACGGCATCGCAGTGAACAACACAGTCTCGGCCGTGACGCCGTAGTCGAAGGTCAGGTTGTAGCTGTGACGAACCAATGTGCCGTGGGTGTGCACGGGTCCCTTCGGATCACCGGTGCTGCCCGAGGAGTAGATGATCATCACGTCGTCGGCCGGCGTCACGCACGATTCGACCTCGGCCAGGAAGTCGGCGTCGTATCGCGGTGCGAGATCGGCACCGAACCTCGTGGCCCACCGCCGGTGGCCGTTGCCCCACACCGCGATTGTGCGCAGAAACGGGGCGGCCGGGACGGCGAGCCTGCCGGGGGTGCTTTCGTCGGCCAGGCCCGGCAGCGCCTCCTCGAGGCGGTCAAGGAAGCTGTGGCCGCGGAAATCCGACCACGCGAGGATCGCACGCAGATCGGCGTGACGGGCCGTCCACGCCAGCTCAGATGCTCTGTAAAACGTGTTCAGCGGCACCGCGACCGCGCCGATACGGGTGGTCGCGAACCACGCGATCGCCCACTCGACGCTGTTGGGCATCAAAATGCCGACCTGATCGCCCTTACCCAAGCCCTCGGCCAGCAGGGCCGACGCCAACCGCGCCGACTGCCGATCGACGTCGGAATACGTCAGCGTCTTCCCGTCCGCGATGAGGAACGGCTTGTCGCCGAAGTGCTGTGCACACGACCTGATCAGCACGGGAATCGTAGGCGTCGATGGCGGAAAGGGCACGAGGTGGGAATCCTTATCGGGCTAGGATGACCTCAACAGGATAGCCATCTTCTCGGAAAACGAGAATAGTGGTTCTCGCGAAGCTGTGCGGCGCGTTTAGACTTCGAGCCGTGGACCCTGATTCGCAAATCCGAAAATGGATGTCAACGCTTGTAGGAGGCCGGCATTAACGTCGACAACGTGCTCAGCGGGGTCCGAGTGCTTGAGGTCGCGGCCTGGACATTCGTGCCTTCGGCCGGCGCGGTGCTCGCCGAGTGGGGCGCCGAAGTGATCAAGGTCGAGCCGCGTAACGGCGGCGATCCGCAGCGGGGTCTTGTCACCATGGGAATCGTCGACGAGGGCGGTGGCTCGGTCAACTACATGATCGAGATACCGAACCGCGGCAAGAAGTCGATCGGCGTCGACCTGAGCACACCGGGCGGTCGTGATGTCGTTCACGCATTGGCAAAGACCTGCGACGTGTTCCTGACCAGCTATCTGCCGGAGCGCCGGAAGAAGTTCGGCATCGACGTCGACGACATCCGGAAGGTGAATCCGGGCATTGTGTACGTGCGGGGGTCGGGTCATGGTCCCAAAGGGCCGGACGCGGACAAGCCAGGCTATGACGGAGTCTCCTATTGGGCGCGCGGCGGCATCGCCACCGCCCTGACAGAGGAAAGAGACGAACTCGTCCGGTCCCGGCCGGCGTTCGGTGATCTTCTCGGCGGCATGACCATTGCAGGCGGTATCGCCGCAGCGCTGTACAAGAAGGCGACGACCGGCAAGGGCTCGGTCGTGGACGTGTCGCTGCTCGGGCTTGCTACCTGGAACCTCAGTCCCGACGTCGCCGTCAGCCAGATACACGGCGGCACCTCGATTCCGAAATTCGGCCACGCCGATGCGCCGAACCCGTTGGTGGGTACCTACCGCACGAAAGACGGTCGCTATGTGCAGCTGATGATGCTGCAACTCGACAAGTTCTATCCCGAAGCGATGCGGGTGATCGGCCTGCCCGAGCTCATCGACGATCCGCGGTTCGCCGATCCCGCATCCCGATACGAGAATCGGGCCGACCTGATCACCCTACTCGACGAGGCGTTCGCCAAGCGCACGGTAGCCGAGTGGCGGGAAGTTCTGGCGCCGCTTTCGGGTGCGTGGGGGATAGTGCAGACACCCGGTGAACTCTGCGAGGACCCCGCCGTCACCGCGAACGGGTATGTCGCGCAGACGGAGACCGTCAACGGCGTGCCGTTCTGTATGCCCACCAACCCCGTTCAGTTCGATGAACAATCGGTGGTTCCGACGGGTGCTCCTGAGCACGGCCAACACACCGAAGAAGTTCTGTTGGACGCCGGAATCGGCTGGGACACCATCGAAGAACTGAAGAAGTCGGGAGCAATCCTGTGAACGCCACGCGGCCCGAAGTCGACAGCCGTCCCGTCGAGTTCGACCCGTTCTCCCAGGATTTCTTCGACGGCGCATATGACACCTATCGGCGGCTGCGCACCGAGGCCCCGATCTACTACAACAAGAAGTGGGATTTCTGGGCGCTGACGCGTTACGACGATGTAGCACCCGCGACGAAGGATCACGAAACCTTTTCGTCGGCCAAGGGCGCCACGTTGGACATGGTCAAGGCGCACGACGACGCGATCCCGGTGCCCAAGGTGATCACCTCCATGGATCCGCCGGAGCACCAGAAGATGCGTCGCTTGGTGAGCAATGTCTTCACCCCGCGCGCGATCGCCGCGCTGGAAGACATGGTCGCCGAGAAGATCTATGAGCGAATCGAAGCGTGCAACCCCGAGCGTTTCGACGTTGTCGCCGACTTCTCTGCGCTGTTCCCGAACGAGGTCATCACGACCATGCTCGGCGTCCCGAAAGAGGATCGAGACCAGATCCGACGCTGGCTGGATTTGCTGTTGGAACGTCGTCCCGGCGAGATCGCCGTTCCCAAAGAAGGATACGAGGCCTCGATGAAAACCGGCCTCTACTATTACGACCTCGTTCAGCGGCGCAGAACTCAACCCAGAGACGACATGATCAGCCGCCTCATCGAAACCGAAATCGAACGCGACGGTGTGGTGGAGAAGCTCACCGATGTCGATATCACCGGTTTCGCCACAATGCTCGGGGGAGCGGGCGCCGAGACGGTCACCAAACTGGTGGGTAACGCGATCGTCGCGTTCGCCGACTTCCCGGACCAGTGGCGAAGGCTTCGCGAGGACCGCAGCAAGATTCCCGCCGCGGTCGAGGAACTCCTGCGCTACGAAGCGCCGTCGCAGTATCAAATTCGCACCGCCACGCGCGACGTCACCTACTACGGCACCACGATCCCGCAGGGCGCGGCGGTTCTGCTCGTCACCGGATCGGCCCTTCGCGACGAGCGCAAGTTCGACGATCCCGACCGACTCAACATCGACCGGGAACGCAAAATGGGCTTCAACCTCGCGTTCGGCTACGGCGTGCACAGCTGCCTCGGAGCAGCGTTGGCGCGCATGGAAGCGCGCATCGCGCTCGATGCGCTCCTCGACCTCATTCCCGAATACGGGATCGACCGAAGCGGCCTGCGACGCGTGGCGATGTCGAACGTGTGTGGCTTCTCCAACGTCCCGGTGCGCAGGACCGGCTGAGGCTCACCGTCGCCGAGGACTGACGAATCCGTTAACCGCGTAGGCGCGTACGAATTCAGCTACCGCGTCGTCGTCGGGCATGTCGATGTTCGGAGACGGAGTTGTGAACAGCGAGAACAACATTCGTGCGAACCATTCGGTGGCGGATGCAACATCCAGGTCGGGGCGAACCTCTCCGGTCAGCTTGGCCGCTGTCACGTAGGGCGCGAGGAAGTCGGCGCATTCCTTCAGCAGGGTGGCCGCGTTCTTCGTCATCATGAGACTGACTTCCTCTTCGTCGAAGTACGCCTCGGGCTCGACGACCCGTCGCGCCTGGGTGACGAAGACGGCGGCGCGCACCAGCCGACCCTCGAGGGTGCTGCCTCCGTGACGATCGATGGCCTTGGCCATGTTGCGGTAGAACCGTTGCGACGCCGCCTCGGCGCAGGCTTCGACGATCGTCTCCTTGTCCCGGAAATACTCGTAGAACGTGCTGCGCGACACGTCGGCCTCGCGGGCGATGTCGACGATGGTGGTCTTCGCCAGCCCGCGTGTCCGGAAGCAGGCGAAGGCGGCGGAGATGATGGCATCACGGGTATCGACCGCAACTGATTGAGTCATGTCAGAACCCACGGGACGACATTATCGACTCAGTGGTCGGGGGCGAGGATGAGCCCGCTGGTCGGGACGCCGGTGCCGGACGTCACGAGCACATGTTCGACGTTTTCGACCTGGTTGTATGAGGTGCCGCGGACCTGTCGGACGCCCTCGGTGATCCCGTTCATCCCGTGGATGTAGGCCTCGCCGAGTAGACCGCCGTTGGTGTTGATCGGCATCCGGCCACCCAGCGAAAGGTCTTCGACCGACACGAAGTCCTTGGCTTCTCCGCGTCCACAGAACCCGAGTTCCTCGAGTTGGGTGAACACGAACGGGGTGAAGTGGTCGTAGAGAAACGCTGTCGAGATGTCGTCGGGTTTCAATCCGGAGTCGCGCCACAATTTGTCGGCGACGACACCCATCTCGGGCAGGCCCGTGATGTCCTCACGGTAGTAACTGGTCATCACCTCGCCGTTGTATGCGGCGCCCTGGGCGGCCGCGATGATCACGGCCGGCGGCTTGGCCAGGTCGCGGGCGCGTTCCACGCTGGTGACCACCATCGCCACCCCGCCGTCGCTCTCCTGGCAGCAGTCCAGCAGGCGCAGCACCGGTTCGATGATCCACCGCGATTGCTGGTGTTGCTCGATAGTGATCGGTTTCTCGTAGAACCAGGCGTCGGGGTTCTTGGCCGCATGCTTGCGGTCGATGACGGAGATCTTCCCGAAGTCGGCGTTGCTGACCCCGTAGGTGGTCATGTAGCGCTGCGCATGCAGGGCCACCCAGGCTGCCGGTGTCATGAATCCGAACGGCGCATACGGGGCCATCCACAGGGGAGTGACGCCGGGCTGTCGTCCGGCTCCACCGAACCGGAATCCCGAGCGCTCGTTGAACGCCCGGTAGCAGACGACCGCTTCGGCGGCGCCCGTGGCGACCGCCATGGCCGCCTGCATCACGGTGCCCGCAGCAGCACCGCCGCCGTGCGGTACCCGGGTGAAAAATGTGAGGTTCTCGATGCCGACGTTGCGGGCGACTTCGATCTCCTCGTTCTCATCCACGGTGAAGGTCAGCATGCCGTCGATGTCCCTGGGACGCAGGCCAGCATCGTCGATCGCGGCCTTGACCGCCTCGCAGGCCAATTGCATCTCGGTGCGGCCCGATTCCTTCGAAAACTCGGTCTGGCCGATGCCGACGAGCGCCGCTTTGCCGCCGATGCCTCGGCTCACGGCTCGACTCCCTCGAGCAGGCTGAGCACTGCCGTGCCCTTGACATGATCGCCAAGGCTGTTGCTGCCCTTGAAGGTGACCTCGACGACTCCTTCGCCGTCGCCCGCGGACTTCTCGGTCACGGTGCCTTCGAACCGCAGCGGGTCGTTCGGATACGCGGGCACACCGAGGCGGATGGACAACTTCTTGATCATCGCCTCGGGGCCTGCCCAATCGTGCAGAAACCTCACGCACAGCCCGTTGGTCGTCAGGATGTTGAGGAAGATGTCCTTGGAGCCTTGCGAATTGGCGAAGTCGCGGTCGTGGTGCACCGGCATGTAGTCACGAGACGCGATGGCTCCGGCGACGATCAGCGTGGTGGTGACGGGAATCTCCAGCGGGGTCACCTCGTCGCCGACGTTGATGGTGTTCCACGCCAGTGTGGTGGTGCGGTCGCGTCCGCCGGGGCGAGCGGTCTGTGCACTGGAGGTCATGGGTTCGGTCCTTCCGCGTATCCGTTGCCGAGCCGGGCGAGCTGTTGTGACGCCGATCCGAGCGAGAGTTCAATCTGCTTGGCCCACAGGAAGTATCGAAACAAGGGATAGGTGACGTCGATGCCCATGCCGCCGTGCACCTGTTGTGCGGACGCGGTGACCCGCGCCCCGGCCTCGGCCGCCCAGAACTTGGCAATCGCCGCCGCTCGCTGCGCAGGTCTTTCCTGCGCGATCAACCAGGCCGCATGCCACGCGGTCCACCGGATCGCTTCGGTATCGATGAAGGCGTCTGCCAGGCGCTGCTGGACCGCCTGGAACGAACC
The DNA here is from genome assembly GCF_002553505.1 of Mycolicibacterium agri. GTDB lineage: Bacteria > Actinomycetota > Actinomycetes > Mycobacteriales > Mycobacteriaceae > Mycobacterium > Mycobacterium agri. Next base: position 51,124 of record NZ_PDCP01000030.1, on the reverse strand, counting down.
GATGGGACGCCCGAACTGTTCGCGCTGGCTCGTGTAGGACGCCGCCAGTTTCAGCGCCCGATCGACTACGCCGATCTGTGTCGCACACAAGCCGACCAGCGCCCTGTCGTAGAGCGCCCGGACGATTCCCGCATCGGCATGTTCTGCGAGCCGCCGACCGACGGCGTCGTTCAATGCGACATCGGCGAATGGCTCGCCGTTCGTTGTGGGCGTTGGCGTCAGATCGACACCGCCGCCGTCGGTTTCGACGAGAAACAGACCATCGCCGTCATCGGCGCGGGCCGACACGACGACGGCCGACGCCAGTTGCGCCGCGGGCACCAACTCCTTCGCGCCGGTGAGTCGCCACACGTCGCCGTCTGCGCGAGCCGTGGTGCGTGGTGCGGTCGGATCGGAGCCCCCGGGCTCGGCCAGCGCCGCGGTCAACAAAATGCGGCCCTCGACCACCCCCGGCAGGAAGCGCTGCTGCAGCTCCGAATCGCCGTGCCGGGCAACCGTATCGGCGCCAAGCGCCAGCGTCGAATAAACCGGTACCGGCGCAACGCTGTACCCGACCTCGCTGAGCAGCACGCACAGCTCGAGGAACCCGCCTCCGGTGCCGCCAAAGGCTTCCGGGAGCGCGATTCCGAGCAGATCGGCGGACGCCAACTCGGACCACAGCGCGGCGTCGTAGCGGATCTCGCCCGATTCGAGTTCGGTCAGATGCTCCGGTGTCGCACGGTGCTCGAAGAGCTGGCGGGCGACCTTGGCGACCGCCTCCTGCTCGTCGTTGAAAGTGAAGTCCATTCCTGTCTGTCTTCCACTTATCGGGCGGGCCGGAACTGGTGCAACACCAGCTCCTCGCCGCTGGGGATCGCCGAAAACGTCTCATAGATGACCTCGACGGGCATCCCGACTTCGATTGCTTCGGGTTCGATCTCGCACAGATTCGACACGATGCGAACGCCCTCGTCGAGTTCGACGAGCGCTACGACGTAGGGGTATTGGAGAAAAGGCAGAGGCGGGTACTGCGGCATGACGAAGCTGTAGACCGTGCCGCGGCCGTCCGAAACGACATAGTCCCAGTTCAGCGACTGGCAGGTGCCGCACATCGGGCGCGGCGGAACCCGCAACGTCTTGCAGTCCGTGCACCGTTGAATACGAAGCTCGTGCTCCTTGAGCCCGGACCAGAAGAACGCGGTGTCCGGGCTGATCGACGGGGCGAGTCGGCTGGCCATCAGTTGCCTGCCGTTCCGGCGGGGCCGCCCGTCTTGAAGCGCAGGGTGCGGAACCACTGGCGGCCGATGACTTCGCCGTTCTGATCGCGGTACGTGGTGACCCACGTGACGAAGAAGCCGTAGCCCATGGCCGTCTTCTTCTCCTCCGATATCGACTCGAACACCGTCTCGGAGGTGATCTCGTCTCCGACTCGGGGATAGCGCTCGATCTCGAATTCGGAGTTCGTCGCGATGATGCCGGTGTAGCCGGCGTCGGAGAGGAACTGCAGCGGGTTCGTCTTGATCTCGATCGGCACACCGCCGCGTTCATGGATGCCCTCCAGCTTCGGCGGCGGCATCGTCCAGCTCTGCAGCATCACGGGTGGAGACACGATCCCGCCGTATCGGGAGTTCTGCGCGAAGTCGGGGTCGAGATAGGCCGGGTTCATGTCGCCCAAGGCGTATGCCCAGTGCCGGATCATCGCGGTGTTCACCGGATCGGGCGCATGGACGGGCTTGCCGACGCCGTCGGTGGGTGTGCCGATGAGAGCGTCGAGGCGTTCGCGCAACTCGTCTTTGGTTGAGTCGGTCACAGCTGTATTCCTTTCAGGACACCCGCGTGTCGCGGGGTGCGCGCGGCATCCCGAGCCCGGCCATCGCGATGATGTCGCGCTGCAATTCGTTCGCGCCGCCGCCAAAAGTGTTGATGACAGCCAGTCGGTAGGCGCTTTCGAGTTCTCCCTTCAGCGGTGCGGTCGCACCCTTGCGGCTGCCGGCCTGCCCGACCACGTCGAGCAGTTCCCGGGCCACCTGTTGAGTGAGCTCTGTGCCGAAAACCTTTGCCGCGGACGCTTCTCCCATGCCGAGCGCGCCGGAGCTCATGGTGGTGTTGACACGCAAGTTCAGCAAGCGGTACGCCGCAACCTGCGCCTCGACGCGTGCCAGCGCCTGCTGCACCCACGGCTGGTCGATCACCCGGCCGTCGTCGAGTGGCGTGGTTGTTGCCCACTCCAAGGTCTTGGCGAACAACGGTTCGAGCGCACCGAGGTTGCCGAGCGCCGCTCGTTCGAGGTTGAGCTGGTTGGTCACCAGCTTCCAACCCTGATTCTCGCCGAGCACGATGGCGCTCTCCGGTACGCGTACGTCGTCGTAGAACGTGTAGTAGGTCGACACCCCGGGCATGGTGTGCAAGGGCTTCCACGAAAAGCCGGGAGAGTCGGTCGGCACGATGAACACCGTGATGCCCTTGTGTTTCTTGGCTTCGGGATCGGTCCGCGCCGCCAGCCAGATGTAATCGGCGAATTCCGCACCGCTGGTGAACATCTTGGAGCCGCTGATGACGAACTCGTCCCCGTCACGCACCGCCGTGGTGCGCAGCGACGCGAGGTCGCTGCCTGCACTGGGCTCGGAGTACCCGATCGCGAAGTCGACGGCGCCCTTCAGTATTGCGGGCAGAAACTTCTGCTTCTGCTCCTCGGTGCCGTACTGGATGAGCGTCGGACCGACGGTGTTGAGCGTGATCATCGGCAACGGGGCGTGCGCGCGGCGTGCCTCCTCGCTGAAGATGTATTGCTCCAGCGCGGTCAGCCCACGCCCGCCGTACTCCACCGGCCACGCCACGCCGAGTAGGCCGGCCTCGCCGAGGGCGCGTCTGCACTCCGCTACGGCGGGGCCGCCCTCCATCAGATTCGAGACGGCGGCCCGCCGCTCCGGGGTCATCACGGCCTCCAGGCGCTCCCGGAATTCCGCGCGGAGCCGCTCCTGTTCGGGGGTGTAGTCGAAATCCATTCAGGCACCGGCTCCGAGGCGCACCGGCATGCGCTTGACACCCGGCACCATCGTCGCGCGCAGCCGGGTCACGTCGCCGGTCAGTTCGATGCTGGGGTAGGCGCCCAGCAGCACTTCGAACATGATCCTGGCCTCGAGCCGTGCCAGTTGCGCGCCGAGGCAGGCATGCTCACCGGCGCCGAATGCGATGTGCGGATTCGGGTTTCGTGTGATATTAAACTCTTCACTGGTCGGGCCGAAGATCTCGTCATCGCGGTTCGCCGAACCGTAGAGCATCACCACTGTGTCACCGGCCGCGATCTTCTGCCCGCGGATTTCGACATCGGCGGTGGCTCTTCGCGCCATGTGTGTCACCGGACTGGTGAACCTCAGCATCTCCTCGACGGCGCAGGTCAACAGCGAGGGGTCGGCCTGAAGCATCGCGAACTGCTCTGGATGGCTCAGCAGCGCCATCGTTCCGAGCGCGATGAGGTTGCGGGTGGTCTCGTTGCCTGCGACCAGCAGCAGGAACGAAAAGTTCAATAGGTCTGTGTCCGTGAGCCGTTCGCCGTCGACTTCTGCGGCGGCCAGGATGCTCAACAGATCGTCCCCGGCTACCTTGCCGGAGCGCCTGGCGTCGATCAGCTCCGTGAAGTATTCGTACAGCTCGCCGAGTGCCACCAGGTGATTGAGCTCGATGTCGGGGTCGGCAGTTCCGACGGCCGCATCGGACCAGGTGCGGAACTTTTCCCAGTCTTCGGGTGGAGCGCCGAGCATCTCGGCGATCATCCGTGTCGGCAGAGGCGCGGCGATCTCCTCGGCGAATTCGTACTCGCGGGAGGGGTCGATGCTATCGACGATCCCATTGACGATCTTGCGCACCGTCGGTTCCAGCAACGCCACCTGGCGACGGGTGAATCCCGAGTTGATGAGCTTGCGCAGCTGGCGGTGTCGCGGCGGATCCGTGAAGATCAGGTTCCCTTCTTGAACGGGCTCGGGTTGGCTGGGATCCGGAATGGTGATGCCGTGCGTCGACGAGAACAGCATCGGATGACCGGACACGAAGCGCACGTCCTCGTACTTGGTCAGCGCCCAGAAGTTCGTGATGTCGTTCCACACCACCGGAGTTCTCTCGCGTAGTTCTCGATACGCCGGGTACGGGTCGCCCGCGTAGAAGTCGGGGGAGTGCAGAGGGTGAGCGGACGTCGGGCGGGACGTGGATTCAGTGGGCACGGCACTCCTCAACGCATCGGCCATCAGACAGATAATGCTCTTGTGTCCGGCGCCCTTGTGTCTACAGGACCCCCGATGGCGGTGTCAATGTTCATTGTCGCAGGAAAATGGCGGCTACCGTTGACTACGTGGCGCAGGCAGGTGTACACACAACGCACAGATGTCGGGCAGTTTGTGTCTGGTTGAGACGGTGGGACGCCCTCGGCCGGACAATCGGGAAGGTCCAGTGATCTGATGGCGGCGTCGAGCCTCGTTGACGACTATGACCTCTACATCAACGGCAGCTGGGTCCAGCCGGAAAGCGGTCGATACGACGTATCCGATCCATCCACCGGGGCGGTCATCGCGTCGGCTCCGGATGCCGGCCCAGCGCAGGTCGAAGAGGCCATCAACGCCGCGCGAACGGCGTTCGACACCGGTCCCTGGGCGATGGCGACACAGCAGGAGCGGTCGCACTGCCTGCGGCAGTTGAGTGATGCTCTGCTCGCCCGCGGTGATGAGATCTACGCGCTTGCGCAGACCGAATGGGGATGCACAGCAAACGAACGACTGATCCACGTCGACGGGCCTGCCGTCATGGTCGGGCACGCAGCAGAACTGGCACTCGAGCCGATTGAGGCGCCCATGGATGCGTGGGGGGCCGCGGGTACGACGCTGTTGCGGTACGAGCCGCTCGGCGTGGTCGCCGCCACGACACCGTGGAACTTTCCGCACACCCTCAACGTGATGAAGCTCGGGGCAGCCTTGGCGGCGGGCAACACACTGGTGCTCAAGCCCTCGCCTCTCACGCCGCTGGCGGGATTGGCGCTTGCCCGAATCATCAACGAGGAAACCGATATTCCGCCAGGCGTGGTCAACGTCGTCACACCAGCGGGTCTTGAGGCCAGCAAGTCCTTGACCCTCGACCCGCGTGTGGACATGGTGAGCTTCACCGGCAGCTCGTCGGTGGGTCGCGAAGTCATGGCGGGCGCGGCGACAACGATGAAGCGGATTCTGCTCGAGTGCGGCGGCAAGTCGGCCTCGGTTCTGCTCGACGACGTCGAACTCACCGATGAACTGCTCGAGCGGCTGTTGTTCGAAGGGTGCACGCTGCACGCGGGCCAGGCGTGCATCCTCAACAGTCGGCTCGTGGTGCCCGCCGAACTGCACGACGACGTTGTCGCACGGCTCGTCGACCTCGCCCGCGACGTGGTGGTCGGCAACCCCGCCGACGACGGGGTGACGATGGGCCCGTTGATCAGCCGTCAGCATCTTGAGCGGGTGGAGAATTTCGTGAGGCGCGCCGAATCCGAGGGCGCAAAGGTGGCGACAGGCGGCGCGCGTATCGAAAAACCATCGGGTGGTTACTTTTTCGAGCCCACGATCTTGACCGACACTAGCGCCGACTCGTACATCGCCCAAGAAGAGGTATTTGGACCGGTGTTGACGGTGCTGCGCTACCGCGGCGACGACGAGGCGGTGGCGATCGCCAACAACTCCTCCTACGGCCTCGGCGGTGCGGTGTGGGGTGCCGATGTGGACCGGGCCGTCGACGTCGCTCGGCGCATCAGAACGGGCCAGGTCTCGATCAACGGAACCATCCCCGGCGACGCACCGTTCGGCGGGTTCAAGCAGAGCGGCATCGGCCGTGAGGGCGGCGTGATGGGGTTGCGCGCCTATATGGAGCCCAAGGCGATCGGGGTTCCCGCGTGAGTCGGGCGCTGGCGGGGCTGCGGGTCGTCGAAGTGGGCAAGAACATCACGGCGCCGTATTGCACGAAGCTGCTTGTCGACCTCGGCGCCGAGGTGTGCAAGGTTGAGCCACCGACCGGCGATCCGCTGCGAGGCTGGGGACCGTTCCGGGACGGCGCGCGACAGCACGGCGGGCTCTTCGAGTATCTGAATGCCGGAAAGCTCGGTGTCACAGTTGATTTCGGCACGTCGGCCGGTGTCGAGCAGGTCCACGAGCTGCTCGCCACGGCCGACATACTGGTCGAGGACCTGCCCGCAGGGGTCGCCGAGAGATTCGACTGGGGACTCGACCGCGAGGCCCTGCAGCGGATCAACAGCGACCTTGTCGTGGTGAGGATCTCGGATTACGGGCAGGAGGGCCCCTGGCGTGAGCGGCCGTCCACGCTGCTGACGCTGCAAGCCGCCTCGGGATGGGTCAACGTCAGGGAGTTCGGTAGGCCGCCGGTGCAGGCCGGGGCGCGCATACCCGAGTACATCGTCGGCGGCTACGCGACTCTCGCGGCGCTGACGGGCCTGCGTATCGCGGACGCCGAACCGGGCCGCGTCGTCGAAGCCGATGTCTCGGCATTCGAGTCGTTGTTGTGCACCCTGCCCTATCCGATGCTGATGGCCGAGCGGTTGAAAAGCATGGGGCTGCCGACCAACTCGAAAGCCGCGCCGATGTTGGGGATCGTTCGCGCCGCCGACGGCTGGATCGGCATCAACTGTCTGACCGGGCAGCACTGGTTGGACGTCTGTGCAATGGTCGGGCTTCCAGAATTCGGCGAGCATCAACTCGCGATCATGTTGGGCGGACCAGAACGCGACGATTTCTTCTCGAAGGCGCAACCCTGGCTGGACTCGATGCCCGTCGCCGACCTCGTCGAGTTGAGCCAGGCCATGCGGATCCCGGCCGCGCCCATCAACGACGGAGCGTCCATTCTGGACTGCCCGCAGTACCGCGACCGCGGCTTCTTCATCGACGGTGGCCAAGAGGACGGACGGTTCCGGCGTCCCGGTGCGCCGTTCCGCCTGGCGAAGACACCGGTGCCTGCGCCTGGCCCCGCGCCGCAACCGGGCGCGAACACGACAGTTCCGTGGCCGCCCCGAGGGCGCCGTGACGCTGCGAACGTCACGGACGCGGCGACACCGTTCGCCGGCCTGAAAGTGTTTGATCTCAGTACGTTTTGGGCCGGCGCCTATCTCACCTGCTATCTCGGCGCGTTCGGCGCCGACGTCGTCAAGGTCGAGTCGATCCAGCGAGCCGACGGACATCGGTACTCGGGCTCGCTGCTGCGCAACAGCGACGAGTGGTACGAGATCGGCCCATTGTGGCAGGGGACGAACCTCAACAAGCGTGACATCACGCTGGATCTGAGCACCGATACCGGCCGAGCGCTCGCGCTGCGGCTGGCTGCAGAAGCCGACGTGGTGATCGAGAACTTCTCCCCGAGGGTGGTCGAACAATTCGGCCTGGACTACGACTCGCTGGCGAAGGTGAACCCGGCTGTGGTCATGGTCCGCATGCCCGGCTTCGGCCTGGAGGGCCCGTGGCGAGACTACGTCGGCTGGGCCCTGAACATCGAGCAGCTGGCCGGAATGTCGGCAGTCACCGGGTTCGCCGACGGTCCGCCGTGCAATCTGCAGGGTCCGGCGGACCCGATCGCAGGCGTGCACGCCACGGTGGCATTGCTCGCGGCGCTCGAACATCGACGGCGCACCGGTCAGGGGCAGCTGATCGAAGTGGCGCAGATCGAGGTCGGCGCGGCGGTGACGGCCGAACCCGTCATCGAGTACTCGATGACGAAACGGGTCCGCGAACGAGAGGGCAATCGCGATCGCCGTTACGCACAAGGCGTTTACCGCGCGGCGGGAGACGACGATTGGGTGGCGGTCTCGGTGCGCGATGACACCGACTGGGCCACCGTGGCCGAGGTGGTCGGGCGTCCGGAACTGCGCGGTGACCCCAGATTCGCCTCGCGCGAGGCGCGGTTGGCGCACCACGACGAATTCGACGACGTGATGGCGCAGTGCGCTGCCACACGCCAGGCAGAGGAGTTCGCCGAAGCGCTGCTCGCTCGCGGTGTGCCCGCGCAGCGACTGATGACCGCAGACCGCATGTACGACGTCGACCAACTCGAAGCACGCGGTTTCTACGAAGAACTCGACCATCGCATCGCGGGGCGACAACGATTCCCCGGCTGGCCCTTTCGCATTTCGCCTGGGCCGTCGCGGCACCACCGCAGCACGTCACCGACGCTCGGTCAACACAACGACGAGGTGTTCGGCGCTGTCGGGCTCACCGGCGAGGAGATCACGGCCCTGCGTGAGCGGCGGGTGATCGGCGAACGTCTCTTGGAGCGGTAGGCGCTAGTCGACCATCATGGCGATGGTGTCGACAACGCATGCCGGCCGTTGCGACCCTTCCACCTCCACCGTGACCCGCACCGTGGCCCTGGCGCCTGTGCCGGTGCGGTCCACCTTGATCAGCTCCGCCCCCGCGCGGATGCGCGAGTCGACGGGAACGGGCGCAGGGAACCGCAGCTTGTCGGCGCCGTAGTTCACCTGCATGGACAAGCCCGTCACCCGGTAGATCTGTTGAACGAGTCTGGGCACCAACGACAACGTGAGATAGCCGTGTGCGATGGTCTTGCCGTAGGGCCCCCGCGCGGCCTTCTCGGGGTCGACGTGGATCCATTGGTGGTCTCCTGTCGCCTCGGCGAACAGGTCGATCTCCTTCTGCGTGACCCGGTGCCATCCGCTGTAGCCCAGGTGCTGGCCCACGCGCGTTTCGAAGGCCGCGATTCCGTCGTATTCCGTTGGCGAGGCAGCCGCCTGCGTCATGCCGGAACTTTCAGCCCGAGCAATTCGATCGCGTTGCCGCCCATAATCTTTGCCTTGGTGGTCTCTGAGACCCCGTCGAGCCGGTCGACGAAGCTCAGCGGGTCGCCGATGCCCTCCGGATGGGGGAAGTCGGAGCCGAACATCACGTGGTCCTCGCCCATGACGTCGATGATTCCCTTGATGTCGTCCTCGAGGAACGGGTGGATGTAGATGTTGCGCTTGAACACCTCGACGGGGTGCTCGTCGAATTCCTTCGGCATGATCTTGTACGCGGTGTTGAGTTGCTCGAGAAGATTGCGCACCCAACCGCTGCCGTTCTCCACGCACAGGATCTTCAGATCGGGGAAGCGCGACAGCGCACCGTGGCAGATCAACGCGGCCAGGGTGTCTTCGATCGCCCGGTGGCCCATGACGACTTCACGCAGCGCGCTCGGTTTGAACGACAGGTATTCGTCGCCGCCTTCCCACTCCATCAGATGCTTCTGGTAGCCGCTGTCGGAGGCGTGCATGGTCACCGGGATCCCGGCGTTGACGACCTCCTCCCAGAACGGGTCGAACTCGGGTAAGCCCATGGACCGGGAGCCGCCGAATCGGCTCGGCACCGGCGCTGGCCGGACCAGGAAGGTTTTCATGCCGCGCTCGAGCCCCCAACGGAACTCCTCGATGGCCTGCTCGACAAGCGGCAGGCAGACCACCGGCGTCGCGAAGATGCGGTCGTGGTAGTTGAACGTCCAGTGCTCGTACATCCATTCGTTGAGCGCGTGGATGATGGCGTGCGTCAGCACGACGTCGTCGGTGGTGCGCTCCTCGATGAGGCTGGCGAGGGTCGGGTACATGACACACTGATCGAGCCCCAGCTCGTCCATGAGCTCCAGACGCGGCGCCGGTGCCTGATAGGCCGGGATGACATCCATTGGGTCGCCGATGAATTCACGGAAGGTGAGGCCCTCCGGGTTGTTCCCCAAGAAGTAGTCCTCCGCGCTACCAGGCCGTGCCACCCTCTCGAACGTCGGGTTCGGGATCATATGACTGATGCGGTCCTTGACCATGAGTTTGGGCCGCCCGTTCACCTCGACGTAGCCGACCTTGCCCCTGTGTTGCTTGGGGAGGTACTTGGTAAGCGCATCGGTCGTCTCGTACATGTGGTTGTCGATGTCGAAGACGGGGAATGGCAGAGACCGAGGAGACATAGGCTGACCACCTTCTTTCGACCAGCGGATATGGCCGTTTACGCTGTACGGAAACGACGTTATCACTTTGGCTGGTCGGCATCCACCACAAGGGTGTCAGGTCGTCAGTTCCGCCCAGGTGTCGACGACGGCGCTGGTGGTGGTGATGGTCGCCAGCAGCGACAAGGTGTTGTCGATAACCGATTCGGCATACTCGCGTGGGTACCCGCTGACGGCGTCGCGGGGGAGGACGAACTGATAACCGCGGTTGACGGCGTCCATGGCGAAGTTGGTGATCGCGACGTTGACCGACACGCCGACTCCGACGATGGTCGTGATCCCGAGGTTACGCAGCACCGAATCCAGGTCGGTGCCTGTCATCGGACCGACCCCGTGCGTTCGGGTGAGCACGAGATCCTCTGGCTGCGGCCCGAACTCGGGCAGCAGCGATGCGCCGGCGCTACCGGGAGTCAAATCGACGGGAAATGACTTGCCCGCAGCGAACAGTCTGGCGTTGGTGTTGGAGCCGCGACCGTCGGCGCGCCTCTGCACCAAGCAGTGCACGACCGTGACAGCGGCCCCGCGAGCCGCGGTAAGCAGTTTTTCGACGTTCGGAATCGTCTCGAGCCTCGCTTCTTCGGCGAGCATGGGCAGGCCCGCCTGGGGTCCAATGACCCCACCTTGGCACTCTTGTGTGACGAGCGCGGTGGTCGTCGGACTGAGCAGATCGCGCAGAGTGGGTTGCGGCATGAGAACACACGTTATCGTGTGTCAGAACGTGGTTTCCATACATAAGCCATACTTCAAGCCAGACGGGAGACGAGTGGATATCTGGGAACTCGAGGCCCGGGAGTCAGTGCGACAGACGCTGGCCGACTACACGGCGGCCACCGACCGGTTCGATCTTCGGGGTGTCGGTGCGTGCTTTGGCCCCGACGGCGTGCTCGAGTTCTCAGGAGGACCCGAACCGCTCAAAGGCCCCGCGGCTATCGAACAGGGACTCCGTGCGGCACTGGCCAGGGAACCAGGTTCGCCGCAGCAGGCGCCGACTCACGTGCGCCACCACGTCTCGAGCATCCGGTTCGAGGCGGTGACTCGCGACCGGGCCGAAGTCAGTAGCTATTTCGGCGTGTACACCGATATCGGACTGGACCATTGGGGCCGCTATCGCGATGTGCTGATACCTGTCGACGGACGATGGCTTTTCGCGCACCGGCGTGTCCGTGTCGATGGATTCTCGGTCGAGAGCCTGATGACCTGATTCAGGTCCTGATGAACTCCTTCCCGAATGCCCTGGCCTCATCGATGACCTCTTCGCGAGAGAACCCCGACGGGGCGATGGTCAGCCACGTCACGCCCATGGCTTCCAGTTTCGCGATGATCGCGTGCCGTTCGTCGGTCGACTTGCTGTCGTCGAGAAGGTTGCCCGCCGAGAAGCAGATGTCGAGTGGTTCTGTGCGACCGATCTCGGACGCGTATTTCCTGGCCCAGGTGATTGCCGCGTCGAGTTCCTCCACCGTCGAGATCTCGGCGGTTCGTGAGGCGGTCGCATAGCCGAAGGTGTTGAACGGTGCCCATCCTTGTCCGCGGGTGACCGCCCGCCGGACCGCGGTCTTGCTGTTGCCGCCGATCCACACCGGCGGTGGCGTGGCGGGTACCGGACGAAGCCGCACACCCCTTGCGGAGAACGTGGTGCCCTGCCAACTCACATCGTCGCCGAGCAGCACTTTGTCGAGTACGTCGAGCGCCTCGTCAAGCAGCACGCCGCGGTTATCGAAATCGACTCCCAATGCCCGGAATTCCGGTTTCAGATACCCTGCTGCGGTTCCGAGGATGAGCCGTCCACCGGAGAGGACGTCGAGGCTCTGTATCGACTTCGCACCAAGGAATGGATTCCGATAAGCGGCGATGTAGACGTTGGTCAGCAGCTTCGCCTTCGTGGTGGCCGCCGCCGCGAACGACAGCGCCACGAACGGGTCGAGCGCGTGGTGTCCACCGTGGTCGAGCCACTTCGCGTCCGGCGCCGGGTGGTCGGTGACGTGTACCGCGGCGAATCCGCTGTCTTCGCCGGCACGAGCGATTTCGGAGATCGCTTGTGAGGTGACGAATTCGGATGCGGAGTCCACCCGGTGGGTGGGCAGTTCGAGTGAAAACGAGACGGTCATGACGTCCTTTCAGCAGTGACAAGGCCCGCGAGACGTTGCGCGTGACGATCCGGGGTGCCGAAGATCAGTTGGGTCGCCTTCGCCCGTCGGACGTAGAGGTGCGCGTCGTGTTCCCAGGTGAAACCGATACCGCCGTGGATACGCATGTTGTCGAGCGCGACCTGGAGAAACGCCTCTGAACACGCCATCTTTGCGACGGCGGCCGCAGATGGGAGATCGTCGCCATCGGCGGATTGCGCCGCGTGCACCGCGGCCGATCGGGCACCCTCAACGAGGACGAGCATGTCTGCGCACCGGTGCTTGACGGCTTGAAAGCTGCCGATGACCCGTCCGAACTGGATTCGCTCCCTGGCGTACCGGACCGCCATGTCGAGGCAGCGTTGCGCCGCGCCGACCTGTTCGGCAGCCAGCGCAACGATCGCCAGGTCGCACGTGCGGGCCAGTCCCGGCGCCGCTTCGCCGTCCGTGCCGATCAGGCGCGCGGGCACGTCGTCGAAGCGCAGGCGAGCCGTCTTGCGGGTGCGGTCGAGAGTGGCCAGCGGCTGACGGGACAGCCCCGACGCGTCGGCAGCGACGGCGAACAATGATGTGCCCGCGTTCGTATTCGCCGCGAGCAGAATGACATCGGCGCTGTGACCATCAAGCACGTATTCGGCCTCGCCCTGGATTCGATAACCCCCAGCGCCACCGTGCGCGGCCAGTGTGACGGCCTGCGGATCCCAAGCGTCGAGGCGGCCGTTGAGGATGAGCGTTGCAGTCATCGAGCCGTCGACGATCGGCGGCAGGTAGTCCTCCATCGCGGATCGGTCACCGCTGCACAGGATCGCGTGGCCGGCCAAAGCGACGGTGGAGAAGAACGGCGCGCACAACAACGCGGCGCCCATTTCTTCGAAGACGACCGTGAGTTCGGTCAACGTCGCGCCGGCCCCGCCGAACTCCTCGGGTACGGCAATCCCGTGCAGGCCCAGCTCGCGCGCCAATTGTCGCCACATCGCCTGGTCGTACCCGGCCTCCGTGGCCATCAGCTCGCGCACCCGCTCGCTGGGGGACACGGCCGCCAGGTAGTCCCGCACCGCGCGCCGGAGCGCGTCGGTTTCAGTGTTGGCGGTCATGTCGTCCTCCACAGCGGGATCGCGAGCGCGGCGCCCGGTCCGGGATAGGCATTCCCGCCTGAGGATAGTATCTTTTCTGAAAAAGGAGAATATCTATTCTCACCCGAAGGAGTCGCGCGGTGGCGGTAAAACTCGACTACGGAATCTTCGACTGCGATACGCATTGCTACGAAACGCGCGACGCGTTTACCCGCTACCTCCCTAAAGAATTCCACGACCGCGCGATCAGTCCGGTGCGATCCGCAGACGGCAAGGAGGTCATTCTCGCGGGCCATCGCATTGCAACGTTCAACAGTGAAGCGGGCCTCGGCTTCGATCTCGCCTACCGCCCAGGCTCTCTCAAGGAAATGCTCAAGCAGATGGGCTCGGGCAATCCCAACGAGAGTTACGAGCCTGCGCCCATGCAGCCGGAATGGCTGGAACGCGAGCCGCGCCTTCGGGTGATGGAGCACCAGGGTGTCGAACGCGCCGTGATCTTCCCCGCGGGGATGGCACTGGCCGCCGAGCACTACGTCGACGACACCACGGCGCTGTATGCAAATCTGCGGTCCTTCAACCGTTGGTTCGACGAGACGTGGGGCTTCAACTATCAAGACAGGATCTATGCCACCGCCCTATTGTCACTGCGAGACCTCGAGTCTTCCATCACCGAGACAGAGGCGATCATCGAACAGGGCGCACGCATGGTGTTACTGCCCACCGGCCCCGCCTACGGGCGGTCTCCGGGTGATCCCTATTTCGATCCGATCTATGCACGACTGGAGGAGGCCGGCTGCACACTGGTCTTCCACATTCAGCCGTTCTGGTACTTCGACGCCATATCCCCGGCGTGGGGGCACAATCCCGACCCCGCCGCGTGGCACATGTCGGCCTGGCAATGGATGAACGTCTACGGACAGCGTCCGATCGAGGACACCCTCTCGGCGCTGATCTTCGACAACCTGTTCGGCCGGTTCCCAGGGTTGAACGTCCTCGTCGCCGAGCACGGCGCCGAATGGGTGCCGCAGTTCGTCGTGCACATGGACAAGAGCCGCGGCATGGGCCGCAACGGGCCGTGGATCGGCGGCAAGCTTACGGAACGACCATCCGAGATCTTCAAGAGACACGTCGGCGTCGTGCCCTATCCAGAGGACGACATCCCCGCGATCGTCGCGCGACTGGGCTATGACGAATGCCTGCTCATGGGCTCGGACTATCCGCACGCCGAGGGACTGGCCGAACCGGCAGACTTCGTCAAGCTGCTCGACCCACTTGATGACGCCACCAAGCGGCGCATCATGCGCGACAACGCCGATCAACTGCTCGGCCCGCGTTGAACCCTGAAATGACCGGCGAGGACTCACCCGTCGTCGACCTCGAACTACTGCGGGCTTCGGCACGTGGTTTCCTCGCTGAGCGGGGAGAGAAAGAATCCGTCGAGGACCTTGCGGCGATGGATTGGACGGGGCTGCTCGTCGACGAGTCGGCGGGTGGCGCGGGTTGGCGCCCCGTCGAGGCGTGCGTGGTGGCCGAGGAACTCGGCCGCGCCCTGGATCGTTCGGCCTGGTTGGGCACAGCCGTGGCGGCCGCCGCGGTCGCGTCCGCATCCGATGGGGAGGCACATCGATGGCTGCCCGATCTGCTCAGTGGAGCCGCCACAGCGGGTGTCGTCATCGGAGGCGCCGCCCGGGTTCCTCGCGGAGACGAGATCGACATCTTGATCATGTTGAGTGACACCGGCATTCGTTTGATCGAGGCTGCCGCAGTCGGAAAGCGTTGGTTTGACGACGATCTGCTCGACGTCACCAGGCCGGTGTGGCGTTTCGACATTCGCGACGTAGGGGGTGTGACCATCGGAGCACCCGAAAGATCCGCCCAGCTGGCGGACATGGCTCGGCTGCTGGTCACCGCCGACTCGCTCGGCGCGGTGTCCATGACACTGTCCCGTCTGACGGAATATCTCAAGGAGCGCAGAGCATTTGGCGCACCGATTGCGAGCTTCCAGGCGGTTCAGCATCGTTTGGTGGACCTGCTCGTCTTCGAAGTGAAGGCTCGAGCCATCGTCATGAAAGCCGCCCGGGCCGTTGCCGCTGGCAGCGACCAGGCGCCCGCATTGGCGGCGACGGCGCACGCCTTCGTTGCCCAGAAGGGCGTAGCCGCCGTCGACGAGTGCATGCAACTTTCCGGCGGGATCGGCTTCACCTGGGAGTACCCGTTGCACCACGAGTTGCGCCGGGTGTTCGCCAACAGTCACCTCTTCGGCACTGCCCGGTCGAGTCGCACCCACCTGGCGAAGGTGTGTGGCTGGTGAACAACTTCGGAAGTCGGCCGAGCGCAGAACAACTCGACGCCTTCAGGTCGCGGGTCAGGGCGCACATCGCCGAGTTCGCGCCGCCTTTCCAAGCGCGCGAAGGCCATCGGGCACCGGGGGACGCGTCGCAGGAAGCTCAACTGCGCACGTGGTTCGCCGGACTATTCAACGCCGGCTTCGTCGGCGCGGATTGGCCTGTCGAATACGGTGGGCGCGCTGATCATCATCTGCTCTACGACCGCATCGTCAGCGAAGAGATCCTGCGCGCGCGTGCACCGCGGCCGATCGACCAGGTCAATCTCGCAGCACATGTGTTGCTGCACTTCGGAACCGAGCAGCAGAAGCGTGCGCTGTTGCCGCCCATCCGACGTAGTGAACACGTGTGGTGTCAACTGCTGAGCGAGCCCGACGCCGGCAGCGACATCGCGGCTGTACGCAGCCGCGCCGTACGCCAGGACGACGGCACCTGGATCATCGACGGCCAGAAGACGTGGATCACCGACGGACACTGGGCGGATATGGGGCTCGCGCTCGTGAGGACAGACCCGGCGTCGTCGCGTCACCACGGCCTTTCGGTCTTCGTCGTGCCCTTGTCGGCGCCCGGCGTGGAGGTGCGTCCGATCCGCACCATCGGTGATGCGATCGAGATCAACGAGGTGTTCATGACCGGTGTCGCGGTCACCGAGGATAGCCTCATCGGCGCGGTCGGCCAGGGCTGGTCAATCATCATGGCCGGTCTCGACTTTGAACGCTTCGGGATCGGCGGCAACGTCATCCTGCTGGAACTGCTGATCGACGACTTGGTGACGGTCGCCCGCAATACGCTCACTGACGGCGTGCCATCCCTTGCTCACGACGACATCCGTCAGGCCATCGCCGAACTGGCGGTCGAAGTGGAGGTCGCCAAAGCATTCATCGACGATCACGTCGAACGGCTGATCTCGGGAGTGCAGGAGCCGGGTGACGGTTCGATCGCCAAGCTGAGTTTCGCAGAGACCTACCATCGTGTCTCGGCCTACGCCGCAGATCTGGTAGCTTCCGCGGAGACGGTCGAACCGGCCGACTCGTCGGTCCAGCAGGCCAAGGAGCGGCTGCGGGACTCCTGGCTGTGGTCCCGCGCCTACACCGTGTCCGGAGGAAGCTCTGAGATGATGCGCAACATTCTCGCCAAGCGCCGGATGCTGCTGCCGACCGAGTGAGTGCAGACGTGCCTGCGGAGACCTACTGGGCCCTCGTCGACGCGGCAGCCCGGGGCCATCCCGACCGGGTGGTGCTCTGCGACGACTTCGGCCGCAACCTGACCTGTGCGCAGTTGCGCGACGAAGCGCAGCGAACAGCAGCGCGGCTAGCCGAGTACGGCGTCAGAGAAGGCGCGGTGGTGTCGTGGCAATTGCCGACCACGCTGGAGACGATGGTCGTGATGGTGGCATTGACCCGCCTCGGCGCCGTCCAGAACCCCATACTTCCCATCTGGCGCGAAAGCGAAGTCCGGTTCGTGACAACGCAACTCGGCACTGAATTCTTCATCGTGCCGGGAGTGTGGCGCGGGTTCGACCACGTCGCCCTCGCAGACGAATTGGCCGCCGGGCGGTCGATAACGGTTGTGGTCGTCGATCATGCGGCCCCTGCGGACGAGGGACTGCGGCTGCCCTACGGCGACCCGAGTTCGCTGCCGGCGCCGCCGACTTCGGATTGTCTGCCCCGATGGGTCTACTACTCCTCGGGCACCACCGCTGCGCCCAAGGGGGTGCGGCACTGTGACCGGTCGGTGATAGCCGGTTCGGCCGGGGTCATCGGAATGGTGGGGGTCTGCAGCAGTGACGTCAACCCGATTCCGTTCCCGGTGTCCCACATCGGCGGTGCAGCGATGCTGGCCGCCGGTCTGTTGACCGGCATGCGTCTGGTGTTGTTCGACGCGTTCGACCCGGTGTCCGGCCCCCTGGCCATTGCCTCGCACCGTCCGACTCTGCTCGGCACGGCGACGCCGTTCTTCGTCGCGTTCATGGCCGCCCAGCGCGAACACGGCGGCGAACCGCTCTTCCCTAACCTGCGTGGTTGCGTCGGCGGCGGGGCCCCGATCACTCCCGAGCTGGGACGGCAAGTGCGAGAGATCTTCCCGGTGAACGGCGTCGCCAATTCATGGGGTCTGACGGAGTTCCCGGTCGCCACCTCGCCGGGGCTGGACAGTGCGCCGGAAGTGCTCGATCACACGGTCGGCAGGCCCGTGCCAGGGGTCTCCGTGCGAGTGGTCGACGACTCCGAGCTCGAAGTCCGCGCGGGCGAGGAGGGTGAGTTGCGGCTCAAGGGCCCGCAGTGCTTTCTCGGCTACGTCGACGAGGCTTTGAACGCTGACGCGTTCGATGCCGACGGCTGGTTCCGCAGCGGGGACCGAGGGCGCATCGATACAGACGGCAATGTCGTCGTGACCGGTCGGATCAAGGATGCCATCATCCGCAACGCGGAGAACATCTCGGCTTTGGAGATCGAAGGCGTCTTGGCGACGCATCCTGCAGTGGCCGACGTCGCGGTCATCGGCGTGCCGGATCCTCGTACCGGCGAACGGGTTTGCGCGGTCGTCGTCACGAAGCCCGACAAGGCAGTCACACTGACGGCGCTCGCAGAACACTGCCAGGCCAACGGGTTGAGCAAGCACAAGTCCCCGGAGCGACTCGAACTGGTCGAGGCGTTGCCGCGCAACCTGACCGGCAAAGTGCTCAAGAACGAGCTACGAGGGCGATTCGGCTAGCCGCTGGCGCCCGGGGCGTTTCAGACGCCGATCAACTCCTTGAGATTGCCGCCCATCACCCGAGCAGTGGTGTCTGCGGGTAGACTCCCGAGTTCCTTGACGAACTCCGCGGGGTCGGCGAGACCTTCGGGATGCGGGTAGTCCGAACCGAACATCACCCGATCCGCGCCGAGCACCTCGATCAGATGCGGCATGTCCTCCTCGTGGAACGGGTTGACCCACACATGCCTGCGGAACACCTCGCATGGATGCTCGCTGAAATCCCTGGGTTTCTTGCGATACACGCGGTCGAAGGCCTCCATCAGGCGCTGTGCCCAGGACCCGCCGTTCTCGACCACACCGATACGCAGGTCGGGGAACCGCTCGAACACGCCATGCGCGATGAACGCCGCGAGCGTGTCGAAAATGTGGCGGCTCTCTTCGTAGATGAAGCCGCGCAACTTCGTCAGCGAAAACCCCTGAAATTCCGAGGGGGTCTCCCAGTCGTCGACGTAGCGGTCATAACCAGAGTCCGAATTGTGCATCTGCACCGAGATTCCCGCTGATTCGACCAGACCCCAGAAGTCGTCGAACTCAGGCAGAGCCGGTGAGCGAGAGGTGCCGTCTTCGCGAGGTACTGGGGCGGGCCGAATCAATACCGTTTTGGTGCCGTTCTCCAAGCACCACTCGAGTTCCTTGACTCCTAGGGCCGGATCGTTGAGAGATATGGCGGGAACGGTCAAGATGCGGTCCTTGTAGTTAAACGTCCAGTCTTCGAGGAGCCAACGGTTGAAGGCGTGGGTGACCGCGTGAGTGAGCTCGGTGTCGGATTTCGTCCGCTCCTCGAGCATGCCTGCCGTAGTGGGGAACATCACCGCACCGTCGACGCCCTGACGGTCCATCAGCGCGAGCCGCAGATCCGGGCGTCGGAATTCGTCGGGACAGCGGATGGGCTCGGCCAGCTCACGCAGCGTTTTGCCGTCCGGGTTGATGCCGCGGTAGTAGTCGGCCCAGGCACCCGGGGTGGGGATCACCTCGTACGTCGGATTCGGGATGCACTCGGTGATCACGCCGAGGATCTGCAACTTCTTGCGGCCGTTGACGTCGACGAATTTCAACGCCTCCGAGTACTTGTCAGGCAGATAGCGGGTGTAGGCGTCGATGGTCTCGTACATGTGGTTGTCGGCATCCCACACCTCGAATTGATTCTTGCCCACCTGTCGGCTCCTTCGCTTTTTCCGCCATCACGGTAACGCCATTATCGCAAATTGAGAAGTGGTGTTCTCGACCGCGTCGTCCGAATCGGTAGCGACGTCATCACTATCCGCGGGTCGGCCGCGCTCGGATCACACAGCGGCCGCCTATGCGTCGGCCAGAGTGGCGAGTTCGCGCTTGAGAACTTTGCCGACGTCGTTGCGCGGCAGCTGCTCGACGAACACGACCCGCACAGGGACTCGGTACGGTGTCAGGTGCTCGCGACACCAGGCGATCAGTTCGTCTTCGCCGAGCTTGTCGTCGGTCCGTACGACGAAGGCCCATGGCACTTCGCCAAGTCGCTTGTCGGGTACGCCCACCACGGCGGCTTCCCGCACGCCGTGGGCGGCCAGCAGCACGTCTTCGACGGCGCCGGGGAACACCTTGAGCCCACCGCGGTTGATCATGTCCGACACGCGGCCGTCGAGCCAGAGGAATCCGTCTTCGTCGAACCAGCCCAAATCGCCCGTGTGGAACCAGCCGTCATCGGTGAGCCTGTCGAAAAACGCAGGGTCGATGTTGCGCGCCGCCGTTGTCGGCGTGCGCACCATCACCTCGTCGTCGGCGATCGTCACGTCGATGCCAGGTAGCGGCCGTCCGACGGAACCGAGCTTGGTCTCGCCCCACCTGCGGGCATCGGCGGCGGACCACCCGACGACTTCACCGCCG
This sequence comes from Mycolicibacterium agri, assembly GCF_002553505.1. GTDB lineage: Bacteria > Actinomycetota > Actinomycetes > Mycobacteriales > Mycobacteriaceae > Mycobacterium > Mycobacterium agri. The sequence goes on along the minus strand of NZ_PDCP01000030.1, from coordinate 30,991 downwards.
AGTTCCGTTTGACCGTAGGAATTCAGCACGAGCACACCGAATTTGTCGCGGAAGCGCGCTGCTTGGACGGGGGACAGGGGCGCGGTGATGGACCGGACGAGTCGCAGCGGCGACAGGTCTGTGACCGACGTGTCGTGCAGAACCATCGTCAATGCTGCCGGAGGCAACACCGTGGAGCGCAGCTGGTGGCGCTTGACCAACGCTGCGAAGTCCGCGGGCGAGAACCGGTCCATCAACACGACACCGGAGCCCGCTCGGAAGGCGAACAGCACCTGGTAGATGCCGGCCCACAGCGACATCGACAGCGGTACGAGATTCGGCATCGGTGCCCTGTCGCGTCTCTCTCGTTTCGCACCACGCAGCTTGACCAGCAGCCGGTCGATCAGGTCGAGCACGGCGGAGTGGCGCAACGGAACGGGCTTCGGCGGACCGGTGGTGCCCGATGTGAACTGCAGCAACGCGACGTCGGCGTCGTAGCGATGTGCCGCGCGGGACGATTTCGACGTCTGCGTGAGCGACCATGCCAGGTTCGACGCAGTGACCACCGGCAACCCGGACCCCGAAAAGCGATGGGCCTGTTCAGGAGTCGTGATCACCGCCACCGGATCGAGCGATTCGAGCTGGGCCGCCAGCTCGGCGTCGGCCGCTCTCGGGTTGAGCGGTGTGTAGACGCAGCCGGCACGCCAGACGCCGAACAGCGCCGCCACCGTCGCGGCCTCGTTCGGCAGCATCGCTGCGACCACCTGACCGGCCGCAGTTCCCGTCTCAGTGATTATCTCGGCCAGGCGCTCGGCACTCGCAACCAGCTCAGCACGGGACACGTCCGCCGCCAGTGTGTGGACCGCGGTGTCGGGAACATCGGCCAGCAGGTCGACGAGATTCACGAATCTGGCTCCAGCGGTTGCCAATTGGGCGTTCGCTTCTCGGCGAACGCCAATGGGCCTTCGTTCTGATCTGCGTGGCCCCACATCGACGTCAGGTGCTTGGCGCCCTCTCGGCAGGCATCGGTCAAGCCGTACTCGAGCGCGCCCCACAGTGCCCGCTTGGTGGCGCGCATCGCTGCGGGCGAGTTCCTGGCGATCTTCTCGGCCAGCTCCTGTGCCGCATCGCGTAGTTTGTCGGGTGGATCCACGACCTGGCTGATCATGCCGAGCTCGTATGCGCGCTGGGCGCTGAGGCGTTCATGACTGCCGACGAGTGCCATCCGCAACACCGCCTCGGCGGGCATCTTGCGCATCAGCGCAATTGTCTCCAGCGCGCTGACCTGGCCGATCGAAACATGGGGATCGACGAAGCTGGCGTCCGACGCGGCGATCACGACGTCAGCATCGGCGACCCAGTGCAGTCCGCCGCCCGCACATACCCCGTTCACCGCGGTGATGACGGGTTTATCGACGTTGCAATGCCATCCGGTCAGTTTGAGATCGAGTGTGCGCAAGGTGTCCTGGAACTGTCGCACACCGTCACCGTCGAGGTCGCCGACGTCGGCGCCCACCTGAAACGCTCTGCCGTTTCCGGTGTGCACGATGACGCGCACGGCGGGGTCGGCATTCAGCTCGGCCCACGCCCTGGGGAACTCGCTGCGCATCAGCGCGTCGTACGCGTTGAGCCGCTCCGGTCGGTTGTTGATGATCCAGCCGACCGGTCCTCGGCGCTCGACGATCAGCCTCTGGAAATTCACGGCACCTCCACGGGATCGAGCGGCTGCCAGCGCGCTTGACGCTTCTCTCGCCACGCGCCCACGCCCTCGGCATGGTCGGGGTGATCGCGCAGCCGCCAGATCGTCTCGGCGGCAGCGGCTCTGGCCTCAGAAAGACCGACCTCGAGTGAATACCACAACGCCTTCTTGGTGGCTCGCATCGCCGTCGGCGAGTTGGTCGCGACGGCCGCCGCGAGACGTGCCGCCGCCGGCCGCAGCTGTTCGGCCGAAACCACCTCCGAGACGATCCCCAACTCGTATGCCCGTTGTGCGCAGATGCGTTCGCCCTTACCACTCAGCGCCATCCGCGTTATCGCCTCCATCGGAGACTTCCGTGCCAAGGTGATCGCTTCGTATGCCACCGCCTGTCCCACCGAAACGTGGGGATCGACGAACGAAGCGTGCTCGGCGGCGATCACGATGTCGGCATCGGCGACCAGATGCAGGCCTCCACCTGCACACACGCCGTTGACGGCGGCTATCACCGGCTTCCACACCCCGCAGTGCCATGACGAGATCTTCAGTTCGGCATCCCTGGTCCGACGTGAGTGTTTCCGCATCGCGGCTTTGTCGCGGGCCACCTGTACCACGTCCATACCGGTGCAGAATGCCTTGCCGTTGGCGGCGTTGACAATCACGTGTACGTCGTGGTCGCTGTCCAGCTCCGCCCACGCGGCCTCGAGTTCGTCGAGCATCAGTGCATCGAATGCGTTGCCGGCATCCGGCCGGTTCAGGATGAGCCAGCCGACGCCGTCGGACTTCTCGATGACGAGGCGCTCGTAGACGGTCATGACCGTGGAATCTCCCGCCACGGCTTGCCCTTCCACGGATCGGGCTCTCTGGGCAGGCCCAAGACTCGCTCACCGAGGATGTTCTTGTTGATGTCGGTCGTGCCGCCTTCGGTGCTGTTGGCCAGGCTGCGCAGCATGCCGCGCACCTCGTCCGGCAGCGCGTCGGGCACATCGGTGGCGGTCCAGGCCACCGCCGCGACCCCCAGCAGGTCCACCATCAGATCCTGGATCTGTTGGTTGAGCGTCGCTTGGTGAACCTTGCCGATAGACGACGCCGCGCCGGGGGACTGCCCCGCCGAAAGCGCCGCGCGCACACGGTCATTGGTCCACCCGCGGATCTTCTCTTGAGCCCACAGCCGCATCACCTTGGTTTGCACGACGGGGTCGTCCCAGCGCCCGGTCTCTTGAGCCAGTGAAATCAGCCGATGCGCGCTGAAGCCGCCGAGCCGCCCCATCCCGCCGGATCGGGCCCCCGACACCATCTGCCGCTCGCTGGCCAACGTCGATGCGCTGACCCGCCAGCCGTCGTTGACATCGCCGACACGGTGCGCGTCGGGCACCCGAGCTCCGTCGAGGAAGACCTCGTTGAACTCCGCTTCGCCGGTGATCTGGCGCAGCGGCCGCACCTGCACCCCGGGTTGATGCATGTGTAGCAGGAAGTAGGTGATGCCTTGGTGTTTGGGCTGATCAGGATCGGTGCGCGCGAGCAGGATAGCGAAATCTGCTTCGTCGGCCCATGTGGTCCACACCTTCTGTCCGGTGATCACCCAGGCGTCGCCGTCGCGCACCGCCCGTGTCGCCAGTGACGCGAGGTCGGAGCCTGCGCCGGGTTCGCTGAAGAGCTGACACCATTTCTCTTCGTTGCGAACGATCGGTGGGAGGAAACGTTGCCGCTGCTCTTCGGTGCCGTGGCTGAACAGGGCTGCGGCGGCGTTGTTGAGTCCCAGCGGATTCAGGCGCGGCATGCGCAGCGGTGCGAGCACGCCCTCGATTGCCCTGGCGACGTCATTGCCGATACCAAGGCCGCCGTGCTCGGGCATCCAGGTCGGCGCCACCAGACCCGACTCGGCGAATGCCGGGTACCACTGTTGATATTCGGCGGTGCTGCGGACAGCTCGCAGGGCGCCGGGACCTTCGGCGGCGGCCTTTCGCCATGCGACGGGCACCTCTGTGTCGACCCACCGCCGCACCACCTCGACCGCAGCGTCGGCCGGGGTGTCGGCGAAGATCGGTAAGCGGCTCATCGTCCCTGGAACTTTGCGTTGCGTCTCTGATTGAACGCCGCCAGGCCTTCCTTGAAATCGTCGCTGCGACTGGAGAGTTCGAGCGCCATCGCCTCGTTCTGGAGATGGCGATCGAGATCGAGTCCGTTGCCGCTGTGCAGCAGCCACTTGGTCAGTCCGAGCGCCACCGTGGGCGCCTCGCTGAGTCTGGCCACGAGCTTTTCTGCGACGTGGGGCAAATCGTCGGCAGGGCAGGCGGCGTGGATGATGTTCCAGTCGGCCGCGGTGGAACCCGAGACCTCCTCACCGAGCATCAGCAGTGTCCTGGTGCGGACCGGCCCGATCAGCCGCGGCAGCAGCCAGGTCGCGCCGCTGTCCGGTGTGAAGCCGCGGGCCATGAACGGTTCCCAGAACCGGGCGTCCTCGGCGGCGACGCAGAAGTCCGATGCCAGGGCCATGTGAAAGCCCAGTCCCGCGGCCCAGCCCCGCACCACAGCGACAATCGGGACTTGAGTTTCGAGCATCAACGGGATGAGCCGGTTCGCCTTGTTCGGCAGTCGGCGTTGCGTGCTGCCCACCCGCGGTTTGCGTTCCGACTTCGCGTTGTTGGCCACAAGATCGGACCCTGCGCAGAAGTCCGGTCCTTCGGCGTCGATGCGGATGACCCGAACCGTCTCGTCGATTCCGGCGGCGGCGAGATGCCCGATCATCGCGTCGAGCATCACGTCATTAATGGCGTTGCGCTTCTCCGCACGGTCCAGGGTGAGGGCCAGGACCGGACCTCGCTGCTCGGCCCGAAGACCAGAAACACTCGCGTACCCCATGCTTGGTCAGCGCCCCGCGAACTGGGCCGTGACGGCGCGCAGCACGTCGGCGAGATTCGTTGCACCGTCCGGCGGATCGGGCAGCCGGACTGGGCCCCGGTTGCGGCTGGGCAGCAGGACGGTCGCGTGCCCCGGGGTGGTGACTTCACCGCGCTGGTTGATGGCTGCCAACTCGAGATCCACCGCGGGACGATCGCCGTCCGCGAGGTACTTGCGGACCAGGGTGCCGGTGATGGTGTGCAGGTCGCCCACATAGTTGAACAGCCGGAATTCGCAATCCAATTTCCACAACCATGCGTCGTCGCCCATCCAGTCGGTGCACAGATGGATGAGCCACGTCTCCCGCATGCGACCGTAGTCAAAGGTCGTCGGATTACCGGCGCTTCGGGCGGCTTCGGGTTCCCAGTGCACCCGTTGCATGACGTCGGGGACGCCGTGTTCGTTCGGCGTGTAGAAGCGCGGGATACGTTGGCGATTCCGCCATGCCAATCGCAACGGTCTTACGCCGTAGAGGCCGGTGCCAACGCCGACATGCCAGCAGACCATGTCGGTGACCGTGAGGGGACCCTTCGTCAGCGACCCGATGTCGTCGCCCTCGTCGACGTCTTCCCACCACCTCGGCTCCGGCCCGCGTGGTGCCTCGCGCGCATAGCGTTCGTCGATTTCAGCGATCTCTTCGGCAGTCCAGGTCTTGAGTTGCACCGAGTCGTACTTCTTGCGTCCGCGCGCCTTGTCGCGTTCGGTGCGAATCATGTTGCGGTATTGCCCACCCAGAAGGACGCCCTCGTCGTCACGGAACACCTGCGCCGACCATTCGTGGACTGCGCGACCGGCGAAGTCACTGCGTTTGTCTAGTGCGGCCACCAGTGCGTTGCGGCGGAACACCCGATGGTTGGCGCGCAGCGGGGCCCACCACTCACGCGACGACCCGGCGTAGAACGCATGCACGCCGCGCAGCGGGTCACCCTTGGTCGCGGCGCGCTCCTCGTCTGAGAGTTCGGTGACCTCGTCCTCCCCGATCAACGTGTCGCCACCGATCAGCGCAGGCGGCGCGATCGATTCACCCCACACCGACTTGGCGGCGTACTCCGGATCGACCCATAGCGGATTGTCGTCGCCGTATGCTTCGGCGACATGGCGAAAAGTGTCCTCGTTGGGGCGGCGATAGTGCGGGGGCTGCGGATGCGGCACCGCGATGCCGATGGTGGCGCGCAGCCGGGCCAGCCCCTCATCGGTGATCTGCCCAACTGCCGCCATCCAGCGCCTCCCTGTCGTGGTTCCCATCGCCCGAACCCCGGCGGAAATTAAGATACCCGAAAAACGGAAATGCCGTTAACGCAGGGATGGACGAGATGACCGAAGAAGAACCGGGGGTCCTGGTAACCGTTGGCGAAGACAATGTCTGCCGCATCACCATCGACCGGCCGAATGTGGGAAACTCGTTGTCCCCGTTGGCACGTGACACGTTGATCCAGTCATTCGCGCGTGCCGGCGCTGACCCCGCGGTGCGGGCTGTCCTCTTGAGGGCGACCGGCGACCGGCATTTCTGCGCAGGCGCGGGACTGTCGCCGGATCCGCCCGCTGAGCCTGCGCGCGAAAAGCGGCCCGGTGACATAGCGAGGATGCTCCAAAACGGCTGGCAGCGACTGATCGTGGCCGTACTCGACTGCGACAAGCCCGTCGTCGCCGCGGTCAAGGGCACGGCCGCGGGTGCAGGGGCAAGCCTGGTGCTGGCATGCGACCTGGTCGTGATGGCGCAGGAGGCGACGCTCGTGCAGGCCTTCGTGCATCGCGGCGTGTTGCCCGATTCGGGCGCGATTCACCTGTTGACCAGGATCGTGGGACTGCGCAGGGCGGCCGAACTGCTGATGTTGGGCGAACCGGTGGATGCCGCGACGTGTGAGCGGTTGGGGTTGGTCAACCGGGTAGTGGCGAGGCAGGAGACCGACGCGGCAGCCGAAGAACTCGCCCGACGCCTTGCGGCGGGCCCGACGGTGGCGCTGGCGCTGACGAAGCGCCTGCTCTCGGTGTCATCGGAGTCGGGCAGGGAACGGGCCTTCGAGCAGGAGGCCTGGGCGCAGGAGGTGGTGTCGCGCACCGCGGACCTGCAGGAGGGACTGCAGGCGTTCGCCGAGCGCCGCCGACCGCGGTTCAGGGGGTTTTGAATCAGCCCGTTTGCGGTCCGCCGCGGACCATGAACGACTTGGTCTCATCGATCAACTCGATCGCCGCTGCGACGGATTCTGCTGTCAGCGAGGTGTTTTCGACGCCCTCCGTGACGCCGATGAAAACGCGGGACACCTTGCCTGCCCCGACCGAATAGATATGGGCGGTGCGGTCACAATCGCGATGCGACAGATAGATCACGACCGGGGTGACCAGTTCGGGATCCATGGTCTTGCCGGCTTCGCCCATGATGTCCTCGGTCATCCGAGTCCGCGCGATCGGTGCTATCGCGTTGATCGCAATGCCGTTTCGCGCTCCTTCGATGGCCAGGACATGCATCATGCCGACCAGCCCCATCTTGGCAGCGCCGTAGTTGGCCTGCCCGAAGTTGCCGAACAGCCCGGTGCCCGAAGTCGTTTGCACGATCCTGCCGTAGTTCTGCTCCCGCATTATCGGCCAGACGGCGCGTGTGACGTTGAAGGCACCGAGAAGATGCACCGAGATGACCGCTTCCACCTGTTCGGCGGTCATGTTCTTGAAAGCGGCGTCACGAAGGATTCCGGCGTTGTTCACCAGGATGTCCACCTGTCCGAAAGCTTCCATGGCGGCGGAGACAATCGCGGCGCCGCCTTCCTCCGTGGCCACCGAGTCGCCGTTGGCGATCGCGGTGCCGCCCGCCGCGGTGATTTCGTCGACAACGTCCTGTGCCGGTGAGATCGACGCACCCGCGCCGTGCACTGTGCTGCCGAGATCGTTGACGACGACGCGAGCGCCTCGGCGCGCGAGTTCAACGGCGTGACATCGCCCGAGCCCTCCGCCGGCTCCGGTGACGATGGCGACCTGATTGTCGAAAGTCAGAAGCGACATGTATGAGAGGTTACATTTACGGGGTAGAGAATCTGTATTCACATCGGAGGGCACCATGAGCGCGGCTACCGGGCTGCTGCACAATGCGCACCGCCGAGCGGATGCTCTTCGATCTCGGTATCGTGCCGCCGGTGTCTGGTCGGACCGGCCGCTCGACGTCGTCCGGCACGCCGCCGAACGGCATCCGCTGCGGGCCGCGCTCGTCACGCGCGATGCCGAACTCACCTACGCGGCCCTCGATGAACGGGTTGATCGTGCATCGCGTGCACTTCGGGACGCCGGTGTTGGTGCTGCGACGCCCATCGCCGTCGTAGTCGGCAACGACATCGGATCGGTCGTCGCCGTGCACGCCGCCATCCGCGTCGACGCGGTGGTACTTCTGGTGCCGCGCAGCGCAGGCCCGATGCAGGTCAGCGACATCGTCACGCGCAGCGGTGCCAGGTTCGGCGTGGCTCCCGACTGGCGGCCTGCGGGCGAATCGCCGGTGCGCGACGCCTGCAGCTGGGTCGACATCTCGCGGCCCTCTGACGGTGCGGCGCCGGGCCGGCCCGTGCGGCCGGCCGACGAGCCGTCCTTCGTTCTCTACACCTCGGGTACGACCTCTCGGCCCAAGGGCGTCGTCCACTCGTTGAGCACACTGGCCAAGGCGTCGACCAATTACATCGCCGCCGCCGGCCTGGGGGCGGATGACCGCCTCTTTCTCATCAGTCCGCTCGCCTCGGTGACCGGCGTGCTGCAGGCCCTGTTCATCGGGCCCATGCTCGCCGCGCCGGTGGTGCTCGAGGACCGCTGGGACCCCGCTGCGACATACGATCTTCTGCTGTCGTCCGGCGCGACCTGGTACGGCGGACCCGACCGGCTGCTCGACAGGCTGCTCGACGAGGCGGCCGCTCGGAGCAACGTTGTGCCGCTGCGCGCGGTGTATCTCGGCGGCACGATGCTCGACCGGCGCATCGTCGAACGGGTTGAGGACGATTTCGGCATCACCGTGATGCGTGCCTACGGATCGTCGGAGGTGCCGGTCAGCACGTCCGGGTTGCGAACCGAGAGCAGGGCGGTGCGTCACGCGGATGATGGTGTGGCACTTGATGACGTCGGCGTGCGGGTGGGATCGGTTGGGGACCCGGGGGAATGCTGCATCAAGGGGCCGCACGCGTTCCTCGGCTACACCGACGCCGAGGACGACATCAAGGCGTTCGACGGTGACTGGTTCCGCACCGGTGACGTGGCCGAGGTCAGCGACAACCGGGTGCGGGTGATAGGGCGGATCAAGGACATCGTCATCCGTAACGGCATGAAGATCGCCGCGGCCGAGGTCGAGGAGGCGGTGGCGCGGATTCCCGGTGTGCGCGAGTGCGCCGCCTACCCCGTGGCGGATGTGGTTACCGGGGAACGGTTGGCGGTCGCGATGGTGCTCGACGGCGCCGTCGAAATGTCACTCGCCGAGGTCGCCGCAGAACTGGTTTCGATGGGACTCCCGAAGTACAAGTTGCCGGAAGAATTGGTGTTCTGGGACGAACCCTTGCCCGTCAACGCAAATGGGAAGTTGCAGCGCAACGCGCTCGAGGCGCGATCGCAGGGGCGGCCGCGAGTACTCGCCGATCGCCTCGCGAGACTGTAATCCCGCAAGACTCCACTCGAATTTCCGCTGCGGGAATACAGTTTCGCGGGGCGGCGTCAGGTCAGCGGCCTGAAAACCGGAACGACGAAGCCGTCATCGTCCTCGCGGAACGCGGCCGTGAGTTCCAGGTCGGGGCGCAGATCGTCGGCCGCGCAGCCCTCGAGTTGCGTCATCAGCCGCGGGCCCTCCTCGAGATCCACCATCGCCACGACATAGGGCGTGCGGGAGTCGAAGGGGGCGGCATTCTGGTGGACGACGGTCCACGTGTAAAGGCGTGCCCGTCCTGTGGCGGGGCTCAGCGCCACGTCCTCACTCCAGCAGTGCGGGCAGAATGGCCTGGCGTACAGCGATTTCCGGCCACATGCCGCACATGCGGTGACCATCAGTTTGCGCTGTTGCACCGCCGCCCACCAGGCCTCGCTGTCGGCGTCGACGATCGGGCGGTCCGGGCCGGCCGCGATCTCCACTACTGCCTCCCCAGAATCATCGTCGCGCTATGCGTGAAGAACCCGCCCATCGCGTGCACGCACGCCAGTCGCGCGCCGTCGACCTGCCGTGGGCCGCACTCGCCACGCAGCTGCCTGACCGCCTCGACCATCAGGAACATCCCGCGCATGCCGGGGTGACAGCACGCCAGCCCGCCGCCATCGGTGTTCGTGGGCAACGCCCCGCCGGGCCGCAGAGCTCCCGACCCGATGAACGGTCCACCTTCGCCCTTGGCGCAGAAGCCGAGATCCTCAAGCGTGAGAAGCACCGTGGAGGTGAACGAGTCGTAGAGCTGACAGACGTCGATGTCGGCGGGGCTCACACCCGCTTGCGCGAATGCGGCAGGACCCGACTGCGCCGCGGCAGAGGTGGTGAAATCACCCCACTGGCTCATGCTGACATGTGAAGCGGATTCGGCTGAGCCGAGAACCCAAACAGGTTCCTTGGCGCAGTCTTTCGCCACCCGCTCGCTTGCCAGCACGACCGCCCCGCCGCCGTCGGTGCGCAGGCACACGTGCTTGGCGGTGAACGGCTCGGCCAGCATCGGAGCCGCCGCCACATCCTCCGCCGTGATGCGCTCCCGCTCGAATGCGTTGTCGTTGCGGGCTGCCCATTCGTGGGCGGCCACGGCGACCTCGGCGAGTTGCTCGACCGTGGTGCCGTATTCGATCATGTGGCGCCTGGCGGCCATCGCGTACTTGGCGATCAGCGTCGCACCGAACGGCGCTTCGTACTGCATTGCGCCCGCCGTGCTCATCGCGGCGGCGGACGGGCGAAGGCGGCGTTTGACGTCGGAGCGGGCGGTGGATCCGTATGTCAGCAGGGCGACGTCGATCTCTCCCGCGGCGATTGCTGCCGCCGCGTGCCGGGCCATCACCTCCCATGACGACCCGCCGACGTTGGTGGAGTCCACCCAGGACGGGTGTAGCCCGAGATACTCGCTCACCTCGATCGGCGGCAACAGCGACCCATGGCCGCCGAACCCGTCGATGTCTTGCTTGCTCAGGCCCGCATCGGCAATGGCAGCGCGCGCGGACTGTGCCATCAAACCCATGGCGGTCTTATCCGGGACCCTGCCGCAGTCGGAAAGGGCCGCACCCACGATGGCGACGCGATTGGCCGGCATGTCTAATGGTTATCACATCGATAATGCCGTTAACGAATATTTGCAATGGGCGTTCTCGCTTCGACCACTGTGGACTACTGTGAGCATGTGCAGGGATCGCTTCGGGAGGCTCTGAGAGGCGACGGCTTGGTGCTGTGCATGGCCCTGATGAATGCCCGCACACCCGATGTGCCTGCGATCGCCGCCGCATGCGGCTTCGACGCCGTCTACGTGGATTTGGAGCACACCTCGACGTCATTGGAGTCCGCGGCGATGCTGTGCTCGAGCGCGCTGGGTGCGGGCATCTCCGGTCTGGTGCGGGTCCCGTCCCACGACCCCAGCGTCATCGCTCGCGTACTCGATGGCGGTGCTGTCGGAGTAATTGTGCCGCATGTTAATTCGAAACAAGAGGCGCTCGCCGTCGTCGACGCCGCGCGATTCCCGCCCGTCGGGCGCCGGTCGATTTCGGGTGCCAACCCGGTCAGCGGTTACGCTTGGCGTTCCACGCCGGAGATCGCACGGATCATCGAGAGTCGGACGACGGTGGCGGTGATGATCGAAACCCCAGAAGCCGTTGAGGCGGCCGGACAGATCGCCGCGGTGAACGGCATCGACATGATCCTTATCGGGGCGCACGATCTGACCGCCGAGATGGGCATTCACGGACAATTTGAGAATGACCATTTCCACCATGCAGTAGAATCGGTCGCTGCGGCTTGTCGTGAGCACGGCGTGGCGCTGGGACTAGCGGGCATCAAGGACTTTGACCTGCTGAACCGCTTCGTAGATCTCGGTCTGCGATTCGTATCGGCGGGTACGGATGTCGGCTTGATGACCGAGGCGGCGACGGCCCGCGCTTCCGAACTCCGTGCACTCGAGGACCGCAAGCGATAGCGGCTAGTTGCGCCACGACAACGAGGAGAACCGATGCCCACCCCGATATACACCGAACAGGTCACGGACCCGATGGCATGGACGGGCGCAGACTTCGCCAGTAAAGAGGACTTCGCCTTCGACCTGTCACCGCGCAATGTGGCTGCGCTGGAGTCGATTCTGCGCAAAACCGCGGACAAGGATCGCGATGAGATCACCCCGGAGGACGCCCGCCATCCCGACCTGGACGACGACCTGGCTCGGCTGTATCGGGAGGTGATGTTCGGCAGGGGTCTGGTGTGCGTACGGGGCTTCCCCGTCGAGAACCACTCGATCGAGGATCTCGAACGAATTTACTGGGCGTTCTGCACGCACCTCGGCTATCCGGTGTCGAACAACTCGTTCGGTCATCGCATGGTCCGCGTTCAGGAGGAGGTGCTGCCCAACGGCGTGCAACCGGCCCGCGGCACGAAATCGCGCGCCGAACTGGCGATGCACAACGACGCGGCCGACATCCTGGCGCTGCTGTGCGTTTACCCGGCCGCCGAGGGCGGTGAGAGCCAGTTCGCCAGCGGCCCCGCCGCCCACAATCGCATCCTGGCCGAACGTCCCGACCTGCTCAGCGTCCTCTATCAGGGCTTCCCACACCACCGCCGCAGCGAACAGCCGGACGACCAGCCGGACGTGACGCCCTACGACGTGCCGGTCTTCTCTCAGATCGACGGCCGGATCTGCATCAACTTCACCTACAGCAGCATCCTGCCCGCGATGAAGACACTCGGCCGCGAGTTCACCCCGCAGCAGGAGGAGGCCATCGAGTTGCTCCGCACCGTGCTCGTCGAGCAGCAGGTTGAGTTCCGGCTCGAATCCGGTGAGGCCGCGGTGGCGAACAATTTCGCGATGTGCCATTCCCGGTCGGATTTCGTCAGCAGCACCGATCCGCAGAAGACCCGGTGCTTCTTGCGGGCCTGGATGGAGGTGCCGCGTGAAGACCGCCGCCTACCCATCGGGCGCGAGTACTTCCACATGGAGAACAAAGACCTGCGGCTGGGATATGACCCCGTCCCTGGACGCGACGGCGCGATCGCGCGCAACGATTACAAGAACGTCGACTCCGCGTTGGCCGACATGTTCAAGGCCGCGCAGGCGAAGCCGAAACTGAAGAAATGACCGATCGTCCCCGCCCGCGACTGGTCTACGAACGGTGGACCGACCCTGTCGCAGGGGAGATCCTCGGGCAAGCGGACGTCGACATCATCAAACTCGACCTGGCCGCGGCCGACGAATTCGGCTGGGCGCAACTGTCATCCGCGCACGGATATCAGGTCGCCACCCGCACCGACATCGCCGATCATCCCGACGGCGACCAATGGCTGGCCGGAGCGGCGCTGGTGCAACGCTGCGAGAACCTGCTCGCCGTCTGCTCGGCCGGTGCCGGCTACGACGTGATCGACGTCGAAGCGTGCACGCAGGCCGGAATTGCGGTGTGCAACAACTCCGGACCGGGCGCGGAGGCCGTCGCCGAACATGCGCTGGGGTTCATGCTCGACCTCGCCAAGAACATCACGGTCGCCGATCGGGCGCTGCGCGGCGGTCCTGTCGCCGACCGGATGGCGTTGCGTGGCAGCCAGCTGTTCGGCAAGACGCTCGGCGTCGTCGGCCTCGGCGCGATCGGCGGTCGCCTGGTGCAGCTGTGCGCCCCGTTCCGCATGCAGGTGCTCGCCTACGATCCCTACATCGACGACGCGACTGCCCGTTCCCGCGGCGCGACTCCGGTCCCGCTCGAAGAACTGGTCGAGCGGTCCGATTTCGTCCAGGTCACCTGTCCACTGACCGACGAAACACGCGGCCTGTTCGGCCACGAGCAGTTCGCCGCGATGAAGACATCGGCGTTCTTCATCACCACCGCGCGCGGCCCCGTGCACGACGAATCTGCGCTGTGTGCCGCGTTGGTCGACGGCGCAATCGCGGGCGCAGGTCTCGACGTCTTCCACCAGGAACCGCTGAGCCCCGACAATCCGCTGCTGTCGCTCGACAATGTCGTCGCGACTCCGCACACGGCGGGGATCACGGTCGAAGCGGCGCACGATATCGCGGTCGCCACCGCGACACAGTGGTTGACGATCTTCGATGGTGGCGTGCCGCCGCGATTGCTGAATCCCGATGTGTGGCCGCGCTACTGCGAGAGATTCAGCGACATCCTCGGGTTCCGCCCCGACGCCACCACCGCTTTGCAGAAGGAAGGCAAGCCGAGTTGACCGACTACGAGACGATCGAGGTCGAGGTGCGGGGCCGCACGGCGTGTGTGAGGCTCAACCGTCCTGACGTGCTCAACGCGATCAACGACGAGATGATCGCCGAGCTGGCGGTGGCCTACGCGGAAATCGAACGCTCCGACGACATCTGGACGATGATCATCACCGGTGCAGGCCGGGCGCTGTGTGTCGGAGCGGACGTCAACAAGGCGGCCGACCACGACATGGAGAACGCGGCGGGAATCGACAATCAGGGCGAGCCGATCCTCAGCTCGATGCGGCAATGGGATGCGCCACAGGAAGCGACACCGCCGTGGCTTGCGATGACCAAGCCGATCATCTGCGCAGTCAACGGCATTGCGTGCGGCGCGGGCCTGGATCTGGTGACGACGGCCGACATCACCATCGCCTCCGAGCGTGCGACCCTGATGGATCCGCACGTCAGCATCGGCGTGACGTCGGGCCGCGAAGGCGTCAGGCTGGCTCGGATCCTGCCGCTGCCCGTGGCTATGCGGCTGATCCTGATGGGCAAGCACGAAAGCCTCGATGCCCAACGCGCCTACGAATTGGGCATATTCACCGAAGTTGTCGCGCATGACGCCTTGATGGACAGAGCCTGGGAGATCGCCGAAGTGGTGAACTCGAACGCACCCCTTGCGGTGCGCGGGTCGCGGATGGCCGTCCGCAAGGGGCTGACATTGCCGATCTACGAAGCCGAACTGCTCGCCGAAAACTATCGGATGAAAGTGGCGCTGACGAAGGATGCCATCGAGGGACCGCGTGCCTTCCTCGACAAGCGCAAACCGGAGTGGCAGGCGCGGTAGACATCACCGCACCCCCGACATGACAGACTCAGACGGCCTCAGATGAGACCAAAGAACCTTTTGGCGTTGGTGGACAAGACCTTTCGCTTGGTCTCCTCGTCGAGACCCTCCGTCGCCTTATTGGCGACCTCCATACTTCTCGGCCAGTTGGTGTCGTTGTGCGGGTAATCGGTCTCGAACATCAGTTGGTCGGGGCCGACCAGGTCGAGAATGCGGAACGCCACGGGATCGCCGAACGTGGAGAAGTAGACACGTCCGGGCACCTGGCTGCTCGGTGGTTCGGTCAGCAGGGGATGAATGCCACCCCAGGCGCGACGGTCGTGCCACACTTCGTCCACCCGTCGCAGGTAGTAGGGGATCCAGCCCGCTTGCGCCTCGGCGAATGCGAGCTTGAGTCTGGGGAACTGAATGAGCTTGCCGGAGAACAGCCAGTCGACCAGGGCGATAGTGCAGTTGACCGCCATCAGTGCGCTGGTGACCACATGTGGCGAGTCGGGGGACGACTTGGTGAGCGACGAGCTGGAGCCGATGTGGAGCATGATGCCCACATCGTTTGCCTCGCAGGCAGCGAAGAACGGATCCCAGTAGCCGCTGTGGATCGAGGGCAGATCGAGACGGGAAGGCAGTTCCGAGAAGCACATCGCGTGCATCCCTTTCGCCGCGACCCGCTCGACCTCCTTGACGGCGAGGTCGACGTCCCAAAGGGGAATGATTCCGAGCGGGATCAGCCGACCGTTCGAACCTGCGGCCCACTCGTCGATCTGGAAGTCGTTGTAGGCCTCCACACACAGCTTGGCGAGTTCCTTATCCTTGCCGTAGAGGAAACGCTGGCCGCAGAAGCGCACAAGTGTGTTGGGGAAGCAGGCCGACGCCTCGATGCCCGCGATGTCCATGTCTGCCAGTCGGTCCGCCGGCCGGAAGCAACCCGGCCGCATTTCGTCGTAGGTGATCGGATCGGTGGTCAGCTCGTCGAGTTCATAGCCGGCCGCCGCGCTGATGAGCGGGATCGGAATGATCGCATCCTCGTAGTGCCAGATGTCGGCGTCGCGACCGTTGTCATCTTCGATGAACGCGACGTCGGAGGTGACCGTGGGGTCCATGCGTCCGCGGTGCCGCACGATCCGGGGCCCGATGTCTTGATACCGCTCGGGCAGCCGGCTCGTCCACAGGTCGGCCGGTTCCACAAGGTGGTCGTCCGGCGAGACGATCAGGATGTCGGTGCTCAACGGTGCGCTCCTTCGCGAACGGCCTGCGGCAGTCCGGGAAACAATGACTTCCACAAGCGAGAATGGCCGTTTTCAGAGTACCGGATAGGTAAGCGGACGGAAGGGCCTGGGCCGGACTTGAGAAATCGGTCAACATGCGCGTGTAGGTAGGTCGCATGTTCGGGCTGCAGAACGCGTATTCTCATAGCATCATGACCGCTAAGAAACGTAGTAGCCGCGACTCAGAGGCCGAGCTGGAACTGGTCGACTCAGACGTCTCGGACGTCGAGACGATGACGAGCTGGCAAGAGCGCACGATTGAGCGGCGTTTGTCCGCGGCACGCGCGCGGGCGCTCGCTCGCAGCTCGAGATTCCTCGCCACCGCACTGGAGTTGGTCGAGGAATCAGGTCGAGCCGACTTCACCATCCAGACGCTCATCGACCGCTCCAACCTCAGCCTGCGCGCGTTCTATCAACACTTCGCGGGTAAAGAAGAACTGCTGCTCGCGCTGTACGAGAACGCGACGAGCCAGTTCATCGAGGCGATCCGGCATGAGGTTGCCGCGGCCGATGGTCCGATGGAACGGCTCGAGGCGTTCTGCCGCGGGTTTCTCTCCCGTGCGGAGCGATCGGAGGCGGTCGGCGGCCGCGTGATGACGATCTACAACCTGAGCCTCGAGATCGAGCGGCCTGCCGACTTCGCGAAGATCTGGGAGCCGCACCAAAAGCTGCTGACACAGATCCTCACCTCATGCCAGCGGGCGGGGTTGATCCGAACCGACATGTCGCCGACCCAGTTGACGACGCTGCTGAATTCGACGCTCATCGCCCTCGCTCAGATCGGTGTCTTTCACCTTGGCGTCAAAGGCGCCGAGCTCACCGAGGATCAACTGTGGGCGTGGTGCAAACAGGCGCTGATGCCTCCCGATGGCACGACCAAACGCAAGTCCACGCCCGCCAAGCGTGCGACCAAACGCACGGCCCCCAGCAAGTCCACCGGCAAGCCGAAGAAGCTAACGGGGTAATCCCAGCCCGCGTTGGGCGATGATCGATCGCTGGATTTCGCTGGTTCCCGCATAGATTGTGGTTCCGAGCGAGAACCGCATCAGGTGCTCGAAGCGGCCCTGTTCCGGTGCCCTCGGCTCCCAATACGACCGCATCGCGTCCGGTCCGACGAGTTCGACAACGTCCTGGCTTGCGCGTGTCAACGCTTCGGTGCTGAACACCTTGGACATCGACCCTTCCGCGACGGGCATCTGACCCTGCTCGGTCATCCAGACGCACCGACGCTGCAGCAGCATCGCCACCTCCAACTCCATCGCGACCCGTGCAATGCGGCGGCGCACATCGGGTTTCGTCAATCGAGGTGAGCCGTCGTCGCCCGGCGCCGCGGCCCAACGCTCGACATGATGCAGAAGCCGCGCGATGTGGGGGCCCCATCCGGAAGCGTGTTCGTCACGCAGCGACAGTCCCAGAACCTGCCAGCCGGCGTCGACGTCGCCCACCCGCCACTCGTCGCCGATGCGGACATCGCTGAAGAACGTGATGTTGGTGCGCTCGCCGGAAAGTGTCCACACAGCTTGGGCCTCGAACCCGTCGGAGTCGAGTGGGAGGAGAAACATGGTGAGCCCCTTGTGTTTGGGCTTGTCCGGATTGGTGCGTGCAAGCAGGAACACGTAGTCGGCGATATGACCGTTCGTGGTGAACATCTTGGACCCGTTGATCACCCAGTCGTCGCCGTCGCGCACAGCCCTGGTGGACGCCGCCGCGACGTCTGAGCCGCACTCGGGTTCGGTGAAGCCGAGCGCGATGGTGATGTCGCCGTTCATCGCCGGACCGAGAATGCGCTGCTTTATCGCGGATGTACCGACTTCGCGGATGATCGAGGCGACCATGCGAGTGGTCTCCGACAAGTACATCGGTGCGTCGGCCCGCATGAACTCTTCTTTGACGACTTGCTCATCCCAGGCGTCACGGTTTTGGCCGCCGAGGTCTTGCGGCCAACTCGGCGCGAAAAAGCCCTTGTCCACCAGACCTTTGGCGAACGTCTCGTCGTGGGCGACCCCACTTCGGTAGATGCGCTCCTCGAACTCGGGCGTCATCACCGCGTCGAGATGGGCCCGTACCTCGGCGCGGTAGGCCTCGGTTTCGGAGGCAAGCTGAAAATGCATGGTGGGGAACCAATCTGTGTAGGCCGCAGTCCGGTGGAGGTCCGATCGAAAATGTTACTCTCGAAAGTGAGAATAGGTATATCCGCGTCGACGGGACTAACGAGTGGACCTAAGCCTTTCGGTCGAACAGCAACAGCTCGTCGACTCGTTCGCCGCAATCTTCGCGCGTGACTCGAGTCCTGATCGGATCCGCGCGGCCGAACCGTCCGGTTTCGACCCCAAGTTGTGGCATGCACTTCGGTCCACCGGCGTCGTTGAGATGGCCGTCGATGAATCAGCAGGGGGTTGGGGCGCATCGGAGCTCGACCTCGCCCTGATCGCCGAGCAGTGCGGGCGGGCGGTGGCCTCCGCCCCGCTGATCGAGGCTCAGGTCGCCGCCCGCGTTCTCGGCAGATGCGGTGACTCCGCCGCCGGGCTGCTGGCTGAGGCGTTGGCGGGCGGCAAGCTCGTCGGTTTCGCACCGAGAACTCCACGAGAGGGCGTGCTCGAGCTGGTACCGAGCGGCGGTGTCGCCGACGCCGTCGTGGCTCTCGTCGGCGACCATCTCGTCGCTGTTCCGGCGGGCGAGGACCGTCGGACAGTGCACAACCTCGGCTCGCTGCCGCTGGCCGATCTCCCGCTTGGCGACGAGTTGTCGGTTCTTGCCGTCGGCGCCGACGCACGACGCGTCTTCGATGGCGCACTTGACCTGTGGCTGACGCTGACCGCCGCGGCACTCGCAGGCGCGGCGAGGCGAGCCGTCGAAATGGGGGCCGACTATGCCAAGCAGCGGCGCGCGTTCGGATCTGCGATCGGGTCGTTCCAAGCGGTGTCACATCCGTTGGCCGACAGCGCAACCGCGGCCGACGGCGCGCGGCTGCTGGCGCTGCGGGCGGCTTGCGCGTTCATCGACGAGCCACACAGGGTCACCGAGCTGGCCGCGATGGCGTTCGCGTTCGCGTACGAGAGCGCGCGTGATGCGACGCAACGCAGCCTGCACATCCACGGCGGCTACGGATTCGGGATGGAAGGCGATATCCAGTTGTACTACCGGAGGGTCCGCGGCTGGGCCATGACTTACGGCGACTCGGAGGTAGCGCTCGATCGCGTCGCCGGCGCCCGCTACGGGGCGGTCGCCGGCTGACCGACGTCCCCGTCACGCGTCGGCGCGCACCTGGTCTTTGACCGACGTCACAACCGGGGGAGCGGTTCGCCAATTCGGCACGCCCTGCTCTTCACCCGCAACCGCACGCTTGTCGGCACGCACACCGACCCAATGCGAATGGTTGAGCTGGTGCAGGGTAAAGCACGACTGCAAGGCGTTGTAGAAGCCCATGTTGTCGACGGACTGGTTGACCGATTCCTTGATGAGCAGCGCGGCCATTGTCGGCACCGTGGCGATCCTTCGGGCCAGCTCCAGTGTGCGATCGGCCAACTCGTCGCGCTTGAAGATCTTGCTCACCATGCCGAGCCGGTAGGCCTCTGCGATGTCGATCGCATCGCCGGTCAGCATCAGTTCTTTCGTCCGGCGCGGCCCGAATTCCCACGGATGTCCGAAGTACTCCATGCCGCACATGCCCAGGCGCGTGCCGACGACATCGGCGAAGCGCACCTCTTCGCTGCCGACTATCAGGTCGCATGCCCAGATCAGCATCAAGCCCGCCGAGAAGACGTCGCCGTGCACCTGCGCGATCGTGATCTTGCGCAGATTGCGCCAGCGCAGGTTGTTCTGGAAGAAGTAGTGCCACTCCTGCAGCATGATCTTCTCCGCGCCTTCGCGAGTCCCGCCGTTGATCGTCGCGGTCGGGTGCTGGCCCGGTCCGGTGGCGAACTCGGCTCTGGCCTGCTTGGACCCGATGTCGTGGCCCGATGAGAACATCGGTCCCTCGCCGGCCAGGATGACGACGCGAACGGTGTCGTCGGCCTCGGCGCGCGTGAATGCGTCATCGAGTTCGACAAGCATCCCGCGGTTCTGCGCGTTGCGTTGTTCAGGCCGATTCAGCGAGATCCGGACGATTTGGCCGTCGTCGAACGTCTCCCACTTCAGGAACTCGTAATCAGGCCCGTGCTCTGTCATTGTCGCCTCCGCGCTTGCTTGTTCCGGCAATGGTGTTATCAAGAACTGAAAAGGTATGTTCTCACGAGCCGGTCGAGCGGGAGGAGTGCACATGGCAGACGGCCCAACAAACCCGCGGGTGATCCTCTGGGGTCCCGGACAGGTCGGTGTCGGTGCGCTGCGCGCGCTCATCTCCCACCCTGGACTCGACCTGGTGGGCGTGGTCGTACACGCCGAGGCGAAGGACGGCAAAGACGCGGGCGACCTGTGCGGGATGCCCGCGACCGGCGTGATCGCCACCCGCGACATCGATGCGGCGCTGTCGACGCAAGCCGACGTGGTCGCCTACTTCGCCTCGGGCGACTACCGCTATCGGGAGGCCGCCAACGACATCGCGCGCTGCCTGCGCGCAGGCAAGAACGTGGTGTGCACCTCGTTGGTGCCGATGTGCTATCCACCCGCCGCGGAACGGCAAACCGCTGAACTCATCGCAGCGGCATGCACGGAAGGCGGCACCAGCTTCTTCAACAGTGGAGTGGACCCCGGCTGGGCCAACGATGTGATCGCGCTGACGATGACGGGTTTCAGCAGCCGTGTCGAGCGCATCACGATGCTCGAACTTCTCGACTACGGCCCGATCAACCAACCCGACATCATGTTGGACTTCATGGGTTTCGGTCATCCGCCTGATCATCCCGCGCCGCTGTTCGATCCCGAGCGGCTCGCCTCACTGTGGGCACCGATCGTGCACCTGGTCGCAGACGGTGTCGGTCTGCCGCTCGATCGGGTGGATACGACGATCGAGAAGTGGTTGGCGAAAGAGCGTTACGAAGTGGCATCGGGCTGGATCGAGCCCGGCACGATGGGTGGGATGCGGTTCAGGCTCGCCGGCATTGTCGACGGTGAGCAACGCGTCGTGCTCGAGCACATCACCCGGATGGGGGAGTCGTCGGCGCCGGATTGGCCTCGACATCCGTCGCCACACGGCGGCTACCGGGTCATTGTCGATGGACTGCCGACGTACACGGTCGACATCGAGATGCACGGGCGCGGAAACAACATGCGTGGCCTGACCTATGCCACCGTGATGCGGGAACTCAACGCCATTCCCGCCGTGATAGCTGCGCCGCCCGGGGTGTTGTCGACGCTGGATCTTCCGTTGGTGACGGGGCCGGTACGCGGTGGGACGTGGCGCGGTGTGCTGCCGCGGACGGTGTTGACATGAAAAGCCAAGCGGTACGGCAGACTTCGACTGACCTGTGGACGGTCATGAGCACTGCCTCCGCGGTACGGCGATATCGCGATGAGCCCGTCGACGACGAAACGCTCGACAAGTGCCTGCGGGCAGCGAGTTGGGCTCCGTCGGGCGCCAATCAGCAGCCATGGCGATTCGTCGTCCTGCGCTCCTCTGACGCCCGCGCAGCCGTCACCGCGGCGGCCCGGCGTACGTGGCAGGAACTCAAAAGGTTCTATGGGCTCACTGAGCCGGTAGGGCATGCCGATGACGCCAAGTCCCGGGTCTTGCGGGCGATGGAAGAACACACACGAGTCGGTGGCTTCGCGCCGTGTCTCGTGTTGTTCTGCGTTCAGCCCCAACGGGGCGCCTCCGAGCTGCAGCAAGGCGGGTCGATCTTCCCTGCCGTGCAGAACTTCCTGCTCGCGGCACGCGCCGAAGGCCTCGGTGCGGCGATCACTCTGTGGCACGATTCCTGCGAAGACGAGTTGCGCCGTCTCGTCGGCATTCCGGACGACTGGCTGATCGCCGCATTGGTCACGGCGGGTTGGCCCAAAGGCAGGCACAAGGCGGTGCGCCGCAAGCCACTGGAACTGGTGGCGGTGGTGGATCGGTGGAACCAGCCCTGGTCTTGCGGCCTGGACAACTCATGACCCGTTCGGCCGCGAAACCCGCTCTGATACTGCACCCTTCGCATGTGGCCGTCAGCTTCGCCGAACTCGAGGGGCGCGCAAACCGGCTCGCCCATTACTTCCGCCGCGCCGGGCTGTCGGTGGGCGACACCGTCGCGGTCGTGATGGAGAACAACGCGCACGTGCACGCGGTGATGTGGGCCGCGCGGCGAAGCGGGCTGTACTACACGATGGTCAATACCCATCTGTCCGACAGCGAGATTGCCTACATCGTCGAAGACAGCGGCGCGAGCGCGATCGTCGCCTCTCGCGCGATGCGCGACGTATGCACCTATCTCGCTGAACATCTCCCGACCGGCCTGCCGCGGGTGGTCCTGATCGCCGACGATGATCTGGCGGGCTGGCAGCGCTACCCGGAATGTGTGGCCGACGAACCGTCCGGACCGATCGGAGAAGGCCCTGCCGGGCAGCTCCTGCAATACTCCGCGGGCAGCACGGGGCGGCCGAAAGGAATTCGCAGAGCGCTCGATACATCCGGTGCGGGAGGCGACCGCTTGTCGACCCCGGTGTTCGAAGCGCTGGGCGTGACAGAGGCTTCGGTTTATCTGAGCCCTGCGCCGATCTATCACACGGCACCGGCGATGTGGACGATGTCCGCACAGGCCGCCGGTGCCACCGTCGTCATGATGGAGCGGTTCGACGCCGAACAGGCCCTGGAATGCATTCAGCGGTACGCAGTCACGCATGCGCAGTTCGTTCCGACGATGTTCGTGCGGATGTTGCGCCTGCCCGAGCAGACCAGGCGGCGCTACGACCTTTCCAGCCTGCAGCGGGTGGTACACGCCGCAGCACCGTGCGCGCCGGCGATCAAACGTCAGATGATCGAGTGGTGGGGGCCGATCATCGACGAGTACTACGGATCATCCGAAGGTGCAGGCATCTCGTTCATCAGGGCCGAGGAGTGGCTGCGGCATCCGGGCTCGGTGGGCCGGCCGCTTCTGGGCGTTCCACACATCCTCGACGAGCGCGGCGTCGAACTGCGGCCAGGGCACGTTGGCGAGATCTATTACGAGGGTGGATATCCCTTCGAATATCTGAACGACGAGGCCAAGACGGCCGCGACGCGGACGCCGCAAGGCTGGGTGACCGTCGGCGATGTCGGCTTCTTGGACAGCGACGGTTATCTCTACCTCACCGGCCGGCGCGACCACATGATCATCTCGGGCGGGGTCAACATCTACCCGCAGGAGATCGAGGATGAACTCGTCGGGCATCCTTTGGTCGTCGACGCGGCGGTCTTCGGCGTGCCGGATGACGTGATGGGCCAATTGGTCGCAGCCGCGGTGCAATTGGTCGACGATGTCGAAGCGGGTGAGGAACTGGCCGACGAAATTATCGGTTGGCTGCGGCGACGCATCGCGCATTACAAGTGCCCGAAATCGGTCTTCTTCGAGCCGGCGCTTCCTCGCACCGACGCCGGAAAGCTCTACAAGAACAAGCTCGTGGCGAAGTACGCCGCGTCAGGAATTCTCAACCAGTGACCAGTACCGCTGTTCGCGGTCGGTCATCTCATTCGACGTGATCGAACCGAAGGCTGCTGCGTCCCGGCTGAATTGGACATCCGTGTCCGGTAGCGCGTCCGGCCCCTCCAGTCGGAAGCAGTTAGGCGCGAGCGGGCCGAACAGCAACGCGCGGTGTAGCTGCGGCCAGTTCTTTAGGTGTGGTTCGACACCCGCGGCGCGGGCGAACGTGAACGCTGTGAGGTTCATCCGGGTCTTCTGGGGCGTTCGGCGGCGCGCGCGGCAGGCGTCGACTCTCGATCGTTGCTCTGCCAGGCTCGGCGCCGGGGTCGCGCCACTCCACGTGTAGGCGATCCAGCGGGCCTGCAACTCCATCGGCACAAAGTAGCCGCCGGACTGGTCCCACATGCCGACGAAGGCCAGCCCGGGAAGGTCGGGATGAAAGGTGTAGCGATCGGCATCCAGATGCACCGCATCGAGGCCGATGACGGTTCGGATGTCGTCGTCGAGGAACGGCAAATTCAGCTGGAATCCGGTTCCGAAGAGTAACCCCTCGAAATCGGCGGACGACCCGTCGGCGAAGGTGACCGACTTCCCGTCGACGCCAGTCATCCATGGCCGCACGGTGATTCGACCCTCGGCGACCAGCGGCAGGTACTGCTGCGCGAGCGTCACGCCCGCGGCGAGCAGAGAAGGACCGGGTGCGGGCGCGCCGTACTGCTGCGGGGTACCGCCCGCTTCGACCACGATCTCCTTGAGCTGCCGATCGACCTCGTCCTGCGGCAGACGTTCGTTCGCCAGCGCACCGTACCGCGTGAAGAGCCGATGGTCAGAGGGCACGCCGGCGGCGAACTTCGGCAACACGTAACGTTGCCGCCGCTGCGTCACGGTCACCTCGGCGCCGAGTTGGGCGAGGTCAGAGGCGATCTCGAGTGCGCTGATAGCGCCGCCCGCGACAAGCACCCGCCTCCCGAGGTAGGAATCCGGGCCACGGTAGGCGAAAGTCGATCGCACGCCAGCCGGGCCGGTGAAGGATTTCAACCCGGAAACTAGTGGGATACGCGGTGATTGAAATCTGCCGCTGGCCACAACGACACGGCTGAATATCTCGGCGGTGCCGGAGTGCTCTATGAGCCATCCATTCTCGGCTCGGCTGATCCGCTCCACGCGGGTGTCGAACCGAATCCGCGACGTCAGGCCGAAGAGCTCGGCGTAGCGGTGCAAATAGTCGAGGACGTCGCGGTTCGACGGGAAGACGAGGTCGTTGTCGTGCGCCAAGTCGTTGAACGCCGTCAGGACACGACTGGTGTTGGTGTGCATCGTCGGCCAGACGCCGCTGATGCCCTCGAGTCCGGTCCACTGACCGCCGAGGGTCTGCCGCTGCTCGAAGATGGTCGGCTCGAAACCCTGCGATGCCAGCCAGCGTGCCGCCACCAGCCCCCCGGGGCCTGCGCCGATCACCGCGACGTCGTGCAGGTTGCGCGCCATCTCCGGACTGTGGCACACCGCGCTCATGGACGTGGGTGAACCGACGTATGGACCGGGGCGGATACTTCCTGCCATGACGCGTCGACCCGAGATCTCACTGTATCTGCGCACTTTCAGCGACGAGGACATTGACTCGCGCGCGATGTTGGAAACCGCGCAGGCCATGGACGCCGTTGGGGTGGACCGCGTGGTCGTCTCGGATCACCTGGTCCTCGGCGAGAACCTCGAGGCGTACGCGAATCCGGCGATCGGTGGCACCGCAGGCGGACGTCAACCGACCGGTCCCGACGGCAATTGGCTGGAGCCGCTTGTGTTTCTAACCGCGGTCGCGGCGACGACGACCCGCATCCGGCTGGGCACGGCGATCCTGCTCGCGGCGCTGCGCAGGCCGGCGGTACTGGCCAAGCAACTGGCGACCATGGATGTGCTGTCCGGCGGGCGCGTCGACCTCGGCGTCGGAGTCGGATGGCAGCGTGAGGAGTACGAGGCGGTCGGCCTGCGATTCGAGGATCGCGGCCGGCTGCTGGACCACACGCTCGAGGTCTGCCAAGCGCTGTGGACTCAGCGCCGCGCCCGTTACAGCTCGCCCGAACTGTCGTTCGACGGCATCCACCAGATGCCCAAGCCGGTGCAACCCGGCGGCATCCCGATCTGGGTCAGCGGCACTGTCAACAAGCGAGTGGCCCGTCGGCTCAGCACCTTCGGCACCCGGTGGATTCCCTGGGGTCCCGCGATCACCCATCTCGATGAAGCCGTGGCTGCCATGAAGCAGGCCATCGCGGACGTTGGCGGTGACCCGAGTCATCTCGAGGTGCAAGGCACCGCCGTGCTGGAGAAGCAACATGATGGGTCCCTCGACATCGAGGCGTCCCTCGCGCCGGTGCCCAAGCTGCTGGCCGCCGGTGCCACCGACATCCGCTTCGCCGGCTCACCACCCGGCGATCCAGCGCAGTTGGCCCAGTTGGTGGACGGGTTCAGAAAGATCGCGTCCGACCCCGTTTAGCGTTTCGGCGGCGACGGGTAGGCCCTGTTATTCGGGGGGGTAACGTCGTCCGCCGTGACGCGGTAGGGCGGCAGTCCGTGACCAGCACGTCGGCATTCGTCGGCGTGCCGATCGAAGGAGTGCACGCATGAACGTCAAGAGGACCACTGCGAAGGCAACGCTGGCAGGTGCGATCGGCGCCGCCGCGCTCGGTCTGGGAGCAGGCTTCGCGCAGGCGGAACCGTTCAACCCGCCGCCGCCTCCGCCGGTCCCCGCGCCCGCACCCGCAGACCCGGGCGTCAGCGTCGAGGGCCCGAGCCTGAACGCTCCGGGAATCAGCGTTGAGGGCCCAGGCGCCACGATCGCGCCGCCGCCGTGGGCGCCGCCGCAGCCGCCGCCTCCGTCGTGGGCACCGTGGTTGCCGGTTCAGTGGAACGCCGAGGCGCAGGCCTGGGGCGTTTACACGCACGCCGGATTCCAGCCGGTGCAGTGACCGGTCTTCAACCGGGTCGGCCGTCTCGCCGCGTGCGGGGCGGCCTTCTCGATTTCTAGATCTGCATGAACGTCTGCATGAACGGTGCAAAGCGCCGGTCGAAGCCGGATCGCCGCAAGTCGATCTGCTCGGCACGTTGCGCCGGGGTGACGAAGACCGTGTCGGGCGGCAGCACGCCAGGATCGTCCAGCTCGCTGATTTTGACCACTTTCGAACTCACGGTCGGACCGACGTCGCCCAGATCCTGGAATCGGATCGACACCGTGCCCTGATTCAGGCCGCCGGTCGACACCCAGTTGTACACGCCGGGATCGGCCTTCGAGATGACGATCGTGTACGTTTTTCCGTCGCTGTTCTGCACCGCCTGCGCGATGTTCAGGCTGGTCTGCTGATCCCAGTAGTTGTCGGTGATCGTCCAGTCGTTGGTCAC
This sequence comes from Mycolicibacterium agri, assembly GCF_002553505.1. Taxonomy (GTDB): domain Bacteria; phylum Actinomycetota; class Actinomycetes; order Mycobacteriales; family Mycobacteriaceae; genus Mycobacterium; species Mycobacterium agri. The sequence continues at coordinate 4,067 of NZ_PDCP01000030.1, read as the reverse complement.
CGGGACGACGAAGTAGCCGGAGTCGCCAGGGTCGACGGTGACGATCAGCGCTTCGTCGTCGGCGAGGTCGAAATACCCGGCGCTCTGCAGCTGTGTCGACAGGAACGCGGCATTGCTGGTCGGATCGGTGAAGACGTTGGGCTGCCTGGGCCCTCCGGTGGAGGAATCGACGGTGGCCACCCGGATGTACTCGCGTTCCATCTGCAGGCCGATGAGCATGATCACCGACGTCACCGCGCCGCGCAGCAGTGGCGGCTCGTTGGGCAGCGGCGGGATAAGCGACACCAGTTGCGTCAAGAACGGGCGCTCGGAGACCGCGGGCCCGATGAATGGGATTGCGAATAGACCCAATTGGGCCGCCAAGCTGTTGGGTGGCCCGCTGATGCGCTCGATCGACAACGTCATCGGCTGCTCGACGTTCCAATCCGCCAACGTGTCACGCGCGGCGATTAAGGTCGAATCGGAGGTGAGCTGGATGTAGTTGTCGTACTCGTCGGGCTTCGGCCCAGCCGACACGTAGATCTCGAACTCTCCGTTGGGTTTGACCACAAGGTCTTTCTGCGACAGTACTTGTGCGGTGTTGCCGCTCAAGCCCGTCAGAAGACTGAACGTGGTATCCGCGGGCAGCTTTGGGTTGCTCTCGGGGTCCTCGGGGTTCCAGTCCTCGAACTTGCCTCGGATGACGTACGTCGAGGTCTTGTTCACCGCCATGAAGCGGTAGATGGTGTCCGGGTTGTCGTAGAGGATGCGCGATCCGCCGACGCTCTGCCCGTACCAGGTGTGCGGCGGGGCGACCTGCATCACCGCTCTGGGGGTCATCGGATTGAGCAGTTGCTGCTGGAACGCCGCTCCCATCGCGTACTCGTCGACCGATCGGCTCAACTGCGCGAGGTTCGCTCGGTCGGGGCCGCCGACTTTGGAATATTCGCTCAGCGCGGTGACATACCAGCCGGTCTTGAGAACCAGCTTCGTCACCTGAACGGGCAGCGTGTTCACGGTTTCGGTGGCCGTCCGTTCGGCGTCGCGCTGCGCCGGTGTGCCGAGCGGACTTATCGCCTGGGCGGCCGCGGATTGAGTGACCGCGGACTGAGTGACCGCGGACTGAGTTATCCCGGATTGAGTAATCGCGGCGGCCGGGGCCACGGACTTGCGGGCCCTGGCTGGGGTGGCGACCTGCTCGAGTTCGCGTCGCACAAAGCCTGCGACAGCCACCAGAGCGGGGTTCGGTGCGGTTTTTCTCGGCTTGGGCGTCGTTCTGACGATCTGCGTGGCTTGCACGTGCGGTGCCGCCCGTTGAGGGCTTCGCGCACGGAGACGGTCATTCACATCGTCTTTGGCGTCCTGCACCTTCTCGCGGATGTCCGTGATTTGCGATCGCAATTGCCGGACAACGGTTTTCACCGGATCACGGTCTCTGCCGGACGGTTGCGCGCTGGACTCAGCGGTCGTCTTGTCCGAGTCTGCGCTCTGTCCGTCGTTCGCGGATGCGATGCCGGGACTGTTGACGATGGCGACGCCGATGCCCAGTGCGACGGCGAGGCCTCCGACCCTGCCGATGAACCGGGCGTATCGCGTGTCGGTTGGGTCGGTGCACGGCGCCTTTGCCATGGGAAGCCCTTTCCTGCATGCCCCCGCTGCCGGTACGGTAGTTAGCCGAGCATCCCTCGCGCAAGCACCAGTTCACGGCGGGTATGCGGTTCGCCTCGTGGCGTCAAGCTGTGCTCTTGCCTGGTGTCGATGTCTTTGCCGAGGGGGAGTTGAATGCGGGTTCCACGGGCGGTCGCGAAGTTCAACCGTCGCATCACGAACCCGCTCGCGCTGGCGCTCGGTGGATGGGCACCGACGATGGGCGTGCTCGAGCACGTCGGACGAAAGTCAGGGAAGCGGTACCGCACGCCGCTGAACATCTTCGACAGCGCAGACGGAGTCGTTGTCCTGATCGGCTACGGAACCGAATCACATTGGGTGCAGAACGTTTTGGCGAGCGGCTCGGCCACCGTCCACAAGGGCGGGAAGACGGTGCGGGTGGGCAACCCGAGGATCGTGAGCAAGGCCGAGGCCGAACCGCTGGTGACGTCGTTGCGATTCCTCTACCGACTGCACCCCTACAACGAGGCCGCGCTGGTGATGACCGCCGACGAACCGTGAATCTGGCGACGCGAATCGGGAAAAAGCGTCGCCAGATGCACAATTCGCGGGGTCAGGCGGGCCGGGTGAGCGTCAACACCTCGGCCGTCGGTAACTTCGTCAGCACCCGCGGCGCGGCAAGCAGTTTCGAGCCGCGCACGCCGCTGCCGATGATGACCTGTTGTTGATCGGCTACGTTCCGGTCGACCAGGACCGGCCAGTCAGCAGGCAGTCCGACCGGCGTGATGCCGCCGTACTCCATCGCGGTCAGCGACACCGCGGTGTCCATCGGGGCGAACGAAATCTTGCGCGCGCCAAGGTGTTTGCGCACGATACCGTTGACGTCGGCACGGGTTGTGGCCAGCACCATGCACGCCGCGTACCACACTCGATCGGCGCGCTTGGCTTCCGCCACCACGCAGTTGGCCGAGACGTCGAGGCCGATGTCGTAGTGCTCGCAGAAGGCCGCGGTATCGGCAGATCCGGATCGATCGCACTGACCCACAACCCATCACCGCCGGTCTCTTCGATATGGCGGCGAACGGGGCCGCCAACCAAGTCCAATGCGTCCTCGACCGGAACGAACGTCAGCTTTCCGACGTCCACTTTGCCCACGCTCATCACTCCGAACTGTCGTGTCGCTGACCGATGTATTCCAGCAGCCGCGGGTCGTCGGAGGTGAACCGATCGACCTCCTCGCCGCCGTCGCACCGTAGCAGCGCGATCGTCACCCGGTCCTGCGTCCGGGATACCACCGACCACACCGCACCGGCATCTTCCCAGCGCTGAAGTTCCGCCACGCGATCGACAACCATGCCTCTACCATTGCACTTCCATGAGTGGCCATCATCCCGTCACCATCTCGCGGGTCTACGACACCAGTCCCGACGACGGCGAACGCGTGCTCGTCGACCGGCTGTGGCCACGCGGAATCCGCAAGGACGACCCGAGGATCGATCGCTGGATCCGCGACGTCGCCCCGTCGAACGAGCTGCGCAAGTGGTACGCGCATCGACCGGAGCGGTTCGAGGAGTTCGCCGACCGCTACGCCGCCGAGCTCGAGACTCCCGAGGGAGCTGCTGCGTTCGAGGAGCTGCGCGAGCTGGTGCGCACGCGGCCCGTCACCCTGGTGACCGCGACCCGGGACCTCGAGCTCAGCCAGGCCGCCGTCCTGCAGAAATTGCTGTCGTAAGCTGCGGCTATGAGTCCCGCATCGGCTGTTGCGGTGGCGGCGATCTTCGTGTGGCTCGGCATGGTGATCGCCATCTCGTTTCTTGAGGCACCGCTGAAGTTCCGCGCGCCCGGCATCACCCTGCAACTCGGTCTGGGGATCGGGCGCTTGGTGTTTCGCGCGCTCAACGGATGCGAGCTTGCGTTGGCGGTCGCGCTGGTCGTCGCGCTCGTCATCTCGTCGCCCGGCGCGGCGGTGTGGGCGGCCTCGGTGGTAGCCATCGCGATGCTGTTGGCGCAGGTGCTGCTGGTTCGCCCGCGGCTGAGCAAGCGGTCGGACGCGGTGCTCGCCGGCGAGGAGGGCCCGCGGTCGCGCGCTCATTACGTCTACGTCGGCCTGGAAATCGTCAAGGTCGTGGGCTTACTCGTCGCAGGGGTCGTGCTGCTCGCTGCGTGACGGCCATTTGTCGGTGTGTGATGTCCTGCCACACGACAGCCACTTGTCGGCACATCTTGTCGGCCTGTTGCCTCATGTCAACATGCGCGCGTAGGCGTATTCGTTGCCTCACGTAAACGTGCGCGCTTGTTGGTTGGTGGTTGGGTTCCGGGTGCGGCTTTGCTGGTGGCGAGGGTGAACAGCTGGCTGATGAGTGCTTGGATCTGACGTTGGATGGCGGCGGGATTGATCAGTGAGTAGGTCCGGGTCAGTGCCACGATGCGTTCCACGTTCATGGTGGGGTGGTCGACTGTGCGATGAAACGGGGTGGTGG
>NZ_PDCP01000002.1 GCF_002553505.1 Mycolicibacterium agri | reverse complement strand
GTAGGTCCGGGTCAGTGCCACGATGCGTTCCACGTTCATGGTGGGGTGGTCGACTGTGCGATGAAACGGGGTGGTGGCTTGGTCGTGCTTTTTGGACACTTTGGCGCCGTGGCGAGTCTTCGACAGCAGTTTCTGCTGGGGGTAGAAGTAGTTGGTCAGCTTGGACTGTAGCTGCCATATCTCGTTGAGCAGCAGCAGTTCTGCAGCGGTGTCGTAGCGGTGGTAGCCGGCAACGGTGCGCACCACCGACCAGTTCTTCTGCTCGACGTGGCAGCCGTCGTTCTTGTTACCCGGCCGTGCCCGGGTGAAGGTGATCTGGCGGCCTTGGCACCAATCGAGCAGGTGGTCGTTGATGAATTCCGATCCGTTGTCGGAGTCCACACCCGGGATCGGGAACGGCATCTTGCAGGCGATGTCGTTGAGTGCTGACAGCACGCATTTAGCGCTCTTGTCCGGCACGGAGCGGTTCTCGGTCCAGCCTGTGGCGATGTCGGTGACCGTCAAGGTAAATGCATGGCCCCCACCGCGAATACCGCCGTCGTGCCAGACCAGATCGATCTCGACGAACCCGGGTTGAGCGTCGTCCCACTCGGCCCAGGTGCGCACCGGGATCTGGCTTTTCAGCAGCGATCCCGGCTTCGTGCCGACCCGCCCCCTGAGCCGGTATTTGGCCCGCTCACCGGCCAGGCGGCGATCAATGGTGGCTGCCGACATCGACACCAACAGCGCCGCGGTGTCCTCATCGATGTCGAGTTCTCCGAAGTGCCGAAGCACGGCCACCAGTTCAGACAGCATCGGCGCGAGTCGTTTGCCGGCCGGCATTCCGAGCACGCTCCAGCACACTGTCAGCGCCGCGCTGACATCATCGTCGTACTTGACCGGCCGCCCACTGCGCGCGGTAACAACCCGTGGCTGCAGCGCCGCTTTGAGTGCCTTGCGGGCGTGCGTGCGATGCCACCCAGTGTTGGCGCACAACTCATCGAGGATCCGACTCTTCGCGCGCTTACCCGCCAGCTGGTAGCGGGTTGCGGCCGTCTCGGTGATTGCTCTGCGCTGCGCCAACGTCAATCCCATTCACTGGGCCTACGCGCGCATTTTGAGTGAGGCAACGACTCAGCCTTTCGCGCGCATTCCTGATGAGTCAACGCGGTCCGCGGGCCGAGCTAGGTTCGAATGTATGTTCGATGGTTCGGTGCCGGGGATCGGCCAGTTGGGGTTGTTGTCGGATGCGGCGGTGATCGATGCGGCGGCTGGGTGGGCGCGTGCGGAGGCCGCGGCGGCGGCGGCCAAGTTGGCCGCGATGGCTGAGTTGTTTTCCCGGCGCACTGGTGAGACTGCCGAGGAGCGGGAGCGGTGGTGGGTGGATCCGCAGGCTGCGGTGGGGGCGGAGTTGGCCGCGGCGGTCAATATCAGCGCCCGGTTGGCGTTGTATCTGGCTCATCGTGGCACGGTGTTGCGCGAGCAGCTGCCCAGGGTGGGGGAGTTGTTCGCCGCTGGGGTGATCAGCGATGAGGTGGTGCGTGTCATTGTTTATCGGACTGGGTTGATCACCGATGAGCAGGTGTTGGCGGCGGTGGATGCCGAGTTGGCGGCGCGGGTGAGCCGGTGGGGGCCGTGGTCTGTGAAGAAGATTCAGACCGCTATCGACGCGGTGATCGAACAGCACGATCCGGGTGGGCTGCGCCAGATCCATCAGTCCAACGCCGACCCGGCGGTGCAGTTCGGCTCGCCGACTGATGCGCCGGGGATGACCAGCCTGTGGGCGCGGTTGTATGCCCCTGATGCGGCGGTGATCGAGGCCGCGGTCGATGAGATGGCGGCCGGGGTGTGTGAGGGTGATCCGCGCAGCCTCGATGAACGCCGGGTGGCCGCCTTGGCGGCGTTGGCCACCGGTGGGGAGTTCGGCTGCACCTGCGGTCAGCCCGAATGCCCCACCCCGCTGATCGCCCGCCCACCCAACAACGCCGTGGTCTACCTCCTCGCCGACCAGCACCCCACCAACAACGGCGGCGGCCCCGGCGGCGGCCCCGATGGACCTGACCCCGGCGGCGGTCCCGACTCCGGCGGCGGTCCTGATCCAAGCGGCGGCCCGGACTCCGGTGATCGGACCGGCACGTCCGATGACCACGCCGACGACGCGGCTGGCGAGGACAGCGCCGGGGCGCCCGGCACCGATTCGGCCGATGCTGACGACGATGCCGAGGACGCCGCAATGTCCGAAAGCGACTGCGGTGTTGAGGAATCCGACTCAGCCGATGACTCCGCTGTCGCCGGCGGCGACACCACCGCCGGTTGTGAGCCGGCTACAGCTGAGGGGTCTGCCGTATCGAATGCGGCCGAGCGGGAGTCGACTGCTGATCGGGGCAGGGCGGGGTCGGCTGGGGCGTCGTCGGCGCGGTATCGGCTGGCGGCGCCGCGGTGTGGGTCGCCGCCGGGGTATCTGTTTGGGGCCGGTGTGTTGACCAGCGCGCTGGCGGCGGCGCTGATGGACGGGGCCCAGGTGCGCCAGGTCGCCCATCCCGGGCCCGACAGTGTGGCCGAACCGCGCTATGGCCCGTCGCGGCGGCTGGCGGATTTCGTGCGGTGTCGCGATGTGACGTGTCGGTTCCCGGGTTGTGATCAGCCGGCCACTGGCTGCGATATCGACCACACCGTGCCCTACCCGGCCGGTCCGACCCATCCGTCGAACCTGAAGTGTTTGTGCCGGTTTCACCACATGCTCAAAACCTTCTGGGGTGGACGCCGCGGGTGGCGCGACAAACAACTGCCCGACGGCACCATCATCTGGACCAGCCCGACCGGCCACACCTATGTCACCCATCCCGGCAGCCGCCAGCTCTACCCGCAGCTGTGTGCGCCCACCGCCACCCTGTGGCACGGCGAGCCACCGGTAATCGAGGCGCATCCGCTGCGCGGGCTGAAAATGCCCAAACGACGCCGCACCCGCGCCCAGGACCGCGCCGCCCGCATCCACGCCGAACGCAAACTCAACAACCCCCGCATCACCGAACGCAACAAACCCCCACCCTTCTAAGTTGCGGTGCAACCGCTTTAGGCGACGGCGAGCAACGACCAGTCGCCAGGTACATCCTTGAACTGGTGGGTCCGCGCGACCAGAGATCGAGCCACCAAGTGTCAATCGGCGGGCCCGTCGTAGGCGACGCCAAGACCTCGACGACCTGCGGATATTTGGGATCAGCCCGATCTGAACTCACGTAATGGAACAACCCCTTGCGGACTGCGTTAGACAGTTACGTGATGAGCCCGCACGCCGACACCGTCGATCAGCTCCGCTTCGTCGCGGTCGACCAGGACGATCCCCTGGCCGAGCCGCTGCTGGCGGAGCTGGCGGTGGAGTACGCGACCCGCTATCACGCGCCCATCGAGGGCGTCGCGAAGTGGCTGCGGACATATCCGGCTGAGGAGTTCACCCCGCCAGGTGGCGCCCTCCTGATCGGCCTGCGCGACGGCCGACCGGTCACCGGCGGTGCGTTCCGCCGGTTCGACGATGAGACCGCGGAACTCAAGCGGATCTGGACCGACAGCCGCTACCGTCGCCGCGGGTATGCCAGGGCGCTGCTGTCGGTGCTCGAATCCGAGATCGCCGCCCGCGGCTACCGCCGCATCTACCTGACCACCGGCGACCGCCAACCCGAGGCCGAGGAGCTGTACGTGTCCTCCGGCTACCGCCGTCTCGACAAGCCCCTGCCCGCCGACGGCGAGGCCTATCCACTCGCATTCCTGAAGACGTTGACGTCATGACCGAACACCTGCACCTCGCAGTCGCACTCGACGGCTACGGTTGGCATCCCGAGGCATGGCGTCACACACCCGACGCCCAGCCCATCACCAGCGGCCGCTACTGGACCGACCTCGCCGCCGTCGCCGAGCGCGGCCTGCTGGACTTCATCACCTTTGACGACTCCCTCACTCCGCAGCGGCGTCGCAAGCCGGAGATCGAGCCGCGCTGGCTCGCGGGCAGGCCCGACGCCGTGCTCATCGCCGCCCGAGTCGCCCCAACGACCCGCCACATCGGGCTCATCCCTGTCACCACGGTCACCCACACCGAGCCGTTCCACATCTCGAAAGCCATTGCCACCCTTGACTTCGTGTCCCACGGCCGTGCCGGCTGGCAGGTCCGGGTCAGCAGCACCCAACACGAAGCCGCGCTGTTCGGCCGGCGAAATCCGGCCGAAATAGACCTGTTCGATGAGGCCGTCGACGTCGTCGAAGTGGTGCGACGGCTATGGGACAGCTGGGAAGACGACGCCGTCATCCGCGACGTCTCAACCGGGCGTTTCGTCGACCGCGACAAGCTGCACTACGTCGACTTCGTCGGCAAGTACTTCTCTGTCAAGGGGCCGTCCATCACACCGCGCCCGCCGCAGGGCCAGCCCGTCGTCACCGCCCTGGCCCATCAGCTACCGGTCTACGAATTCGCCACCCGCAGTACTGATCTGGTCTTCATCACCCCCCACAACGACGCCGACGTATCGACGATCCTCGGCCAGATCCACCGGGTCGGCGGCACCGACCTCAAGGTCTACGCCGACATCTATGTGTCGTTCTCGAAAGTCATCGATACCCGTTCCGACGCAAAGACTTTCGACGGTATGCCGACCGAACTCGCGGAGCTCCTCCAACGCTGGCACTCGCTGGGCCTCGACGGCTTCCGGCTGCGCCCCGCCGTCAACGCCACCGACCTGCCCATCATTGTCGACGACGTCGTGCCGCTGCTCCAGCGCGCCGGCCTGTTCCGCAGCGCCTACCGCGACGGTGAGAACCTGCGCGAACGCCTCGCCCTGCCCGTCGCCGAGAACCGTTACGCCAAGGTGGAGCCGGCATGACCATCCCCTTGTCGATCCTTGATCTGTCGCCGATCAGCGAAGGCAGCGACGCGCCGACCGCCCTGCGCAACACCATCGACCTCGCCCAGCACGCCGAGCAGTGGGGCTTCAAGCGGTACTGGATCGCCGAGCACCACTTCGTCGCGGTCGCCAGCTCGTCGCCCGCGGTGCTGATCGGCCAGATCGCCGCAGCCACCGAGCACATCCGTGTCGGAGCAGGCGCAGTGCAATTGGGCCACACCACCGCCGCGGCCGTCGTGGAGAGCTTCGGCATGCTCGACGCGTTCTATCCCGGCCGCATCGACCTCGGCATCGGTCGCTCGGGGCAGCGCCGCCGCGAAGCCGCCCGAAAGACCCAAGAGCCCAAAACCAAACAGCCCGAACCAAAGCCAGAGCCGCAGTGGCGCAACGTCGACGGGCTCGTCATTCCACCGCCCTTCGACATACGCTCGATCATCACCGACCGGTTGCGCGCGCAGATGACGGTCCTCCAGCAGCCCGAAGCGCAATCGCCCGACTTCGCCGAGCAGGTCGACGACATCCTGGCCATGCTGCGCGGCTGCTATCGGGTCAAGGACTACGACCTGCACGTGGTGCCGGGCGAGCGAACCGCCCTGACACCGTTGGTGTTCGGCAGCAGCAAGGGTCAGAGCGCTCAGGTGGCAGGCGCGCGCGGGCTGCCGTTCGTCGCCAGCTACCACATCACTCCCGCCACCGCGCTGGAGGCAGTCGAGGCCTACCGCAATGCTTTTCAGCCCTCACAGTATCTGCAACAGCCTTACGTCATGGTGTCGGCCGACGTGGTCGTCGCCGACGACACCGCCACCGCAAAGCATTTGGCCTCCAGCTACGGGAACTGGGTCTACTCGATCCGCAAGGGCGGCGGCGCGGTGCCCTACCCCGACCCCGACAAGACCGAGCCCCTCAACGACGAACAGTGCCCAGTGGTCCATGACCGGGTGGCCACCCAGTTCGTCGGCGACCCCGACGTCGTCGCCGAACGACTGGAGACCCTGCAGCGCGTCACCGGCGCCGACGAACTCGTCATCACCTCGGTCACGCACCGGCACACCGACCGGCTCCGTTCCCACGAGCTCATCGCCAAACGCTGGGGGGTGACTGGATGACCGCCGTTCGAGAAGGCAACCACCGCAAGCCGATCCATCTGGCCGCGCATTTCCCCGGCGTCAACAACACCACGGTGTGGTCGGATCCCGAGTCGGGCAGCCAGATCGAGTTCGACTCGTTCGCCCATCTGGCCCGCGCAGCCGAACGCGGCTTCTTCGACTTCTTCTTCCTCGCCGAAGGCCTGCGCCTGCGCGAACACCGCGGCCGCATCCACGACCTCGACGTCGTCGGCCGGCCCGACACCTTCACCGTCCTGGCCGCCCTTGCCGCGGTCACCGAACGCCTCGGCCTGGTCGGCACCATCAACACCACCTTCAACGAACCCTTCGAGGTGGCACGCCAATTCGCCACCCTCGACCACCTGTCCGACGGCCGGGCCGGCTGGAACATGGTGACGTCATCGGACGCGTTCACCGGCGAGAACTTCCGCCGCGGCGGATTCCTCGACTACGCCGACCGGTATGTGCGGGCCGCCGAGTTCGTCACCGTCGCAAGACAGTTCTGGGACAGCTGGGCCGACGACGCCATCCGCGCCGACGCCGACTCCGGCATCTACGTCAATCCCGACCGCATCAACACCGTCGACTTCCACGGCAAGCAGTTCGACGTGCACGGCGTGGCAACGCTTCCGGCCAGCACGCAGCGCCACCCGGTGCTCCTGCAGGCCGGCGACTCCTCCGACGGCAGGGCCTTCGGCGCCGAGTACGCCGACGCGCTGTTCACGCTGCACTCGGCGCTGGAGGCCGGGCAGCGCTACTACGCCGACGTCAAGCAGCGTGCCGCAGCGTTCGGCCGAAATCCTGACCGGCTCAAGGTCTTTCCTGCCGCCACGTTCGTACTCGGCGACACCGCGGCCGAAGCCGCCGACCGGGCCAGGCACATCCGCTACCAACAGGTGAGCGGGCCCACCGCGATCGCCATGCTCGAACAGGTGTGGCAGCGCGACCTGTCGGCCTATGACCCCGACGGCCCGCTGCCCGACATCGAACCCGCCGACGACCCCACCATCACCCAGGGTCGAGTGCGCCACGGCGACCCCAAGGCCATCGCCGCCGCCTGGCGCGAACGCGCAGAGGCCGACAAGCTCAGCATCCGCGAATTGATCATCGCGGTCACCAGCCGCCAGCAGTTCGTCGGCACACCGGCTGAGGTTGCCGACGAGATCGACCTGCACATCCAGTCCGACGCCTGCGACGGATTCATCCTGGTGCCGCACCTGACGCCCCACGGGCTCGATGAATTCGTCGACCGGGTGGTGCCGCTACTGCAGGAGCGGTACGGATTCCGCAGCCAATATGACGGGCAAACCCTCCGGGACCACCTTGGCCTATAGGCTGGCCCTGAGCTGTCGCAGACGGCGGCGGGGGTGTATGGGTGCCTATTTCGCAGACAACCATCGGATGGCTGCTCCTTGCCGCCGCGGCGCTGACCTTCATTGCGGGCATCATGCTGCGGTCATTCCTCGGTCGACGTCGCGGATCGGTCGACGACGCCGACCTCGACGACAAGATCCTGATGCCGACGTTCGTGCTGTGCTGCGGGTTGTGCCTGACCGCGGTATTTTTGCTCGGCTACGAGGCGCTCGCCTAACGCGCCGACGCGGCGTCTGCGGCCTCGCGGATCGACCCGCGCCACACCGGCCCGTGCCCGGGGACCAGCACCTCGGTGTCGAGCATGCCCAGCGCCGACAGGCTGCGCACACAGCCCTCCTGGTCGTGGTTGAACACGTCGGGCAGCAACTGGGGGCCGGTGCGGGTGGACACCGGATGCCCGGTGACCAGCGCGTCGCCGGCGACCAACACCCCGTCGACGACGAAGGAGCAGTGCCCGCCGGTGTGTCCCGGGCTCGGGATGGCCATCGGTGCGCCGGGCAGTCCGGCCGCGACGTCCTCCGACAGCGCTTGGGCGGTCGGTATGCCCTCGCGGCTGAACGCCCCCTTGCGGCTGATCGCGATCGACCATTTCAGCCAGCGCGGCTGCCAGATGTGCATGGCCACATCGGCCGGCGAGGCCTGCTCGAGGTACTCGCGTTTGGTGTGGCCCACCTCGTCGGCGTGGCAATACACCGGTGTGCCATGGTTTTTCGCGAACCAGATCGCCGAACCGAGGTGGTCGATATGGGCGTGGGTCAACAGGATCGCCCGCAGATCGTCGACGCCGAAACCCAACTGGCGCAGCGAGGCCAGCACGTCGTCGCGGTGACCCGGGAAGCCCGCGTCGATAAGCATGACGCCGGAGTCGTCGACGACCAGGGTCCAGTTGACGAGGTCGGTCTGTGCGAAATGCACACGGTCGGTGATGGCGCTCAGGACTGGTGCCATCCCGCGAGTTTAGGCAGATCGCGCAGATGGAGTAGAAACGAAGTGCGGACGGCGAGCAGAAAGAGGACAGATGGAACTGAAACTGGGGTACAAGGCGTCGGCGGAGCAGTTCGCGCCGCGTGAGCTCGTCGAGTTGGCGGTGGCCGCCGAGGAACACGGCATGGACAGCGCGACGGTCAGCGACCACTTCCAGCCATGGCGCCACGAGGGTGGGCATGCGCCGTTTTCGCTGGCCTGGATGACCGCGGTGGGCGAGCGCACCAAGCGGCTGACCCTCGGCACATCGGTGCTGACGCCGACGTTCCGGTACAACCCCGCCGTCATCGCGCAGGCGTTCGCGACGATGGGCTGCCTGTATCCCGGACGCATCTTCCTCGGCGTCGGCACCGGCGAGGCGCTCAACGAGATCGCCACCGGATACGAGGGCGAGTGGCCGGAGTTCAAGGAACGCTTCGCCCGGCTGCGCGAGGCGGTGCGGTTGATGCGCGAGCTGTGGCTCGGCGACCGCGTGGACTTCGAGGGCGAGTACTACCGCACCAAGGGCGCCTCGATCTACGACGTGCCCGAGGGTGGCATCCCCGTCTACGTCGCCGCGGGCGGGCCCGTGGTGGCCAAGTACGCCGGCCGTGCCGGCGACGGTTTCATCTGCACCTCGGGCAAGGGCGAGGAGCTGTACAAGGACAAGCTCATCCCCGCCGTCAAGGAGGGCGCCGAGGCGGCCAACCGCAATCCCGACGAGATCGACCGGATGATCGAGATCAAGATCTCCTATGACACCGATCCCGAGCTCGCGCTGGAGAACACCCGGTTCTGGGCGCCGCTGTCGCTGACAGCCGAACAGAAGCACAGCATCGACGACCCGATCGAGATGGAGAAGGCCGCCGACGAGCTGCCGATCGAACAGGTCGCCAAGCGCTGGATCGTGGCATCGGATCCCGACGAGGCCGTCGAGAAGGTGGGCCAGTACGTCAAGTGGGGCTTGAACCACTTGGTGTTCCACGCACCCGGACACGATCAGCGCCGCTTCCTGGAGCTGTTCGCCAAGGATTTGGAGCCACGGCTGCGCCGCCTCGGCTGATACGTTTGCCGCGTGCCCAACGCGATCTACATTGCCGCGCCGGAAGGCGACACCGGCAAGTCCACGATCGCGTTGGGCATTCTGCATCGGCTGGCCGCCACCGTCGCCAAGGTCGGGGTGTTCCGGCCGATCACCCGAAGCGGGGACCGCGACCACATCCTGGAGCTGCTGCTCGCCCACACCACCGCGGGCTTGACCTACGAGCAGTGCGCCGGGGTGAGTTACCAACAGCTGCATGAGGATTCCGATGCGGCCATCGCTGACATCGTCGACCGCTACCACGACGTCGCCGACCAATGCGACGCGGTGGTGGTCGTCGGCAGCGACTACACCGACGTCACCGCGCCCAGCGAGCTGGACACCAACGCGCGGATCGCGGCCAGCCTCGGCGCGCCCGTCGTGTTGGCGGTCAAGGCCAAGGACCGCACGCCCGAGGAGGTGGCCAGGGTCGTCGAGCTGTGCCTGGCCGAGATCGCGGGCCAGCACGCCCACACCGCGGCGGTGGTGGCCAACCGGTGCGATCCGGCGCAGCTGGCTGCGGTCGCCGAGGCGCTCAAAGGCTTCCCGCCCAAGTCGTACGTGTTGCCCGAGGAGCCGCTGCTGGCCGCGCCGACCGTCGGCGAGCTCGCCCACGCCGTCGACGGCACGGTGATCAGCGGCGACCCCGAGCTGCTCAAGCGCGAGGCGACGGGCGTCCTGGTGGCGGGCATGACGGCCGAGCACGTGCTGGAACGGCTCACCGAGGGGGTCGCGGTGATCACGCCGGGTGACCGCTCCGACGTCGTCCTGGCCGTGGTGAGCGCCCATGCGGCGGAGGGCTTTCCGTCATTGTCGTGCATCCTGCTCAACGGCGGGCTGGAGCTGCACCCGTGCATCGCCAAGCTGGTCGGCGGCCAGCGCCAACGGCTGCCGATCATCGCCACCGGGCTCGGCACCTTCGAAACCGCAAGCCGGGTCGCCGCGACCCGCGGCCGTGTCACAGCGTCGTCACACCGCAAGATCGACACCGCGATCGAATTGATGAACACCAACGTCGACGTCGCCGATCTCCTTGCACAGCTGGCCCTTCCGATACCGTCGGTCGTCACCCCGCAGATGTTCACCCATCAGCTGATCGAGCGAGCGCGGGCCGACCGCAAGCACATCGTGCTTCCGGAGGGGGAGGACGACCGCATCCTGCGGGCCGCGGGCCGGCTGCTGCACCGCAACGTGGCCGAGCTGACGATCCTGGGGGATGAGACGCAGGTCCGCGCCCGCGCCGCAGAGCTGGGGGTGGACCTGTCCGCGGCGAAGGTGCTGAACCCGACGACCAGCGAGCTGTGCGACCAATTCGCCGACCAGTACGCGCAGCTGCGCAAGCACAAGGGTGTCACCTTCGAACAGGCCCGCGAAACCGTCACCGACATCTCCTATTTCGGCACCATGCTGGTGTACAACGACATGGTCGACGGCATGGTGTCCGGTGCGATGCACACCACCGCGCACACCGTCCGGCCCGCGTTGGAGATCATCAAGACCAAGCCCGGCATCACCACCGTGTCGAGCATCTTCCTGATGTGCCTGGCCGACCGCGTCCTCGCCTACGGCGACTGCGCGATCGTGCCCGACCCCACCGCCGAGCAACTCGCCGACATCGCGATCTCGTCGGCGCACACCGCCGCGCAGTTCGGCATCGAGCCCAGGGTCGCGATGCTGTCCTACTCGACCGGCACATCGGGCACCGGAGCCGACGTCGACAAGGTCAGGCAGGCAACGGAGTTGGTGCGACAGCGCGAACCGGACCTGTTGGTCGACGGGCCGATCCAGTACGACGCCGCTGTCGATCCGACGACCGCGAAGAGCAAGATGCCGGACTCGAAGGTGGCGGGCAGGGCGACGGTGCTGATCTTCCCCGACCTCAACACCGGCAACAACACCTATAAAGCCGTGCAGCGCAGCGCCGGTGCCGTCGCGATCGGTCCCGTGCTGCAGGGTTTGAAGAAGCCGGTCAACGATCTGTCGCGCGGCGCGCTGATCGAGGACATCGTCAACACCGTGGCAATCACGGCGATCCAAGCTCAGGACAAGTGATGGCTGATTCATCAAGAGTACTCGTCGTCAACTCCGGCTCGTCATCGCTGAAATACGCTGTTGTAGAACCTGACTCGGCGACCATGGTGGCCGACGGGGTCATCGAGCGGATCGGCGACGGGCCGGTGGCCGACCACTCGGCGGCGCTGCAGGCCGCGTTTGAGGAGCTGACCGAGTCCGGCCGACCGCTGGAGAGCCTCAACCTGGCAGCGGTGGGGCATCGCGTCGTGCACGGCGGCCCCAACCTCTACGAGCCGACGCTCATCGACGACGACGTGTTCGCACAGCTCGGCGAGTTGGAGCCGCTGGCCGAGCTGCACAATCCGCCTGCGGTGCAGGGCATCAAGGTCGCGCGCAAAGCGCTGCCCGACCTGCCGCACATCGCGGTGTTCGACACGGCCTTCTTCCACGACCTGCCGCCGGCGGCCGCGACCTATGCGATCAGACGTGACATCGCCCAGCGCTGGGGCGTGCGTCGCTACGGGTTCCACGGCACCTCACACCAGTACGTCAGCGAAGAAGTGGCTAAATTCCTTGACGCGCCGCTGGATTCACTGAACCAGATCGTGTTGCACCTGGGCAACGGCGCGTCGGCGTCAGCGATCGCCGGAGGTAGACCCGTCGACACGTCGATGGGCCTGACGCCGTTGGAGGGTCTGGTGATGGGCACCCGCTCCGGTGACATCGACCCCGGCATTTTCTCCTACGTGTCGCGCACCGCCGGCTTGGGCGTCGAAGAATTCGACGACATACTCAACGACGAGTCCGGCGTGTTCGGTCTTGGCGGCGAGAAGGACTTCCGTGCGCTGCACAAGCGCATCGAATCCGGCGACGAGGCAGCGAAATTGGCCTACGACGTCTACATCCACCGGCTGCGCAAGTACATCGGCGGCTACATGGCGGTGCTGGGCAACACCGACGTCATCACGTTCACGGCCGGGGTCGGCGAGAACGACGCGGCCGTGCGCCGCGACGCCCTGTCCGGGCTGACCCCGCTGGGCGTCGAGCTCGACGAGCGCCGCAACGAGAGCCCCGACAAAGGCGCACGCCGGATCTCGTCGGACGGTTCACCCACCACGGTTCTGGTCGTCCCCACCAACGAGGAGCTGGCGATCGCTCAGGCGTGCGCGGAGCTTATCCGGAATCCCGGTTCGTGAATGGTGTTTTCGGCGTTCGAACCTCGGTGCTGGCGGTCAGTCCGAGGGCGATCATCACATCGATGAACGTGATGATGAGCCCCCACCAGTACATCCACTTCAGCGACGGGTCGGGCTGGGCCGCGAAGTAGCCGATGAGGAAGATCGGCCCGACGATGCCGAAGACGAACATCATGGCCTGAAACATCAGGTAGCGCTTGAACGTCTCCACGGGCCGATCTTAGAAGGTGCTCGTCGGCCGCACGCTGTTGGCGAGATCGACCAGGGCATAGCGGTGGGCCTGGGTGGGAGCGACGCGGGCCAGCGCCCGCAGCGACGCCTCAACGCCGAGCTGCAAACCATGCTGGGTGAACGGGAACCCGAGGATGTGGTTGCTGCTGGCCTCGTGGTCGGCCAGCCAGTCCATCGCGGTGCCGAGCACCAGCGCCCGGATCTGCAGCACCCGCGGCTCGGTGTCGGGCAGCGCCTCCACGCGGCGGGCGGCCTCGCGGATGTGCTTTTCGGTGATCTCGTTCATCGACCGTCCGGACAGCAGCGTCACCGCGCTGGTGAGCCGCGCCGTCGTGTAATACCTCGAGGTGGCCGGTACCGCGTCGAGCGTGCGGACGGCCGCGTCGCGATCGCCTGCCGCCGACTGGGCGCGCGCCAGACCGAAACCAGCGGAGATGATGCCGTTGTCGGTGCTCCAGACGGTCTTGTAGAACTTGCCGTCGTCGGGGCTGCCTGCCAGCTCGGCCGTCGCCGCCAACGCCAGCTTCGGCGCCAACTCGCCGGGCAGCGTGTCGAGCACCTCGGTGAAATGCTTTGTCGCCGACTCGTAATTGCCGGTCAGCATCTCCGAGACCGCGCGGAACCAGATCAGGCGCCAATTCCAACCGACCCGTGCCGCGAGGTCGTCGAGCTTGCGGGTGGCCTTGGCGACGTCGCCGAGGTCGAGCAGCGCGCGCACCTCCATCAACGGCAGCTCAACCGATTCCGACAGGTCGATGCCCTCGGACTCGTACCTGCCGTGGCGGGCCGCACGCAGCTGG
Organism: Mycolicibacterium agri; assembly: GCF_002553505.1. GTDB lineage: Bacteria > Actinomycetota > Actinomycetes > Mycobacteriales > Mycobacteriaceae > Mycobacterium > Mycobacterium agri. The sequence goes on along the minus strand of NZ_PDCP01000002.1, from coordinate 205,662 downwards.
TCGAGCGTCTGCACCGGCTGGCTGAGTACGCTGGCCGACAACACGGTGGCGCCGACGTCGGTCGGGTCGACCAGCGGCACCGGTAGCGCCCGGACAATCTCCTGTGCCGTCAGCTTTTCCGAGTGCACCTGCCCGTCGCGGTAGACGTCGGTGTGTGCGACGAGAAGGTCGATTCCGAACGTCGAGCGGGTCGGGCTGAACACCGTCGATAGACCCGGCCGAGGCGTTCCGGTGTCCTTGGCGACCACCTCGCGCAGCACACCGAGCAGCTGGCTGGTCATCTCCTCGGCGCTTCCGAACCGTCGCCGCGGATCGGGGTCGATGGCCCTGCGCAGCAGCCGGCCGAACGAGTCGTATTCGGCCAGAACGGGATCGTCCTCGGGCAGACCGTCGACGTAGCGGCCCTTGCGGGTGCGCAGCTTGAGCGTCAGCGCCGCCAGCGTGCGGCCCACGGTGTAAATGTCGGTGGCCACCGTCGGCCCCGTCCGCACGATCTCAGGAGCCTGGTAACCCGGTGTGCCGTAGAGGTATCCGAAGGAGTTGATCCGCGACACCGCGCCGAGGTCGATCAGCTTGAGCTGCTCCTCGGTGATCATGATGTTCTCGGGCTTGAGGTCGTTGTAGGCCAGCCCGATGGAGTGCAGATAGCCCAGCGCTGGCAGGATCTCGAGCATGTAGCCGATGGCCTCCGCGACCGGCAGCTTGTGCCCCTTGGCCTGTTTCAGCGACTTCCCGCCGACGTACTCCATCACGATGTAGCCGATGGGGTTGCCGTGCTTGTCGGGGTGCTCGACGAAGTTGTAGATCTTCACGATCCCCGGATGCGTCACCTCGGCGAGGAACTGCCGCTCGGCCATCGCGATCTTCTGCGCCTCGGCGTCGCCGGCGTGCACCAAACCCTTGAGCACGACGGGGCGTTCGTTGACGTTGTGGTCGAAGGCCAGATACACCCAACCCAGTCCGCCGTGTGCGATGCAGCCCTTGATCTCGTACTGGTCGGCGACCCTGTCACCAGGAGCCAGTTGCGGCAGGAAGGAATACGGGCTGCCGCAGTGCGGGCACCAGCCCTCCGACAACGCCTTGCCCTCCGGTGACGACCGGCCGACCGGGCGCCCGCAGTTCCAGCAGAACCGTTTCGACTCGGCCACAACGGGATTGGTCATCAACGCCGAAAGCGGGTCGATCTCGGGTACCCGCGGGATCTCCACCAGCCCGCCGCCCAGCCGCCGGGTCGGCGACAACCGCGTCAACGTCGTCGTGTGGTCCTGGGGTTCGGTGTCGACGGAGTGTTCCGAGCCGTCCGAGTCGTCGTAGCGGGGACGGAACACCGCCTGCGTCGCCATCGGCCGAATCGTCGACATGGAGTCCATGTCGACTTCCTCCAGGCTGGCCGGTTGTGTGCCGGGGCCTTCGAATTCGTCGTCAGCGGTAGTCATCAGTCCACGTACCTCGGGACCGGGGGCGCAGGCGGCGGGCCGAGTACCGTCAACCACTTGCGGTACAACGTGTTCCATGTGCCGTCGCGGCGGATCCGCTCCAGGGTGCCGTTGACGAAGCGCACCAGGTCGGTGTTCTCCAGGTTCACACCGATGCCGTAGGGCTCCTGGTTCATGCTCGGCCCGACGATGTGCAGATACGGGTCCTGGGCCACCAACCCCGCCAGAATCGAGTCGTCGGTGCTGACCGCGTCGACCTGACGCTGTTGCAGCGCGACCAGGCAGTCGGCCCATGTGACCACCTGGATGACGATCGGCGGCGGGCTGATCTGTTGGATCCGCTGCAGCGACGTCGTGCCCTTGACGGCGCAGACCCGCTTGCCGGACAGGTCGCTTGCCCGCGTGATGGCGGAGTCGCGGGGCGCCAGAATCCGTTGATTGGCAACCAGATACACGGTCGAGAAGTTGACCAGCTTCTTGCGTTCGCAGGTGATGCTCATCGTCTTGACGACGATGTCGACCTGGTTGTTCTGCAACGCCGAAATGCGGTCGGCCGACGACAGGATGCGGTACTCGACCTGTGACGGGGTGCCGAAGATGTCGCGCGCCACCTCGCCTGCGATGTCGACGTCGAAGCCGGTGATCTCGCCGGTGATCGGGTCGCGGAAGCTGAACAGGTTGCTGCCGATGTCGAGCCCGACGATGAGGCGGCCGCGGGCCTTGATGTGCTCCACCGCCTCCTGGGCGTCCTCGCGGTTGGAGAACGGGCGCAGGCTCGCCGTCAGGTCGCAGTCCTCGGCGTCCTGCGACGGCTCCACGATCTTCGGTGGCAGTTCCTCCATGCCTGCGGGCGTCACCGGCGGCAGCGAGAGACTCGGTATCGGCGTGAGGCTTTCGGCTTCAGCACAGCCCGCCAGCGCGGTCACCATGGCGATCGCGGCGCACACCATCTTGAGTCTCATCTCGGCCGCCTCTTCTTCGCGCAAGCGCTCATCAGGGCTTGTCTCTTCTTCGCGCAAGCGCTCATCAGGGCTTGTCTCTTCTTCGCGCAAGCGCTCATCAGCGGTACTCGCTAAGTCGGGGCCACAATCCCAGCGCCACCGCGATCGCGGCCACCACCGACAACACCGCGGCGCCCACCGTCGCGCCGGACAGCACCCGGCGGGCGTTGAGGATGTCGCTGCGCAGTTGTTCGCGGCTCTTCTCGATGCCCTTGTTCAGCGTCGCGTCCAGCCGGTCGAACGCAGGCGTCGAATCGTCCTCACCCTTGCCAAGGGCCACCTGCGTGGCCGCCTGGTAGTTGCCGACCGCGATGTAGGCGCTGATGCGGTCGTCGGCCGCGCGCCAGCGACGCAGCAACTGCTCGGCGTTGGCCAGGTCGGCCTTGTCGATCGCGTCCTCGCGGCTGAGGTACTCCGACAGCTGCCGCTGCATGTCGTCGATGCGCTGGTAGTAGGACTGCTTGCGCACGGCCTCGTCGCCGCGGCGGATCAGCGACAGCGTCTCGTCGGCGCGGGCCTGTTGCGCGGTGATCGCCAGCGTGGTGATGGTCTTGAGCGACTCGGCGGCGGTGTTCTTGGCGCTGCGGCTGTCGAGGGTCGAGATGATCAGCGCGGTGAACACCCAGATCAACATGATCAGCACGGCCATCCCACCGGCGATGAAACCGATGTTGATGCGGCGCCGGGTGCGGCGGGCCAGCCAGCGATTGGCGAACGCGCCGAACAACAGCGTGGCCAACACGACCAGGATGACCGGCGCCGGAATGCGCGTCGACGCCGTCGTCTCCTTGTCGACCCGCGCCGAGGTCTCCTGATAGAGCCGCTGCGCGTCGGGCAGGATCGTGTCCTGCATCAGCGAGGACGCCTCGGACAGGTACGACGAGCCGACCGGATTGCCCGCCCTGTTGTTGGTGCGCGCGGTCTCCACCAACCCGGTGTAGACCGCCAGGTTGGCGTTGATCCGGCTCAGCAACTGGATCAACGGCTCCTCCGTCAGGCCGCTTGATGCCCTGGTCACAGCTGCGGCGGCGTCGGTGATCGCCTGTTGGTAACGCTGCCGCACGTCCTGCGGTTCAGAGCCCGCGATGAACGCGGTCGCGGCGGCGGCGTCGGCGACCGACAGCGTGGTGTAGAGCTGGCCCGCGGCGAACGCCAACGGCTCGGTGTGGTCGAGGACCGCGGTCAGCTGGTTCTGGCGATCGTTGACGGTGGTAGATGTGGCAAATGCGCTGGCGATCACGAGGGCCGACAGCACGATGCCGATCGTCAGAATCCGGCCGGGAGTGGTCCACAGGAACCACCAGCGCGGGTGCGCTGGCGTTGTCGGCGACCGCGACGCCAGTGGCTCGGTCGACGGGTGCGCCAACTCCACAGTCACGGGTCTGCGGACTCCATCTTTCTCTGGCTCTCCAGCTACTTTTCCCGACCTACGCTCACTCTATAAAAGAATTCTAAGAGTTATCCGTGTGACGTGTGGGCATTCGGCGACCACCGGTGAACGATGTGTTCCCTAAGCTGAGACCGTGCGTGGCGACGGCGACGGTTGGGTTGTTTCCGACAGCGGCGCGGCCTACTGGGGCAGGCACGGCGCCGCGGGTCTGCTGCTGCGCGCGCCTCGTCCCGACGGGTCGGCCGCGGTGCTTCTGCAGCATCGGGCCCCGTGGAGTCATCAGGGCGGCACCTGGGGTTTGCCCGGCGGTGCGCGGGACAGCCACGAAACCGCCGAACAGGCCGCCGTCCGCGAGGCACACGAAGAGGCGGGGCTGCCCGCCCACCTGCTCGTGGTGCGCACGACCGTGATCACCGCCGAGGTGGCCGGCCCGAACGGTCCGAGCTGGACCTACACCACCGTGATCGCCGACGCGCCTGCGCTGCTGGACACCGTGCCGAACCGGGAGAGCGCCGAGCTGCGCTGGGTGGCCGAGGACGAGGTCGACGAACTTCCGCTGCATCCCGGCTTCGCCGCCAGCTGGTCGCACCTGCGCGCGGTCGCGGCGTCCATCCCGCTGCTGGTCAACGGGAGCTCGTAAGCAGCTGCTTCAACCGCTTGGCGGCCGCCTGCGGGTCGTCGGCGGAGGTGATCGCGCGCACCACCACGACGCGGCGCGTCCCGGCGTCGAGCACCTCGGGCAGGCGCTGTTCGTCGATTCCGCCGATCGCGAACCACGGCTTGTCGGTGCCGAGCCCGGCCGCGAACCCGACCAGCGGCAGGCCCGGCGCGGGTCGACCCGGCTTGGTCGGGGTCGGCCAGCACGGCCCGACACAGAAGTAGTCGACGGCTTCGGCGACCGCGGCGCTGACCTGGTCGCGGTCGTGGGTGGACCGGCCGATCAGCGGCTCGGGCCCGATGATCTCGCGGGCGATGTCCAGCGGCAGGTCGTCCTGACCCAGGTGCAGCATGTCGGCGGCGGCCGCGCGGGCGATGTCGGCGCGGTCGTTCACGGCCAACAGGGCGTTGTGCCGGGCGGCGGCGTCGGCGAGCACCTCGAGGGCGGCCAGTTCGTCACGGGCCTCCAGCGGGCCGAACTGCCGCTCACCGGGGGAGCCCTTGTCCCGCAGCTGGATGATGTCGACCCCGCCGGCCAGCGCGGCGTCGGCGAACTCGGCCAGGTCACCGCGCTCGCGGCGGGCGTCGGTGCACAGATACAGCTGCGCTTGAGCCAGCCGGGCCTGCCTCGCAGACCGATCCGTCAGGTGATGCACACCCGTGAGGGTAGTGTGGGTGCTCGACACGGGAGTCCGGAGAGCGGACTGAGAGTGGGCACACGGTTTGACACCTGCCCTTACCGTTGCACCTGATCCGGGTCATGCCGGCGAAGGGAGGGACATGCCACCTATCGGATCACTCGCCGTCATCGGCGGCGGTGTCATCGGCCTTTCGGTTGCGCGCCGCGCCGCGCTCGACGGCTGGGACGTGCGCGTGCACCGCACCGACGACCCCGGCACCTCATGGGTGGCCGGCGGCATGCTCGCCCCGCACAGCGAAGGCTGGCCGGGCGAGGAACGGCTGCTGCGGCTTGGGTTGGCGTCTCTGGAGATGTGGCACGGCGGCTTCCTCGACGGGCTGCCCGACAGCGTGATCACCGCGCGCGAGTCGCTGGTCGTGGCCGTCGACCGCGCCGACGTCGCCGACCTGAAAACCGTCGGCGAGTGGCTGGCTGCCCAAGGGCACCCGGTGCACTTCACCACGGCCGCACGCGACGTCGAACCGCTTCTCGCGCAGGCCATTCGGCACGGCTTCATCGCCGAAACCGAACTGGCCGTCGACAACAGGGCCGTGGTCGCCGCGCTGGCGGCGCACTGCGAGAGCCTCGGTGTGCGGATGTGCCCGCCGGTGACCGATCTGGCGTCGGTCGGCGCCGACGTCCGTGTCATCGCCAACGGCGTCGACGCGCCGTCGTTGTGGCCCGGCCTGCCGATCCGGCCGGTCAAGGGTGAGGTGCTGCGGCTGCGCTGGCGGCGGGGCTGTATGCCGGTGCCGCGCAGGGTGGTCCGCGCGCGCGTGCACGGCAGGCAGGTGTACGTGGTGCCGCGCGCCGACGGGGTCGTGATCGGTGCGACGCAGTACGAGCACGGCCGCGACACCGCGCCGACGGTGACCGGTGTGCGGGAACTTCTCGACGACGCCTGCGCGATCATGCCGGGGCTGGGCGAATACGAATTGGCCGAGTGCTCGGCGGGTTTGCGGCCCATGACGCCCGATAACCTGCCGATCGTCGGCCGTCTCGACGAGAGAACGCTGGTGGCGGCTGGGCACGGACGGTCCGGCTTCCTGCTGGCGCCGTGGACCGCCGAGGCGATTGCAGGTGAACTCAACGGCGCTCCGCTGCCGGACGCCGAACTGGTGGAGGTTCGATGATTGTCACGGTCAACGACGAGAAGGTCGAAGTCGACGAGCAGACCACGGTGATGGCTCTGCTGGAGCGGCTCGGCTTTCCCGAGAAGGGCATTGCCGTCGCAGTCGACTGGTCGGTGTTGCCGCGCTCGCAGTGGGACACCGCGCTGTCCGACGGTGCACGCCTCGAAGTGGTGACGGCGGTGCAGGGTGGTTGATCAGAAGCTCACGATCGCCGGTCGCGAATTCGGTTCGCGGCTGATCCTCGGCACCGGGGGTGCCGCCAACCTCGCCGTGCTGGAGGAGGCCCTGGTCGCGTCGGGCACCGAGTTGACGACGGTCGCCATGCGCCGCGTCGACGCCGACGGCGGCACCGGCGTGCTCGGCCTGCTGAACCGGCTGAACATCACGCCGCTGCCCAATACGGCGGGTTGCCGCGGCGCCGCGGAGGCGGTGCTGACCGCGCAGCTGGCCCTCGAGGCGCTGCAGACCGACTGGGTCAAGCTCGAAGTCATCGCCGACGAACGGACGCTGCTGCCGGACGCCGTCGAATTGGTCCGCGCTGCAGAGCAATTGGTCGACGACGGTTTCACGGTGCTGCCCTACACCAACGACGACCCGGTGCTGGCGCGTCGGCTCGAGGACACCGGCTGCGCGGCGGTGATGCCGCTCGGCTCGCCGATCGGCACCGGCCTCGGCATCGCCAACCCGCACAACATCGAGATGATCGTCGAGCAGGCAAACGTTCCCGTGATCCTCGACGCGGGCATCGGCACCGCGAGCGACGCCGCCCAGGCCATGGAGTTGGGTTGTGACGCTGTGCTTCTGGCAAGCGCGGTGACACGCGCCGCCGACCCGCCGACGATGGCGGCCGCGATGGCCGCCGCCGTCAACGCGGGCTACCTCGCGCGCAGGGCAGGCCGGATCCCGAAGCGGTTCTGGGCGCAGCCGTCCAGCCCTTCTCTATGACGAAACGCTATGTCGCATCGCCGCGACGCTCGAGCGGTTGACGGCCGAGGCCGCCGGATGCCTCCCGCCCCTCACCTCACCACCGCGAAACGGAATCCTCGCAGCGAAATTGCGAGGAAAGGGCTGCGTAGATTCCTTCTCGCGACGAGTCACGACCGCCGGCGCCACAAAAGCCGCCACAGAAGCACGACGCAGAAGCCACGGACGCCGTGGACGACCAAGCCGTCGCGGATATTCATGCCGGTGCCCGGCAGGCCGTTTCCCGCGCACCCGAACGCGGCGGGCATGCGCGCGGTCGCCGACCTCATCATCGGCTCATGACAGGATGGGCGCGATGATCGAACTGGTCGGGCTCACCAAGGTTTTCGGCCGAACCCGCGCGGTCGACGACCTCACCTGCACTATCGAGCCGGGCGTTGTCACCGGATTCCTCGGCCCCAACGGTGCAGGCAAGACCACGACGATGCGGATGATCCTCGGCCTCGACCGCCCGACGGCGGGCACCGCGACCATCGACGGCAAGGCCTACCGTGAGCTGTCCGAGCCGCTGCGGCACGTGGGCGCGCTGCTGGACGCCAGGCAGACGCACCCCAACCGGTCGGTGCGGGCTCATCTGCGCTGGATCGCCGCCACGCATCGACTGCCGACGAGCCGCGTCGACGAGGTGCTGGACATGGTCGGATTGACGGAGGTGGCCGCCAAGAAGGCGGGCACGCTGTCGCTCGGCATGAGCCAACGGCTGGGCATCGCCGCCGCGCTGCTCGGCGATCCGCCGGTGCTGTTGTTCGACGAACCGGTCAACGGCCTCGACCCCGAAGGCATCCGCTGGGTGCGAACGCTGATGCGCACGCTTGCGGGCGAGGGCCGCACGGTGTTCGTGTCCAGCCATCTGCTCGCGGAGATGGCCAACACCGGCGACCGGCTCGTGGTGATCGGACGCGGCAAGTTGATCGCGTCGACGACGGTCAGCGAATTCGTCGGCCGCGCCGACAGCGTGCGGGTGCGCAGCCCGCAGTTGGAACTGCTGCGCCAGGTGCTGACCGAGGCAGGCATCACCGTCGACGACGACGCCAACGCCGCCGGTCTGCTGGTGCGCGGCGCAGCCAGTGATGTGGTCGGCGAGCTGGCCGCCAAGAACGGAATCACGCTGCACGAGTTGAGTTCACAACAGACATCGCTGGAGGACGCGTACCTGAAACTCACCGACGACGCCGTGCAGTACCGGGCGGCGACATGAGCGCGACAGCGGTGCTGAACGCCGAACGGATCAAGCTGGTGACCACCAGATCGTCGTTGTGGGCGGCGGCGGCGGTGGCGGTGCTGAGTCTTGGCATGGCCGCCGCGCAGGCGTCGACGGTGTACGGTCCTGGGCCGTTGGCGCCGGACAAGGCGGCGATGGGGGTCGCGGTCTTCGGGGTGCCGGTGCTGATGATCCTGTCGGCGCTGACGGTCACCAACGAGTACCGCAGCGGCATGATCCGCACCACATTTCTCGCCGTCCCGCACCGGACGCTGGTGCTGTGCGCCAAAGCGGTTGTCGCCGCCGTCTTTTCCGGCTCATACGCCGCGCTGATGGTGATGGCCTCGATCGTGGTGGCCGGTTCCGACCCGCAGAGCTGGCGGCTGGTCGGTTCGATCGCGTTGTACGCGGTGTTCGCGGCGGTGTTGGGCGTCGGCGTCGGCGCGTTGATCCGCGCTTCGGCGGGGGCGGTCGCACTGCTGCTGCTGTGGCCGCTGGTCGCCGAGCCGATGCTGGGCAACCTGCCCAACATCAGCACGCAGGTCGGCCCGTACCTGCCGTTCGCCAACGCCATCAGGTTCACAGACGTGCAATGGCTCTACCCGGCGTATGCCATGCCGTGGGGCGAGGTCGGCTCGATCGTGTACTTCGCGGCGGTCACCGCGGTCGTGTTCGTTGCGGGCCTGGTCATGATCAACCGACGAGACGCGTGAGGGGCAGCCGCTAACGTGGGGGCGGTGGGGCGCGTATTGCGAGTGACGACAGCGGTGCTGACAGCGACGATGGTCGCGGTGTCGTTCAGCGGCTGCGGAGACAAGACGGCCAAGGAAGCGGCCAGCCCGCCCTCGTCCACTGCGGCGTCCGTCGCGGCGGCCGAGTACGCGGCCAAACTCGGCAAGCAGGTCACGGGTGACGCGCTGATGGCGCATCTGACGAAGCTGCAGGAAATCGCCGACGAGCATGGCGGCAATCGCGCGCTCGGCACGCCCGGCTACGACGCGAGCGCGGACTACGTGGCCAATGCGCTGCGTGACAAGGGTTTCGACGTGCAGACCCCGGAGTTCGAGGTGCGGCTGCCGTTCGCCGAGGAACCGCAGCTGACGGTCGGTGAGGCGGCGATCGAAGCCAAGCCGCTCGAGTTCACCATCGGCACCCCGCCCGAAGGGGTCTCCGGGCCGCTGGTGGCGGCCCCAGTCGACGATTCGCCCGGGTGCACCGCATCCGATTACGACGGCCTTCCGGTCCGGGGCGCGGTGGTGCTGGTCGACCGCGGCACCTGTCAGTTCTCGATCAAGCAGGCGGTGGCAGCCGAACGCGGCGCGGTGGCGTTGATCGTCGCCAACAACGAGGACAACGACGAGATGGGCGGCACGCTCGGCGAGGACTCCAACCCGAAGATCCCGGTCGTCAGCGTCACCCAGGCCACCGGCGAGCGGCTGCGCAACGCTCCGGGGCCGACCACACTCAAGCTGAAGGCCGGCGTGCGTGTCGAGAAGACCCGCAACGTCATCGCCCAGACGCGCACCGGATCCAGCGCCGACGTCGTGATGGTCGGCGCGCATCTGGACAGCGTGCCGGAGGGGCCCGGCATCAACGACAACGGCTCCGGCGTCGCGGCGGTGCTGGAGACCGCGCTGCAGATGGGGCCGTCGCCGCCCATACAGAACGCGGTGCGGTTCGGATTCTGGGGCGCAGAAGAACAGGGCCTGCGGGGTTCGAACGATTACGTCGAGTCGCTGGATGTCGAGGCGCTCAAAGACATTGCCTTGTACCTGAACTTCGACATGCTCGGCTCACCGAACGCCGGATACTTCACCTACGACGGTGACCAGTCCGCGCCACCGAGCCCGCGCGAGGTCCCACCCCGCGTCCCGGAGGGCTCGGCGGGCATCGAACGCAACTTCGTCGCCTACCTCGAGGACGCGGGCAAGACCGCGCAGGACACCTCGTTCGTCGGGCGCTCCGACTACGACGGGTTCACCAAGGCGGGAGTGCCCGCAGGCGGACTGTTCTCCGGTGCCGAGGAGAAGATGACCCGCGAACAGGCTGAGCTGTGGGGCGGCAAGGCCGACGAACCGTTCGACCCGAACTACCACAAGAGAACGGATACCTTGGATCAGATCAACCGACAAGCGATGGAGATCAACGGCGCCGGAGTCGCCTACGTCGTCGGCATTTACGCCCAGGATCAGCGTGGCCGCAACGGCGTGCCGATCCGCGACGACCGCACCCGGCACGTCCTGACCGAGTCATGACCGTCCCGGTCAGGCCGCTGGCGGTCGCGACCCTTGTGCTCGTCACATTGCTGGGCGGATGTTCGTCGGCGCCGCCGCCGACACCGGATCTGGCCCGTCAGTTGTCCGACACGGTCGGCGTCGACGGCATGTTCGACCACCTGCGCAAGCTGCAGGAGATCGCCGACGCCAACGGAGGCTCGCGGTCCGAAGGCACAGCGGGCTACGACGCCAGCGTCGATTACGTCGCACAAACCCTGCGCGACAAGGGGTTCGACGTCGATACGCCGGAGTATGAGCGGCTCGGTGTGGCGTCGCCCGGCAAGCCGACGTTGACGGTGGCAGGCCGCAACTATCCCGTCGACCAGGCCTCGCTTCTCACGCCGACACCGGCAGGCGGATTGCGGGCCATCACATTGCGGCCGCAGCGGCCCGCCGGATGTGCCGCCGCCGACTACGGAAACTCGAAGATGACCGGCGCCATCGCGATCGTCGACGACACGACGTGTTCGATCGCCGACAAACATGACGCGGCCGGGGCCAAGGGTGCCGTCGGCCTGCTCGTAATCAGCGATCCGCGCAGCGCGGGCAGCCCGCAGAACCTGTTCACGCCCGGCTACTACGAACGGTTGAAAATGCCGACCGCGGTGATCGACCCCACCGCGAACACCGCGCTACGCCGCACGTCAGCGCCCGTGCGGTTGGTGCTCGACGCCAAAGCCGCCATGGTGAAATCGCGAAACGTGGTGGCGCAGACGAAAACCGGCGACATCCGCAATGCCGTGATGGCGGGCGCGCACCTGGACACCGCCGCCAAGAGCCCTGGCATCAACGACAACGGCACCGGGGTGGCGGCGCTGCTGGAGACCGCCGCGGCGCTGGGTTCACAACCGCAGGCGACCAACGCGGTCCGGTTCGGCTTCTGGGGCTCGGAGGAGGCGGTGCTCGCGGGGTCGACGAAATACGTGGCAGGCCTTTCCGATGACCAACTCAACGACATCGCGCTGTACCTGAACTTCGACACGATCGGCTCACCGAACGCCGGGTACTTCACCTACGACGGCGACCAGTCCGGCCAGCCCAACCCCGAAATCCCCGCCGACAGCGTGCCTCTCGGCTCGGCAGGTGTCGAGCGCACGCTTGCGGGTTATCTGAACCTTGCGGGGGTGCGGCCTGCGGACCAGCCGCTGAGCAGGGCCAGCGACTACAGCCCCTTTCTTGCCGCCGGTGTGCCGATCGGCGGCGCGACAACCGGTGCGGCACAGCGCAAAACCAAGGTGCAGGCCAGGCTGTGGGGCGGCGTCGACGGGGTCGCGTTCGACCGCAACTACCATCTGCCCGGCGACACGATCGACAACGTCAACCGCGACGCGTTGGCCGTGATGGGGGCGGGAGCCGCGTTCGCCGTCGGCACGTACGCGCAGTCAATCGAGGGCGTGAACGGTGTGCCTACCCGCGAGCAGCGCCACCGGAATAGGCCCTAGCGACCCGCGAAACGAATTGGTACACACCGTCTTCGTCGGGGGCCAGCGGGCCGGGCCGGGCATGCGGTGAGGCGAGGCCACGCTGCACCGACTCACAGGCCGCCCAGTCCTGCCGGTTGGTGAGATCCCAGAAGTCCACCGCGTAGGACGGGTCGAAGTCCGGCTTCGTGGCGACCTCGCGGGGGAACGCCCATGCGCATTCGACATGGGTGCGGTCAACCGCCAGCGGCGTCATGAGATGGGTCATCACGTAGTCGGGGTGCAGGCTGACCAACAGATTGGGATAGCCCACGATGTACATGACCGTGCGCAGTTCGTGTTCGGACAGGCCCTTGATGGCCACGCCGCCGCTGGCGCCGGTGAGCGACATCGTCTCTGCGCCGTCGGCTATCGACATCCAGCCGCCCATCCACGTGCCGGCGAGGTCGAGGTTCTCGCCGCTCTCCGGCGGGCTGACCCGCGACAGTTCGGGGTGGATGGTCGAGCAGTGGTAGCACTCCTGGTAGTTCTCCGCGATCACCTTCCAGTTGGTGGCCAGCTCGTAGGAATGCCGATCCACCACGACCAGATCCTCGGGCCGGTACGGACTGACGATCTCCTCGAGACCGGCGACGTGCTCGGCGAATTCAGCGTCTTCGCCGCTGGGATCGACGAACAGCCAGCCGTGCCAGTTCACCAGCCGCAGTTGGCTCAGTCCGAATTCGCCGGGGTCGAAACCTTCGATATGCCTGAAATGCGGGGCGTTGCGCAGGCTGCCGTCGAGCTTGTACGACCACGAGTGGTACGGGCAGACGATGCTGCGGCCGCGTGTGGTTTCGTTGCACGCCAACAGTTCATGCCCGCGGTGGCGACAGGTGTTGGCGAACGCGCGGATGGTGTCTTCGCCGCGCACCAGCAGCACGCCGTTCGCACCGCTGCCCACCGCCTTCTGCGCGCCGATCGCGCCGAGGTCGCTGGCGTGGCCGACGCACCTCCACCCGTTGAAGATGTGCGCCATCTCCCACTCGAACACCGCCGGATCGACGTAGGCCTCGCGTGGCAGCATCCGCGACTGGCCGAACGGAGCCATCGCCGCTGCGACACCGTCGGCGGGCAGGGGGGCGGGAGGATACTGTTTGAACATACAGTCAGTCTAAGGGGGCGGGCTCATCAGGTCCACACCGAACTTGGGTTACCAGGCGTGCGCGATGTGCTTGACCCGCGTGTAGTCGTCGAGTCCGTAGATGCCCAGATCTTTTCCGTAGCCCGACGACCCGAACCCGCCGTGCGGCAACTCCGATCCCATCGGTGCGTGCGAGTTCACCGAAACCGCCCCGAAATCGAGGTCCCGCAGGAACGGCAGTGCGCGCGAATGCGACCGCGTCCACACGCTGGCCGTCAAACCCTGTTCGACACCGTTGGCCATCGCGAGCGCGTCGTCGTCGGTGCGGAACGACTGCACGGTGATCACCGGGCCGAAGATCTCCGACTGCACCAGTTCGTCGTCCTGGCGCAGGCCCGCCACCACCGTCGGCTCCAGATAGAACCCGTCGCGGTCCGGCACGCCGCCGCCTGCGACCAGCTTCGCGTGCGGTGGCGCAGTCGCCAGCAGCGCCACCACCCGGTCACGCTGGGCGGCCGAGATCAGCGGGCCGGTCGCCGTGGTGCGCGCCGCTTCGGCCAGACGCGCGACCACGTCGTCGTAGACGGTTTGGTGGGCCAGCACCCTGCTGGCCGCCGTGCAGTCCTGGCCGGCGTTGTAGTACGCGGCGAACGCGACCTGCTCGACGGTGGCGTCGAGATCGGCGTCGTCGAACACGATCACCGGTGCGTTGCCGCCGAGTTCGAGGTGTACGCGGGCGAACCGGTCGGCGGCGGCGTGCGCGACCGCGCGTCCAGCCCGTGGGGATCCGGTCAACGACACCATCGCGACACCGGGGTGGGCGGCGATGGCCGCGCCGACGTCGGGTCCGCCGCACACCACGTTCAGCACGCCCGGCGGCAGCACGTCGGCGAGCAGCTCGGCCATGCGCGACGTGGACGACGGCGTCAACTCCGAGGGTTTGAGCACGACGGTGTTGCCCGCCGCGACCGCGGGCGCCCACTTCCACACCGCCATCATGAACGGGTAGTTCCACGGCGCGATCTGCCCGCACACGCCGACCGGTTCGCGACGGATCCCTGAGGTGATGCCGTCCAGATACTCTGCGGTGCTTCGGCCTTCGGGCACGCGGCACGCGCCCGCAAAGAAGCGCACGACGTCGATGCTGGCCGGGATCTCCTCGTCGCGGGTGGCGTCGCGGGGCTTTCCGGTGTCGGTGACCTCGAGGTCGGTCAACTCCTCGATGTGCGACTCGAGGATGTCGGCGGCGCGCAGCATCAGCGCGGACCGGTCGGCCGGGGTGGTGAGTCGCCACGATGCGAACGCCTCCTGCGCCGCGCCAACCGCGTCGTCGACGTCCGTGGGCCCGGATTCGGTGGCGCGCCCGTGCACCGTCGCGGTCGCGGGGTTGATCAGGTCGCGATGACCGCCGGCCGACGACGGCACGGCGCGGCCCCGAATGATGTTGTGAATCAAGGTCTTATGCCTCTCCGGTGAATCCGCCGATGCCCCTGTCGGCAGTGGCGTCGCCGCGCGTCATGCGGCGGTACACGAGGAATCCGATGACCACGGCGGTCAACGCGGCCACCAGCAGCAGCGTGGCCAGCGCATTGAGCGCCGGTGTCGGCGCGGCGCGGGCCGTGTTGTAGATCTTCACCGACACCGGTTCGGTGGAGGCACCGCCGGACAGGTAGCGCACCAGCACGAAGTCGTCGATGACGTCGGCGAAGACCAGCACCGTGCTGGCGAACACGGCAGGCATCAGCATCGGCAGGAGGATGCGCCGCAGCGCGCCGAGCGGCGATGCGCCCAAATCCATTGCCGCTTCCTCGTATTGCGGACCGATGGTGGCCAGCCGGGCCCGCACCAGCACCGCGGGGTAGGACACCTGGAAGGTGACAAGCCCGATCACCTGGGCGGTGGTGCCGAGTTGCACGGGAACGGCGACGGTGGTGATGACGAACAGCAGCGCGACCGCTAACAGCACTTCAGGCAGCACGAACGACAGCAGCATCAGGAAGTTCGCGCCCGCGGGCAGTCGGCCACGCCAGCGGTCGATGCCGATCGCGAACAGCGTGCCGAGCGGCACGGTGATCAGCGTGGCCAGCACACCCAGCTTCAGGGTCTGCAGCAGCGCGGTGTGCAGCGCGTCGTTGTGCCACACCGACAGCGTCTGGTCGCCCCAGTACCACCGGAACGAAAAGCCTTGCCACGTCGTGCGGGATTTGCCGTCGTTGAACGAGTACGCGATCGCGATGACGACCGGCAATAGCGACCACACCAGGTAGCCGACGGTGATCGCAACGAGGAACCGCGGCGGCCGCCACGGGTTGTTCCACCACGCGATGGGATTCATCGTGCGTGCTGGATTCATTGCTCCTCGCGTGCGCGCCGGATTCATCGTGCGTGCTGGCGCGGTCATGTCGACACCTCGCCCGTTCGCGACGTCACCCGGATGTAGTACAGCATCGGCAGCAGCGCGACGAGGAACACCAGCAGCACGAATGCGCCCGCCTGGCCCGTCTGCCCCGGTGCCTGCACGCTGTCGTTGATCAGGTTGCCGACCATCGACGTCTTCGGCGACGCCGAGAGCATGTCGCTGGTGAAGTAGTCGCCGAGCATGGGCAGGCACGTCAACAGCACGGCGGCCACGATCGTCGGCCTGCACAACGGCAGCGTCACCCGCCAGAACGACGAAATGCGGTCGGCGCCAAGGTCACGCGACGCCTCGAGCATCGGTTGGCTGAGCCGGTCGAGGCCGGCGTAGAGCGGCAGGATCATGTACGGCACATAGCCGTACACCAGCCCGAGGATCACCACCACAGGTTGGCCGGTCAGCCAGTTCACCTCGGGCGTGAAAAAGCCGCCGACGCGCAGCATCTTGTTGAACAGGCCGTCTTCCTGAAGCAGGTTGACCCAGGCGAACATCCGCATCATATAGCTGATCCAGAACGGCGCGATCAGCAGCGCCAGCAGCAGACCCTTGCGCTTGCCCGACAGCCGCGCTACGTAATACGCCACGGGGAAGGCGATCAGCAGGCACAGCGAGCTGGCCACGAACACGTAGACGAAGGTGCGCACGATCGCGGGCCCGTAGACGCCGTTGGGCCCGACGATGTGGGTGAGCACGTAGCTGAACTGCGTGGGGTCCCACTGCAGCGGGTTCCAGACCGGGATCGGCGTGCGGAACAGCGGATCGATCTGACCGAAGACGATGCACAGCACCACATACAGCGGAAAAATGAAAAACGCCGCCAGCCAGAAGACTCCGGGTGCGGCCAACAGTGCCCAGAGCCGGGTGCGGCGCTCGCGGGGCGGTGGCGCCGTCTGCGATGGAGCGGTGACTACCGGAACCGTCACTGAAATTTATGATCCGCCGGCGTTGAACGCCTGCCACACCTTCTGCCAGGCGTCCTGGTTGGCCGCGTCGAGTTCCAGCAGCCGGTAGCCGACGTCGAAGTACTCCGGCTTGACGATGGCGGTCCGCAGATTCTCGGGGATGAACTCCTCTGCGACAAGCGAATCCGCGGTGATCGAATTCTGCGGCGGCTGATAGCCGATCGCGGTGAAGTTCTGCATGGCCACTTCGGGCTCGAGCATGTGGTTGATGAACAAGTGGGCAAGCACCGGGTTCTTGCCGTTCTTGAGAATCACCATCAGGTCGTTGTCCACCAGGCCCTTGCCGTCGGGCGGGAACCAGTACTGCAGGATGTCGGTCGAGGTGCCCTCGGGCAGATAGGACTGCGCGTTGATGATGTCGCCCGACCACATCTGCGACACCCCGAGTTGGCCGGCGGGCAGGTCGTTGTACATCGTGATGGTGACCTTCGGAGAGGTGGCGGCGACCATCGCGTTGAGCTGTTCACCGACCAGCTTCAGGTCCGCCTCCGACGAGGTGTTCACGTCCGTGATGCCCTCGCGCAGAAGCACCATCGACATCGCGGTGTGCCAATCGTCGATGACGGCGGTCTTGCCCTTGTACTGCGGATCCCACAGCACGTCGTAGGGGTTCGGCATGGCCGCGACGTCGGTCTTGACAATGTCGTTCCGCCAGCCGATGCCGGTGGTGTAGATGGTGTAGGGCACGGTGTAGCGCCACTCCTGGTCGTACCAGGGGTCGGTGAAGCTCGGCCACACGTTCTTGATGTTCGGGATGTAGCTGTGGTTCAACGGCTGAATCAGCTTGCCCGACACCAGCCTGCTGATCTGGTCGTAGCTGGGGTAGTAGAGGTCGTAGTTCACGCTGCCGCCGCGGATTTTGGTGATCGCCTCGTCGGTGTCGTTGAACGTGGAGATCTCCACCGTCACGCCGTACTTGTCCTGGAACGAGTTCACCGCGTCGGGACTGATGTAGTCGGCGTAGGTGTACAGCTGCAGCGTCGCGCCCTTCTCGGGTTCCAGCCCGTCGGCGATCGGCTTGTTGTCATCTGGGATGTCCCATTTGACCGGGCTGTCCGGCGAGGCCAGCGTCAGCGTCGGCTGCGCGGACGTCGGCCCCGATTTGGAGCACGCCGATAAGACGGCGCCGAGGGACGGCGCGGCTGCGGCCAGGATCGCCGCTCGCGCAAGGAACTGTCGCCGGGTCGGACCGTGACGGTGTGGTCGGTTGGGTACTGGCATCTCGGGCCTCCCCGTTGCTTTCGAGGCTTGTCGCTGGTAGGAACTCTCGCATAGACTGAATGCTCAGTCAACCGTTCTCGAGTGGAGGTTTTCCCGTGTCTTCGTCGGTGGTGTCGGGCGATAAATCGAGCGAGGTGGCCGACGCCTCCGACAGCCTGGCGCAGCTGATCGCCGACGAGGAACAGATATTCCTGCGCCGCCAGCCGCGCAGCTCCGAACTGATCGCCGAGGCCCGCAAGCACCTCGCGGGCGGGGCGACCTCGAACTGGCAGATCGCCGAGCCGCAGGCCGTCTGGATGAGCCACGGGCACGGGTCGAAGGTCTACGACGTCGACGGCACCGAGTACGTCGACATGCACGGCGGCTACGGGGCCTCCATCGCCGGCCACGGGCATCCGGCCATCGTCGCCGCGGTCAGCGAAAGAGTCCGGCGCGGAACACATTTCGCGCAGCCCACCGAGGACGCCATCTGGATCGCCGGTGAGCTGTCCCGCCGTTACCGGCTGCCGCTGTGGCGGTTCGCCAACTCCGGCACCGAAGCCACCATGGACGCCGTCCACCTGGCTCGCGCGCTGACCGAGCGCGACCTCATCATCAAGGTCGAGGGCTGCTATCACGGCCACCACGACTCCGTGCAGGTCTCGGTGTTGCCCGAGGCCGACGAGGTCGGTCCCCGCGACCACCCGACGGGCGTGCCGGGCAATTCCGGCATCCCGAAGGCGATCCGCGATCTCGTCGTCGTGGTGCCGTTCAACGACCCCGACGCCGTGGCGCGGGCATTGGCCGAGCACCGCGGGCAGATCGCGGCGATGATCCTCGAGCCGGTGATGATGAACGCGGGCATCATCCCGCCCGAGGACGGCTATCTCGCCGCCATCAGGGACCTGCTGCACGCCGAGGGCGCATACCTGATCTACGACGAGGTGAAGACCGGTTTCACCACCGGCCCGGGCGGCGTCACGGCCCGTAGCGGCGTGGTGCCCGACATGGTCTGCCTGGCCAAGGCGCTCGGCGGCGGCGTTTCGGTGGCCGCGATAGGCGGCACCGAGGAGGTCATGTCGGCCATCGCCGACGGCCGCTACGAACAGGTCGGCACGTTCAACGGCAACCCGCTGGCGATGGCGGCGACACGGGCCACGCTCTCCGAAGTCCTCACGCCGGAGGCCTACCAGCATCTCGACGAGCTCGCCACCCGGCTGCGCGCGTCGCTGGAGGCCATCATCGCCAGGCACGGATTCGGCTGGCACGTGGTGTCCGTCGGCGCCAAGGGCTGCATCACGTTCCGCCGCGACCCGGTGCGCGAATTCCGCGACTTCCTGCAAATCGACGCCAGACTCGGCCACTTGCACTGGCTCATGCAGCACAATGGCGGTGTGTTTCTCCCGCCGTGGGGGAAGGTGGAGCAATGGCTGTTGTCGGTTCAACACACGCGCGACGATGTCGACCGGTTCGCAGACAACTTCGCCCGTTTCGCGGAGAGGTTGTCGCAGCTGCCTGCGGAGGCGGTGGCGCGCTGAACGGCCGGATCCCATGAAGGGCGGCGCGATCCGGCTGGAACAGCTGGCGAAGTCCTTCGACGGGGTGCCCGCGGTGACCGGCATCGACCTCGACATCCCTGCGGGCCAGTTCTATTCGCTTCTCGGCGCATCGGGCTGCGGTAAGACCACGACGCTGCGCATGATCGCCGGTTTCGAGAAACCCGACTCCGGCCGGATCCTGCTCGACGGCCGCGACGTCGCCCAGGACCCGCCGCACAAGCGCCCGGTCAACACCGTGTTCCAGACCTACGCGCTGTTTCCGTTCATGACGGTGTGGGACAACGTCGCATTCGGACTCAAGTACCAGAAGGCCGCCAAGGAGGAGACCAAGCGACGTGTCGGCGAGGCGCTGGAGCTGGCGCGGATGAGCGAGTTCGCCAAGCGCAAACCCGCTCAGCTCTCCGGCGGCCAGCAGCAGCGGGTGGCGCTGGCGCGCGCGCTGGTGCTGCGGCCCAAGGTGCTGCTGCTCGACGAGCCACTCGGCGCACTGGATGCCAAGCTGCGCAAGCAGTTACAGCTCGAGCTGCGGGCCCTGCAGCGCGAGGTGGGCATCACCTTCGTCTACGTCACCCACGATCAAGAAGAAGCGCTCACCATGAGCGACCAGATCGCGGTGCTGGCCGAGGGCCGCATCGAGCAGGTCGGACCCCCGCAGGAGATCTACTCGGCGCCCGCGACGACGTTCGTTGCCGGATTCCTCGGCGCCGCCAACATCTTCGAGGCCAAGGTGCTCGAGTGCGACAACGGTTCGGCGGTGTGCTCGGCCCTCGACACCCGGCTCGGCGCGGCGGTGGACCACTCGGCCGCGCCAGGCGATGCGGCCATCGTCATCCGGCCCGAACGCATCACGGTGCAGGGTGCAGACGAGCCAATCGGGCAGGGCCGCAACGCCATTGCCGGTGTGGTCGCCGCGGTGATCTTCCTCGGGCACTGCACGCAGGTGCACGTGGATGTGGGCGCGTCCACGCCATTGGTCGTCGAGGTCCCGAACCATGCCGGTCCCGGCTCGGTCCGCCATCAACCGGGGGAGCGGGTCAACTGCGTGTGCACCCACGACGCGGTGCGCGTGCTGCACCGCAGTTCGGCACCGGTGATCGCCGATCCGGTGGCCGAGGACGCGCTCAGCGTTTCCTGACCGGGCGCTTCTTCTCGGGCGGCAGGTTCAGCTCGCGTTCGGCGAAGCGCATCGCGATGTCATAGGCCACCGCCGAGTCGACTTCGGGGTCTTCGAGCGCCACCTGGATGGACAGCCCGTCGAGCAGCGCGGAGAACTCCAGCGCGAACATCCGCGGGTCCACGTCGGTGTCGAGGTCCGCCGACTTGATCGCGTCGATGATCATCTGCCGCCACCTGGCGTCCAGTTCGACGCGGCCTGCCTTCACCTCGTCATGCCGAAAAGCCTGCGCCCACAAGTCAAACCACAGACCCCAGGCGCCGGGGATCTCGTCGTCGTTGGCCTCGGGCACGCACGTCCACTTGATCAGCAGCGACAACCGCTCGCGCAGGGAGGAAACCTCCGACAGCATCCGCTCGGCGGCTTCGTAGAACGACTCTTCGGAGTAGCGCAGCGCGTCGACCAGAAGCCGGTCGCGGGTGCCGAAGTAGTAGATGACGAGCGCTGAGCTGACCCCCGCCCGCTTTGCGACGTCGGCGATGCGGGTGTCGCCGAAGCCGCGTTCGCAGATCAGCTCCGCGGCCGCTCGGAGCATCTCGATGCGACGGGGTTCGTTGTTCGCCGTCGCCGGTGCCGGTTCGGCCATGTCGTCGTGCTCCCCCTCCTCGTCGCAACGTTGCCACTTGTCTGCAGCCTAACACTTGATTAGATTGAACAGTCAGTCAAGGCGCTCGTCCTGGCGGGGAGTAAAGGACCCGATATGTCGAACACATACGACGCCATCGTCATCGGCGGCGGTCACAACGGCCTGGTTTCTGCGGCGTATCTGGCCCGATCGGGCGCCAGGACCCTGGTGCTGGAATCGCGCGCCTCACTCGGCGGCGCCGCCACCACGGAGTCGCCGTGGGAGGACGCCCCGCATCTGCGGGTGACGCGGCTGTCCTACGTGATGAGCCTGATGCCGCCGACCATCATCCGCGAGCTCGAACTCGACCGGCACGGCTACAAGGTGCACCCGATGGGGCCCTACTACCAGGCGTTTCCCGAAGGCGGGTCGCTGACGATCTACGAGGACGACCCGGCCCGCACCTACGAGGAGCTGGCGAAATGGTCGAAGAAGGACGCCGAGGCGTGGCCGAAATGGAACGCGTGGCTGGAGGGCATCGCCGAGGTGATGGGTCCGCTGCTGACGCAGGTGCCGCCCAACATCGGCTCGAAGCGCCCGTCGGATCTGCTGGAGCTCGCGAAGCTGGTGTGGAGTCAGCGTGGCATCAACGTGCGCACCACCGCCGACATCACCCGGCTGCTCACGATGAGCATCGCCGATCTGCTCGACGACTGGTTCGAATCACCGCAAATCAAAGGCGCGCTCGCGGTCAACGGCGTCATCGGAACATGGGCAGGCCCATGCGAACCCGGCACCGCGTATGTGATGGCCCATCACTCGATCGGCGACGTCGGTGACGGCCAACTCGGCAGCTGGGGCTTTCCCGAGGGCGGGATGGGCGGCGTGTCGGCGGCGATCGCCAAGTCGGCGCGCAGCTTCGGCGCCGAGATCCGCACCAACGCGCGGGTGGCCCGGCTGCTGGTGCGCAACGGCCGCGTGCAGGGAGCGGTGCTGGAGAACGGCGACGAGATTCACGCGCCGGTGGTTGTCAGCACGTTGCATCCGAAAACTGCGTTCCTGGACCATATTCCGCGTACCGAGCTGCCGGAGGAGTTCGTCCGCGACATCGAGCACTACAAGACCCGCAGCGGCGTGGTGAAGATCAACCTGGCGATCGCCGAACTGCCGAACTTCACCGCCAACCCCAGCAAGGGACAGGCCGAACACCATACCGGGTCGGTGGAGATGGCGCCGACGGTCGAGTTCATCGAGGCCGCGTTCCAGGACGCCCGCACCGGACGGCCCGCACTGCTGCCGTTCAGCGACGGCGTCATCCCCACCACGCTGGACAAAACGCTCAATCCCGATGGCACGCACATCATGTCGCTGTTCACCCAGTGGGTGCCCGCCGACTGGCACGAGGCGCCGCACACCGAGGAACTCGACGCCTACGCCGACCGGCTCATCGACCTCTACGACCAGGTGGCGCCGGGGTTCAAGGCGTCGATCACGCACCGCGACATCGTCGGCCCGTACGAGATGGAGCAGGAGTACGGGCTGCTCGGCGGCAACATCTTCCACGGCGAACTGTCGCTGGAGCAGCTGTTCCACATGCGGCCCGCACCCGGCTATGCCGACTACCGCACGCCGATCGCCGGGCTGTACAACGGCAGTTCGGGAACGCACGCAGGCGGAGGGGTGTGCGGCATCCCCGGTTGGCAGGCCGCGCGGGCCGCGCTGGCCGACAAGCGAGGCCTGAAGCGGTTCCGGCGGACATGAGCCGTGCCGAGCGCACCGCCGCCATGTTGGGCGCGCGGTCGATGGCGCTCGTCGGTGCCAGCCCACGGCCCGACAGCTTCGGCTCGCGAATGATCATTGAAGCGCAACGCGGTTCGGCGCGCTTTCATCTGGTCAACCCGCGCTATGACAGCATCGACGGCCTGCCATGTGTGCCGTCGCTGGCCGACCTCGACGAGCCGGTCGACGTGGCGCTGCTCGGCGTCCCCGACGCGGTGCTCGTCGAACAACTGGAGGCGGCCGCGGCCGCCGGTGCGAAGTCGGCGGTGCTGTTCGGCTCGGCGCACGGGCTACGCGACGAAATACGAAGGATTGCCACCGAGGCCGGAATGGCGGTGTGCGGCGCCGGCTGTATGGGGTTCGTCAACAACGCGCTCGGCGTCCGGGCGATGGGCTACCTGGAGCCGGATCCGTTGCCCGAGGGCGGGATCAGCCTCGTCACGCATTCCGGTTCGGCGTTCTCGACGCTGCTGCGGGCCCGCCGCGGGTTCGGCTTCCGGCTGGCGGTGTCGAGCGGTCAGGAACTGGTCACCCACGCCGCCGACTACGTCGACTACGCGTTGAACGACCCCGAAACACGAATCATCGCACTGCTTCTCGAGGCGCCGCGGGAGGTCGCGCGGTTGCGCGACTCGCTGCTGCGCGCCGCCGACCAGGACGTGCCGGTGGTGATCCTCACCGTCGGCGGATCGCCGCGCGGACGGGTGATGGTGGCCGCGCACTCGGGCGCGCTGGCGGGCGAGCACGCGGCATGGCAAGCGTTCTGCGCCTCGGTCGGCGCCGTGCATGTCAGTGATTTGGCAGAGTTCGCCGACACGCTCGAACTGTTCTCGGCCGGACGGCGTGCAACGCCGGGTGGCATTGCCACCGTGCATGATTCGGGCGCCGAGCGGGCGTTGATGGCCGATCTGGCCCACGAACTCGGGGTGGAGTTCGCCGAACTGGGCGCCGACACCACGGCGACGATCGGCGACCTGCTCGACGAGGGGCTGGCGGCCACCAATCCGCTGGACGTGTGGGGCACCGGTGCCGACACCCGCAACCTTTTCGGCGCATGCCTGCGGGCGATGGTCGATGATCCGGCGGTGGCCGTCACCGCTTTGGCCGTCGATCTGGTCACCGAGTTCGACGGCGACACCGCCTACGCCGACGCGATGATCGATGTCGCCAAGGCCACCGAGGCGCCCGTGGCGATGCTGACGTCGGTGGCTTCGGCGATCGACCGGCCTTCTGCGGAACGGCTGCGCGACAATGGGATTCCGGTGCTCGAAGGCGCCCGCAGCGGGTTGGCGGCGCTGTGGCATCTGGCGCGCTGGCCCCTGCCCGTCTCGCGGGTGGTCTGTACGGTGCGGCCAAAGCGACGCGAGCGCTGGCTGTCCCGGCTTACCGACGACGCGTCGCCCTTCGAGTTGCTCGCCGACTACGGCGTCCCAGTCGTCGACGTCCGCACCGCCGACTCTGCGGGCGCGGCGTTGGCGGCCGCCGATGCCGTCGGCTATCCGGTGGCGCTGAAAACCACTGGGACCGCGCATAAAAGCGATGTCGGCGGGGTGGTGCTCGACATCGCCGACGACGCGGCGCTCGCGATGGCGTACACGGCGATGGCCGACGCGCTCGGGCCCGAGGTGACCGTGGAGCCGATGGTGGAACCCGGCGTCGAGATCTCCGTCGGCGTCGTGCGGGACCCGGGCTTCGGTCCGCTGCTGATCGTCGCGGCAGGCGGCACGCTGGTGGAACTGCTGGCCGATCGGGTGGTCGCCTGCCCACCGGTGTCGCGCGACGCCGCCCGCGGCATGCTCGACGGCTTGCGCATCCGTCCGTTGCTCGCCGGCTGGCGGGGCGCCCCCGCCGCGGACATCGAGGCGCTGACCGACGTGATCATGGCGTTCTCGCAACTCGCCGTCGAGATCGGCGACCTCGTCGACGCGGTCGAGGTCAATCCCGTCATCGCCTCACCGAGCGGCGCCGTCGCGGTCGATGCGCTTGTTCAGGTGCGTGGGGTCGGCCAGTAGCGGTGCGAACGCCAACTCGGCAGCACCGATCATCAGCGTCTCGGCGCCGAGGCTGGCGGGCACGATGCGGACCATCTCGTTGGGGCCGCGCATGCTGTGCTCGGCCACGGCGTCGAGCAGGGCCTGCGGCGCCAGCACGGGGAATTCGCGCAGGAACCCGCCGAGCACGATCAGCCGCGGATTGAGCATGTTGATCGCATTGCCGAGGGCGATACCGAGATATCGGGTCTGCCGTTCTATGCCCTGCCGCTTCTTGGCGGCACCGGCGGCGTTGATCAGCCGTTGGCTGACCTCGGTTTCGAGGCAACCGATCTGACCGCAGTGGCACCGTTTTCCGCCGCCCACGAAGGTGTGGCCCAGCTCGCCGGCATATCCGGCCGCACCCTCGAGCAGCTCTCCGGACACCACGAATCCCGCGCCGATGCCGCTGGCGCCACCGTTGACGTAGATCATGTGATCGGGGTCGTGGTGGTTGCCGAAGATGTGCTCGGCGATCGCGCCCGCGTTGGCGTCATTCGCCGCGAACACCGGCAGACCGGTTGCCGCACTGAGCATCTCGCCGATCGACTCGTCGTGCCACTCCAGGTGCGGTGCCAGTTGCACGGTCTTGTCGAATGCGTGTACCAGGCCCGGCACGGCGACGCCGATCGCGGTGATAGTGCACTGCGAGCCGAGCCCGCGGCGCATCCCGGCGATCACCTTCGCGGCGACGGCGGTCGTCTCGGCGGCGCTGGGGACGTCGGTGGTCGGGCGCCGTTTCATCTCCAGCACCCGCCCGCCGAGCGCCACCAGCCCGATGGTGATCGCGTCGACTTCGGGATTGACGGCGACGGTCAGGACCCGGCTCCGGGGTCGTACCAGCGGGCTGGGACGGCCCACCTGGCTCGGCGGCCCGGCCTGCACCTCCTCCACCAGGCCGGCGTCGGTGAGCTCCTCCACCAGCGCCTTCACCGTAGAGCGGGACAACCCCGTGCGCTTGGTGAGGTCGGCCCGGCTGAGCGCCCGGCGGCGGTGCACCAGCGACAACACCACCGAAAGGTTGCGCCGCCGGACGTCGTCGGTGCTCGTCCCGATTCGCATCCCACCCCCTGTTGCACTGCCGTCGGCGCACACCTATTGACAGTGGCGCGGGCCACATCATATGTTCGGCGGCAGAACAAATCCAGATGCATGCCACACGGGAGCTCCGATGTCCGTACTCGAGTCCAGCCTTCATGCCGGCGATCTGCAGCCGCGCCCCGACGACAAATTCTCGTTCGGGTTGTGGACGGTAGGCTGGCCGGCCGCCGACCCGTTCGGCGTCGCCACCCGACCGGCCCTCGACGTGGTCGAGGCGGTGGAGCGCCTGGCCGAACTGGGCGCCTACGGGCTGACGATGCACGACGACGACCTTTTTCCGTTCGGCTCGTCGGAAGCCGAGCGCCGCAGCCAGATCGACCGGCTTCAGGCGGCGCTCGCGTCCACCGGCATGGTCGTGCCGATGCTGACGACCAACCTGTTCACCCATCCCGTGTTCAAGGACGGCGGGTTCACCAGCAACGACCGCGCGGTGCGACGGTTCGCGCTGCGAAAGGTGCTGCGCAACATCGACCTTGCCGCCGAGCTCGGCGCCGAAACCTTCGTCATGTGGGGCGGCCGGGAGGGCAGCGAGTACGACAGCGCCAAGGACGTCCGGGCCGCGTTCGAACGTTACCGCGAAGCGCTGAATCTGCTGGCGCAGTATGTGATCGACCAGGGCATCGCGTTGCGCTTCGCGATCGAGCCCAAACCCAACGAACCGCGCGGCGACATCCTGCTGCCGACCGTCGGCCATGCGCTGGCGTTCATCGACACCCTTGAGCATCCGGAACTGTTCGGGGTCAACCCCGAGACCGGTCACGAGCAGATGTCCGGACTGAACTTCATGCACGGCATCAGCCAGGCGCTCTACAGCGGCAAGCTGTTCCACATCGACCTCAACGGCCAGCGGGGCATCAAGTTCGATCAGGACCTGGTGTTCGGGCACGGCGATCTCGCCAACGCGTTCGCGTTGGTGGACCTGTTGGAGAACGGCGGACCCGACGGCGGCCCCAGCTACACCGGGCCGAGGCACTTCGACTACAAACCCAGCCGCACCGAGGATTTCACGGGTGTATGGGACTCGGCGGCGGCGAACATGCGGATGTATCTGCTGCTCAAACAGCGGGCGGCCGCGTTCCGCGCCGACCCCGAGGTGGCCGAGGCGATGCGGCGGTCGCGGGTGGGCGAACTGCGTGAGCCGACGCTGAACCAGGGGGAGACCTACACCGATCTGCTGGCCGACCGTTCCGCGTGGGAGGACTTCGATCCCGATACCTATTTCGGGGCAAAGGGATTCGGCTTTGTGCGACTCAACCAGCTCGCCATCGAGCACTTGGTGGGTGCCCGATGAGCATCGCCCGCAACCATTTCCGAAGGAAGGCACAGCTTATGAAGCGATCCACCGGCCTGGCCGCCGCCATCGTGATCGGCGCTGGTGTCACACTCACCGGGTGTTCCAGCGGTAGCAGTGGCGACGCTGGCGGCGACGGCGCGGCATCGGCCAAGATCGGCGTCATCCTGCCCGACACCAAGTCGTCGGTGCGCTGGGAGTCCAAGGACCGTCCGGCGCTGGAAGCGGCGTTCAAGGAGGCCGGTGTCGACTACACCATCCAGAACGCCGAAGGTTCGGCCGACAAGATGGCCACCATCGCCGACGGGATGATCGCCGACGGTGTCACGGTGCTGGCCATCGTCAACCTCGACTCCGACAGCGGCGCCGCCATCCAGCAGAAGGCCGCGACCCAGGGCGTCAAGACCCTCGACTACGACCGGTTGACGCTCGGCGGATCGGCCGACGCCTACATCTCCTTCGACAACACCAAAGTCGGTGAACTGCAGGGCCAAGGCCTGGTCGACTGCCTGGCCGGAAAACAGGCGGATGTGGTGTTCCTGAACGGATCTCCGACCGACAACAACGCGACGCTGTTCACCGACGGCGCGCATTCCGTGGTGGACAAGACGCCGACCATCACGGTGGCCGGTGAGCAGGCGGTGCCGGACTGGGACAACGATGCGGCCGTCACGATCTTCGAGCAGCTCTACACCGCGGCCGACGGAAAGGTCGACGGTGTCTATGCGGCCAACGACGGGCTGGCCGGTTCGGTGATCTCGATCCTGGAGAAGAACGGCCGCGCCGGGCAGGTTCCGGTGACGGGTCAGGACGCGACCGTGGAAGGGTTGCAGAACATCCTGGCAGGCACGCAGTGCATGACGGTGTACAAGTCGGCGCAGGAGGAAGCGGGCGCGTTGGCCGATGCGGCGATCGCGTTGGCCAAAGGCGAAGAGGTGAAAACAAATTCGACGAGCCGCGACGACACCGGTAACCGCGACGTGCCCTCGGTGCTGTTGACGCCCAAGGCGATCACCAAGGACAACGTGGATGTGGTGTTCGATGACGGTGGGCAGGACAAGGCCGAGGTCTGCGCGGGTCAGTTCGCGCAGATGTGCGCGTCCGCCGGTCTGTAACCGGGCGCGTCCCAGCGAACACACGGAACCGCCATGGTGAATCAACCGATCCTCGAACTGCGAGGCGTCAACAAGAGTTTCGGTGTCGTGCACGTATTGCACGACGTGAACTTCAGCGTCTATCCCGGCGAGGTCACGGCGTTGGTCGGCGACAACGGCGCGGGCAAGTCGACCCTGGTGAAGGCGATCGCCGGTATCTACCCGATCGACTCCGGTACCTACCTCTTCGAGGGCAAGCCGGTCCACATCGACGGGCCCAATGACGTTGCGGCCCTCGGTGTCGAGGTGGTGTACCAGGATCTGGCGCTGTGCGACAACCTCGACATCGTCCAGAACATGTTCCTGGGCAGGGAGATCAAACGCCGCGGCGTGCTGGACGAGGCGACGATGGAGTCGATGGCGCGGCAGGCGCTGTCGTCGCTGTCGGTGCGCACCGTGAAATCGGTGCCCGCGCCGGTGTCCACGCTGTCGGGCGGGCAGCGTCAGACGGTGGCGATCGCCAAATCGGTGCTGTGGAATTCGAAGGTGGTGCTGCTGGACGAGCCCACCGCGGCGCTCGGCGTCGCGCAGACCCGTCAGGTCCTCGACCTGGTGCGCAGGCTCGCCGACCAGGGTCTGGGGGTGGTGTTCATCTCGCACAACATGGCCGACGTTTTCGAGGTCGCCGACCGGGTGTGTGCGCTGTATCTGGGACGGGTGGCCGCCGAAGTGAAGGCGTCGGAGGTCACCCACAGTCAGATCGTCGAGCTCATCACCGCGGGCCGGTCCGGCAGCCTAGGCCTGGCGCCGGCCGCCGCGGCCGAGTCGATGTAGGGCCGACCGTGGAGGACACCGAAGCATGGCCACTGTGAACCTGGCGGACGCCGACTTCGCCGTCGACTCACGCAGCGACGAGACCTTCGTCGACGCACTGCGCAGTTACGGGCCTCGGGTACGGGGCGGCGACATGGGCTCGCTGCCCGCGGTGCTCGGCCTCGTCGTGCTCTTCATCGTGTTCGGTCTGGCCAACGAGCGGTTCATGTCGGCGCTGAACCTGGCCAATCTGATCACGCAGGCGGGCGCGATCTGCGTGTTGGCGATGGGCCTGGTGTTCGTCCTGCTGCTCGGCGACATCGACCTGTCCGCGGGCGTGGCTGGCGGCGTCTCGGCGTGTGTGATGGCGTTGATGATCGTCAACCGGGGTTGGCCGTGGTGGGCGGCGATCCTCGCCGGCGTCGCCTGCGGTGCGCTGATCGGGCTGCTGATCGGCCTGCTGTGCGCCAGGCTGGGGATTCCGTCTTTCGTTGTGACGCTGGGCTTTTTCCTCGGCCTGCAAGGCGTCACGCTGAGGCTGATCGGCGAGGGCGGGTCAGTGCGGGTCGACGACCCCGTCGTCCGCGGCCTCACCATCGCGAACCTGCCGCCGACCACAGGCTGGGTGTGCGCGGTGCTGATCGCAGGCGGCTATGGCGTGCTGGAGTTCCATCGCCAGCGCGGCAAGATCGCCCGCGGCCTCGCCCATCCGCCGACCGCCGTGGTGGGCGCGCGGGTGGCCGCGGTGGCGGTGGTGGTCCTCGGTGTGACGTACCTGCTCAACCTGAACCGCAGCGTCAATCCGAACATCGAAATCCGTGGTGTCCCTTATGTTCTTCCGGTCGTCGGCCTCCTTCTGATCGTGCTGACGTTCGTGCTCAACCGTACGTCGTACGGCCGACACATCTACGCCGTCGGCGGCAACAAGGAGGCCGCACGGCGTGCGGGCATCAACGTCGGCCGGATCAAGGTTTCGGTGTTCGTGGTGTGCTCGTCGATGGCCGCGCTGAGCGGAATCATCGCCGCCTCCTACGGCGGGAAGGTCTCGGCATCCTCGGGTGCGGGAAACACGCTGCTGTACGCCGTCGGCGCGGCGGTGATCGGCGGCACCAGCCTGTTCGGCGGACGCGGGCGCGCGCTGGACGCGGTGATCGGCGGCGTCGTCGTCGCCACCATCGCCAACGGCCTGGGCCTGCTCAACCAGTCGTCGTACATCAACTTCCTGGTCACGGGTGGTGTGCTGCTGTTGGCGGCCAGTGTGGACGCGATATCTCGGCGTCGGAGGTCGGTCTCCGGCCTGAGCTGACCGCCGTTCGGGCAGAATCGCTTGGCATGGCGTGGGACTTCTCGACTGAACCGGAATTCCAGGAAAAGCTCGACTGGGTCGAGGAATTCTGCAAAGAGGAGGTCGAGCCGCTCGAGTACGTGTTTCCTTACGCCGTGCGCTCGCCCGACCCGCGCGTGAAGGCCTATGTGCGCGGGCTGCAGCAGCAGATCAAGGACCAGGGGCTGTGGGCGATCTTCCTGGACAAGGAGTTGGGCGGGCCCGGCTTCGGCCAGTTGAAGCTGGCGCTGCTGAACGAGGTGATCGGCCGCTACCCGGGGGCGCCGCAGATGTTCGGTGCGGCCGCGCCGGACACCGGCAACATCGAGATGCTCGCCGCGTTCGGCACCGCGGAGCAGAAGAAGCGGTGGCTGGAGCCGCTGCTGAACCAGGACATCTTCTCGGCGTATTCGATGACCGAGCCGCAGGGCGGGTCGGACCCCAACCTGTTCAAGACCCACGCCGTGCGTGACGGCGACGAATGGGTGATCAACGGGGAGAAGTGGTTCACCTCGGCGGGCCGCGTCGCCGACATCCTGTTCGTGATGTGCACCAACGGCATGTTCGTGGTGCCGCGCGACACCCCCGGTGTGGAGATTCAGCCGGAGCCGCGCAACCACAACCACATCATCTACCGCGACGTGCGGGTGCCGCTGGATCACTTGCTGGGGCCCGAGGACGGTGCGAAGACGTTGGCGCAGCGCAGGCTCGGCGGCGGGCGCATCCATCACGCGATGCGCACGATCGCGCAGTGCAAGCTCGCGTTCGACATGATGTGCGAGCGGGCGCTGTCGCGGCAGTCGCACGGCAAGATCATCGCCGAGCATCAGATGGTGCAGGAGAAGATCGCCGACTCCTACGCCGCGATACGCATGCTGCGACTGCTGGTGCTCGAAACGGCTTGGAAGATCGACAATTCCAGCACCAAGGAGGCGCGCACCGACATCGCAGCGGTGAAGTTCACGATGGCCAAGGTGCTGCGGGAGGTGTCGTTCAACGCGCTGCACATCCTCGGCTCGCTGGGCACCACCGATCTGACGCCACTGCAGGCGATGTATGCCAACGCCCCGACGATGGGATTGGCCGACGGCGCCGACGAGGTGCACAAGGCCACCGTCGCCCGCCGGGTGCTGCGCGACTATTCCCCGCAGCAGCACCCGTATTGGCCGACGGAGTACATTCCGGCCAAGCGCGAGGCGGCGTGGGCCAAGTTCGAGTCGAAGTTCCAAGCCGATCCGGGCTTGCGCGAGGCCGCCGAGGCGTACAAGAAGTACTTCGCCCGCCGACGGTAGGGGTGCTGGCCGGAAGTGGTGACCCCGTCTCTCCCTCTGCCCCCTTCCCGCCGAGCGTGAAGATTTCGCGAGAAATCGGCCCGAAAATCGCTGAGGTTTCACGCTCGTCGGGTTGTGACGGTTGTCCACGCCGGAGAGGCATTAATGCTCTAGGGGCCGCGGCTCGGGCGCGTGACGATCGGGTCATGACTGATGCTCGCGAATCTCGCTCCGAACAAACGGTGGCGACGGATGAGCGCCAAACCTTCGCGACCACGCCCCATGTGGACCGCCGCGACAGGTCGCAATCGCTCTTGGTATGGGTAGGCATCGTGGCCGGCGTTGTCTTCATCGTCGCCGTCGTCTTCTTCTCCGGCTTCTTCGTGGGAAGAGCCACGAACGCCGATTCCTATGGCGGGTACCACCACGGCGGCATGACGGGGCCCGGCTGGATGATGAGGCCCGGCTGGATGATGGGCCCGCAAGGGCCGTGGCCCGGTCCGCCGACGACGACAACGGCACCTCGGCCGTAGCGCCGCAGGGTCCCGCGCCGAACGTGAAGCCTCTGCGAAAAATCCGCCCAAAAATGGCAGAGGCTTCACGCTCGGCGACGGGTTGAGGGGCTAGAAGTTCAGACCCGAGAACATGGTTCGGCCCGGGTCGTACTTCTGCCGGACCGCGCCGAGCTTCGCCGTGTTCGGGCCGAAGTAGCGCGACGCCGGCTGGCCCGCTTCAAGATAGTTCACGTAGCCGCCGACCGAATACTGTTGCACCGCTTGGTGTGCCTTGGTGAGCCAGTTCGCGGCGGCCGTCGGCGCGCCGTTGTTCTCGACGTACCACTGCACCAGCGCCGACGGTCCGCGCCACGGAAACGCCGTCGCCCCTGGCCCCACCGTGGCCAGGGCGCCGTCGAGCGCGTGCATGATCGCGATCATCCGGCCCGCCTCCGGCGGAAATGCGTTGACCGCGGCCGCGATACCCTGCGCCGTCCCCGCATCGACGGTGCGGAATACATCGGATCCGCCGACGTATCCCAGCGGCGCCGGGTTGAGATTGTTGACCGCCAGATACTTCACCAGGTCCAGGTAATTGAACGTGTGCGAGTCCGTTCTCGCTGGCTGCATCCCGACCGCAGAGGTGATCGAGCTGGCCATGCCGTTGCCCGAACCCGCGGGACCGGTCGCCGTGATGCGGCAGTGCTTGCCCGTCGCCTCGGTCGTGCTGTCGGCCAATGCCCAGAAACGCTTGTCGGCGGCCCGCAGCCAGTCCTGCCAGCCGACGAGCACCTGCGCGAACGACTCCTGCGGGTAGTGCAGGTCGACGACGTCGACATCCGCGACGGGGAACGTCGCAAACGTCAATGATGTCGTCACCCCGAAATTTCCGCCGCCGCCTCCGCGCAACGCCCAGAACAGGTCGGGGTTCTCGGCGTTCGACGCGGTGACCGCCTGACCGCCCGGCAACACCACCGTCGCCGCCGTCAGCGCATCGGAAAGCAGCCCGGCGTGCCGCGATTGGGCGCCCAGCCCGCCGCCGAGCGCATGTCCGGCGACGCCCACCGACGGACACGTACCCGTCGGGATGCCCCGGCCCTGTGCCGCCAACGCCTGGTGCAGCTCCCACAGACTGGTCGCAGGCGTCGTCGTCACCCGCCCGCTGGCCGCGTCGTAGTTGATCCCGCCGGGCAGCTGACGCAGGTCAAACACCAAGGCGCCGTTGGCCGTCGACGCGCCGGTGTAGGAATGCCCGCCGCTGCGCGGGGCGACGGGAAGTTTGTTGGACGCGGCGAACGCCATCGCCTTCTGCACGTCGGCCGTCGACGTCGGCGTGACGATTGCGGCCGGTGACGAGCCGTTGTAGTTGGTGTTGAAAACCTGTTTCGCCGAACCGAAATGCCCGTTGTCAGGCAGCAGGACCTGCCCGCCTATCGCCGACGACAGACCCTGCCAACCGGAGGCCGGCGGTTCGGCGCCGGCCCGCACCGAGCCGAGCATCGCACTCGCGGCCAACGCGCCTGCGGCGCCCCGCAGGAACGTTTGACGGGAGATTTCACGCGCCAACGTCGTGCTCCCCCGAATGCGTCACCCTTCGGATTGTCGACCATCAAACGGCCGAAGCCGAGGCGCCGCACGATCTGTTGCGTGACGGTGACCTGATAGAGATCAGAACA
The DNA here is from genome assembly GCF_002553505.1 of Mycolicibacterium agri. GTDB lineage: Bacteria > Actinomycetota > Actinomycetes > Mycobacteriales > Mycobacteriaceae > Mycobacterium > Mycobacterium agri. The sequence goes on along the minus strand of NZ_PDCP01000002.1, from coordinate 171,612 downwards.
TTGCGAAAGCGACCCGAGCCAGCCGAGATCAGAAGATCGCGTAGACCTTTCGCACCGTTTCGTGAATGTCCCAGGTGCCCTTCCAGCCGATGGGGAACACCGCGACGTCGCCTGCCTTGATCTCTGCCGGCTCACCGCCGTCGGGTGTCACGGTCATGCGGCCCGACAGCACGTAGATGACCTCGTTCTCGTCCTGCACCCAATACGACGGGCCCGGTGTGCACTGCCAGATGCCCGCCGATCTGTCGCCGTCGGCCCAGATCTCGAGTCCATGGGTGGCCATCGGTTCGCCGGTCGCCTCGGGCAGCGGCCCCCAGTCTTCGAGTTCGGCGTCGGCGGCCTGGGCAAGAAGTTCGGTGTCGACTGTGATCATATTGTTGCTTTCTCTGGGAAGGGAAGTGAAATCGGTTCTGGTGCAAGGCGGCTGTTACCGTCGGCGTCGAAGCGGTCCAACCCGAGGTCGGTCAGGTCGAGCCAGTCGCATTTGCCCGTCAGGGTGAGGTCGGTGGCGACCTCGGCGACCGCGGGGCCCCACATCATGCCGTGTCCGGCCGGGCTGGCGACCACTGCGCCGTCGACCGTGCCGTCGTCGGTGAGCAGCGGGCCAAGGATCGGCAGATGGTCGGGCGTGTAGTCGATCGTCGCCGCCCAGGACCTGCGCAGGCCGAGGCCGCGGATGCCGGGCAGCAGGTCCTCGATGCGGTCGCGCATCTTCAAGAAGTAGGCCTCGTCGAAATCGGCGGCCACACCCGGCGGCTCAAGGGGATTGCTCATGCCCCACAGCAGCCCACCGGCTTCGCCTGGCCGCCAATAGATTCCGGACGGCAGGTCGAACACCATCGGCACCTCGTGCACGTCGAACGCCGTCACCGGCGCGGTCACCACCACCTGATGGCGCGCGCCGCCCGCAGGCACTTTCGCTCCCGCAGCGGCGCCGACTTCGGCGAGCTTGGGCCCGCCGGTGAGCACGACGTGGTCGGTGTCGATCGGCCCGTCGGAGGTGTCGACGCCGACCACTCGGCCGCCGGACATGCGCAACCCGGTGAAACGGCAGCGCTCCCGCACGTCGACACCGAAGGCCGTCAACGCCGCGGTGTAGGCCAGCACATTGCGGGGTGCGTCGATGTAGCCGTCGCCGGGCGCATAGGACGCGCCGAGCGTCGCGCCAGGCGCCAGCCCGGTATCGCGGTCGTCGATGTCCGAACTCGACCACCACTCGACCGTCAGCCCCAGCTTCTGTTGCAGCGCAATGCGGTCGTGGGCCTGCTTGACCTCGGCGTCGCTGAAGCACGGCATCAGATAGCCCTGCGCGACGAAGCCGCAGTCGAGCGGGAACCGGTCGCCGCTGGCGGCGTAGAACTCCTGGGTGCGCATCCCCAGCACAATGGCGGGTTCGGTGCCGCCCTGGGCGCGCACCATGCCCGCGGCTCGGCTGCTGGCCCCGTCGCCCAGCGTGTTCTTTTCCAGCAGGACCACCCGCTTCACCCCGCGCTCGGCGAGTTGAACCGCGGTCCACGCGCCGACCGTTCCACCACCTACCACTACGACGTCAGCACTGGTCATACTCTGGAACGCTGGCATAGACTGAACGCTCAGTCAAGACCGGGAAGCGGGGATCGGATGTACGGACTCACGGCCGAGGATCTGCGGATCCAGGAGACTGCGCGGGCCTTCGTGGAGTCGCTGATGCCGCTCGAAGTCGAGGCCGAGCTCGCAGGCGGGACGCTGCCGAAGGAGCTGACCGCCGAACACCAGCGGCGGGCCATCGAGCTGGGCTTGTACGCGACCAACATGCCGAAGTCGGTCGGCGGTCCCGGCGCCACCGCGCTGCAGCAGGTGCTGGTGCAGGAGCAGTGCGGCCGGGTGACCAACGGGCTGGCCTGGGTGATGGCGACGCCGCCGCAGTGGTGGCCCGAGGTGGCCACCGACTATCAGCGCGAACGCTGGCTGCTGCCGACGGTGCGCGGCGAGAAGCACGAGGCGTATGCGATCACCGAGGAGTTCGCCGGTTCGGACGTTTCGGCGCTGCAGACCACCGCGCACCGTGACGGCGACGAGTACGTCATCAACGGCATCAAGTGGCACGTCACCTCGTTCAACCTGGCCGACTACGTCTTCGTCGAAGCAGTGCTCAGCGACGGCCCCCACGCCGGCGACCATGTGCTGCTGGTGGTCGATCTGCCGTGGCCCGGTGTGGAAGTCGTTCGCACGCCCCATTATTCGCACAATATCGCCGACGAGCACCCGATCGTGTCCTTCACCGACGTGCGCGTCCCCGCCACCCATCTGGTCGGCGCGGAAGGCGAGCCGATGACCTTTACCCAGGACTGGTTCCGGTTCGAACGGATGATGGTGGCCGCGCGCTGTGTGGGTGCTGCGCAGCGCCTGGTCGACGAGATGACGGCGTTCGCGCAGACTCGCGAAATCGGCGGCAAGAAGCTCGGCGAGCATCAGCTGGTGGCCGGAATGCTGGCCGACAGCGCGACCGAACTGTTCGCCGCCCGCACGATGCTCTACGAGGTGGCCCGCTCCATCGACGCCGGCCACGATCGCAAGACGCTGCACGGGCAGGCCTCGATGGCCAAGCTGTACTGCTCGGAGATGGCCGGACGCGTCGCCGACCGGGCCGTGCAGGTGTTCGGCGGTCGTGGCTACATGCGGGAGAACGTTGCCGAGCGGATGTTCCGCGAGCTTCGCGTCGAACGGATTTGGGAGGGCGCCAGCGAGATTCAGCGCATCATCGTGGCGCGCCAGATGATGAATCGCGGGCCCGCGGCGCTACTCAATCCCTAGCGGGCCGACCGCGCAACCGCACCGAAAGGCACGTCACACAGCCCTCGAGTTTCTCGAATTCCGAGATGTCGACGGCGCTCACCCGATAGCCGCGCTGTTCGAACAACGCCGCGGTGCGCGGTGCGGCCGACGACATCAGCAGCACAGTGTCATCGAGGTCATCGAGCAGCACGACATGGGCGCCGGGTTCCTCCGGCACGGCGAGGAACCGATCACCCCACACGCCGGGGTCGTCGACGACGGGTTCATAGCCGATGATCGTGCCGTCCGGAAGCGCGGTGACGGCGGACTTCAGGTGCAGAGCCTTGCTCACCGGTACGGCAACCACGTCGACCCCGAGCGGTTCGAGGTGCGTCCGCAGTTGTGTGATGCCTTCGGCGTTCGTGCGGCCGCCCACTCCGACCCACACGGTGCCGTCGTGCTTGAGCACGTCGCCGCCCTCCAACGTGCCGGGCGCCTCGATGCGCACGACGTGGTAGCCCTGCGCGCTGATCGCCTCTTCGGCCGCGGGGATCTCGGGCCAGCGTTCCTCTGCGCCGGGACGGCAGACGACGGCCAGGTCGCCGTACACCACCATGGTGTCCTCGACGAACGCCGAGTCGGGGCAATCCGGCGCGGCGGCCACCTCGTGTATCGTCCAGCCTGCGTCCGAGAACGCCGCCACGTAGCGCTGCCATTGCTGTTGCGCCAGTTCGGCATTCACGTGATCGCTGCGCGAAATGTGGGTGACGAGCCCGTCGGCGAGTCGGGGGGATGGCCGGCGAACCAGCGCGTGGCGGGTGTACGTCATGGCCGCATCGGGCTGGTGTCTTCGGCGGCCTTGACGGTGCGCAGCCCCAGCAGCCGCATACCGTGATACACCAGCAGTGCGGCGATCGACCCCAACGCGATGCCGGTGAATGTCAAATCGCCCAGCTGCCAGGTGAAGTCGGCGATACCGATGATCAACGGAACGGCGGCGGTCATCTGATTGAGCGGCTTGGCGAAGTCCACGTGGTTGGTCAGCCAGATCCGCACGCCGAGAATGCCGACCAGCCCGTACAACACCACCGTCGCGCCGCCCAGCACCCCTGACGGAATCGCCGAGATGGCCGCACCGACCTTGGGGCACAACGACAACGCGATGGCCACCGCGGCGGCGACCCAGTATGCGGCCGTCGAGTAGATGCGCGTCGCGGCCATCACGCCGATGTTCTCGGCGTAGGTGGTGGTGGCCGAACCACCGCCCAGCCCGGCGAACGTGGTGGCGACACCGTCGGCGGCCAGTGCGCGGCCCATCAGCGGGTCGACATCGGTGTCGGTCATCTGGCCGACGGACTTCACGTGCCCGATGTTCTCCGCGATCAGCGCGATCACCGCGGGCAGAAACATCGGCAGCACGGCGAGGGAGAACGTCGGCGTCTGGAACTCGGGCAGCCCGATCCACGGCGCCGCCGCGATCTGCGAGGTGTCGACCTCGCCGCGGATCAGCGCCAGCGCATAGCCCGCCACCACGGCCAGAAAGATCGCCAGCCGGCCGATGATCCCGCGGAAGAACGCCAGCGCGGCGACCAGAAGCACGAGCGTCACAAGCCCCAGCAGCGGTCCCTTCTCGAAGTTGTCCTTGGCCGCGGGCGCGAGGTTCAAGCCGATCAACGCCACGATGGCGCCGGTGACGACGGGCGGCAGCGTCACCTCGATCCAGTGCGTGCCCACGACGTGCACGACCACACCGATGACGATCAACGCCACGCCGACGGCCACCAGTCCGCCGAGGGCACTGCCGGTGCCATGCGACGCCACCGCCGCGGTGACCGGCGCGATCACCGAGAAGCTCGACCCGAGATAGCTCGGCAGCCGGTTGCCGGTGATGAGCAGGAACAACACCGTGCCGACACCGGAGAACAGCAAGGTGGTGGCGGGCGGGAAGCCGGTGAGCACCGGCACCAGGAAGGTGGCGCCGAACATCGCCACCACGTGCTGGGCGCCGATGCCGATGGTGCGCGGCCAACTCAACCGTTCGTCGGGTCCGACGATGAAGTCCGCGTCTGTCCTGGCGTCGACTGGTTTCCACGTCAGCGGGATCACGGGACTACATTCTGCGCCGTATCGCGTATCCCAGCGCGCCGGCCAGTACGACTCCCGTCCCGACGGCCACCGAGGCGACCGGCAGCAACACCGCCAGTAGCACGCACCCCAGCAGTCCCACCACCGGAATCGGCCTGCGGCCCAACGTCATCGCCGATGCATTGGCGATCGCGTAGTACAGCAGAACCGCGAATGCGGAGAATCCGATGGCGTCGCGCACATCGGCCACCGCCGCCACCGCCGCGACGACCAATCCGACCACCAGCTCGGCTCGATGCGGGCTGCCGAAGCGGGGATGCACCGCCGCCAGCGCATGAGGCAGGTGCCGGTCGCGGGCCATCGCCAGCGTCGTGCGGGACACCCCGAGGATCAGCGACAGCAGCGAGCCCAGCGCCGCCACCGCCGCCCCCACTTGCACGACGACGACCAGGCCCGGCTGCCCGGCCCCGCGAACCGCGTCGGCCAACGGCGCACGCGACGCCGCCAGGCCGGCGTTGCCGAGCTGCGCCAACACCACCGCCGCGACGGTCGCGTAGACCGCCAGCGTGATGCCAAGCGCGACGGGGATCGCCAGTGGAATCGTGCGTTCGGGATCACGCACCTCCTCGCCGAGGGTGGCGATGCGCGCATAGCCGGCGAACGCGAAAAACAACAGGCCGGCCGCCTGCAGCACCCCGGTGACGCTGACGTCCTCGCCGACGAACAGCCGTGCGCCCTCGACGCCTCCGAAGCCGAGCACGATCACCACGACCGCGGCCAGCACGGCCAACACGACCGCGACGATGGCCCGGGTCAACCGCGCCGACTTCTCGATGCCCGCGTAGTTGACCGCCGTCAGCGCAACGACCGCGGCGACGGCGACGGCATGGGCGTGCGACGGCCAGGCATAGAAGCCCACCGTCAGGGCCATCGCCGCACACGACGCCGTCTTGCCGACGACGAAACTCCACCCGGCGAGGTATCCCCAGAACTCGCCGAGGCGTTCGCGTCCATAGACATAGGTGCCGCCCGACTGCGGATACAGCGCGGCCAGCCAAGCCGATGACGTCGCGTTGCAGTACGCCACGACGGCCGCGACCGCGAGGCCGATGAGCAGGCCCGAACCGGCCGCTGCGGCCGCGGGCGCCAGCGCCACGAAAATGCCGGCGCCGATCATCGAGCCCAGCCCGATGGTGACGGCGTCAGCGAGGCCGAGCCGGCGACGTAGCTTCGGATCGTCCGGCGTACCCACCGCAGGATCGTAGGTCAGGAAGCTGAATCCGTGCCGAACGCCGATTCCCGGCCCCAGACGGTGGCCTCCACCAAGATGATCACGGCAAGGATCACCGCGCCGATCGCCACCAACGGGATCGTCCAGAGCCGACGCCACATCAGCGCGTTCTCGCACTGGCCGACGTAGTCGCCACCGGTGGCCTCCTGCGCTTGCGACAGGTTGGCGAAGTAGCCGTTGCCGCATTTGATCTGGAAGCCGAATTGGTCGAACGCATCGATGAACACCGGGAAGTTCAACGCCAGCAACCCGACGCCGATCATGGCGAGGCCCACAACGCCGAGGTAGAAGGCGCGGGCGTGACGACGATGCAAAACTGTGGCCCTCCCCGTTTTCAGGTCATACAGACGTCGGCGACGAGCAACACCGGCCACGACACGATCGCGCCCAGGAAGGACACGACCAGGTCGATGCCGCTCATCCGCGCCAGATGGTCGGTATGGATGCTCGACCAGATGACACCCACGATCAAGTACGGGGTGCCGAGCACAAGGGCGATGACGATCAGTTCACCGACGCTGACTCGGTGGCCGAGCACCCGTCGCAACGCGTTGAGCACTTGACCCCCATCCGGCTTACGTACCGATTATGTTAATGGCGATTCTTCTCTGGGTCGCCGCTTTGAGCCGGATTCATCAGCGAAGTCGGTGCTTAAGTGTGCCCGCACTCCGTAAGGTGATCGCCATGGCGCGCAGCCTCCCCAGCCCTGACGCCGGGGTCCGACGTCGGCCCAAGGACCGCAAGACGCAGATCGCCCGCGCGTCGGCCGAGGCGTTCAGCGCGCTCGGCTATCACGCGGTCAGCATGGAGGCGATCGCGTCGCGGGTCGGCATCTCGGCGACGGCGCTGTACCGGCACTATCCGAACAAGTACACCCTGTTCCGCGACGCCGTGCTGGTGCTGGGTGAGCAGCTGGTGAGCTGCACGGCGTTCGCCGACGACGCACCGCCCGATGCGGACACATTGAGTCGACTCATCGCCGCGCTCACCGAGACGGCGTTGGTCAACCGGGAGTCCGGCGGCCTGTACCGCTGGGAGGCGCGCTATCTGCGCGGCGACGACCAGGCCACCCTGAACAGTCAGATGCGCACGGTCAACCACCGAATTCAACAACCGCTGTTGACGATTCGACCGGGGTTGACCTCGCGGCAGCGATGGGTGCTGTCGACGGCGATACTCAGCGTGATCGGCAGCATCGTCGATCACCGCGCCAAGTTGCCTGCGGCGCATATCCGTTCGGTGCTTGCCGAGGTCGCTGCCGCCGTCTCGACCGCCGATGTGCCCGATTTGGGCGACGAGCCGGCGGTGGATGGTCGACAGCGGGTGCGCCCCCTGGATGTGTCGAAATACGAAGCGCTGCTGACGGAGTCGGTGCGGCTGTTCAACCAGAAGGGCTACCGCGACACCACGATGGAGGAGATCGCCTCGGCGGTCGGCATGCCGACGTCAGGCATCTACCGGTATTTCTCCGGCAAGAGTGACATCCTTGCCGCGATCTACCGACGGGCGGCTGACCGGTTGTCGGCGGAGGCGTCGACGATCCTCGGCTCCGTTTCGAATCCGCAGGACGCGTTGACCGCGTTGATCGACGCTTATGTCGCAAGGTCTTTCGCTCATCCCGAGTTGGGCAATGTGTACTACGCCGAACGGCTCAACATGGCGCCCGGCGACCAGAAGGTGCTGCGCAACATGCAGCGGGCCACCGTCGAGTCGTGGGTGCGGCTGTTGACCGCGATCCGGTCGGACTGGACCGTCGGCGAAGCCCGGTTCGCCGTGCACGCCGCCATGGCGTTGGTCATCGATGTCGGCAGGCTGGTCCGCTACGACAACTCAGCGGCGTCGCTGGCGATGGTGAGCCGGCTGCTCGACCTCGCGTTGCTCGGCCGCTACCGGTTGCGCACGACGTTGCCTGCCAGATAGGTACCGTAGCCGAGCAGCCCAATGATGGCGAGCCGCCGCGTCTTTCGCGCTGCGAAGGCAAGCCCGATCGCCGTTTCGATGCCGCCGTCGATGTAGACGTAGGTGCGGGTGTCTTGCGGAAACGCCTGCTTGGTGAGGTCCTCGAACAGCTCCGGTTTGACGAAGTGGGTGGCTCCGAGCCCGGCGAGCGCCAAGCCTGCGAGTGTGGCCGCCCGGGAGCCCTTCGATTCGGTGTTCGGCACGACTTTTCTCCTGACTACTTCTCGAGGTGGCCTGTGCGGGGTGTGTCGGTCGTCGCGATGCACGTCACCGTGCGATCGCCTTCGTCCCACGAGTCCTTGCTCGGGTACAGCACGAACAACCCGACCTCCGGATCGCTTGCCGCCTCGGGAGAATACTTGGCCAGCTCGGGTCCGCACTTGTTCTGGTACTGCTCGATGAGGAACTGCCCGGGGAAGTCGCCGTCGGGCATGGTGATGACGGCGAAGACCTCGCCGGTGTGCTGCTCCTGGCAATCGACGGTGTCGACGGCGAGCACACGGCCCGAGTCGGGCAGTTCCTTGAGGCAGTCGCCGACCGCCACTTTGTTGGCCGCCACGGTGCCCCTGCCGAACGCCAGATACAGCACGATCCCGACGACGAGGACGAGCACCAACAGGCCCGCGAGCACCAGCCCGGCGATCAGCCACCAATTGGTTCCGGGCGGCCGGGGAGGCTGGTAACCACCAGGCGGCGGATACGGGCCGGGTGGATATCCGGGCGGCGGATAGTAGGGCCCGGGCGGCGGATACTGGCCGGGCTGATAGGGCCCGGGCGGATACTGCGGCCCCGGCGGGGTGGTCACGACAGCAACCGTAGCGCCGCGTCGACGGCGAGGGCCGCAACATCGAGTGTCTTCGAGCCGAGGTCATGCCGGCCCCCGGTGACCTCGACGATCTCGGTAGGCGCCGGGATCAGCGCCGCGGCGGCCTGCAGTTCCTCAATCGAGCCGAACGGGTCGGCGGTGCCATGGGTGAACACCGTCGGCACCGTGATCTGCGGCAGGTGTTCGGTGCGCAACCTGTCCGGTTTGCCCGGCGGGTGCAGGGGATAGGAGAACAGCGTCAGCGCGTCGACCTTGCTCGCCTCCTCGGCGATGACCATCGACGTCATCCGGCCGCCGTAGGAGTGCCCGCCCGCGACGATCGGCCCGTCGGCCATGGTCCGCACTACCGCGATCGCTTCGACGACGCCGGCCTGATCCTTTGCCGCCGATCCGGACGGCGGCCCCTTGGGCCGTCGCCGCCGATACGGCAGGTTGTAGCGGACCGCGAGCCACCCGCGCCGGGCCCACTCGTCGCAGATCTTCTTCAGCAGGGCCGACTCCCTGCTGCCGCCCGCGCCGTGGGTCAGCACCACCGCCCCCGCCGGCGTGCCGTCGGGTTCGTGTGCGATGCCCGCGATGTCGACGAGGGTCACGACGAGCCGTCCACCGCGAGTCGGAACAGCGGCGACACCGGCCCGTGGCCGTGGCCCAAAGGGTAAGCGGCGCGCAGACATTCGGTGACCCACGACTTCGCGAACGCCACCGCGTCGGGCACCGTGTAGCCGTGCGCCAGGGCCACCGCGGTGGCGGCCGCCAACGTGTCTCCGGCGCCGTGGTCGTCGCCGGTGTCGACACGCGTCGCGCCGAACTCGTGGAAGTCGGTGCCGTCGAACAACAGGTCGGGGCTCTCCGGCGAGGACCTCAGGTGACCCCCCTTGACCAGGGCCCACTGCGGACCAAGCGCGTGCAGGGCGCGGGCGGCGTCACGCTGGGAGGCCTCGTCGACGACGTCGATGCCGACGATCAGCCGCACCTCGTCGAGGTTCGGCGTGACCAGCGTCGCCAGCGGGAACAGGTCGGTGCGAAGCGCATCGAGCGCGCTCGGGTGCAGCAGCGGGTCGCCGTGCATCGACGCGCAGACCGGATCGACGACGAGCGGGACGGTGCCGGCCAGCCCCTGGCCCCGCCAGGTCTCGGCGACCGCCGCGATGATGTCGGACGACGCCAGCATGCCCGTCTTGGCGGCCTGGACGCCGATGTCGCTCACCACCGCCTCGATCTGGCCGACGATGACGTCGAGCGGGATCTCGTGGAAACCTTTGACGCCCATCGAGTTCTGCACAGTCACCGCCGTCACCGCGACGCAGGCGTGTGCGCCGAGGAGCGCGAAGGTGCGCATGTCGGCCTGGATGCCCGCGCCGCCACCGGAGTCGGATCCCGCGATCGTCATGACCCGCGGCGGCGTCTGACCGCCAGGGGTGAGCGGAAGAAAACTCATAGCAACTCCCTACGCCGGCATTACCCGGTCAGGTTCGTACGGTCGACGACACCCTCGGGCGAAAAGCCCTGCTTGAGCCGTCCTCTCAGCGCACCCGGCGTGCGCTCCCGCGTGGTCGATGGGCCGTGCTCACGCTATCGCATGGCGCTCGGCCCGCGGCCAGACATGGGGAGGGGACATGCCACCACGAAGCCCCGTGCGCGGAATACGAATTGCTCGGCGATGCTTTATATAGCTAATATATGTTTTTTTGAGCCGAGTGAATATGCAAGCGAGTACATGACGACTGAAATAGAGAGCACGAAACCCCCGCTGGCAGCGAACGCCGATGAGGCTGTTGAGCAGACCGCCCGTCGACGCAGGCGGATGGATCACGACCATCCGCACTACAAGTGGATAGCCCTGTCGAACACCACGCTGGGCATGCTGCTGGCGTCGATCAACGCCTCGATCGTGCTGATCTCGCTGCCCGCGATCTTCCGCGGCATCGGGCTCAACCCGCTGGCCCCGGGCAACGTGAGCTACCTGCTGTGGATGCTGATGGGCTACCTGGTGGTCACCGCCGTGCTGGTGGTGTTCTTCGGCCGCCTCGGCGACATGTTCGGCCGGGTCCGCATCTACAACATCGGCTTCGCGGTGTTCACCTTCGCCGCGATCGCGCTGTCCTTCGACCCGTTCCACCTCTCTGGCGGGGCAGTGTGGCTGATCGCCTGGCGTGTGGTGCAGGGGATCGGCGGCGCGATGCTGATGGCGTCGTCGGCGGCGATCCTGACCGATGCCTTCCCGTCGAACCAGCGAGGTATGGCGCTCGGGGTCAACATGGTCGCCGCGGTGGCCGGATCGTTCCTCGGTCTGCTGATCGGCGGTGTGTTGTCGGAATGGCACTGGAAGGCCATCTTCTGGGTCGGCGTGCCGATCGGCCTGCTCGGCACGATCTGGAGCATGCGGTCGCTGAAGGAGCTGGGTGTGCGCAGCCCTGGCCGCCTGGACTGGGCGGGCACACTGACCTTCGGGATCGGTCTGACCGCGCTGCTGACCGGCATCACCTACGGCATCCAGCCCTACGGCGACTCGACCACCGGATGGACCAACCCGTGGGTGCTCGGCACCATCGGCGCCGGACTGGTTCTGCTGGTGCTCTTCTGCGTGATCGAACTGCGGGTGGCCGAACCCATGGTGAACATCCGGCTCTTCCGCTCGGCGTCGTTCGGGCTGGGCAACCTCGCAGGCCTGATGGCGTCGGTGGGCCGCGGCGGATTGCAGTTCATGTTGATCATCTGGCTGCAGGGCATCTGGCTTCCGTTGCACGGCTACAGCTTTGAATCCACACCCCTGTGGGCGGGGATCTACATGCTGCCCATGACGGCGGGCTTCCTCGCCTCGGCGCCGTTGGCCGGATCGCTGGCCGACCGGTTCGGGGCGCGCCCGTTCACCGTCGGCGGCATGGCGTTGATGGCCCTGACATTCGTTGCGCTGGTGATGATCCCGGTCGACTTCGACTACTGGCTGTTCGCGGTGCTGGTGTTCCTCAACGGGCTCGGCGGCGGCATCTTCACCGCGCCGAACACGGCCGCGATCATGTCAAGCGTGCCCGCCGCCGAACGCGGTGCCGCATCGGGGGTGCGAGCGACGTTCTTCAACGCCGGCTCGTCGCTGTCGATCGGCATCTTCTTCTCGCTGATGATCGTCGGGCTGGCCAACACGCTGCCGACCGCGATGAGTGCGGGACTGCACGAGCAGGGCGTCTCGGCGACCGTCGCGCACGAGGTGGCCAACACCCCACCGGTCGGCAGCCTGTTCGCGGCGTTCCTTGGCTACAACCCGATCGCCGAATTGCTGGCGCCCTACCACGCGCTGCAGCAGCCCGGTGTGAACGCAGAGTTGTTGACAGGCAAGACTTTCTTCCCGCACCTGATCACCGAGCCGTTCCACACCGGCCTGGTCGTCGTGTTCGTCGCGGCCGCCGTCATGATGGTCATCGGCGGATTGGCGTCGATGTTCAACGCCGGCCGGTACGGGGCCCTCGACGAGGACGACTAGGAGGCGTTCGGAGCGACGGAATTGGGTAACCGACCGTCATGCCTCCCGTCGATCCCCGCCCACCGGAAGTCCAGCAGCAGGCCCGGCAGCACGCAGAAGAGGCGCGCGCCAAGATGGATGCTCGTCGCAGCGCGCATCAGGACGGCGGGCTGTCGTCCTGGCTGACACGGCGCGCGGGCCGCTGGGATCTCGAGGGCCCGGACGAGGCGACGATGCAGCGCCAGAAGTACCTGTGGAACTTCCTCGTCGACTACTGGTTCCGGATGGAGATGGACGGCTGGGAGAACCTGCCCGAGCCGCCAGTGCTGCTGGTCGGCATCCACTCCGGTGCGCCGTTCGTGTGGGACGCCTGGACAGTCGGTGTTCAGTGGTGGCGGCGCTTCGGCCAGGATCGGCTTCTGCATGGCACCGCTCACGACGCATTGATGGCGATACCCGGGATCGGCCGGTACTTCCGCGCGATGGGCGTGCTTCCGGCCGCACCGGATTCGATGGCGACCGCGCTGGCGGAAGGGCGCGATGTCGCGGTATGGCCCGGCGGCGAGGTCGACTCGCTGCGGCCGTGGTACGAACGCGACAAGGCAAACCTGGCCGGGCGCAGCGGTTTTGTGAAGATGGCGATCCGCGCGGGTGTACCGATCGTGCCGATCGCAACCGTCGGCGGTGCCGACGCCATGCCGGTGCTCATTCGCGGTGACGGCCTGTCGTCGCTGCTGCGGTTGGACAAACTGTTGCGGTTGAAGGTCTTTCCGGTGGCAGCTTCGCTGCCCTGGGGCATCGCACCCGCCGCATTGCCGCAATTCCCATTGCCAGCCAAGATCCGAACGCGACTCATGCCCGCCGTGGACGTCGACCACGATCCCGAGAGGGCCGACGACGTCGACTACGTCGACCGCAAATACTGCGAGGTCGAATCGACCATCCAGAAAGGGATGAATGCGTTGGCACGCAAGCGCGCTTTGCCGTTGTTCGGCTGAAATATAGGGAAACACCCGATTCCTCGCGGGCTCCCGGTGGATAGCGTCGGGAGGAAGCTTTGCCGAGGAGACGGACGCATGGCACTTGCATTCAATGACCATGTGGGAGCGCGAGCCGGCGCCGGTGGCTGCGCTGTTCTGCTGCGAAAACGATCCGACAGCAAATCGGTAGTCCTACAATCTTCGCCACAAGATCACAGGGAAACGCTCGACGTAACAGCTTCGCCCCGACAGCGTTAAGGCACTTCTGCAACGAGGAACGCGTATGGCCGATGCAATCAAGATCAAGACCGTGCTTGCAGTGGGCATCCTGGTGCTTGCCGTGGTTATCAGTGGCGCAGGCACTCCGGTTGCGCGGGCGGACACCCCGCCGGCTCAACTCAAGAGTGCGACGGTCAAGGGAACCACGCTCACCTACACCTTCTCCCTACAGAGCAACGACAATGTCGGCGGGATCTGGCTGACCGTGCGGGAACGCGACAACCCGGACAGAGTCATCATCGACGGCCGGGATGTCAACATCCATCCGCTGCCGCCACCATTCCGCGACATCACCAGGACGGCCGAGGGCATGCCGGAGAATACGCCGGTGTGCGTGTCGATTGTGGTGTGGGAGTACGTACACCTCGGATTCAACGAGGACCCGTCGCCGCCATCGAACACCATCTGCACAGACCCGGCGAAGACCGCCGCGCAGGCTGATGTCGCGCTGCAGACCATTCGCGGCAACGATTCGCCGCCGGCGTCGGCGTCTCCGGCGTACCTGGTGATTGTGCGCAATGTCAGCGACGTCGACGCGACCGGCGTCGTCGTCGACATTTCCACATCCGGTGTGGCCAAGCTCGGTGATCAGAGTGTGGTCACTCCCGGCTGGACCGCCAACGGGTTCAGTTGCGCCCCAGTGGCGCCGGTCGGCGGGCAGTCCTCGGCGATGAGGTGCACTGGCGGCACCGTCGCAAAGGGTAAAGAGATCAATCCTGCGGTGATCGTCACGTTCGACCGACCCGGCATCGGCGCCATCCACGCTCAAGTCAGCGGGGCAGGTGACACCACGCCGGGCAACAACGGCACCGCGCTGCCCCTGACACCGCGCTAGTCGAGTTCGACGAGCACGGGCGCATGATCGCTGGGCGCCTTGCCTTTTCGTTCCTCGCGGACGATCTCGGCGTGGGTCACCCGCTGCGCCAGTCCCGGTGAACCGAGGATGAAGTCGATGCGCATGCCGCGGTTCTTCGGAAACCGCAGCTGGGTGTAGTCCCAGTACGTATACACCGCCGGTCCCGGTGTGAAAGGCCGCACCACATCGGCGAATTGGGCGTCGACGATGGCGTTGAAGGCTGCGCGCTCCGGCTCGGTGACATGCGTGCTGCCTTGGTAGAACTCGACACTCCACACGTCGTCGTCGGTCGGCGCGATGTTCCAGTCACCGGTGAGCGCGATCTGCACCTGCGGATCCTGCGCCAGCCACTTCTGCGCCGTCTCCCTCAACGCCGCAAGCCATTCCAGCTTGTAGTGGTAGTGCGGCGAGTCGACCGTTCGGCCGTTGGGCACATACAGACTCCACACCCGCACGCCGCCGCACGTCGCGCCAAGCGCCCGAGCCTCCGCCGCGCCCTGCACATCAGGCTTGCCACTCCACGTCGGCTGCCCGTCGAAGCCGACCTGCACGTCCTCGACGCCGATGCGCGACGCTATCGCCACACCGTTCCACTGGTTGAAGCCGCAGTGCACCACCTCATAGCCGATCGCGGCGAACGGCATCGTCGGGAACTGGTCGTCGGCGCACTTGGTCTCCTGCATCGCGAGCACGTCGACGTCGGCTCGTTCCAGCCAGTCGGTGACACGGTCGACGCGGGCCCGAATCGAGTTCACATTCCAGGTCGCCAGCCGCATGACTACAGGCTACGGAGCCACGTCCACGGCGTTGTAGTACCGGGCCCGATGCTGTGCCGTGAACCCCAACTGCTCATACAGCCCGATGGCGGCCGCGTTGTCGGCCAGCACCTGCACATAGCAGTGCTGGGCGCCCTGCGCGCTGGCCCAGCTCATCAGCGCGGCGCAGAGTTCGCGGGCATGCCCGCGGCGCCGGTGCGCGTCGACCACCCGCACCGCCGACATCCCCGCCCAGCGCGATCCGTCCGGCGCTGCGGTGACCGCCGCCCGGCCGACGGCGGCGTCGTCCCTGGTGGCGAACGTCACGACCCCGTCGACGACGGCGGTCAACACGTCGGTGGAGACGTCGCGCTCGTAGAGCCGCAGCCATTTCGCGTCGGGTTCCGGCGCCAGCGTCACCGCCGGATCGGGTCGGCCAGCGGGCAGGTCGCGAACCATGATGATGGTCTCCAGATGCGCCGGCACCGCCGCGGGCAGCGACAGCAGCCGGTCGGGCACCGCCAGCCACGGGGTCTGGCCGCGCTGCGCGTACCAGTCCACGATCGCCGGCACCGTCGCCACTGTGGCCTCGACCCCGAGGGGCACTGCCGAATTCGCGCGATGGGACTGCCCGCCCGAACTGCGCAGCAGCCAGCCGTTCAGCCACTGCCGCTCAGTGCCGGGCCACGCCAATGCGGCGGCGTGCTCCATCGCGCGGATCTGTGATGCGCGCACCGGCGCCGCCGTCAACGCCCGCACCGCGACGACGTCTTCGGCCGCGATCTCGACAACATCGCCGGACTTCGACCGAACCCGCAGTCGCGCACCGGTTTCCAGCAGATGACCGACGACGTCGGTCAGCGGTGGCACCGAACCCTCGGGGCGTCGGTAGCGCAGGCTGACCCGGGTGCCCACCGGCGGGAGAGCGATCACGCTAGTGGCCGAACGGGTCTGGATCCCTGCCCGGCATCCAGGACAGCCCCGGAACGCCCCAACCGTGCGCCTTCACCGCGCGCTTCGCGCTGCGCGCGTACCTGCCCACGAGCCGGTCCAGGTACAGATAGCCGTCGAGGTGCCCGGTTTCGTGCTGCAACATCCGCGCGAACAGTCCGGTGCCTTCCAGCGTGATGGGATTGCCTTCGGCGTCGAGACCGGTGACCCGCGCCCAGTCGGCGCGCCCGGTCGGGAACGATTCGCCGGGCACCGACAGGCAGCCCTCGTCGTCGTTCTCCGGATCGGGCATCGTCTCGGGCACCTCGGAGGTCTCCAGCACCGGGTTTACGACGACACCGCGGTGGCGTGTGGTGCTGCCCTTGTCCTCGGCGCAGTCGTATACGAACACCCGCATCGACACCCCGATCTGGTTGGCCGCCAAGCCCACACCGTGTGCGGCGTCCATGGTGTCGTAGAGATCGGTGATCAAGTCGGCGATCTCGGGCGGCAGCGAACCATCGTCGGCGACCGGGACCGGAGTGGTCGGTGTGTGTAGGACTGGATCGCCGACAATGCGGATTGCAACAACAGCCACGATTGGCAAGCTTAAGTGAGCCGACTCGCCCGGTTGGCTGACGGCCCAACAAGCGAAGCCGTGGTTGAATATTCGCCGTATCGCTATCGAGAGCCAATAGCCAAGCAATAGCTGATGTGGAAACGGGCCAGGGAGTAATGGGGAGCAACACAGACGGCGCCATGGCGCGGACTGAGCAATCCGGGGGCGACTCTGAGCTCACTGATGGGCTGACCCGACGCGAACACGACATCCTGGCGTTCGAGCGGCAGTGGTGGAAATACGCGGGTTCGAAGGAAGACGCCATCAAGGAACTGTTCTCGATGTCGGCGACGCGCTACTACCAGGTGCTCAACGCGCTCGTCGACCGGCCGGAGGCGCTGGCCGCCGACCCGATGCTGGTCAAGCGGCTGCGGCGGATGCGCGCCAGCAGGCAGAAGGCGCGCGCGGCGCGTCGCCTCGGCTTCGAGGTGACCTGAGGTCTTCGCTGATCCGCGTGGCGCGTCGATAGAGTGGGCCCGATGAGCGAGCGCCCTTCCGATTCTTCCGGGCTGCCCCTGCGCGCCATGGTGATGGTGTTGCTGTTTTTGGGCGTGGTCTTCCTGCTGGTCGGGTTCCAGGCCATGGGGTCGGGAGACGACTCCGGGGCCGACGAATCCCCGGTGGCCACCGTGACGACGACCACGACCCCGACGACCTCGGCCAGCGCGCAGCCTGCCGCCAAGGCCGAGGTGCGCGTCTACAACATCTCCGAGGTCGCCGGCGCGGCCGAGAACGTGGCTAACCAGCTGCGGGAGGCCGGCTGGAACGTCACCGACACCGGAAACCTGACGTTGGAGGGCGTGACCGCCACCACCGTGTACTACGGGGAGGAGCCCGGCGAGCGGGAGTCCGCCGACGAGGTGGGCCAGTTGCTGCAGGCCCCGGTCGAACCCAGAACTCCGGAGCTTGCCGACCAACCACCAGGCGTGATCGTGGCGGTCACGGGATAGGCTCTCAGGCATGTTCAGGACCGCCTCAGTCGCTGCTGTCGTTGCCCTTCCCGCATTCGCCCTGAGCGCATGCAGTCCGTACGAACCCGTTTCGTCGGAGCCCGGGACCACGCCGTCGGTGTGGACGGGTTCGCCCGCCCCCTCGACACCCGGCGAGGAAGGGGGCCACGGCGGTGCCGAGGCCCAGGCGCAGGCGCAGGGCGAGCGGCTGACCGCCGAACTCAAGAACGCAGACGGCAGCACGGTCGCCACCGCGGACTTCCAGTTCAGCGGCGGCTACGTCACCATCACCGTGAAGACCACCGAGCCGGGCCAGCTGACGCCCGGCTTCCACGGCATGCACATCCACCAGGTCGGCAAATGCGAACCCAACTCGGTCGCGCCGACCGGCGGGGAGCCGGGCGATTTCAACTCCGCGGGCGGACACTTCCAGGTGCCCGGCCACAGCGGTCACCCGGCCAGCGGCGACCTGACGTCGTTGCAGGTGCGCGAGGACGGCACCGCCGAGTTGGTGACGACGACCGACGCCTTCACCGCCGACGACCTGATGGCGGGCGCCAAGACGGCCATCATCATCCACGAGAAGGCCGACAACTTCGCCAACATCCCGCCGGAGCGCTACCAGCAGATCAACGGCGCTCCGCCGCCAGACCAGACCACGCTGGCTACCGGCGACGCCGGGAAGCGGGTCGCGTGCGGTGTCATCGGCACCGGATAGCCGCCGAATCGACTTCGCCGGGTCGCCCCGGCCGACCGTTGGCGTCGAGTGGGAGTTCGCCCTCGTCGACGCCGAAACCCGTGACCTGAGCAACGAGGCGGCCGCGGTGATCGCCGAGATCGGCGAGAACCCCCGCGTGCACAAGGAGCTGCTCCGCAACACCGTCGAGATCGTCACCGGCATCTGCGACAACACCGCTGAGGCGATGGACGATCTGCGATCCACGCTGGTGCCCGCCCGGCGCATCGTGCGCGATCGCGGCATGGAGCTGTTCTGTGCGGGCACCCACCCGTTTGCGAAGTGGTCAGCGCAGAAGCTGACCGACGCGCCACGGTATGCCGAATTGATCAAGCGCACGCAGTGGTGGGGTCGGCAGATGCTGATCTGGGGTGTGCACGTGCACGTGGGAATCTCCTCGGCGCACAAGGTCATGCCGATCGTGACGTCGCTGCTCAATCACTATCCGCACCTGCTGGCGCTGTCATCGTCGTCGCCGTATTGGGACGGCGAGGACACCGGGTATGCGAGCAACCGGGCCATGATGTTTCAGCAGCTGCCGACGGCCGGTCTGCCCTTCCACTTCCAGACCTGGGCGCAGTGGGAGGGTTTCGTCCACGACCAGAAGAAGACCGGGATCATCGACCATATGAACGAGATCCGTTGGGACATCCGGCCTTCCCCGCATCTGGGCACCGTCGAGGTCCGGGTGTTCGACGGAGTGTCCAACCTTCGCGAGCTGAGCGCGCTCACCGCATTGACGCACTGTTTGGTGGTGGATTTGGACCGGCGCCTGGACGCAGGCGAGCAGCTGCCCGCCATGCCGCCGTGGCATGTGCAGGAAAACAAGTGGCGCGCGGCACGATACGGCCTCGACGCGGTGATCATCCTGGACGCCGACAGCAACGAGCGGCTGGTCACCGAAGACCTCGACGAACTGCTGAACCGACTGGAACCGGTGGCCAAGTCGCTGCACTGCTCCGACGAACTGGCCAAGGTCGCCGGTATCTATCAGATCGGCGCGTCCTACCAGCGGCAGCGACGCGTCGCCGAAGAACACGACGGAGACCTGCGCGCGGTCGTCGACGCGCTGGTCGCAGAATTGGACATCTAGCCGTGCCGATCAGCCCGATGTTCCCGCTCGAGCAGGCCATGCTGCCCGGTGAAGAGCTGCCGCTGCGGATCTTCGAACCGCGCTACACCGCACTGGTTTCCGACTGCCTGGCCACCGACGATCCCTCGTTCGGTGTCGTACTGATCGAGGCCGGGCGCGAGGTGGGCGGCGGCGACACCCGCAGCGACGTCGGGGCCATGGCCCACATCACCGATGTCGCCGACTTCGGCGACGGCCGCTATCGGTTGAAATGCGTGATGGCCGAACGGATCCGGGTGATCGAATGGCATCCCGACAATCCGTACCCGCAGGCCGCCATCGAAGTGTGGCCCGACGAACCCGGCGAGCCGGTCAGCGTCGACGCGATCCGCGACATCGAGGACCGCATGGCCGCCCTGTTCGAGCGGATCGCGCGGGCCCGCGGCGCCGACATCGCCGGACGCGACATCCTGGCCGGCGCCGACGACGCACCCGATGCGGCGATGTGGCTGTACGGCTTGGCGGCTCGGCTGCCGATGGGGCAGGCCGACCGGTACGCGGTGCTGGCGGCGCCGACCGTGGCCGCGCGGCTGGCCGCGCTCAACGAGGCGCTGGAGACCGTCAGTGCGATGGTCGAGTTTCAGCTGTCCGGTGAGTGAGCGGTCAGCGTGGCCTCCAGATAGACCACCCGCGGCGTGTGATCCTCGTCGGCTTCGCGGTTGTACCGCTTCATCAATTCGCCGGCCCCGACCCCCGAAACTTGCCAGCCGCGGTCGGTGAACCATTCGGACAGGTCGGTGCGTTCCTCGACGTACCACAGGTCCATGACGTCGGGTGCGTCGTCGTTCGTCGCGCCCGCTTCCTCACGCAGCCGGCGCATCTCCTCGCGGTGGCGGGCGAAAAGCTCCTCGTCGAAGAATCCCTCGCCGAACGTCTCCACCGCCACGCGACTGCCGGTGGCGCTGAGGTTCGCGATGCGTTCGAAGAGCAGGTCCTGCGCGTCGGCGGGCAGATACGGCAGCAACCCCTCGGCCGCCCACGCTGTCGGCTCGCTTGGGTCAAAACCGGCCTGCTGCAACGCCTTCGGCCAATCCTGCCGCAGGTCGACCGGCACGGCCACATAGTTGGTGGCCGGCTTGATGTCGTTGGCGCGAAGCGTTTCGGCCTTGAACTCCAGCACTCCTGGCTGGTCGATCTCGTAGACGGTGGTGCCGCTGTTCCACGGCAGCCGCCACGGCCTGGCGTCCAACCCTGCGGCCAGCACCACCGCCTGGTCGATGCCGCCCGCTCCCGCGGCGATGAAGAACTCGTCGAACCATTTGGTCCGCGCGGCCGCATACCCCGATATCGAGCGGATCTGCTCGGCCATGTAGGGCGGCGGCGGCTGCCAACCGCGCACGACGGCCGCATCGACGAACATTTTCGCGAACGGGTCGGTGAACAACGGGCACTGCGACGACGCCTCTTGCGACCGTGCCCACGCCACGCCCAACGCGGTGGCACCGACACTTTCGGTGATGTCCCAGGAGTCGTCGTCAGTTCTGGCCATCGCTGCCGCCTTCGGCGTAGTCGGAGAGTTCGTCGGTGGTGAACACGTCGTGCAGGTCCTGCTGTTCGCGATATGCCAACTGTCCCACCCGATTCGCGACGACGGGAGCGGTGATGACGGCGAACATGCCGGTCAGGATCAGCATGCCGATGTCGACATGACCGCGCAGCCGGATCGCCGCGCCCGCCAGCACCAGCAGCAGGCCTAGCACCTGCGGCTTGGTGGCGGCATGCATGCGCGACAGCGTGTCGGGGAACCGGACCACGCCGATCGCGGCGGTGAACGCCAGCGCCGCACCCGAGAGCACCAGCACCGCGGTGAGGATGTCGAACACGATCACTGGCCGTCCCCCGTCACGCGTCGCTGCGGCCCGTCGCCGCCCTTCACCGTGGTGTCGGCCTTGGTGTCCACATCGGGCACCCGGAACCGTGCCACGCTCACCGAGCCGACGAAGCCGATCAGCGCCAGCGCGGTCAGGCTGTAGGTCACGGTGCTGTCCAGGCTGTAGGCCGCCCACGTGCCGATCCCGCACATCGCCACCGCCACCAGCGTGTCGAGCGCGACCAAGCGGTCCAATGTGCTTGGACCCGCAAGGATCCGGTACATCACGATCGCCGCGGATGCGGTCAACATGACCGCGGCGATGATCCACACGACGATCATCGCGCTTCCTCCTGTCCGGTGATGGCCGGCTTCCAGTCCGCATCCCGTTCGAACGCGGCGATGAGCAACCGCTCGATCTGCGCGACATGGTCGTAGAAGGCGGCGACGGCCTCGTCCGAGCCGACGTCGATCACGTGCACATAGATCAGGCGCCGCTCCTGGTCGATCTCCAGCACGATCGAGCCGGGAATCAGCGTGATGATGTTGACCGCCAACGCCAGCACCAGGTCGGACTTGATCGACACCCGGGCCCGCAGCACCGCGGTCAGCGGAGGTGGGCCCGGCCGGATCGCCAGCCACGCCATCTGCGCCGACGACAAAACGAGTTGGTAGGCGACCACGAGGATCAGCTTCACCAGCGACAACGGATGAACCCGGCCCTCGACCGGAACCACCGGAAGCGGGAGCAGCACCGTGATCAACACCGCGACCGCCAGCCCGCCGATGAAGTTGGCCGCAGAAGCGGTGCCCCACAACAACACCCACACCAGCATCAGCCAGCACAGCACCCACGCCCGCAGGAGATAGCGCCTCATGGCCCCGCCTCCGACAACACCGCCGAGATGTAGCGGTCGCGGTCCATCACCTCGGCGGCGGCGCGATCGGTGTAGGAGATGATCGGCCCGGCCGCCACCGTGAGCACCAGGCCGACGGCGATCAGCGCGCCCGTCGGCGCCAGCATGCCGACCGGCATCCGGCCGACGTCCTCGCGTTCCAGCACGGCGATGTCCCTGGTGTCATCCAGCAGCGCTGACGGTACGGCCGACGCGAGATCCTCGGGTGCGTCCGCGCGGGGCCGCCAAAACGCCAGCGTCCACACCCTCGACACCACATACAGCGTCAACAGGCTGGTCAGCACGCTTCCGCCGACCAGCGTCCACGCCAGCGCAGACCCGTCCTGCGCGCCGGCCTCCATCAGCGCGATCTTGCCGATGAAGCCGGAAAACGGCGGAATGCCACCAAGATTGAGTGCGGGCACCACGAAGATGAACGCCAGCAGCGGGCTGGCCGCGGCCAACCCGCCCAGCCGCAGCAGCGACGACGCCCCGGCCTGACGCTCGATCAGGCCGACCACGAGGAACAGCGTCGTCTGCACCAGAATGTGGTGGGCCACATAGTAGATCGCGCCCGACAGGCCGAGCTGGCTCGCCAGCGACACACCGAACACCATGTAGCCGATGTGGCTGACCAGCGTGAAGGACAGCAACCGCTTGATGTCGGTCTGTGCGATGGCGCCGAGTATCCCTACGAGCATCGTCAGCAGCGCGGCCACCATCAGCATCCGGTCAAGGCCGGCTGCGGGGAAGAGCAGGGTGTGCGCCCGGATGATCGCGTACACACCGACTTTGGTCAGCAAGCCGGCGAACACGGCGGTGACGGGGGCTGGCGCAGTGGGGTAGGACTCGGGCAGCCACATCGACAGCGGGAACACCGCCGCCTTCACCCCGAACGCCACCAGCAGCACCGCGAACAGCGCGCTGCGGGTGCCCGGTTCGACGGAGTTGAGCCGGATGGCGAGCTCGGCCATGTTCAACGTGCCGGTGGCCGCGTACACCAGCGCGATGCCGATCAAGAAGATCAGCGACGACACCATCGACACCATCACGTAATAGATGCCGACGCGGACGCGTTCGGTGCTCGCCCCGATGGTCAGCAACACGAAGCTGGCCGCCAGCAGCACCTCGAAGCAGACGTAGAGGTTGAACAGGTCGCCGGCCAGGAATGCGCCGCACACACCGGCCGACAGCACGAGATAGGTGGGCAAAAAGATCGACACCGGCTGGCGTTCGTCGCCGTCACGGATACCCTGCCCGATGGCGAAGAGCACCACGGCCAGCAGCACGATCGAGGACACCACCATCATCAGCGCCGACAGCCGGTCCACCACGAGCGTGATGCCGAGCGGGCCCATGCCGAGCATGCTTTCGCCCCAGCCGCCGACGTGCAGCGCCATCGTGCCCCGATGATCTGTCAGGTACAGCAGTGCCGCACACACCACCACCACCGCGCCCAACGCGCCGAGCGTGATCACCCGCTGTAGCCGCGGCTGGCGGCCGGCGAACATCGTGCCCGCCGCCCCCAGCATCGGGATCAGCACGGGCAGCGGGGTGAGCACCGCGGGCGCGTTCATCGCGACCCCTCCAACCCCGGCAGGGCGTCCAGCGCGTCGGGTTCGTCGGTGTCGCGCGAGAGATCCGGAACCGGGCGGCCCTCGTCGACGGCGGCGGCCTCCTCGGCGGTCATGTGCGCGACGCGCTCCGACTCGGGATCGTTCTCGACGTCCTCCTCGGTGGTCAACCGGTACGTCCGGTAGATCAGCGCCAGCACGAACGCCGCGATGCCCATGCTGATCACGATCGCGGTGAGGATCATCGCCTGCACCAACGGGTCCGCGGTCGCGGTCTGACCCGCACTGACCCTGCCGCGCACCGGCGGGTTGCCCGACGGGCCGCCGACGAACAGGATCAGCAGGTTGACGGCGTTGCCGATGAGCAAGAGCCCCAACAGCATTCGGGTCAGGTTGCGCTCCAGCAGCAGGTAGACGCCTGCGCTGACGAGGCCACCGATGAGCAGCAGCGGTACGAGGAAGGCCGTCATCGTGACGCCACCGCCGCAGCTCGCCGTTCGGAGAGGTCGACATCGACACGGGCGCCGAGGCTGCGCAGCACGTCGAGGACGAGGCCGACCACGATCAGGTACACGCCCAGGTCGAAGAACAGCGCGGTGACCAGTTTCACCGTGCCGAACACCGGCAGCTCGAATTCGAGCACCGCTGACGACAACACCGGCGCGCCCAACAACAGCGAGGCCACCGCGGTGCCCGCCGAAAGGCCCAGACCGACACCGAGAACCTTGCCCGCGTCCAACGGCAGTGCCTCCCCGAGTTCGTAACGCCCGCCTGCGAGATACCGCAGCACCAGCGCCAGCCCTGCGGTCAGGCCGCCGGCGAAGCCGCCGCCGGGTGTGTTGTGGCCGCCGAAGAAGAAGTAGGCCGACAGCACCATGATCAGCGGGAAGATCATCCGGGTCGCGACCTCCAACACCAGCGAGCGGTGCTTCGGGTCGCGCAACTCGCTGCCGCGCAACCACGTGATCTCACCGGCCGCCGGGCTGGTGGCGTACGCCCGGCTCGACGCGAAGTTGCGCGCAATCGCGTCGGCAACCCTGGGCGGAGCGCCGAAACGCCTGTGCCGGAACACCATTGATGCCACCCCGGTGGCGGCCACCAACAGCACCGAGATCTCGCCGAGGGTGTCCCAGGCGCGGATGTCGACCAGCAGCACGTTGACCGTGTTGGCGCCGTGGCCGTCGTAGTATGCGGCGTCGGGCAGCAGCGCCGCGATCGGAATTCCGGAGCGGGCGGCCAACGCGAACGCGGTCAGCGTGGACACGCTGGCGCCGACGGCCAGCGCCAGCGCCGCGCGCGGCAGCCGGTGCCTGCGCATGCCGTGCTGGCTGGACTCGGCAGGCAGCGTGCGCAGCACCAGCACGAAGATGACGAGCGTGACGGTCTCCACCAGGAACTGCGTCAACGCCAGGTCCGGCGCGCCGTGCAGCGCGAAGATGACGCCGCAGCCGTAGCCGGTCACGCCGACCAGCAGCACCGACGACAGCCGGTTCCGCATGGCGGCGGCGCCCACCGCGGCGGTCAGGATCAACACCCCGACGATCACCTGCAGCGGCGAACCCCACAGCGCGAACTCGGGCCGGTCGCGGGCGCCGAGCGCCAGCACGACCAGCGGAACCACCACGAGCGTCGACAAGATCACCGACTGGGTGGCAGGCATCGAACCGCGCTGCGTGGTGCCGGTGAGCCGGACCGAGGCCACGTCGGCGTAGCGGATCACCGCGTCGTAGACGCGGTCGGCGTTGCCGAGCGGCAGGTAGGCCACCCGCCAACGGCGCAGCCGCGCCCGGAAGAGGAACGCCGCGGTGCCCAGCCCGAGCACCAGGGCCGACAACAGCAGCGGCACCCCGATCCCGTGCCAGAGCGCCAGTTCGTAATCCGACCTGCCGGTTACCGTGTCGGCGTAGGTGTGCAGGCCCTTGTCAAGCGGTTCAGGCCACAGCCCGAAGACCAGGCCCGCCGCGGACAGGATGGCGGGCGCGACGAGGAAAGTGGCCGGCACGTGGTACATCTCGGCGACGCGCCTGCTCGGTTCCGGCCTGCCCTTGCGGGCGAACGCGCCCCACATGAAGCGCAGCGAATAGATCGTGGTGAACACCGAGCCGAGCACGACACCGGCCAGCACCAGCGGCCCGAACGGGCCCAAAGACGAACTCTTGTAGAGAGTTTCGAAATCGGCTTCCTTGGCGACGAAGCCAAGGAACGGCGGAAGCGCCGCCATGCTGGCCGTCGCGCCCGCGGCGATCACCATCAGCACCTTGTTGCGCTGCCCGAGCCAGGCCAGCCTGCGGATGTCGCGGGTGCCGGTGGCGTGGTCGATGATGCCGACGACCATGAACAGCGTCGCCTTGAACATCGCGTGCGCGCACAGCAGGGCCAACCCGGCGAGCATCAGGTCGCTGCCGCCCGCGCCGACCATCACCGCGATGAAGCCCAGCTGGCTGACCGTGCCGAACGCCAGGATCAACTTCAGGTCGTACTCGCGCACCGCGCGCCAGCCGGCGAGCAGCACGGTGAGCACCCCGAGCGTCAACACCATGGGCCGCCACGGCGGCGAATCGGCGAACCCCGGCGCCATCCGCGCGATCAGGTACACGCCGGCCTTGACCATCGCGGCCGCGTGCAGGTAGGCGCTGACCGGCGTCGGCGCGGCCATCGCGCCCGGCAACCAGAAATGCAGCGGAACGATCGCCGACTTCGCCAACGCCCCAACGAGCACCAACCCGACGGCGATCGACGCCGCCAGCCCCGACGGCGGTGCCGCCACCAGCTCACTCAACAGGTACGTGCCCGACAGCGTGCCCAGGATCACGATGCCGACCAACATCGCCAAACCGCCCGCGGTGGTCACCAGCAGCGCCTGCACGGCGGCCTTGCGGCTGGCCACCCGTTCGGCGTAGTGGCCGACCAGCAGGAAGCTCAGCACCGTGGTGATCTCCCAGAACACATAGAGCATCAGCATGTTGTCGCTGATGACCAGCCCGAACATCGCGCCTGCGAACGCGACCAGTTCGGCGGCGAAACTCGGCAGCCGGTTCTCCATGCGCCCGTCGTGGTGGTGGAAGTAGTTGACGCAGTAGAACAGCACCAGCGCGCCGATCCCGAGCACCAGCACGCTCATGATGGCGGCAAGGGCGTCGAACCGAAGCGCGATGTTCATCGACAGCTCCGGCAGCCACTCCACATTGACGGTGTGGGCGCCCGAGGATCCCGGCCAGTTCTGTGCCACCCAGACCAGTGAGACGAGCGGGACAAGGCTCAACGGGTAGAACGCCATCCGCCCCCACCGGTACACCAGCAAAGGAGCCAACGCGGTGGCAACCGCATGGGCAAGCAAAATGGCGAGCAAAAGGGCACTCCGATCGGAATGTGTTGGTCGGGGTGTCAGCCGGTGGCGCTTCGGCCGAACGTCAGTCTACGTGGGCGGATGCGGCTAGCATTCCGCCCCGTGGAGTCGTCCGACGTCGTGGTCGTCGGCGCGGGGCCAACCGGGCTGATGCTCGCTGGTGAACTTGCGCTCGGCGGCGTCGCGGTCCGACTGCTCGAAGAACGCTCCGACCTGCCCAACATCACCAGGGCATTTGCTGTGCACGCCCGCACCCTCGAGTTGCTCGACGCGCGCGGACTGGCCGACGATCTGCTGGCCCGCGGGACGGCCGTCTACCAGATCACACCGCCCGGCGGAGCGATGGTCGACCTGCGTCGGCTCCCGGGCCGGTTCGGGATGGTGCAGATCGTCCCGCAAAGCGGCACCGAGCAGGTGCTCGAGGCGCGGGTGGACGCCCACGGCGTGCCGGTGGTGCGCGGCGCGACGGTCGTGGGGCTGACCCAGGACGGCGACGGCGTGACGGTCGACTGCGCCGACGGCACCGCGGTCCGGGCGAAGTACGTGGTCGGATGCGACGGCGCCCACAGCACGGTGCGGCGGCTGGCCGGCATCGACTTTGTCGGCAAGCAGTACGAGACGCACATCCTGCTGGCCGACGTGCGGCTGACCCGTGCGCCGCAGGACACGCTCACCGGGGTGCCGAATGCGCGCGGCGTCGTGCTGATGATCCCGTTCGGCGATGGCTGGTTCCGCGCCATTGCCTGGGACCGGCTGTGCGAACAGGCGCCGCTGCGCGAGCCGGTCACGTTCGACGAGATCCGCGACTCGTTCCGACGCATCGCCCGCGACGACTACGGGATGACCGAAATGCGGTGGAGCTCACGGTTCCTCTCCGAACGCAAGCAGGCCGAGCACTACCGCGCCGGGCGGGTGTTCCTCGCGGGTGACGCCGCGCATGTGCACTCCCCGCTCGGCGGGCAGGGCATGAACACCGGCATCGGAGACGCGATGAACCTCGGTTGGAAGCTGTCGGCCGCGGTCGCGGGCACGGCGCCGGACTGGCTGTTGGACAGCTACGAGGCCGAGCGGCATCCGGTCGGCGCCGCGGTGCTGCGCATGACCGACGCCTTCAACCAGGTCGTTCTCGGGCGGTCGAGGGCGCAGCGGCTGGTGCGGGCCGCCGTGCTCGGAGCGATCACGCGGCTGCCGGTGACCAGGCGCGCGGTCGCCGGGCGGCTGAGCCAGATCGACATCGCCTATCCGCGCCCGTCTGGTCATGATCACCGCATGGTCGGCAGGCGCATGCCCGACGTCGACTGCGGTGGCACACGGCTGTATGAACTGCTGCGCGGCGGCCGGTTCGTGCTGGCGACGCGCGGCGACACTGACGTCGCGCCGCCCGGTGTGGTGTCAGCCGTGCACGCCGACGAGCGCCTGCCCGCCGCGGTGCTGGTGCGCCCCGACAGCTACGTCGCGTGGGCGCACGACCGGCCGGCGGCGCCGGATGTCGCGGCGGCGGTGGCGCGCTGGACGGGATGAGCCCTCACCAGAACCCGGTCGCCTCCGAGATCTGCCGACCCAACTCGTCGGCCAGGGTGCGCACGTACGTCTGCGTCAAGTGGTGCGCGTCGCGGTAGACCAACACATTGCCCTCGACGGCGCTGCAGGTGTCCATCCCGCATATCGCGTCGCTGAGGTCGAGCAGGTGAAGCAGCGGAAAGTCGTCGTCGTAGTCACGCGCCGGGTCGTAGTCGGAGAGCGCCTCGCGACGCGGCACCCCGCACGAGTCCGGGTCGCCGCCATCGGCCAGGCAGTCCACGGGCGAGACCAGCATGCCGTCGTGCAGCATCCACGGGGTGTCACGAATCCCGAGAACCGCAACGCCGTTGGCGCCCAGCTCTTCCCACACGTGGACATAGGAGTCGGGAACCATGTCGCCCGGCCCGTCGGTGCGCGGACGCGTGGTGTTGGTGAACACGAAGTCCGGACGCTCGGCGATGATCGTGTCCAGCGTCTTGTACACCCATTCGCGGCATTGCGGATAGGGATGCTCCGAGTCGGGGATGTTCGGATCGTCAAGCGTCAGAGCGCATCCCATCTTCAGGAAGGTGTCGACGCGGAATCCGTGGTTGCGGCCGAGGATGTCCAGCGCGCCGATCCAGTGTTCGGCATGCGAGCCGCCCGCCAGCGCGATGCTGCGCGACGCGTTGCGGTCACCGTAGCTGCACCTGACGATCTCGGTGCCGGGGAAGTCGGTGATGCAGCCGTCGACTGTCGGCGCAGGCAGGTCGTCGGGTGCCTCGAAAACCGTCGGCCGCATCGGTAGTTTGGCTACCTTGGTGTGGCCCAAGAGCGCTTGGGCGCCGGGATAGTCGCGCGTGGACAGCTGCGCGAGTTCCGAACCGCTCGCGCGGACCACCGCAACGTGCTGGCGCCACAACAACGAAGTCAGGGTCAGCGCCACCGCGAGCAGAATCACGCAGGTGCCGAGCAGCACGATGCGACGTCGCCGCCTGACCGGTTGAGCCGCCTCGGCTTCAGCCTCGGGTTTCGGCGATCCGCGCCGCAGCGGATCCTCCACCAGTCGCAGCGTCAGATACGCCAGCACGCCCGACACGGCCATCACCGCCGCGCCGTCGGCGATGCCGACACCGTCCTTGCCGCTGTAGGCCAGCCAGAAGATCAGCAGCGGCCAGTGCCACAGGTAGAGCGCGTACGCCATCGCCCCCACCGTCACCAGCACGGGCGCGCCCAGAATCCGGTTGGGCCATGCGCCAGTGGAATTCGCGCCGCTGTCGCTGAGGATCACCAATATGGTCGCGCCGACGGGCAGCAGCGCCCACGGGCCGGGGAACTGTGCGGCCCCGTCGAGCACGATGCCGCAGGCGAGGATGCCGGCCAAACCGAGCACGGCGGCCACCGCCCGCCACCGTCCCGACACGAGCGTGGCAGGCAGGGCGGCGGCGAGCATGCCGACCAACAACTCCCAGGCCCGCGCGAAGCTGTCGTAGTAGGCGGTCGACTGAGACATGTTGTGCGCGATCACCGCATAGGTGAACGAGGCGACCGTGCCGAGCGCGATCACCGAGATCAGCACCGCGCGCCTGCGGCGTCCGGCGAACAGCGCGATGAGCCAGGCGACGAGCAGGATCGCGAGGAAGAACTGCCCCTGCACCGACATCGACCAGA
This sequence comes from Mycolicibacterium agri, assembly GCF_002553505.1. GTDB lineage: Bacteria > Actinomycetota > Actinomycetes > Mycobacteriales > Mycobacteriaceae > Mycobacterium > Mycobacterium agri. The sequence continues at coordinate 141,206 of NZ_PDCP01000002.1, read as the reverse complement.
TGTGCTGCAACGGGCTGACGGTCTCGCCCGCGCGGAGGTAGTCGTTCACGGTCGAGGCGAGATACCAGTTCTGGTAGTAGCCGAGGCTGGCCAGGCCCTGGTTGGCGAACTCTTCCCAGCGGGTCTGGGGCTGGACGTAGACGGTGAGCGCGGCGCACGCGGCGAGCACCACCACCAGCGCGGGTAGCAGCCGGCGCAGCAGCCTGCTGATCTCGGTGTGCAATGCGGGCCGCTGCCCGTCGGCCGCCATGCGCAGCAGGCGGCTGCCGAAGAAGTACCCCGAGAGCACCAGGAACACGTCCACGCCGCCCGAGACCCGTCCAAACCACACGTGGTAGACGACGACTAGCGCGATCGCCAGCCCGCGCAGACCGTTCAGGTCATCGCGGATGCGGCGGGCCGGTGGCGCGTCGACGACGGGTAAGACTTGCACGGGACATCACTATGGCATGTATAGGGCGCGCGCTCAGAAGTAGCGCAGCCAGACGTATACCCACGCGAGCGCGGTTGTTAGCAGCGTCACCACAATCCCGTACCGGGTGAACCGCCAGAAGCTGATCGCATGCCCCGCGCGGGCGGCGATGCCGATCGCGACGACGTTTGCGCTGGCCGCAATGGCCGTGCCGTTGCCGCTGAAGCAGGCGCCGAGCGCGAAGGCCCACCACAGGGCCCGGCCGGTCTCGACGTCGGGAGCATTCGCCACCATGCCTTCCACCACGGGCGTCATCGTCGCGGTGTAGGGGATGTTGTCGACGAAGGCGCCGACGACCGCCGAGCCGAACAGCAGCGCCGTGGCCGCGCCCAGGAAGTTGTCGCCGAACGCCGACTCGGCGACGTCGCCGAGCGCGCCGATGACCCCGGTGTGCACCAGTCCGGCGACCATCACGAACAGGCCCATGAAGAACACCAGCGTCGGCCACTCCACTTCCGGGATGATTTCGTTGATGTCGACGTCGGTGACCAACACCATGGCGCCGGCCCCGAGCAGCGCGACGATCGACGGGGCGACGTGCAGCACGGAGTGCAACGCGAACCCGGCGATGACGACGGCCAGCACCGCGAGGCAGCGCACGAGCAGCCGGCTGTCTCTGATGGCCCGCTTCTCTTGCAGCGCCATCACCTCGTCGGCGTGTACTCCGTTGTCGCGCAGGTCGTGGCGGAACAGAAAACGGGTCAGCACGACGAACAACGCGAAGATGACGGCGACGATCGGCGCCATGTGGATGAGGAAGTCGTTGAACGTCAAGCCCGCTCGGCTGCCGATGATGATGTTCGGGGGATCGCCGATCAGCGTGGCCGCGCCGCCGATGTTGGATGCCAGCACCTCGGCGATCAGGTAGGGCTGCGGGGGAATTCGTAACCGGTCGCAGATCACCAGCGTCACGGGGGCGATCAGCAGGATGATGGTGACGTTGTCGAGCACCGGCGAGGCGATCGCCGTGATCAGCATCAGCATCACCATGAGCCGGAACGGTTTTCCGCGTGATCGCTTGGCCGCCCAGATGGCCAGGTAGTCGAACAGGCCGGTCTGCCTGATGATGCCGACGATCACCATCATCCCGAGCAGCAGGAAGATGACGTTCCAGTCGATGCCTTCGTGTTCGGAGTAGAAGACGTTGACGCCGGGGGTCAGCCCGAGCAGCGTCATCAGGCCGGCGGCGAGGAGAACGGTTTTGACCTTGTCGGCCCGCTCAGTCGCGATGAACCAGAAGGCTCCGACGAAGATCCCCAGTGCGAGCAGGGGGGCCAGCACGGGACCGAGGATCAGTCGTTGGGGCCGGCGACCGCCAGGCTCGTCAGCAATCGCTCGAGCGTGACCGCGCCGATGAGTCGCCCGTCGCGGTCGACGACCGCGATCAGCGGGCTGCGCTTGTTCGCCATCACGGTGGCGACCTCGAGCAGGGTGGCGTCAGGCGCGACAGTCGTCGGCTTGGCCACGGGCGTGGGCAGGCAATCACCGACGGTCAGCTTGCCGGGGCCGTGCCAGAACAGGTCGGCGTGTATCTCGTCGACCGTGCGCACGAGGGCCGGGTCGTCGCGGTACGACTCCGGAATGGTCAGGCGGAGCACTTGAGTACCGGGCAGTACCGCGATCGGCCGGTCGTCGTCGTCGACGACCACCAGCCCCGGCAGGCGGTTGACGACCATCAGCTGCACGGCCTTGGAGACCGGATCGTCCATCCGGACCGTCGGCGGCGTGACGGCAATCTCGTGAGCTTGCATGATTTCGTTCCCGGCGGTGTCTGCGGTGATTGACATGGTCCTCGTCTCCGATCAGGTCGTCGACCCGGCGCTCCAGCAACAGCGGGCGATCAGCGGGCCGATCAGCGGGTGGGTTCCAGTTTGTGCAGGTCGGGCGTCGTTGACCATCGGGGCTGACCCCCATATCGGGTGGGGAACAGGCCGTATGGACAAATAGATGTCAGGCAATCACGCTGATGGGTATGAATCGGGCGCGAAGCCGCGCGACCGCCCTGTTCCGGCGCGTCGTGATGATCAACGGCCTGATCTTCACGCTCGGCACGCTGATCCTGGCGCTGTCGCCTGCGACGGTGTCTGCGCGGGTCAAGCTCACCGAGATCCCGGTGCTCATCGTCGGCCTGGCCGTGATGTTGACCGCCAATGCGCTGCTGCTGCGGCGCAGCCTGGCGCCGATGCTCAAGTCGGAACGTTCGACGGCCAGCGCGACGGCGTTGGCGGCCCAGGAGAACGAGCGTCAGCGTATCGCCAGGGAGTTGCACGACGAGATCGGCCAGACGCTGACGGTGGCGTTGCTGGTGCTCAAACGCGCGGTGGACCGGGCGCCCGTGGAGATCCGCAACGAGCTGGCCGAGACGCAGGAAGCCGTGCGCTCGGGCCTCGACGAGGTGCGCAGCATCGCGCGTCGTCTGCGCCCCGACGCGCTCGAGGACCTCGGGCTGAACAGCGCCCTGGCCGCATTGTGCAGCGAGTTCACTCAGGCCGCGGGCATCACCGTCGTCAAACACATTGCCTCGCAAGTGGATCGGCTGCCCCCCGACATCGAGCTGGTGTGTTACCGGGTGGCGCAGGAAAGCTTGACCAACGTCGCGCGGCATGCCGACGCCGACAAGGTCTGGCTGGACCTGCACACCACCCCCCACCGGCTGACGCTGCGCATCGCCGACGACGGCAAGGGCGGTGTTACGCGTGAGGGGGCCGGGATCAACGGGATGCGTGAACGCGCGTTGCTGGTCAATGCCGACCTCACGATCACGTCGCCGAGAGGCGAGGGCACCGAGGTGCGGCTCTACATTCCGCTCAGTGGACAGGTGGATTGATGCTCGCTCAGGCCGCTCGAATACTGCTCGCCGATGACCATGCGCTGGTGCGCAGCGGGTTGCGCATGATTCTGGACGCCGAACCCGATCTGCAGGTGGTCGCCGAGGCCGCCGACGGGCACGAGGCGATCAAGGCGCTCGACGGTACCCCCGTCGACCTGGCCATTCTCGACATCGCGATGCCGCGGATGACCGGTCTGCAGGCCGCGCGCGAGATCAACCGCACCCACCCGACCGTGCGCATCCTGATCCTGTCGATGTACGACAACGAGCAGTACTTCTTCGAGTCGCTCAAGGCGGGCGCGTCGGGATACGTGCTGAAGTCGGTGGCCGACCGCGACCTGCTCGAGGCGTGCCGGGCCACGCTGCGCGGCGAGCCGTTCCTCTACGCGGGCGCGGTGACGGCGCTGATCCGCGACTATCTGAACCGGGCGCGTCAGGGCGACGACCTCCCCGACAACATCCTCACGCCACGGGAGGAGGAGGTGCTCAAGCTCGTGGCGGAGGGCTACTCGTCGCGCGAGATCGCCAACACGCTTGGCATCAGCGCCAAGACCGTCGATCGCCACCGCACGAATACGCTGGCCAAGCTGGGCCTGCGGGACCGGCTGGCGTTGACGCGCTACGCGATCCGGGCAGGGCTGATCGAGCCTTGACCGGCGCGCATCCGGCGCCGTAGCGGATCGGCAGCGCGTGGGCGACCAGCCCGATGCCCGCGCCGAGTATCGGCCAGATCGGCCAGAAGTACCACGAGCCCGCCGTCAGACCGACGGCCAGCCACACCGTCAGCACGATCGCGACCATCGCCAGGTAGCCGGCGAGGTGGATCTGCACACTGCGGCGGGCCGCGGCGCGACGCGCTGCCCGGCGTTGCGGGTCGTTGCGCCGCAACTCCGCCACCGGCAGGTCGGCGACGAGTTGTCGCAGCTCAGCGGTGGTGTTGGCGACGAATGCGGCCTGCAGCCGCTTCTCGTATTCGTCCATCGCCAGATAGCCCTGCGCGAGCGCCAAGCCGAGCTCGTATGCGGTGGTCTCCCGGTCGCGGTCGCCCGCGCGGATCGGCTGTGCGGCCGCGGTTGTCATGGCGCCTCCCCAAGATCTTGACAATGTCTAGATACGCACACTATGCCGTCCCGACTTGTCACTGTCAAGATCCGTTACCCCGCGAGCAGACACTTGTGCCCGCAAAACCCCAGGAAGCAGCGGACCTTAGCGTCTGCTCGCGAGGGGAAAAGAGGGGGTCAGCGACCGGCGGAGAACGCCCGCAGGGACTCCACCTGCACCGGGTCCAGCGACGGGCGCACCGTCTCGCGGGCCTTGGCCACGTCGTCCGCTGTCACGTCCGCCGCGTCGATCGAGCGCCGCATGGCTGTCAGCGCGGCCTCGCGCAGCAGCGCGACGCAGTCGGCGGCGCTGTAGCCGTCCAGGTCCTCGGCCAGCGCGCCGAGGTCGACGTCGTCGGCCAGCGGTATGGATTTGCCTGCGGTGCGCAGGATTTCGCGACGGGCCTCGGCGTCGGGCGGCTCGACGAACACCAGTTTCTCCAACCGGCCCGGCCGCAGCAGCGCGGGATCGATCAGGTCGGGCCGGTTGGTCGCGCCCAGCACGACGACGTCGCGCAGCGGCTCGATGCCGTCCAGTTCGGTCAGCAGCGACGCCACCACGCGGTCGGTCACCCCGGAGTCGAAGCTCTGCCCGCGCCGGGGAGCCAGCGCGTCGATCTCGTCGAGGAACACCAGCGACGGCGCGGAATCGCGGGCGCGGCGGAACAATTCGCGCACGGCCTTCTCCGATGCGCCGACCCATTTGTCCATCAGCTCGGCGCCCTTGACGGCGTGCACCGACAGCCGTCCGGAGCTGGCCAGCGCGCGCACCACGAAGGTCTTCCCGCAGCCGGGCGGCCCGTACAGCAGCACGCCGCGCGGCGGCTCGACGCCCAGCCGTTCGAAGGTGTCGGGATGCTGCAGCGGCCACAGCACCGCTTCGGTGAGCGCCTGCTTGGTTTCGGCCATGTCGCCGACGTCGTCGAGCGTCACCGAACCGACGGCCACCTCCTCGGTGGCAGAGCGCGACAGCGGCCGGATGACGCTGAGCGCCCCTGTCAGGTCGGCCTGGGTCAGCATGGGCGGTTCGTCGTCCTCGCTGGCCCGCGCGGCTGCCCGCAGCGCCGCCTCGCGCATCAGGGCGCATAGATCAGCGACGACGAAACCTGGTGTGCGCTGGGCGATTTCGTCGAGTTGCAGGTCCTTGGCGGGGACATCCCGCAGCAGCACCTCGAGCAGCTGCTTGCGGGTCGCGGCGTCGGGCAGGCTCAGGCCCAGCTCGCGGTCGCACAGGTCGGGCGCGCGCAACCGCACATCGATCGACTCGGGCACGGCCGACGTCGCGACGAACGCCACACCTGCGGTGGCAACGGCGTTGCGCAGTTCGGTGAGGATCAGCGTCGCCACCGGTTCCGCGGCGGCGGGCAGCAGCGCGTCGATATCGGTGATCAGCAGCACCCCACCGCCGTTGCGTACGTCGGACACCGCCGACGTGACAGCGCGCAGGCGGTCCTCGGCGCGCAGCGCGCCCACTTCCGGGCCGTCGAGTTCGACGAGGCGCCTGCCCGCGCACACGGTGCGCACCATGGTGGCCTTGCCGACACCGGCGGGCCCCGACACCAGTACGCCGAGATTCGCCGTTGCGCCAAGGCTTTTCAGCAGATCGGGTTCGTCGAGCGCAAGCTTGAGCCACTCGGCGAGTCGGCTGGCCTGCGCATGTGCGCCCTTGAGGTCGTCGAAGCTGACCGAAGGGGCCGACGGTGGCTTGACCACCGATGTCGCCTGCTGCGGCGGAGTAGTGGGTTGCTCCGATGACGACGATGACGACGATGACGACAACGGTGACGGCGGCGATGACGGTGGGGCGGCAGACGCCCAGGTGACCGACGAGTTGGGTTGCACGCTAACGGTTCCTGGCGGGTCGACGCTGGTCACCGTGAGCAGTTCGGACGTCCACGTGATGCCGACGGCGGAGGCGAGCTTCTTGCTGGCCTCCGTCGACGGGATGTCGGGACCGAGGTCACGCGGCAACAGCGAGACGGTGTCGCCGACCGTCATCACCTTGCCGAGCAGCGCTTGCCGCAGCGTCGCAGGCGGTACCGACTGCGTGGCCAGTTTGGATCCGCGCACGGTCACCGACTTCGCCCCGTACACCGTCACCGGCGCGACGAGCACCGTGGTGTCCTCCCGCAGGCCCGCGTTGGACAGCGTGACGTCGTCGATCAGCGCGGTGCCCGCCGGCGTTCCGGGCGGTGCGACGCCGACCACGGCGGCGGTGGTCCGCGAACCGGTCAACGACACCGCATCCCATTCCCGAATACCCAGCGCTGCAATCGCTTCCGGATGCAGCCGGACCACACCGCGACGCGAGTCCAGCGCAGAGGTGTTCAGCCGCGCCGTCAACGCGAGATGGTTGCGCGGCGAGGGACGCTCCGCGACGTCGGAGTCGGTCATGTCAGGCCTTCGGGGGTCTGCGCAGGCCTAGCCGGGCCATCGAACGGCGGTGCGGCTGCGCGCGTCGAATGGCCCGCCGCGCCTGGCGTTGCGCCTTGGGCCGCTCGCCCCACACCTCCGGGTGCTCGGCCAGCCACGCCTTGGTCCGCACCGCGAACGGGATGTGGATGACGTAGGCGACGATGATCGCCATGATCACGATGTAGCCGTACAGGATCGCCGCGGCAACGCCGATCGCCAATAGCGCCAACAACGGAACGACCATGTTCTGCGATATCGCGAACGTGTGGATCTTGCGCATCGGGAGGGTGCTGACCACCAGCAGCGAGACGCCGATCATCCAAATCACCACGGCCGGCTCGGAAGTCCACCAGCCCTCGCCGAACTGCATCTTGGCGGCAAGCGGCCCGATCGCGCCGATCGCCCCGGCCGGTGCGGGCATTCCGACGAAGTATTCCTTGGTGTAGGGCGGCTGCTCCTCGGTCAGCATCGAGTTGTATCGCGCGAGCCGCAACACGATACAGACCGCGTACAGCAGCACCACGATCCAGCCGATCCGCGACTGCGACAGCAGCGTGCCGTAGACGATCAAAGCCGGTGCCACACCGAAATTCACGGCGTCGGCCAGCGAGTCGATCTCCTCGCCCATCTTCGACGTGGCCTTGAGCAGCCGGGCGATGCGGCCGTCGAGCGCGTCGAGGATCGCGGCCACCGCGAGAAACGCCATCGCTTCGGTCGGCCGGTTGTCGAGTGCGAACTTCACCGCCGACAGGCCGAGGCAGATCGCGGCCACCGTCATGGCGCTGGGCAGTATCCGAAGGCTGACGACTCTCCTCTTGACGCGGGGCTTCAAAGGCTTCATCGCGGCAGCTCCGCCAGGATGGTCTCGCCGCCGACGGCGCGCTGGCCCGGCAGCACGAGCACTTCGGTGCCCTCAGGCAGGTAGGTGTCCAGCCGCGACCCGTAGCGGATCAGCCCGTAGGTGTCGCCGATCATCACCTTGTCGCCTTGGGCGATGTCGCAGACGATGCGGCGGGCCACCAGCCCGGCGATCTGCACCGCCACCACGTTGTGCCCTTCCGGCGTGCGGATCAGCACGCTGTTGCGCTCGTTGTCCTGGCTTGCGGCGGCCAGTTCGGCCGACCAGTACAGCCCAGGCCGATGCACGACGGCGGCCACCTCACCGCTGATCGGGATGCGCTGGACGTGCGCGTCGAAGATCGACAGGAAGATGCTGACGCGCGGCAGCGGACGCTCCGGAAGGCCGAGTTCGGCGGGCGGCAACGCCTCTTCGACCAGGCAGATCATCCCGTCGGCGGGGGCGACGACCGCACCCGGCCGGGTCGGCGGCACCCGCGGCGGATGGCGGAAGAACGCGGCGTTCGCGGCGGCGGCCAACAGGCCGGCGCGCCGCAGCCACATGTTGCGGTGGCCCACCGCTGCCACGGCCAGACTTGCGCCGACGAACGGCAGCCCGGCGGGGTGCATCGGAGGGATGGTGGTTTTCGCCAGGGCCGCCAGTCGCGCGGGGCCTGATCGAAGGTCGGGGCGTCTGGCCATCGTGTCGCGATTCTACGGGTGGCTAGCCGCTGGACAGGTCCCATACGTGGACCTGCGAGCCCGCCGCCAGTTCGGTGACCTCCTCGTCGATCTCCAGCAGACAGTTGGCCGAAGCCAGCCAGCGCAGATGGTGCGACGCCGGCGGACCGTAGCTGGTGACGGTTTTCGTTTCGGCGTCCAGAACGCCGCGGCGGAACTGCCGCTTGCCGCGCGGCGACGTGAGGTCCTCCGTCAACTCCGCGGTCAGCGTCGGCCGCGACGGCCGCGGATGGCCCATGGCGGCGCGCAGGGGGGTGCGGATGAACACCTCGAACGACACCAGCGCGCTGACGGGATTGCCGGGCAGCGTGACGATCGGCCTGCCCGCCGCGGTGCCCGACCCCTGCGGCATGCCCGGCTGCATCGCGACCTTGACGAACTCGACCTCTTTGAGAAGCGCGTCCTTGACGACCTCGTAGGCGCCTGCGCTCACCCCGCCGGTGGTGATGATGAGGTCGGCGTCGCCGACGTGGTTGTCCAGTGCGGTGCGGAATTGTTCGACGTCATCGCCGACCATCGGCGATGCGACCACTTCGGCGCCGGCGGCACGGACCGCCGCGGCCAGCATGGCGGCGTTGGACTCGTAGATCTGTCCCGGCTTGAGCGGCTGGCCGGGCGCGACCAACTCCGATCCGGTCGACATCACCAGAACACGTTGTCGCGGAATGACTTTCAACCCACCGAGTCCCAGGGCGGCGGCCAGACCGAGCATGGCGGGGGTCACCACCTGGCCTGCCTGCAGCACCGTCGTGCCCGCGGTGACATCCTCGCCGGCGCGGCGGATGTGCTGCCCTGGCTTGGCCGACGCGCGGATCGCCACGGTGTCCGTCGCGGCGTCGGTCGCCTCCACCGGCACGATCGCGGTGGCGCCGGACGGCACCGGTGAGCCCGTCATGATGCGGTGTGCCGTACCGGGTTTCAGCGTCAGCGCATCGGTGCGCCCGGCCGGGATGTCCTCGGCCACCGGCAGCAGCACCGGGTGTTCGGGGCCGGCGTCGGCGACGTCGTCGGCGATCACGGCGTAGCCGTCCATCGCCGAGTTGTCGAATCCCGGCAGCGACAGCGGGGCCACCACATCCTCGGCCAGCACCAACCCGAGCGCATCGGCCAACGGCATGTCGATCGGTGCGCGTGGCACGATCAGATCGGCGACGACTTTCTGGTGTTCGGTTACAGATCGCATCAGACGGGAAAGGTTACGCCGGTCAGTTGCTCGGACAGCGCCCACAGCCGCTTCTGGAGTTCCGGGTTGCGCGATTGTGCGCTGGAGGCAACGACTTTCGGATGGCCCCTGACTTCGAATGGGCCGTCGGGCCCGTAGTACTGGCCGCCGCGGGCGCCGGGGTCGGTGGCCGCCCGCAGCGTCGGCAGCGCGCCCATGGACGCGGGCTGGGCGCCGAACTTCCACATGAAGTCGGGTATGAAACTCGGTATGTAGCGCATCAGTTCGGTGTCGGCGAAGCCGGGATGGGCGGCGAGCGCCGCGGTGGCTGCGCCCTTTTCCTGCAGCCGACGCTTCAGTTCGTAGGTGAACATCAGGTTGGCCAGCTTGGACTGCCCGTAGGCCTCGATGCGGTTGTACTTGCGGGTCAGGTGGGGGTCCTCGAAGTGGATGCGGGCCAGCACGCGGTGCCCGACACTGCTGACGGTGACCACCCGCGACCCGTCCACCGGGAGCATGCGGTCGAGCAGCAGACCCGTCAACGCGAAATGGCCGAGATGGTTGGTGCCGAACTGCATCTCGAAGCCGTCTTTGGTGGTCTCCCGCGTCGGGACATACATCACGCCCGCGTTGTTGATGAGCAGATCGATGCGCTGGTGGGCGCCGCGCAATTCCTCGGCCGCCTTGCGGACGCGCTCCAGCGAAGTCAGATCCAGCTCCTGCAGGTCGACGACCGCGTTCGGGCTGGCGGCCTTGATGCGGTTGACCGCGTCGCGGCCCTTGTCGAGGTTGCGCACCGCCAGCACCACATGGGCACCCTTGGCGGCCAGTGCGGCCGCGGTGTCGTAGCCGAGGCCGGAGTTGGCGCCGGTGACGATGGCGAGGCGCCCCGACTGGTCAGGGATGTCGGCGGCGGTCCACTTTGCAGTCATGACCAGCAGACTACTCACGGCCGATTACCGTCGGTCCCATGTCGGAAAGCGGTGGCATCCACTTGGTCGCTCATCTGGTCGATCCCGCCAATCCGCCCAGCCGCAAGGCTCCGTTGGTGTGGGCCGTCGGCGCGGCGATTCCGTGGTTGGCGCTGGTGGTGGCCCAGGTGGTGTGGTTCGTGCTCGACAGTGGGCGGGCGTGGCTGCATGTCGCCGCGGCGGTCGCCACTGTGATCGGCATCGTCGTGTTCGTCGTGGTGGTCCCGATCTGGCGCTACCGCGTCCACCGCTGGGAGATCAGCCCGCAGGCGGTGTACACCAGATCTGGCTGGCTGGTGCAGGAGCGCCGGATCGCGCCGGTGTCGCGGGTGCAGACCGTCGACACCTACCGAGGGCCGCTTGACCGGTTGTTCGGGTTGGCCAATGTGACGGTGACGACGGCGTCGTCGGCCGGTGCGGTGCACATCGTGGCGCTGGACTCCGATGTCGCCGACCGGATCGTCGCGCAGCTCACCGACATCGCCGCCATCGGCGCCGAGGACGCGACATGACCGCACCGACTCCGACCACCGAGCGGCTGTGGCATCGGCTCAGCCCGCGGATGTTGTTGGTGCACCCCGTACATGAGGTGCTGCGCCAGATCCCGCTGCTGATCGGCGCAATCGTGGTTGGCTCGGCGACCGGCAATTTCATGTGGACCGTTGCGGCGCTGGCGGCCACCGTCGCATTCGGTGTGCTGCGCTGGTTCACCACCACCTACCGCATCGAGCCCGACGAAGTGCAACTGCGCACCGGTCTGCTGCAGCGCAAAGTGATCTCGGTGCCGCGCAACAGAATTCGTTCGGTGCAGACCGAGGCGCGGCTGCTGCACCAGCTGTTGGGGTTGACGGTGCTGCGGGTAAGCACCGGCCAACAGGCCAAGGGCGACGCGGCGTTCGCGCTGGACGCGGTGCGCGCCGAGGATGTGCCGCGGCTACGCTCCATTCTGCTGGCCGATTCGCTGGCCGTCGCCGACGGCGCCGGCGAGCAGCAGCCGGCGCCCGGGCGGCTACTGGCCCGCTGGCAGCCGTCATGGCTGCGCTACAGCCCGCTGAGTTTCACCGGCCTGGCCATGATCACCGCCGCGGTCGGCGTCGTGTACCAGGCGGGACTTGGTGCGGCACTTCAGCATTCGCGAATCGCCGAGTCCGGCCGCGACACCGCGGAGCGGTTCGGCATCGTCGCGACGGTCGCCGTCGTCGCCGCCGTGGTGGTGGTCGTCGCGGTCGCGCTGTCGGTGCTGCGGTCGCTGGTGACGTACGGCAACCTGACACTGCGCCGCGACGCGGAGGTGCTGCATCTCGAGCACGGCCTGCTGCGCAGGCGGGAGCAGACCTTCGACATGCGTCGGCTGCGCGGCGGCACGCTGCGGCGCCCGCTGCTTGTGCGGCTGCTCGGCGGCGCCCGGCTCGACGCGGTGATGACGGGCGTCGCGGGGGCGGGGGAGGCGTCACTGCTGCTTCCGCCGTGCCCCGCCGAAACCGCGGAGGCCGTGCTGGCCGGGCTGATCGACAACGCCGATGCGGTGACCGGCCCGCTGCGTGGGCACGGCCCGGCCGCGACGCGTCGACGCTGGACCCGCGCGCTGGCTCTGCCCGCGCTCGCCACCGTGGGCCTGCTCGTCGCGGCGGTGTCCGTCGGCGTCCCGTTCTGGGCGTGGGTGGCGGTGGCATGCCTCGCGGTGTGCTGCGCGTTGCTGGCCGCCGACCGCGCCCGTGCGCTCGGCCACCGGGTGGATGGGCAGTGGCTGGTCGCCCAGGCCGGCAGCATCGAGCAGCGTCGCGACTGCATCGCGGCCGCGGGCATCATCGGCTGGACGGTTCGCCAGACCTTCTTCCAGCGCCGGGCGAAGGTGGCGACGCTGATCGCGGCCACTGCCGCAGGCGTCAAGCACTATCGGCTGATCGACGTTCCGGCCGAACTCAGTTGGTCGATCGCCGCGACCGCGTCGCCGTGGGTGGCCGACAGCCGGTGGGCGCGCCGATGACCCCCTGTCGACTTGCACACCACCTCGCGCCGTTTACTGTCGCACCATGGCGGTCGGTGGCGTGCTGTTCGACATCGACGGCGTCTTGGTCACCTCGTGGGAGCCGATCGAAGGCGCCGCCGAGACGTTGCGGGTGCTGGCCAAGCACCAGATCGCCCGCTCCTACCTGACCAACACCACGACCCGTACCCGCGTGCAGATCGCCGAACTGCTGACCCGCGCGGGCATGGAGGTGGCGGCCGACGAGGTGATCACCGCGGCCGCGCTGACCGCGGACTATGTCCGCGCCAACTACCCCGACGCGCGCTGCCTGCTGGTCAACAGCGGCGACATCGCCGAGGACATGCCGGGCATCGACCTGATCTACCCCTACGACTACGACGCCGATGTGGTGCCGGAGACCCCGGACGTCATCCTGCTCGGCGGCGCGGGCCCCGAGTACAACCACCTGACGCTCAGCCGCGTCTACGAGTGGATGACCCAGGGCATACCTGTGGTCGCCATGCACCGCAGCACCTCGTGGAACACCACCAGGGGCCTGCGCATCGACACCGGCATGTATCTGATCGGGATGGAGGAGACGTCGGGCCGCAAGGCCACCGCCGTCGGAAAGCCCGCGCCCGCCGGGTTTCTCGCCGCGGCAGCACGCCTCGGCGTCGACCCCGACGAGATGTACATGGTCGGCGACGACCTCAACAACGACGTGCTGGCCGCGCAGGTGGTCGGCATGACCGGCGTGCTGGTGCGCACCGGCAAGTTCCGGCAGGAGACCCTGGACCGGTGGGCCGCCGACGAATTCGCCATGCAACCCAACCACGTCATCGACTCGGTCGCCGATCTGCCGGAGCTGCTCTGCCTGTCGCGATGAGTTTCGCCGCCTGCCCCGGTCGGTATGGGCATGACTGAAGAACGCGTACAAGCAACGGCCACCGTCAACGCATCGCCGGAAACCGTCTTCGAGGTGCTCGCGGATCCGACGACGCATCAGGCGATCGACGGCACCGGCTGGGTTCGCGAATCGCTGGACGGCAAGCCGGTCACCGAAACCGGCCAGATCTTCCGGATGGCCATGTATCACGAGAACCACCCGCAGGGCTACTACGAGATGGCCAACCGCATCGACGTGTTCGATCCGCCGCGCGCGATCGGCTGGCAGCCGGGGCAGGGCCCCGACGAGAAGGGCAACATGATGAACAATTCCAAACTCGTCTTCGGCGGCTGGATCTGGCGCTACGACCTGAAACCGGTCGGCGACGACCGCACCGAGGTGACGCTGACCTACGACTGGTCGGGCGTGCCGCCACAGCTGCGCGACATCGCGTTCCCGCCGTTCGAGCCGTCGCACCTGGACAATTCGCTGCACCACCTGGCCGAGCTCGCCGAGGCGCGTCAACAATGACTTCCACCGACGACACCATCGCCGCCGGCAGAACCGTCGACGCGCCGGTCGACACGGTCTTCGCGATCCTGGCCGACCCGGCCACGCATCAGGCGATCGACGGCACCGGCTGGGTGCGTGAACCACTGAATTCGGCGCGCATCACCGGCGTCGACCAGATCTTCCGGATGGCAATGTATTTCGACAATCCAGAAGAGGACCACAATCACTACGAGGTGGCCAACCGGGTGACGGTATTCGACCCGCCGCGCGCCATCGCCTGGCAGCCCGGTCAGGGCGCCGACGATGGCGAACTGGAATTCGGCGGCTGGTTCTGGCGCTACGACCTCGAGCAGCTCGACGACGACCGCACCACAGTCAGGCTGACCTACGACTGGTCGGCTGCGCCGCAACCGATTCGGGACAAGATCAGTTTCCCGCCGTTCGAGATGTCACACCTGGACAATTCACTGCGGCACCTGGCCGAGCTCGCCGAGGCCAGGCGCTAGGTGTACCGAGTCATGACGTTGGTATCAGTCGGCTGGTCGGTGGGAGGCCGCCGAGTGCGCTGTGGCGTCGTTGAGTGTTGTAGTAGTTGAGCCAGGGCGCAAGGGCTGCAGCACGGTCGGCGTTGGAGGCGAACACGCGTTTATAGGCCCATTCGGTCTGCAGGGTGCGGTTGAGGCGCTCGACCTTGCCGTTCTGCCATGGGCAGTGCGGTTTGATGAACACTTGTCGTGCGCCCAGCTCTGCGCACACGTCACGGATCGAGTAGCGGTAGGCCCAGGCGTTGTCGGTCATCACCTCTTCGATGGTGGTGATTCCGTGTGCGCGGAAATGATGGGCTGCTCGTCGTAGGAACCCGGCGCAGGTAGCGCCTTTCTCATCGGGCAGGATTTCTGAGTAGGCCAGCCGTGAGTAGTCATCGACTAACGAGTGAATGTAGTCGAATCCATTGCCGTTCCTGCGATCTCGATCCGGAGCACGTCCTCGTCCGTGTGCTCGCCATCCACCGCCGGCGGGGATGCGACCCAGCTTCTTGACGTCCATGTGCACCAGCTCGCCGGGGCGCGACCGCTCATAACGCACCGCGGTGGTCTTAGAAGCGCGGATCAGCTGACCGGTCATCGGGTCCAGCTCGCGTAGGTGGGGCATCTGTCGGCGGTTGAGCACACGGGACACCGTTCGCGGGCACATCCCGAGCTTGGCGGCGATCTCGTCAGGGCCGCAGCGGTGGCGTTTGCGCCAGGCCACGATCTGGTTCTCCACGCTGGGCCGAACACGGCTCGGACTGGTATGCGGCCGCGAGGACCGGTCGTGAAGACCGTCTTCACCCTCGGTCTCAAAACGGCTGATCCAGGTGTGGACGCATTTACGCGAGACCCCCATCGCTTTCGCGATGTGGGCTTTGGGCCAACCAGCCTGATACCGGTGCACCATCAGCAGGCGGCCGTGAAACGTCGTACGGGCATTACGGTGGGACACGAGAACCTCCGGACGGTGGTGGACCTAGACAAGCCACACCCCACCCGGAGGTTCTCCTCACATCAAGCCAACACGCCTGCTACCAACGTCCTGTCCCAGTACAGCTAGGCGCGCAACTGCCTGACCGCCTCGATGCGTGCCTTCAGCTGCTCGGTCGTCGCGGCCGCAATCGGCGGGCCGCCGCAGATCCGGCGCAGCTCGTTGTGAATCCAGCCGTGCGGCTTGCCGGTGCGGTGGTGGGCGACCGACACCAGCGTGTTGAGCTCGCGGCGCAGTTCCCGCAACTGTGAGTGGGTCGACGGCCGCGGCACCTCACCCGACGCCGTGCGCTTGTTGATCTGTTCTTCTTGCCTGCGCCGCAACAGGTCTCGCATCTGCTCGGGGTCGAGCAGGCCGGGGATGCCAAGATAGTCGGCCTCTTCCTCACTGCCTGCCGGTGTCGCGGTGCCGAACGACGAGCCGTCGAAGATCACCTGGTCCAATTCGGCGTCGGCGCCCAGTGATTCGAAGCCCTTGTCCTCGTCGGGCTCGGACTTCTTGCGCGCCGCGTCCTGCAGCGCGTCGTCGTCGAAGCCCTGCGACTCTCGGTGCGGCTTGCCCAGCACGTGGTCGCGTTGGGCTTCCAGCTGGCTGGCCAGGTCGAGCAGCGTCGGCACCGACGGCAGGAAGATGCTCGCGATCTCGCCCGGCCGCCGCGCCCGGACGAACCGGCCGATCGCTTGGGCGAAGAACAGCGGCGTCGACGCGCTGGTGGCATAGACGCCGACGGTCAGCCGCGGCACGTCGACACCCTCGGACACCATGCGCACAGCGACCAGCCACCGGCTGGTGCCCGCCGAGTACTCGGCGATGCGCGCCGACGAGCCGGGGTCGTCGGACAGCACCACCGTCGGGGTCTCACCGGTAATCCGGGTCAGCACAGCGGCATACGCCCGTGCGGCCTTCTGGTCCGAGGCGATGACCATGGCGCCCGCGTCGGGCACGCCGCCGTTGCGCAACTGCGTGAGGCGCTTGTCGGCGGCCTGCAGCACCGCCGGGATCCATTCGCCCTTCGCGTCGAGCACCGTGCGCCACGCGCGCGCCGTCTGCTCGGCGTTCAGCGGTTCCCCGAGCCGGGCGGCGTGCTCCTCGCCCGCGCTCGTGCGCCATCGCGCCTCGCCGGAGTAGGCCAGAAACACCACAGGACGGACCACGCCGTCGGCCAGCGCGTCGGCGTAGCCGTAGGTGTGATCGGCCTGCGAGCGCATCAGCCCGTCTGCGTCGGGCGCATACGTGACGAAGGGAATCGGCGCGTCGTCGCTGCGGAACGGGGTGCCGGTCAGCGCCAGCCGTCGCGTCGCGTCGTCGAACGCCTCGCGGATAGCCTCACCCCAGGTCTTCGCGTCGCCGCCGTGGTGAATCTCGTCGAACACCACCAGCGTGCGGCGGTTCTCGGTGCGCACCCGGTGCCGCGTCGGGTGGCTGGCGACCTGGGCGTAGGTCACCACCACGCCGTGATACTCCGACGACGTGTGCGCGGCGGAATTGGAGAACTTCGGGTCGAGCGCGATACCGTGCCGCGCGGCCGCCAACGCCCATTGGGTCTTGAGGTGTTCGGTGGGCACCACGACGGTGATCTGCTCGACGACGCCGTCGGCCAGCAGCTCCCCGGCGACGCGCAGGGCAAACGTCGTTTTGCCCGATCCCGGGGTGGCCACGGCCAAGAAATCGCGTGGCTTGGCGGCAAGGTACCGCACCAATGCCCGACGCTGCCAGCTCCGTAAAGCCTGGGTGTCGGGCGCTGCATTTACCCGCACCCAAGACTCCTCAAACTGATCGGACGTCAGCCTAGCGCAAGGGTTTCCGGGCACGCATCCCGCCGGTGTGTCGTGTCGCGACCGTCGACGACACGCCGCTGGCCCGTACGGGAAGCGGCGTGTCGTGATACCCGCGGCGTACTCGGCCTGCGCTGAGGGTCGGGCAGTTTTCTGCGAAATTGAGCAAACACACCTGGCGACGACAATCCATGTGCAAGGCTCCGGCATGATCATCTGGCGCAAACGGTTGATGCCCACGGTCGCCGCCGTGTCGCTGCTGCTGGCCTCCGGCCCGCTGGCGAGCGGGACCAGCCACGCCGAAGAAGCGGTCTTGATACCGGGAGCCACCGTCTTCAAGCGGATCAATCCGCTCTACCCGATGGTCGCGACCTCCTACCCGGACATCGGGTTGCACTTCCACACCGACGCGTCCCCGGAGGTGGTCAAGTACTCGCAGAACGCCCTCGATTCGAACCGGGCCATCGCCGACGGAGTCGCGCAAGCCAGCGCCGTCGTGCGGCAGACCGACGGCACAGTCGTAATCATCGGCGAGTCGATGGGCAGCATGGTGGCCTGGCGAGTCGCGCGCGAGCTCGCCGAGGGCGCCGATGCACCGTCACAGAACGACGTCAGGGTCGTCCTGATCGCCCCGCCGGAGGCAGGCGTGGCCGAGTACTTCAAAGAGGGCACCTTCATCCCCGTCTTGAACTACCGGATCGAACGCATCCAGCAGTCTGCGTACGACACGACGATCGTGATCGGCGAGTACGACGGCTGGGCCGACGCCCCGGATCGGCCCTGGAACCTACTCGCCGCCGCCAACGCGCTGGCGGGCATCGCCTACGTCCACGGCCCGCCGATCGCGCAGACCGTCGTGTCCGGCCTGACGCCGGTGAGCGAGATCGAAAGGAAGGACGAGCAGCACGGCGCGGTCACGACCTACCTCGTCCCGACCGGGAATCTGCCTCTGACACAGGCGTTCCGCGATGTCGGTGCGCCCGACGCGCTCGTCGACAGGGTCGACGACGTTCTTCGGCCGGTGGTCGATGCCGCATACGTTCGACACGACGAACCCGGCGACACCCGGCCGTATCTGCGCGACGGCGAGATTCGCCGCAACGTGCAGAGCCAGCAGCAGGTCCGCCAATCGGTGCTCGACCGGGGCCTGCCGAAACTGCCTGTGGGTCAACAGCACAGAGACCGCGGCGGCGCGCTGCGCCAAGTCATTCGCAATGACCTCCATGACCTGCGCAAGCTGCGCAACCGCGTCGAGGCCGGCGTCGAGCAGGTGAAGAAGAAGATCGCCGAGCGACGAACTGAACGCCAAGACCGGCAGCAGCAGGGCAGTGCCGCCGAGTGATCACTCGATGAAGAAGTTGTCGTTCTTGATGAACCACTCGCGGCGTTCGTCGTCGGTCATGTCGCCGAGTTCGGCGAAACCCTCGAAGTAGTGCTCGCGCGGCGCGCCTGGAGCGAACAGCATCAGGATGGACGTCGGGGCGTCGGCTTCGTTGCGGAAACCGTGGATGCCGCCGGGTGGCACGTAGAGAAAGTCGTTGGGGTGCCCGTCAATCCAGCCGTTGCCGTCGTACAGCTTCAGCGTGCCCGACAACACGAAGAACGCCTCGGACATCGCGCGGTGAAAGTGCGGGCCTGGGCCGCCGCCCCTCGGGGCGATGTCGACGCGGTAGAGGCCGTAGTCGCCGTCGGTGGCTTGCTGGTTGGCCAGGTAGTGGTACTGCACCGTGCCGAAGGAGTCGTAGTCCGGCGGTTCGTCGCCACGCCGTAGCCACGCGCTGACCTCCGGCTCGTCTTTGGTGTATCGCGGTGGTGGGTAGGGCGGCACGACAAGTGACATCCCTACCCACCCTGCCACGTTCAGACCGTCGCGGGAATGGGGTAGGTGACGCCGGTCAACTCCTCGGAAACACTCCACAGCCGGCGCTGCGCATCGATGTCGTGTGACGCGCGTGTCGAGGAGACGACGACGGGATAGCCGCGGGTTTCGAACAAGCGGTCGGGGCCGAAGAACTGACCGCCGAGCACACCCGGGTCGGTGGCCGCGCGCAGTGTGGGCAGCGCGCCCATCGTCGCGGGCTGCTGCAGCGGCACGACCGGCAGAAACGCAAGCGTCAGACGCAGGGATGCGTTGCGGCCGAGTTCGGTTTGCGACGCGCCGGGGTGCGCGGCTGCGGCGATCGTGTGTGTGCCGGCCAGGCGGCGCTGCAGTTCGTAGGTGAACATCAGGTTGGCGAGCTTGGACTGGCCGTAAGCGCGCATCGCGCGGTAGTCGCGCTCCCATTGCAGATCGTCGAACCGGATGCCGTTGACGAACCGGTGCGCGCTGCTGCTGACCGTCACGATCCGCGAACCCGGAGTGGCAACCAGTCGGTCCAGCAGCAGGCCCGTGAAGGCGAAGTGACCGAGATGGTTTGTGCCGAACTGCAATTCGAAGCCGTCCTTGGTCGTCGACCTCGGCGGTGCCATCACGCCCGCGTTGTTGATCAGCAGATCGATCGTTTCGTGGCGGGCACGCAGCTGGTCGGCCGCGGCGCGCACCGACTCAAGCGAGGAGAGGTCGAGTTCCTGCACGGCGACGTCGGCGCCGGGGTGCTCGGCCATGATGCGGGCGGCGGCGTCGCTGCCCTTGCCGGTGTTACGGACGGCGAGCACCACTCGCGCGCCCTTGCCTGCCAGCGCCTTGGCCGTCTCGAAGCCGATGCCGGTGTTGGAACCGGTCACGACGGCGGTGCGGCCGGCCTGGTCGGGAATGTCGGCAATGGTCCACTTGCTCATGGCGATCTCTCCTACAATCGAATTAAACGGGGCGAGCGCTCCGTTTGATGACGACTATGCGGAACGCACGCCCCGTTTATCTATTCCCGAGGTGATTTCGTTGGCCAAGCCGGAGCGGCCCCTGCGCGCGGACGCGGCTCGCAACCGCGCCCGCGTGCTCCAGGTCGCCTACGACACGTTCGCCGCCGAAGGGCTGGCGGTTCCGATCGACGAGATCGCCCGCCGGGCAGGCGTCGGCGCGGGCACGGTCTATCGCCACTTTCCGACCAAGGAGGATCTGTACCGCGCCGTCGTCGAGGACCGGATCTGCCGCATGGTCGACGAGGGCCGCGAGCTGCTGGCGACCGGTGACCCCGAGGCGCTGTACGCGTTTCTCCGTCGGGTGGTGCTGCAGTGGGGCGCGACCGACCGCGGCCTTGCCGACGCGCTGGCAGGCGTCGGGGTTGACATCAAGGCGGCGATGCCGGAGGCCGAGGAGGGCTTCATCGCCCTGCTCGACGACCTCGTCAAGCTGGGCCAGAAGGCGGGTACGGTGCGGCAGGGCATCGTCGGGTCCGACATCAAGGCGATCCTCAACGGCAGCCTGGCGATGCAGGCCAGTCACCCCGACGCTGCCGCCCGGCTGACCGATGTGATCCTGGACGGCCTGCGGCCGCGGTGAAGTTATGCCGACTCCACTAGTTCGCGCCGAGAGATCTTGCCGCTGGGGGTAAGTGGCAATGCCGACCGCAGGTGCAAGCGGACCGGGATCTTGTAGGCGGCGATGCGGTCGGAGAGAAACGCCACCAGCTCGTCGGGCGCCAGCGTCGCGCCTGCCCGCGGCACCACGAAGGCCACCGGCACTTGTCCCTCCTCTGCGTCGGGGGCGCCGACGACCGCCGCGAGTTCGACGGACGGATGCTGCTCCAGCGCGGCTTCGACTTCGCCGGGCGTGATCTTCGATGTGCGCCGCACGATGACGTCCTTGATCCGGCCGGTGAACCACCACACGCCGTCGTCGTCCTGCTCGGCGAGGTCTCCCGTGCGAAACCAGCCGTCGATCAGGGTGCTGGCCGTCAGCGCGTCGTCCTCCCAATAGCCCTTCATCACCATCGGTCCGCAGACCAGCACCTCGCCCGTCGCGTCGTCGATACGCAGGTGCACGCCGCGCACCGGCCTGCCGATGCAGCCGTCGCGGTTGGTGCGCGGCGCCCGTTGAACGGTCAGCCAGATCGCTTCCGTCATCCCGTAACCCACCCCGATCGGCAGCCCCGCGGTTGCCATGAACTCCTGCTGCAGCCGGGCCGGCACGGTGTCGCCGCCGGTGTAGACCCCCCGCAGCGAGCTGAACCACTCTCTGCACACCCCGTCGACGTGCAGCAGCTGCGCCAGCACGTCGATGTGGGTGCAGATCAGCGTGGGCCGGTGGGTGCGCAGCGCGTGGGCATAGGTGTCGATGTCGAAGCCGTCGTAGAGGACGACGGTGCCGCCTGCGAGGAGTGTGGTGAAGGTGGCGATGAATCCACTGACGTGCACGAGCGGCTCGAACACCTGGACGACGTCGTCGGCACGGACGTCACCGAGCGCCTCCGACGTGCTGGTCAACATCGCCAGCGCGGAGTTGTGGCTGTGCACCACGCCCTTCGGCTGGCCCGTCGACCCCGATGTCAGGAAGACGACGGCCGCCTCGTCGGGAGCCACGTCGGGCTCGAAGGCGGTCCCTCGGCCGCTGTCGAGCACGTCGCGGTAGGCCTCGAACCCCTCGGTCGGTCCCGCGCCGACGAGGATCAGCCGCACATCGGCCAGCGTCGAGGCATCGACGCGGGCCAACAACTCGAGGCGATCGGCGTGCACCAGCAGCCACCGCGGCCGGATCCGGCGCAGCGCGCGCTCGACCTCCGGCGCGGCGTAGCGCCGGTTGAGCGGCGCCGCGATTGCGCCCGCCGCGAAACAGGCGAGGTAGCTGGTGACCAGTGCGGGGCTGTTGGGCAGCATGAGCGCGACGGGTGTGCCGGCCAGGCGGTCGGCGCGCATTGCGGCGGCCAGCGCGTCGACCTCATCGCAGAGTTCGAGGTAGGTGAGCGTGCCGCCGTCGTGGATGAGAGCGGTCGCCCCGCCGCGTGCGCTGTGGGCTGCTGCCAGTTGGCTCAGTCGCATGCGCATAGTGTCGTCAATCGGGGGCCGGATCGAGGCCTGGTTTGGGCGGATACCGTTCTTGCACTCTCCCTGGTCGAGTGCTAAGAATGCAATTGGCACTCGCGACCGGTGAGTGCTAGGTCGGGACGGTGAGGCAGGGGCCGCACCTGCGGGAGCACACCTCCAGCCGTCCGTCGCGGGCACTGCTCCCGACCACAGACGTGCCATCCCCAATCCGGAGGAACACTTCGCAATGGCCAAGACAATTGCGTACGACGAAGAGGCCCGCCGTGGCCTCGAGCGGGGCCTCAACAGCCTCGCCGACGCGGTAAAGGTGACGCTGGGTCCCAAGGGCCGCAACGTCGTTCTGGAGAAGAAGTGGGGCGCTCCCACGATCACCAACGATGGCGTGTCCATCGCCAAGGAGATCGAGCTGGAGGACCCGTACGAGAAGATCGGCGCTGAGCTGGTCAAGGAAGTCGCCAAGAAGACCGACGACGTCGCCGGCGACGGCACCACCACCGCCACCGTTCTGGCTCAGGCGCTGGTTCGTGAAGGCCTGCGCAACGTCGCGGCCGGCGCCAACCCGCTCGGCCTGAAGCGCGGCATCGAGAAGGCTGTCGAGAAGGTCACCGAGACGCTGCTGAAGTCGGCCAAGGAGGTCGAGACCAAGGAGCAGATCGCTGCCACCGCGGGCATCTCCGCCGGTGACCCGTCGATCGGCGAGCTGATCGCCGAGGCGATGGACAAGGTCGGCAACGAGGGCGTCATCACCGTCGAGGAGTCCAACACCTTCGGCCTGCAGCTGGAGCTCACCGAGGGTATGCGCTTCGACAAGGGCTACATCTCGGGTTACTTCGTCACCGACGCCGAGCGTCAGGAAGCGGTCCTCGAGGATCCGTACATCCTGCTCGTCGCGTCGAAGGTGTCGACGGTCAAGGACCTGCTTCCGCTGCTGGAGAAGGTCATTCAGTCGGGCAAGCCGCTGCTGATCATCGCCGAGGACGTCGAGGGCGAGGCGCTGTCGACCCTGGTCGTGAACAAGATCCGCGGCACCTTCAAGTCGGTCGCCGTCAAGGCTCCCGGCTTTGGTGACCGCCGCAAGGCGATGCTGCAGGACATGGCGATCCTCACCGGCGGCCAGGTCATCAGCGAAGAGGTCGGCCTCTCCCTGGAGAACGCCGGACTCGAGCTGCTCGGCCGTGCCCGCAAGGTCGTCGTGACCAAGGACGAGACCACCATCGTCGAGGGTGCAGGCGAGCCTGACGCCATCGCCGGTCGGGTGGCCCAGATCCGCGCCGAGATCGAGAACAGCGACTCCGACTACGACCGCGAGAAGCTGCAGGAGCGTCTGGCCAAGCTGGCCGGCGGTGTTGCGGTGATCAAGGCGGGCGCCGCCACCGAGGTGGAGCTCAAGGAGCGCAAGCACCGCATCGAGGACGCGGTCCGCAACGCGAAGGCGGCCGTCGAGGAGGGCATCGTCGCAGGCGGTGGCGTGGCGCTGCTGCAGGCGGCTCCGGCGCTCGAAGAGCTCAAGCTCACCGGCGACGAGGCCACCGGCGCCAACATCGTGCGCGTGGCGCTCGAGGCCCCGCTGAAGCAGATCGCCTTCAACTCGGGTCTGGAGCCCGGTGTGGTCGCCGAGAAGGTGCGCAACAGCGAGCCTGGCGTCGGCCTCAACGCGCAGACCGGTGAGTACGAGGATCTGCTCGCCGCTGGTGTGGCCGACCCGGTGAAGGTGACGCGCTCGGCGCTGCAGAACGCCGCGTCGATCGCCGCGCTGTTCCTCACCACCGAGGCGGTCGTCGCCGACAAGCCGGAGAAGGAGAAGGCTTCCGTTCCCGGCGGTGGCGACATGGGCGGCATGGACTTCTAAGTCCCCTAACGAGAAAGCCCGGTCCCTTTGGGGGCCGGGCTTTTTCGTGTCTTTTTCGTGCCGTCAGGTGGTTTCCAGCGGGCGGCAGTCGTCCTTGCAGCCGGGCTTTGTCTGGGCGCCGGGCTCGGCGGGCCGGTGCAGCACCGCCCGCAGCGGCTCGATCCGCGAGCCGTCGGCACGGCCGTCGACGATCAGCGTGTAGCCGCCGGCCTCGCGCGGCGGCCAGACCAGGGTCGCGTCGGGGTGTGCGGCGATGTTGCTGCTGGACTTGCCGCCGAGGCCCCCGACGTCGAAGACGCCGTCGGCGAAGAGCGGTTGGGTGGCGACGGTGTGCGCGCGGTAGTCGTCGCCGACGGTCACCAGGTAGGCGAACGTGTAATCCTTCAGTGCGTCGGCCAGTTGGTCGAGGTCCACCTTGACGCTCATGCCGACCATCCTAGGCTCGGGCCGGCTCGCCGGATGCGCCGTGGCACCGACCGCGAGCGTATGGGCTAGGTACATCAACAGTCCGAAATCGATCCACAGGCCATACGTTGGTGGTCCGATTGGGCCGATATGTCGTTGGCGCCCGTGATCATCGTGCGTCCCATGGACATTCCGATTCTCGGAAGCACCGCGATGGCCAACGGCGAGCTCACCCGTCACGACCTCCGTACCCGCTTCACACCCATCTTTCGCGACGTCTACATCCGCAAGGACGCCGAAGTCACGGCGGCCGTCAAGGCGCGAGCGGCGTGGCTGTCCACCGGGGCGGTGTTGTGCGGCGTCTCGGCCGCCGCTGTGCACGGCACGAAATGGCTGGATCCGCACGATCCCGCCGAGATCATCCGGGCGAACGCGTACCCGCAAAAGGGCATGGTCGTCCGCCGTTATCGACTAGCCGACGACGACGTCTGCCTGGCGAGAAGCATGGAGGTCACCACCGAAGCGCGCACGGCGTACGACCTGGGTCGGCGGCTGCCGCTGGCGGCTGGGCTGGCCCACCTGGACGCTCTGATGAACGCGACCCGATTCGATATCGACGCTGTCGAAGCCATAGCTCAGCGGAGTCCGCGCGCCCGCGGGCTGCGGCAGTTGCGACAGACACTGGCGCTTGTCGATGGCGGCGCGGAATCGCCGTACGAATCCTTGACGCGATTGTTGTTGATACAGCGCGGCTTCCCGCGGCCGACAACACAGATACCGGTGTACGACGAACGAGGTCGATTGTTCGCCCGCATCGACATCGGTTGGCCCGAGTATCGGGTAGGCGTGGACTTCGAAGGCAAACACCACTGGACCGAACCCAGGCAGTGGGATTGGGACCTCGAACGATATGCAAAGCTGCCCGAACTCGGCTGGCTCGATACCCGGGTGACTGCAAGAATTCTGCACCACCGTCGCGGAGACTTCTTCGATCGCGTCGGCGCTGCGCTGATCTCGCGCGGCTGCCCGCAAACCTGGTGAGACCTAATGATCCTTGGTGAGCCGTGGTTAGCCCACGAGTGTATGGGCTATGGACACCAAAACGCCGATTCGCCTCCACAGGCCATACGTTCGTGGCCGCTACGGCGACGGCGCCGGCTACGGCGACGGCGGCGGCGCGGGTTGGCGGCCGCGGACCAGTCTGCCCGGCCGGGCATCGGTGGGCACGCCGTTCTCGGCGATGACCTCGCCGGAGACGATGGTCGCGACGTAGCCGTCGGCGGTCTGGTCGAGCCGACGTCCGCCCGCGGGCAGGTCGTAGCGCACGACCGGCTTGTGCAGGCGCAGCGCGCCGGAATCGATGACGTTCAGGTCGGCCTTGTAGCCCACCGCAATTCGGCCGCGATCGGCCAGCCCGGCGACACGCGCGGGCACCGACGTCAGCTCGCGCACTGCCTGCGGTACCGCCAGCCGGCCCGACGACCGGTCGCGGACCCAGTGCGTCAGCATGTACGTGGGAAAGCTTGCGTCGCAGATCATTCCGTAGTGCGCGCCGCCATCGCCCAGGCCGAGGACGACGTCGTCGCGGCGGATCAGCTCGGCGACGGTGTCCAGCGACGCGTCGCGGAAGTTGGCCAACGTGACGAGCAGCATCGCGTGCCCGTCGTCGTCGAGCAGGCGGTCGTAGGCCTCCTCGATGGGATCGACGCCGCGCGCCCGCGCCCGCGCGGCGATGCTCTCGGATCGGTCGGGCTCGTAGTTCGGCGGATCGCCAAGCGGGAAGATCCAGTCCCACGCCTGAACCGCGAACATCAACGGATGCCCGTCCGATGCCGGCTTGTCGGACAGGATACGTTGTCGCACTTCGGGTTTGCGCATCTCGGCAACGCGCTCGGCCAGCGGCAGGTCCGCGATCGCGCGGTAGCTCGGATACATCACGAAGGGGTTGCCCGACAGCTCGAGCCCGATCACCAGCCCGATCGGCCGCGGGAAGATCTGCGCGGAGATGTCGCCGCCGTTGGCGTTGGCCTTCTCCACCATCTTCAGCGCGTCCTCGAAGAACGCGGGCCCCGCATTGCCGATCGCGAGCGTGAACGTGACGGGCAAGTCGACATCGGCGGCCACATCGAATACCGTCTGCAGCGCCGGTTCGTAGTCGCCTGCAACGAGGTCGGGCACGAACTGGATCAATCCGCCGCCTGCGTCCTTCACCCCGCGCGCTATCGCTTCGATCTCGTCGCGGCCCGCGTCGTAGCTGGGGATCGGACGACCGCTCTCGGTCTTGTGGATCGTCAGCCGCGACGACGCAAACCCAAGCGCGCCGACGTCAACGGCCTCGGCGGCCAGTTTGCGCATCTGCGCGAGATCCTCGGCGGTGGCCGGTTCGCGGTCGACGCCGCGACGGCCCATCACGTACACCCGCAATGGGGAGTGCGGCAGCAGCGCGGCGACGTCGATGTCGCGGCTGTCCGCGTCAAGCGCATCCATGAACTCCGGGAAGGTCTCCCACGTCCAGGGCAGCCCGTCGACCATCACCACGCCGGGAATGTCCTCGACGCCGGCCATCACGTCGACCAGCACGTCGTGGTCCTCGGCTCGGCACGGCGCGAACCCGACGCCGCAATTGCCCATCACCGCGGTGGTGACACCGTGCGCCGACGACGGCGTCATGCGGTCCGACCAGATGGCCTGTCCGTCGTAGTGGGTGTGCAGGTCGACGAAGCCGGGCGTGACGAGCAGCCCGGTCGCGTCGATCTCGCGCAAGCCCTGCCCGTCGACCGCGCCGACGGCGGTGATCACGCCGCCGGAGATCGCCACGTCGCCGCCGAACGGCTCGCCGCCGAGGCCGTCGACGATCGTGCCGTTGCGGATGATCAGCTCGTAGCTCATGAACGTCAATTTACGGCCGCCCCGGCGCGTCATGCCAGGATGGGCGGGTGATCGATCACCTGGGAATCAACTGTGCGGACTGGGAGAACTCAAAGACCTTCTACGACGAAGTCCTCGGCGTCCTGGGGTACACGCGGCAGATGGACTACCAAGTCGCCATCGGCTACGGCAGGGACGGCAAGCCGGACTTCTGGATCGCCGACATGAGCGCCGGTGACGCCAAGGGGCCGAACCGCGAGGTCCATGTCGCGTTCCAGGCCGCCGACGAGGACGCCGTCAAGGCCTTCTACGACACCGCGCTGCGGCTCGGCGCCGAATCGCTGCACGCGCCGCGGCTGTGGCCGGAGTACCACCCCGGCTACTACGGCGCGTTCGTCCGCGACCCGGACGGCAACAACGTCGAAGCCGTCTTTCACGGGGCGAAGCCGCAGGGCTAGACCGAATGATGGCGAATACGCTCGACAACGCGGACCAGCCCGCCGGGGGGAACCTTCGCGTCGGTTGGCGCGGCATCTCCCGAAGTTATTAGCGCAGACGTTATTTCATCGTCGGCGTCTGAGCGCTGGATAACACTATTCGGTCTCGGCGGCGCAAGTATCCGGCTACGTGGATTTCGCCTGCTGGTCGGACTCAAGTGCGGCAGCGAGTTTCGCCTCGGCGATGCGGTAGAAATTCTCAAGGGCGGCCACCTCGATTCCGACGTACTCGCATATCACCTCCGCAGCCACGCCCGAGTCGCGCAACCGCAAGGCCAACGAGTACGCCAACGGCAGCTCACGCAATGCCCGTTCACGTGGGCGCAATTCATCGGCCATGCCACAAGCCTGCATCCGTCGTCGCGGCGTCGTACGGGTACGTATCTACGCGACCTTCACGGCTTTTGAATTCGAGTAGTCGACTACGCACGCGCGCCGCCCGATTGCATCGAAGAATTCTGTGTCGGTCAACGAAAGTGCCAGAAACCCTTATCTGCAACCCAACCGGAGACCGACAATGAAGATCAACAACAATCATCCGGCGCTCTTGCGTCATGCCACTGCAGCCGCGAGCGCGACAGTTCTCGTCGGCGGCCTACTCGCCCAACAACTGTCCGCGGCGCCGACGGCCAGTGCGGACCGCACCGTCACCGCCGAAGAGATCTGCAGCGCCAGAAACCTGGTGCCCAAAGTGAGGTTCTTCCCGGGGCCCGTCGTCGGGTACTGCACCCACACTCTGAACGTCATGCCCGGCAATTCCATATTCGGCGTGGACGAGTTCGAGTTGCGACCGGGCGGTCCGGGCCTGCCCGCGTCGGCGTACAAGGTCAATCCATGGGAGCCGTTGAGCGACTGGGTGATCCCAGAGTAGAACCCGCAGTAGGCAAGTGCACCTCTGCTGGAATCCAAGTAGCCGATTACGTGTGTAAGTCCGCAAATGGCGAACTTACGCTCGCTGCCGTCCGAAGTCACATCCCAAAAGAAGAAACGAGTGGGCCCGTTGGGGGTTCACGCAAGGAGATTGTCATGACACGAACACCGCGTCAATTTGCAAAGAGAAGTTCGAAATTGCTCGCCGCGGGATCCGCGGTGAGTGCGATCGGCCTCTTCACACTGCCGATCCAAATGGTTCCCGTCGCCCAGGCCGCCTGCGAGGACTGGGTTTTGGGGCCAACCGTTTTCGCGTTCACACTGGACCAGAACGGACTCGACTTCGATACCTATGGGTGGTCCGGAAAGTCGATCACAGCACTGCCGAGCGGTGCCCCGGCTTACGCGACGATGTGGACAGACCCCAAATCGGTGGGGCCGGTGACAGGCAACATCAACGGTCGAACGATCACCATGGCCGTGAACTGGACCGAAGGTGCCGCGAAGGGCACCACCTCCACCTTCACCGGCCAGATCGCCGACGACGGCACCGTCAAGGGCACATCGACGGGTACCCCCGGCGGAAACACGTGGACGTCCGATCCCACCGCCAAACTCCCGAGATGCAATGTGGCAGCGCCGAAGCCGGAAGAGAAGCCCGCGCCCCCGCCCGAGCCGCCGAAGGATGCCATCACCGTGACGTTCGTCAGAACGATTCCTCAGTCGACCGTGAGGGTGGAGAGCAAGGCGAACATCCCCGGTCAGTGCGTCTACAACGCGACCTCACCGGGGCTGTCGCCAGTCACCGTGAATTTCGACATCGAGGCGAACGGGAGTCATTCATTCGCGGTTCTGGCGCCGCCGCCGTTCACCACGTGGCACGTCGTGACCTCGTGCAAGGGTGACTTCAACGGCCAGCAGGTCGAATTCGGGCATGACGAACAGGATGTCACTCTGACCTCTTAGGCCCGAACGGTGCGCTGCGGCAGCATCGCGATGAGTTCGTCGCGCGAGGCAGCGCCGGTCTTCTTCATGGCCTGGTAGAGATGGCCCTCGACGGTGCGGACCGACAGCGTGAGTCGGTCCGCCACCGCACGGCTGGACAGTCCCATGCTGATCAGCATGACGACCTCGCGCTCGCGGGACGTCAGCGGCAGCGGTTCGACGATTTCGCGCAGCGCGGGGCCGAGAACTGTGGTGGGGCAAGCACCCGAGACTCAGATCAGCCAATGCCAGCGGCGGTGACGAGAAGGTGCGGGTCCGGCTCGAGGTCGGAGTCCAGCGTCAACACCGCACGACGCACCACGGTGCGAAGGTCGTTGCCGTCGTCGCAGTCGGCAAGGTCGCAGGCCACCAGACCGCGGAGCCGCCGCAGCCGAGTCGCAGGCGCGCGCAGTTTGCGTACTTCGCCGTAGAGCGGATGCGCGACTCGCACTTCCACACGCCCGTCGACACTGTTGAGCGTGACGAGGCCGCGCGTCTCGGCGTCTTCGACCGCGGCCGCGGAGGTGATTCTGGTCAGCGATGCGAGTTCGAGCGGCTCGCTGACGGCAAGCGTGTCGATCACCTCGCTCACCGGCGCCGGCAGCGTGCTGAGCCGCGATTCGACCATCTCGAGAAGGCCTGACGGGATCACCGGATCTCCCACCCAGCGCCAGTGGCCGTGATGGTCGGCGAGCCGGCCGTCGGCGACCTCTTGTTCGACGATGTTGCGGAGGTAGAGCACGTTGCCCCGCGTGAGCGCCCACATCCGGCGCACGGCATCCGGATCCACCGGCCCGCCGAGGGTCTGCATCAGCAGCGTCGTGATCTCGCGCTGTGACAGAGGTTGCAGATCGAGTCGATCGAACTGGCCGTTGCGCCAAATCTCCTGTGTCGCAGCTGGAATCGGCTCGCCACTGCGGACAGTCAGCACGAGTTTGGCGGCGCGACGTTGCGCGATGTGGTGTACGACGAACGTGGACAGATCATCGAGCAACGCCACGTCGTCGACGCCGATGACAGTCGGAGCATCTGGCGACGCCGCCGTCAACCGTCGAACGATGCCGCGAACGAGTTGGAGACTGTCGATTGCGGTCGATTCAGCCCACTCGGCGAACGCACCGGCCGGGAGTTTTCGCGCCGACGACGTCGCCACCGCCCACCGCGTCGGGTATCCCTTCGACGCGGCAGACGCCAACACGTCGCGGGCAATTCGGCTCTTGCCCACTCCGGCCATCCCACCGATGACGATGCCGGAAAGCGCCGGATCCGCGATGGCGGCTTCGATCACACGCATTTCCTGCGCGCGCCCGACCAGCGGCCATGCCAAATGCACGGATCAAGCGTACGATGATCGGAAGTTCAAAGCGCGTCGATCGCCCGCGAAATCCGTTGACACCAACGTTAATTCGGCGCTCCCTATCGCAGGAGCAAGCTTCAGCCGGTTAGCCCAGCAGCTCGGCGTAGCTGTCGCGCAACGCCTCCCAGCCGTGTACGGCGGCGTCGGGACCGACCACGCGCGGACGCTCGACCCCGCCCGAGAGGTCGTCGAGGACGTCAAGGCAGATCTGCCAGCCTGCCGCGTTCATCGCGGCATCGTCGCGTCGGCTCATGGTCTGCTCCAGCGTGAGTCGGCAGCCGGCGTCGGTGCCAGCCAGCCGCCAGCGCACGATGTCGTCACCCCATCGGTGCACCAACTCGCGAGGCGGGTCGAGCAGCAACACCTCGCCGCTGACCGGCTCGTCGTCGGGATTCTCCCGTACATCGCGGTGCCCGGTGCTGTCGAACGACCGATCCGGGACCACCGGCGACCACCGGCGCAGCCTTTCGGCGTCGGTCAACCACGGCCAGATCGTCTCGGGAGGGTGATTGAAGTCGCGCGCGAGCGTCAAAACCCAAGCGTCGTCCCGACATTCCAGTTTTCCGTCCAGCGGATGGGTCATGATTGCTCCTCGTCGATGAGTTGGGCGAGACGGTCCAGCCCCGCGGCCCATTTGCGGTGATACGGCGTGACCCAGGCGAGCACCGCAGGCAGCGGGTCCTCGGCCAGTCGGTAGACGCGTCGCTTGCCGTCGACCTGGACGTCGACGGCACCGGCCTCCCGCAGCACGCTGAGGTGCTTTGACATCAACGGCTGCGAAATGTTGAGCCGCGCAACGAGAGTGCCGACGTCGGCGTCGCCCTCCCGCAAGGTGTCGAGGATGCGCCGCCGGGTGGGATCGGCGATCACCGCGAACGCGTCCACCCCTTCATATCACCATCAAATCATATAACTGTCAAGGAATATGGGAATCGGGGTAGCGTCAATCCCATGGCTGACTCCGCGCGATCCGATGCCCAACCCGATGTTCAAGCGGCCCGCGAACTGCTCCGTGACTCGTTCACGCGGCTGATCGAGCACGTCGACGACCTCACCGACGACCTGACCGACGACGTCTCGTTCTTCCGGCCGACACGTGACGCCAACTCGATCGCATGGCTGATCTGGCACAGTGCGCGCGTGCAGGACCTTCAGCTGTGCGACATCGCAGGCATCGAGCAGGTGTGGACCCGCGAAGGCTGGAAGGACCGGTTCAATCTCGACCTACAGGGCAACGATTTCGGCTACGGGCACTCCTCCGAAGACGTCGGCCGGGTGAAGGCGCCCGCCGATCTGCTGGCCGGCTACTACCACGCCGTGCACAAGGTGACGCTGGAGTACATCGCGTCGGTGACGGCCGAGGAACTCAACCGTGTCGTCGACGAGAACTGGGATCCGCCGGTCACCGCCAGCGTGCGCCTGGTCAGCATCATCGACGACTGTGCGCAGCACCTCGGCCAGGCCGCCTACGTCCGCGGCATCGCCTCCTGACGTGACGGCCGTTGCCGGCCGCAGCGCCCTGGTGCTGTGGTCGGGGATCGCCGTTGCGGCGATGTTCGCGCTCGGATGGGCCGTCGGCACCGGCTCGACACCGCTCGATGACTGGTTTCACCGATTCCGGCACAGCCCGGCGCGCTGGCTGCTCTTCTTCACCGACCCCTGGCTGCTGACGATCCTTCTGCTCTTCGGCGTCGCCGTCGCCATGCATCGGCGTCGGCGCAGGCTGGCAGTCGTCATCGTCGTCACGCCGCTGGTCGGTATCGCGCTGGTGCAGCTGCTCAAGCGGTTCTTCGGGCGCCACAACGGTTCCGCGCTGGCCTATCCGAGCGGCCACACCACCGCGGCCGTCGTCGTGCTGGGCATGCTCGTCCTCGTGGCGGGCGCGGCGTGGTGGGCCGTGGCGATCGCGGCCTCGATCACCGTGTTGGTGATGATCGGGCAGGGCGTGACCTACCACTACTTCACCGATGCGCTCGGCGCCGCGCTACTCGGCAGCGCGCTGGTCTGCGCGGCCGCACTCACCGCCGAACTTGACAGGCGTCAACCCGAGTGCGACGCAGATCACACCGGTGGCTAGCATGGGCGTATGACCGCGACGCCTGATCTTGATTCGTCCTCGTCTGCGACGACGATCCGCAATCCGGCGACCGGGGAAGTGGCCGGCCAGGTGCGCTGGACCGATCCCGCCGACGTGCCGCGCATCGCCGCAGGGCTGCGCGCCGCGCAGAAGGAGTGGGAGGCACGCGGCGCCAAGGACCGCGCGAAAGTGCTTGCCCGCTATGCCGTTTGGCTGGGGGAGCACCGCGACGAGATCGAGTCGTTGCTGATCGAGGAGACCGGCAAGTCGGCGGTCGACGCGGCCCAAGAGGTGCCGCTGCTGTTGATGATCCTGTCCTACTACATCAAGACGATGGAGAAGGCGCTCGCGCCGGAGAAACGGCCCGCAGCGCTGCCGTTCCTGGCGATCAAGAAGGTCGAGGTGCACTACCGGCCGCGCCCCGTCGTCGGCATCATCGCGCCGTGGAACTACCCGGTGGCCAACGCCCTGATGGACGCGATCGGCGCGCTCGCAGCGGGCTGCTCGGTGCTGCTGAAGCCGTCGGAACGCACGCCGCTGACCGCGGAGGTGCTGCTGCGCGGCTGGCATGAGTCCGGCGCGCCCGACGTGTTGGCGCTGGCCCAGGGCGCGCGCGAGGTGTCCGAGGCGGTCATCGACAACTCCGACTTCATCCAGTTCACCGGTTCCTGCGCGACCGGCGCGAAGGTCATGGAGCGGGCCGCGCGACGGCTCACCCCGGTCAGCCTCGAACTCGGCGGCAAGGACCCGATGATCGTGCTCGACGACGCCGACATCGAGCTGGCCGCGCACGCCGCGGTGTGGGGCGCAATGTTCAACGCCGGGCAGACGTGCGTGTCCGTCGAACGGGTTTACGTGCTGGAGTCGGTATACGATCAGTTCGTGGCGGCGGTTGTGCGCGACGTCGAGAGGCTGAAGGTGGGCGCGGGTGAGGGCCACGACGTCGGCGCGATGATCGACGAGAGCCAGGTCGTTGTCACCGAGGCCCACGTGCGCGACGCGCTGGCCAAGGGCGCCAAGGCGCTCACCGGTGGAGAACGCGTCGGGGGCAAGGGCAGCTTCTATCCGCCGACGGTGCTCGTCGACGTCGACCACTCGATGACGGCCATGACCGAGGAGACGTTCGGTCCGACGCTGCCGATCATGAAGGTGTCGTCGGTGGACGAGGCGATCCGGCTGGCCAACGACAGCCCCTACGGCCTGTCCGCCGCAGTCTTCTCGAAAGACGTCGAACGCGCCAAAAAGGTTGCTGTGCAACTCGAATGCGGCGCAGTCAACATCAACGACGTGATCTCGAACCTGATGTGCACGACCGCGCCGATGGGCGGCTGGAAGACCTCCGGCATGGGCGCGCGTTTCGGTGGGCCCGAGGGTCTGCGCAAATACTGCAGGCAGGAGGCCGTCGTCGCGCCGCGAACCAATCTGGGCGCGGGCGGCACCTACTACAACAACTCGCACAAGGCCCTGGCCCGGATGAACAAACTGATGACGAAGCTGGCACTGCTGGGTCCGCGCCGCGCCGCCAAGTAGATTCGTCGGCGTGCGTTTCGTCGGTGCGCTGCTGTTCTGGGTCCTGACGACGGCCGCACTGGCAGCGTCCGTGCCTGCGACGTGGGCACAGCGGAATCTGGTCAGCGAAAACGGCTACGCGGCGTTGGCCGCCTCAGCCGCCGAGGACCCGCGACTGCAGAAGGCCATGGCGGCGGAACTGACGGCGCAGATCACCGAGATCGCCTCCGACAACGGCTACGAGGTGACCAACACCGACCTGATCCGCGGCGTGACGGACGCCTACACCACCAATCCTGGCTTCCCCGGGCAGTTCAGCCAGGCCAATCGCATCGCTCACCGCTGGATGTTCACCGACGCGGTGCGTCGCGACGACGGCTCGGGCGATCGCTGGTTGGTCGATGTGGCGCCGATGCTCAACGACCCGTCGATCAGGCAGACGTTGGGCAACCTCAACCTCGAGGTGCCGCAGCGGCTCGAGGTGCCGATCACTGTGCCGGAGGATTCCTCGCTGCGGCCCGGCCAGCTGAAGAGGTTGGCCACGTGGGGGCCGTGGGTCAGCATCGGTGCCTGCATCATCACCGTGGTGTTCGCGCTGCTGACCCTGGCGACGGCGCGCTCACGTGGCAAAGCGCTGGTCGCACTTGGTGTTTCGGCGCTGTTGGTGGGAGCCGCGGGGTGGGCCGGGCTGGAGGTCGGTCGACGCTACATCGACGACGCGCTGAACCGCACGACGGGCAACATGCGCCAGATCGCCGACGTGATGGTGGGCGAAGCCGAGGCCAGCGCGCATCACTGGCTGAATATGACGCTGGCCGCCGGCGGCGTGCTGGTGGTGCTCGGCGTCGTGGTCGCGATGCTCGGCGGCGTGCTGGCTAAGGATCGATGACGTGCGACGGGTCGGGTCGCCGCTGCGGCGGCGCCTGGCTGTAGTCGCCCCACGGGCCGTCGCGCTGTTCGATCGCGGCGCGCACACCCTCGGTGGCGGCGGTTTCGACGAACCTGTGCGCCTCTGGCGTGTTGCGCATCAGCCCGTCCAGTACGGCGCCCAGCGTCTGGGTGGACGCCAGTCCCATGTTCTCGTAGGCCTGGTTGACGATCAGCTTCTGAGCTTGCAACTGGGACAACGGAATTCGGCTCAACTGCGCCGCCACCTCGGCGACCCGCGCCTCCAGCCGCTCGAACGGGACGGATTCGTTGATCAGTTCGACATCGGCGGCTTCGCGGCCGGTCAACGGTTCGCCCGTCAGCGCATGCCACTTCGCCTTCGCCATGCTCAGCCGGTACAGCCACATGCCGGTCAAATACGCGCCCCACATCCGCGCATACGGCGTGCCGATGACGGCGTCGTCGCTGGCGATCACGATGTCGGCGGACAGCGCGTAATCGCTTGCGCCGCCGACACACCAGCCGTGCACCTGAGCGATCACCGGTTTGGACGCGCGCCAGATCGCCATGAACTTCTGGTGCGGGCTGGTGGCGTGGGCCGTCATCGCCGCGAAGTCCTTGCCGGGATCCCAACGGCCGTCGGTGTACAGCAGGTCATCCCAGTGGTGGAAGCCGCCGCCGAAGTTGTAGCCACCGCTGAACGCTCGGCCGGCCCCGCGCAACACGATGACCTTGACCGCCGAATCCCGTACGGCCAGCCCGATCGCGGCCTCGATCTCGTCGGGCATCGGCGGCACGATGGTGTTGAGCGCCTCCGGGCGATTCAGAGTGATGGTCGCGACGGGCGGGGCCGTCTTGTACAGCAGGGTCTCGAACTCGTGTGCGCTGGTGGGCATGCTTGCAGTATCGCGTCAGCGCACCAGCGCGGCGACGGCATCAGCGATTGCGGTGTCACCCGAGATCAATTCGAAGGTAAGGCCGGCGGTGCGGGGTTCGTCGAGGACCGCGACAAGCACGGCCGCGACGTCCTCGCGGGGAATGCTGCCGCGGCCAGTGGACTCTGCGATTCTCACGCGGCCGGTTCCCGCATCGTTGGTGAGCGCGCCAGGCCGCACGATGGTCCACTTCAGCCCCGCACGGCTCCGAATCGCTTCGTCCGCAGCGCCTTTCGCCCGCAGGTAGGCCTGGAAGACGTCGTCGTCGGCGGTGGCGTTCGGGTCGGCGGCCATCGACGAGATCATCACGTAGCGTTCGACGCCCGCCGCTTCGGCCGCGTCGGCGAGAAGGATCGCGGCGTCACGGTCGACGGTTTCCTTGCGTGCGGCCCCGCTGCCGGGGCCCGCCCCGGCAGCGAAGACGACTGCGTCGGCGCCGCGCACGTGTTCGGCCACCTCGTCGACGGACGCCTTCTCCAGATCGACGACCAGCGCCTGCGCGCCCGCGGCGTCCAGGTCGGCGGCCTGCTCCGGGTTCCTGATGAAACCGGCGACCGAGTCGCCGCGCTGCGCGAGCAGCCGCTCGAGGATCAACGCGATCTTGCCGTGTCCGCCTGCGATGACGATGCGCATCTACCCAGGCTCGCCGATATCGGCTGGCTTCGCATCAAATGTGCGTACAGCGACGCAGACCGGGCCCGAATCGTCGCCAGATTCACAAACGAGGCAGAGGTCAGGCGGGTCACGGGTGTCTTTGGTCGCGCATATACCCGTAGACCTTGCCGCCGAGCTTGATGTGCGACGTGAACCGGTAGGCGACGACCACGAGGACGGCCAACACCGCGGCAGCGACGAAAACCGCCGACTTCCAGTCGGGCAGCACCGCGATGAACAACAACAGTGCGCCGACGAACGAGCCGGTCCAGTAGCACCGCCGCTGAATGGACGCCGGCGACAGCGTGGCCGACTTCCAGCGCGGAAACATCCCGAGCACGGTGCCCAGCACGATGGCGGCCAGGCCCGCGTAGAACAACGGCTTCATCATGGCCTCACCAGCTTCCGCCGCCACCGCCGGCGTAGTACTGCCGGTCGAACAGGCTGCCGATTTTCCCGCCGAGGTCCGATCCGGCGAATCCGCCGATGAGTCCGCCGATGACCGCGGCGCCCGCAGCGGTGAACGGGCCGCCGAACGAGCCGACCGCGGCGCCCGCGCCCATGCCGCCGAGCACGCTGCCGAGTGCGCTGCCGCTGGCCTTGCCGAGCTCTTCGTTGGGGTTCCACGCGTTGTCCGGGTACTCGAGGCCCGCGATGACCAACTGGGCGATGCTGCCGACGGTGCCGACGCGACCGCCCCACTTGGCGAACGCCGCGGCGTCCGCCTTGGACAGGCCGTTGAGGGCGTGCTTGCCGGTCTCCACCGAATTCCCGTACTGCTCGACACCCGTGCCGATGCTGTCCGACAGCGACCCCAGGCCCTTGATCACCGTGTAGATGCCCTGTTCCGACATGCCGAGGTTCCGCAGCTGCTGCTCGGCCTGGTTCAGCAGCAGCGTCCTGGCCTGCGATTCGCCGCTGTCCAGGAACGCCGTCGCCTGGTCGGGAGACATCGGCGGACCACCGAGCAGTCCCTTCTCGAGCTGCGCTTGCAGCTCCATCCGCGACTGGGCCAATTGGCGCGCGTCCTTACCGAGGACCGGGTCGACGGGCAGCGGCCCGACGAACCGGGACATGTTGTAGTCGTCGAGGCGCTCGCCTGCATACTGCTTGAGGTACGGGTTGGCGTTGGGATCGTTGACGGTCGCGAAGTCGCGCAGCCGCCCGGCCGCCGCCTCCTTCTCGGGGGTCATCGGGCCGCCGTCGTTGACCAGCGCCTCGTCGGCGGCGCGCTGGGTGGCGTCGTACTTCTCGGCGGCGCTTTGCGCCTTGTCCTCGGCCGAGGGCTCGCCTTGGCCCTCGCCGCCTGCGACGGCGTCCATGTCATAGCCGTGGGCGGCCATCTTGAGTTCGGCTTCGTCCAGCTTGGCGCCGTACGCGTCGCGCACCGCGGTGACCTCTTTCAGCGACTGGCTGGTGGCGTCGACCGCGGCCGCCTTCAACGCCGACCAGTCCAGCTGGACGCCGTCGGCGCGGGCCTTTTCGATCTCGGCGGCGATGACGTTGTCCAGCGCGACGAGGCGATTGTTGAGGTTGGCGATCGAGATGTGGCCGCTGCGTTGCGCCTCCGCCAGGGTGGCCGCGATGTTCTGCAGGTCGGCGGAAACCTTGGCCATCTGCTCGGAGCTGAGCCGCAACCATTGGGTCGCGCGCTGCACTTCGGCGGCGTCGTTGATCGGATGCGCGGGGTCGTCGCGGTCCCAGGCCTCCTCGAAGCGCTTCTTGGCCTGGTTGAACTCCTCGTCCGTCTCGGTGATGCACACTCCGGCCGCCCGGAACGAGGAGGCCAGCTCGCTGATCTCGCCGGGCGCGCCCGCCTGGATGGTCTCGTCGACACGCCACGGGTCGCCCCCGGCCGCGCCGATGAGCTCGGGCACGCTGAGGTAAACCAGCTGCGGATACTCAGGCATCCGAGACGGCGTCGAGCGTCGACCGGTTGGCCGCCTCGGTTTCGCTGAACGACACCGACGACGTCTTGGCCTTGGTGCCGACGTCCGTCAGCATGTGGTGGCTGTTCCGCATTTCGGTGACCTGGCCGATCTGCAGTTCGCCGAGCCGCATCTGGAAAGCCCTGGCGGCGGCGAAATCGCCGAAGATGCTCGTCCCGACGGGGGTCGACGCCAGCGCCGCAGCACCGTTCAGCACCCGGTCGCCCGCGTTGCGCGCCACCTGCCCACCCGAGCTCAACAGCTCCGGCTCAACCCACATGACACCTCCAGAGACGTTTGCTGTGAGTTTACCGGCGCGCGCAGGGCCCCTAATGCACCTCTTTGTTCAGGGTCCGGTGCAGGAACTCGAAGATCAATGCCGAGCGGAACGCCGTCTGCGCGTTGTCGGCCGCGCCTGCGTGCCCGCCTTCGATGTTCTCGTAGTAGAGCACCTGATGGCCTGCCGCCTCCAGTGCTGCTGTCATCTTGCGGGCATGGCCGGGATGCACCCGGTCGTCGCGCGTCGATGTCGTCATCAGCAACGGCGGATACTTACGGTCGGCCGAAATGTTCTGATACGGCGAGTATTCCGAGATGAAGGCCCAGTCGCCGGGATCGTCGGGGTCACCGTACTCGGCCACCCATGACGCGCCGGCCAGCAGCAGGTGGAACCGCTTCATGTCCAGCAGCGGAACGCTGCACACCAGCGCGCCGAACAGTTCAGGGTACTGGGTGAGCATGACGCCCATCAGCAGGCCGCCGTTGCTGCCGCCCTGTGCGCCCAGCTGCTCGACGGTGGTGATCCCGCGCTGCACCAGATCCTGTGCGACGGCGGCGAAATCCTCGGCCACCAGATGCCTGCCCTCGCGCATGGCCTGGGTGTGCCAGGACGGGCCGTACTCCCCGCCGCCGCGAATGTTGGCCAGCGCATACGTGCCGCCGCGGGCCAGCCACAGCCTGCCAAGCACGCCGTCGTAGCCCGGCGTTCGCGACACTTCGAATCCGCCGTAGCCGCTCAGCAGCGTAGGGGTGGGTCCGTCGCTATCGCGGTGCCCGACAACGAAATACGGGATCTTGGTGCCGTCCTTCGAGGTGGCGAAATATTGAGTGACGACGATGTCTTCGGCGTCGAAGAACTCGGGCGCCGACTTGATCTGGTGCAACGGGCCTTCCGCGGATCCGTGCAGAAGCCGCGACGGCGTGTCGAATCCGCTGAAATCCAAGAATATTTCGTCGCCGCGGTCGTCGGTGTCGACGATGACGGCGTTGACGTTGTCGGGGATATCCGGCAACGGCTGGGTCTCCCAGCTGCCCGCTGTCACCGTGTGCACCTTGCTGACGACATCGGCGAGCGTGACGATGACCAGCTTGTCCCTCGTCCATGCGTAATGGTTCAGGCTGGTGTGCGCGTCGGGTTCGAAGACGACGTGCAGATCGGCTGTGCCCGCGAGGAATTCCTCATAGTCGGCGGCGATCAGCGAGCCCGCCCGATAGGAGTTCGTGCCGTGATACCAGTCGGTGCGCAACTCGATCAGCAACCAGTTGCGGTGCACCGACACCGTGGCGTCGGTGGGCGCGTCGATGCGGATGAACTCGCCGTCACGCAATTCGTAGACCACGTCGTTGAAGAAGTCCACGGCGCGGCTGATCAGGGTGCGCTCGAAGCCGGGTGTGCGGTCGGTCGACGCCGCGACGATCACATCGGTCTCCGACCCGCTGAACAGCGTCTCGGCCTCGGCGAGCGGGGTGCCGCGCCGCCAGCGTTTGACCAGCCGCGGGTAGCCGGATTCGGTGAGCGAGCCCTCGCCGAAGTCGGTGCCGATCAGAACGGCGTTCTCGTCCTCCCAGGTGATCTGGGTCTTGGCCTCCGGCACCGAGAAGCCGTCGACGACGAATTCCTTGGTGCGCATGTCGAATTCACGCACGACCGCGGCATCCGAGCCGCCCCGCGACAGGCTGACCAACGCCAGCGAATAGTCGGGCTCGATGACCTTCGCGCCTGCCCATACCCAATTCTCGTCCTCGTCGGCGGCGAGCGCGTCGAGGTCGATCACCACCTCCCAGTCCGGCTTTTCGGTGCGGTAGCGCTCCAGCGTGGTGCGCCGCCACAGGCCGCGCGGGTTTGCCGCGTCGCGCCAGAAGTTGTACAGAAACTCGCCCCTGCGGCGGACATACGGGATGCGCGCATCGGTGTCGAGCACCTCGAGCGCCTCGGCGCGCATCTGCTCGAACCGCGGCGTGCACAGTTCGGTCAGGGTCGGCTCGTTGTGCTTGCGGACCCAGTCCAGCGCCTCTTCGCCGGTGATGTCCTCAAGCCACAGGTACGGGTCGTCAGTCACCCCGCCATTGTCGCGGGTCGGCCGCCAGCGCGGGCGATCGACCTCCAGCAGGCCTGCGAGGTGGGTCAGACGCCCGCGGCCGTCGCGACCGCCCGCCGTGTCAGCACCCTCGCGAGATGGCTGCGGTATTCGGCGTCGGCATTGCCGTCGCTGATCGGGTCGATGCCCTCTGCCGCATGCTCTGCCGCCGTACGTATCAACTCATCGCTGGCGGGCTGACCGATCAGCGCTTCCTCTACCGCGCGGGCCCGCGTCGGCGTCGGCGCCACGTTGGTCAGCGCGATGCGCGCCTGTGCGACGGTGCCCTGATCTACCTCCACGGTGGCCGCCACCGCCACGATCGACCAGGCTTGGGCCACCCGGTGCATCTTCTCGTAGTGCGCAGGCCAATCCGTGTGCTTCGGAATCCTGATCTCCGTGAGGATCTCTTCGGGCCCCAGCGCGGTGGTGAAGTAGTCCACGAAGAACTCCGAGGCGGGCACGGTGCGGGCACCGGACGGGCCGACGATCGTCATCGTCGCGTCCAACGCCAGCACAGGCGCGGCCAGGTCGCCGGCCGGATCGGCGTGTGCGAGGTTCCCGCCCAGCGTGCCGCGGTGCCGGATCTGCGGGTCGGCGACTGTGCGAGTGGCCTCCGCCAGCAGCAGCGCGTGCTTGCTGATGAGCGAATTGCGCAGCAACGCATAGTAAGTCGTCATCGCGCCGATCACCAGGCTGTCGCCGTCCTCGCGCACGCCGCGAAGCTCCTCGATCTTGCCGAGATCGACGAGCACGCTCGGGGCGGCCAGCCGCAGCCTCAGCACCGGCATCAGGGTCTGGCCACCCGCGATGACCTTGGCGTCCTCACCGCCCTGCGCGAGCGCCGCCACCGCCTCGCTGACAGTGGCCGGTGCGACGTAGTCGAAGTTCGACGGAATCATCGGGCGCCTCCCTTCGCCTGTTGGATCGCGTGCCATACCCTCATTGGGCTGCACGGCATTTCGATGTCGGTGACACCGAGGTGTCGGACCGCGTCGATCACCGCGTTGACCACGGCGGGCGTCGACGCGATCGTGCCGGCCTCACCAACGCCCTTGACGCCGAGCGGGTTTGTGGTGGACGGCGTTTCGGTCCGCCCGGTGATGAACGACGGCAGATCCGGCGCGGCAGGCACCAGGTATTCGGAGAACGACGCGTTGACCAGCGTGCCCGAGTCGTCGTACACGGCCTCCTCGTACAGCGCCTGCGCGATGCCCTGCGCGAGCCCGCCGTGCACCTGCCCGTCGACGATCAGCGGGTTCACGACGTGACCGACGTCGTCGACGCAGACATAGGACCGGATCCGCACCTGGCCGGTTTCGGTGTCGACTTCCGTTGCGCACAAATGTGTTCCGTGCGGGAACGAGAAGTTCTCCGGATCATAGGTGGCCTCG
Source organism: Mycolicibacterium agri (assembly GCF_002553505.1). Lineage (GTDB taxonomy): Bacteria > Actinomycetota > Actinomycetes > Mycobacteriales > Mycobacteriaceae > Mycobacterium > Mycobacterium agri. The sequence continues at coordinate 98,522 of NZ_PDCP01000002.1, read as the reverse complement.
GCGTCCAGGTTCGGTTCCAGCCCGTCAGGCAGATCGTGCGCGGCGAACACCGCGAGCGCGACCTCGGGGAGCGTGACGGCCTTCTCGGTCCCCGCGACGCGGAACTTGCCCGCGGTGAATTCCAGGTCGTCCTCGGAGCATTCCATCATGTGCGCCGCGAACGGCTTGGCCTTGGCGATCACCTTCTCGGCCGCCTTGACGACCGCGATCGCCCCGACCGCCAGCGACCGCGACCCGTAGGTGTCCAGCCCGCGCGGCGAGCTCTGCGTGTCACCGTGCAGGATTTCGACGTCCTCGAACGGAACCCCGAACTGGTCGGCGACGATCTGACTCCACGCCGTCTCGTGCCCCTGACCATGCGGGGACGACCCGGTGACCACCTCGACCTTGCCGGTCGGCAGCATGCGGATCGACGCGTGCTCCCAGCCGCCCGCACCGTAGGACAGCGAGCCGAGCACCCGCGACGGCGCCAGCCCACACATCTCGGTGAACGTCGAGATGCCGATTCCGAGCGCCACCGGGTCCTGCCGCTGGCGGCGCTCGGCCTGTTCGCGCCGCAACCCGTCGTAGTCGAACAACTCACGCGCCTTCGCGGTGGCCGCCTCGTAGTTGCCGGAGTCGTAGGTCAACCCCGCGACCGTGTCGAACGGGAACTCCTCGTGCTTGATCCAGTTCTGCTCGCGCAGCTCGAGCGGGTCCCGCGACAGCTCGACGGCGAGCTCGTCCATCATCCGCTCGATGGCGAACGTCGCCTCCGGACGTCCGGCGCCGCGATAGGCGTCGGTGGGTGTCTTGTTGGTGAACACGTTGGTGCACGTGAAGCGGTACGCCGGGAACTTGTAGATCCCGTTGAACATGAACGCGCCCAGGATCGGTATGCCGGAGGTGACCAGCCGAAGATAGGCGCCCATGTCGGCGAGGAGTTCGACCTTCAGCCCGGTGACCGTGCCGTCGCGGCGGGCCGCCAGCGTCAGCTTCTGGATCTGGTCGCGGCCGTGGTGCGCCGCGAGCATGCATTCGCTGCGCGACTCGGTGTATTTCACCGGCTTGCCGAGCCTGCGCGCGACGAGCATTGCGATCACCTCTTCCGGGGTGACCTGAAGCTTGCCGCCGAAGCCGCCGCCGACATCGGGGGCGATGACGCGCACCTTGTGCTCTCCGATCTCCAACGTCATCGCCAACATGAGCTTGAGGATGTGCGGGATCTGCGTGGCCGACCACATCGTGAAGTGGGGGCCGGTCGGGTCGACCACCACCGAGCGCGGCTCCATGAACGCCGGAATCAGCCGCTGCTGGCGGAACGTGCGCTCCAGCACCACTTCCGCGTCGCGGATCGCCTCGTCGACGTCGGCACCCGTCCCCGCCTCTGCGGAGTCGAACGTCCACACCGCGCTGACGTTGGTGCCCAGATCGGGATGCACCAGCTCGGCGCCGTCCTCGGCGGCCGCCGCGAGATCGAGCACCACCGGCAGTTCCTCGTACTCGATGTCGATCGCCTCGAGCGCGTCCTGCGCCTCGTATGCGGTGCGCGCGACGACGACGGCGACGGCCTCGCCGGCGAAGTTCACGGTGTCCACCGCGAGCGAGGGCGCCTGCGGCGCCTTCATATCCTCGGTGATGGGCCAGGCGTTTGGCAGGCTGCCCTGCTCCTCGGCGAAGTCGGCGCCCGTGTAGACCGCCACCACGCCGGGCATGCTGCGCGCCGCGCTGGTGTCGATGTGGCTGATGCGCGCATGCGCGACCAGGCTGCGCAGGATGGCCATGTGCTGCATGCCCGGCAACACGATGTTGTCGGTCCACCTGGTGCGTCCGGTGATCAGATGGTGGTCTTCCTTGCGGACCCTCGCCTTGCCGATTTCCGGTTCAGCAGTGGCCGTCATCGCACGCCTCCTGCGGTATCAGCTTTGGCTGCAACGGTTTCCGGGGTGTCGGTCGCCGATGCGCGCAGTCGCTGCGCCGCGTCCTGCACGGCTCGCACGATGTTCTGGTAGCCGGTGCAGCGGCACAGGTTGCCCTCCAGGCCGTGTCTGACCGCCTCCTCGTCGGGTTCGGGATTCTCCGAGAGCAGGTCGATGGCCTGCATGATCATGCCCGGCGTGCAGAACCCGCACTGCAGCGCATGGTTGTCGCGGAACGCCTCCTGCACGGGGTGCAGCGTCCCGTCGTCTCGCGACAGGCCTTCGATGGTCATGACGTCGCCGCCGTCGGCCTGCACGGCCAGCACCGAGCACGACTTGACGCTGTAGCCGTTGAGGTGCACGGTGCAGGCGCCGCAGTTGCTGGTGTCGCAGCCGACCACGGTCCCGACCTTGCCGAGCCGTTCTCGGAGGTAGTGCACGAGCAGGAGCCGCGGCTCCACGTCGTCTGTGTACGTCGTTCCATCGACGGTGACTGTGATGCGCATAGGCATACTCTGCTCTGGCCGACGGCCGCGAACGGTTGAAACGACGAAATCGGTACTAGCACAGCGCGACTGCCAGTCGCGCCTAGGCGTTGCGGATTTCGTCGAGCAGCTGCTGCAGCGTGCCGAGGCTGTGCCCCGCCAGCAACCGGTCGACGTAGGGCAGCGCGGCCGCTATCCCCGATTGCACTGGCCGATAATCCGCCGCCCCCGCATGCGGGTTGACCCACAACACCGCACGCGCGAGCCGGGCCAGCGCGGCCATCTGTTCGGCCAGCAGCGTGGGGTCGCCGCGCTCCCAGCCGTCGGAGAAGACCACCACCACCGCGCCGCGGGCGGTGCCGCGTCGCCCCCAGCGGTCCAGGAATGCGCGCATCGTCTCGCCGAGCCGGGTGCCGCCGGCCCAGTCGGGCACCGTCCGGCCCGCGGTGGCCAGCGCGAGCTCGGGATCCCGGATGCGCAGCGCGCGCGTCAGGCGGGTCATGCGGGTGCCGAGCGAGAACACCTCGGTGGCCGGGTTGGCGCGGGCGACGACGTGCGCGAAGCGCAGCAGGGCATCCGCATACGGGCTCATCGAGCCGGATACGTCCAGCAGCAGCACGGTGCGGCGTGGCCGGGTCGCCTTGCGGTGCCGCCGCGGCCGCACCGGTTCACCGCCCGCGGCGAGCATGTGGCGCACCGTGCGACGTGCGTCGACACGGCCTCGGCGCGACGGCCGCAGCCGCACCGCGGGACGCGTCGCGGGGTGCGGGCGCAGTTCGGTGATGAGCTCGGCCAGGTGTGCCCGTTCGGCGACGGTCAGCTCGGCGATATCCCGGTGCCGAAGGATCTCGGTGTCGTCGGCGGCGACCCGCAGGTGTTGCGCGTCGGCGCCCGCGTCGGCGGCCCCGGCGGTCTGCAGGGCGGCGATTCGGGCGCGGCGTGGTTGCGCGGCCCGGTGCGGTGCCCGCCTCGGCACGGTTCGAGAGAACCAGTTCTCGAACACCAGGTCGTAGCGCGGGATGTCGGCGGGGTCGCGGCACAGCGTCGCGCGTCCGGTCCAGTACACCGCCAGGGGGTCGGCGACGTCGGTGTGACGCAGTGCCCGCGTGTAGGTCTCCACCGAATCGGACGCCACCGGCAGGCCCGCGGCCGCAAGGGCACGCGCGAATCCCGCGACGCCGACGAGCGGGTCGGGGGTCGTGATGTCGGGGCCTGCGGGCATTCGCGTCTCACCCGGCCAGCAGGCGGTCCAAACCCAGCTTGGCGATGCGCTCGGAGTCCTCGTGGTACTTGATGACCGCGCCGAGCGTGGCCGCGGCGCTCTGCGCGTCGAGGACATCGCGGTCGAGCTCGCGCAGCGCCCGCGCCCAGTCCAGCGATTCGGCGACGCCGGGCGGCTTGACCAGGTCCATGCGGCGCAGTGCGTGCACCGCTTCGGCCACCTGCTTGGCGAGCGCCTCGGTGATGTCGGGGATGCGCTTGCCCAGGATCGCGACCTCCCGCGCCAGGTCGGGGTGTTCGAGCCAGTGGTACAGGCAGCGCCGCTTGAGAGCGTCGTGCACGTCGCGGGTGCGGTTGGAGGTCAGCACCACCATCGGCGGCGACGCCGCCCGCACCTCGCCCAGTTCGGGGATGGTGACCGCGTTGTCGTCGAGCACTTCCAGCAGGAACGCCTCGAATTCGTCGTCGGCCCTGTCGATTTCGTCGACGAGCAGCACGCACGGCGCTTCGGTGAGCGCGCGCAGCAGCGGCCGCGCGAGCAGGAACCGCTCGGTGTAGAGGGAGCGTTCTGCGGAGTCGGCCTCGAGGTGCCCGGCGCTGGCGGCCTCCAGCGTGCGCAGGTGCAGCAACTGCCGGGGAAAGTCCCAGTCGTAGAGCGCCTGCGCGGCGTCGATGCCCTCGTGGCACTGCAGGCGGATCAGCTGCAAGTGCAGCGCCTCCGCCAGCGCGGCGGCGAGCGAGGTCTTCCCGGTGCCGGGCTCGCCTTCGCAGAACAGCGGCCGTCCCATCCGCAACGCGAGGTAGGCCGCCGTTGCCAGGCCGTCATCGGCGAGGTAGCCGGTCGCCTCGAGCGCCCGTGCCAGTTCGGTCGGCGAACCGACACCGCGCGTGGAATCGCTCACGTCGCGAGCCTAGGTCACGCTTTGGTCTTCCCGCAGACGCAATCGATGCACGTCCGATACCGAACGCGCCGCGCGGATAGCCGCGTTCGCGGGTACGGCGGCGTTATCGTCGAAATGTGATACCGATTCCACGGGGGTGGGTGCTGACCAGCGCAATGCTCGTCGGCGCCGCGATCGGGTTCATCGCGGCGACCGCGGCGACGGTGGTGGTCAGCGCGACGGTCCGGCCCGATGTCGTCATCGCTCTCGTGGTCGGGGTGCCGAGCGCGTTGGGCATGGTGATGGTTTTGCTGTCGCACCGGCGCTGGATGACGGCGCTGGGCGCGTCAGTCGTTGCCGTCGCACCGGGGTGGTTCGGTGCGCTGGTCGCGTTTCAGGCGGTGCACGGTGCCTGAGCAGCAGACCTATCGGGGCGCCCATCGCCATCGCGCGCCGGTGGGCTGGCATCCGCCGCGCATCCGGCCCGGCGAGCAGGATGCCCGCGACACCCAGGACGCTCACAAGACTCAGCACACCAGAAACACCCAGGAAGCCCTGAAGGCCCGCGACGCGCAGGACGCGCAGGACGCCATCGTCGCCGTCGACACGAAGCCCAAGACCGACGCCGAGCGTGACGCACTGCCCGGCGAACCGACCGCGCCGTTCACGCCCATGTTCACCGGCGAGATGCCCGTCGTCGCCGAGCAGCCGCAAGCCATCCCGGCCAGGCTGGCCGCCGCGGACGAGGGTGCGGCCATCAAGCGATGGACATTCATGCTGGTCGTGGCGGCTGTCTGGGTGGTGGCGGCGGTGATCGGGCTGGGGCTGTACTACTGGTGGTTCCACTCGATCAACAAGACGCCCGCCGTCTTCGTCGTGCTGGTGTACCTGGGGGTGTGCACCGTAGCGGCGCTGATCGCGGCGATGGCGCCGGGCAGGCCGGTGAAGGCCGCGCTGGGCATCGCGTTGATGTCGGCGCCGTTCGCGTCGACGGCCGCGGCCGCCGTGCTGTACGGCTTCTACTTCTGCCAACACGCAAGCCGTTGTCTGGTGGGTGTCATCCCCTACTAGGGTTGGCGGAGTGAGCCACTATGACGTCGTTGTTCTCGGAGCAGGTCCCGGCGGGTATGTCGCAGCGATTCGCGCGGCGCAACTCGGGCTGAACACCGCAGTCGTCGAACCCAAGTACTGGGGCGGGGTGTGCCTCAATGTGGGCTGCATTCCGTCGAAGGCGCTGCTGCGCAACGCCGAACTCGCGCACATCTTCACCAAGGAAGCCAAGCAGTTCGGCATCAGCGGGGAGGCGACGTTCGACTACGGCGTCGCGTTCGACCGCAGCCGCAAGGTGGCCGAGGGCCGTGTCGCCGGTGTGCACTTCCTGATGAAGAAGAACAAGATCACCGAGATTCACGGCTACGGCAAGTTCACAGACGACCACACGCTCGAGGTCGACCTCAACGAGGGCGGCAGCGAGACGGTGACGTTCGACAACGTCATCATCGCCACCGGCAGCAGCACGCGGCTGGTGCCCGGCACGTCACTGTCGGACAACGTCGTCACCTACGAGAAGCTGATCCTGTCGCGGGAGCTGCCGAAATCGATCGTCATCGCGGGCGCGGGCGCGATCGGCATGGAGTTCGGCTATGTGATGCGCAACTACGGCGTCGACGTCACCATCGTCGAGTTCCTGCCGCGCGCACTGCCCAACGAGGACGCCGAGGTGAGCAAGGAGATCGAGAAGCAGTTCAAGAAGCTCGGCGTCAAGATCCTCACCGGCACCAAGGTGGAAGGCATCAAAGACAACGGGTCCGACGTCACCGTCACGGTCAGCAAGGACGGCAAGTCCGACGAGCTCAAGACCGAAAAGGTGTTGCAGGCCATCGGTTTCGCGCCGAACGTCGAGGGCTACGGGCTGGACAAGGCCGGCGTGGCGCTCACCGAGCGCAAGGCCATCGGCATCGACGACTACATGCGCACCAACGTGCCACACATCTACGCGATCGGTGACGTCACCGGGCTGCTGCAGCTCGCCCACGTCGCAGAGGCCCAAGGTGTGGTGGCGGCCGAAACCATCGGCGGTGCAGACACTTTGCCGCTCGGCGACTACCGGATGATGCCGCGCGCGACGTTCTGCCAGCCGCAGGTCGCCAGCTTCGGGCTGACCGAGGAACAGGCCCGCGAAGAGGGCTACGACGTCAAGGTCGCGAAGTTCCCGTTCACCGCCAACGCCAAGGCGCACGGCATGGGCGACCCCAGCGGGTTCGTCAAGCTGATCGCCGACGCGAAGTACGGCGAGCTGATCGGCGGGCACCTCATCGGCCATGACGTCTCCGAGCTGCTGCCCGAGCTGACTCTGGCGCAGAAGTGGGACCTGACCGCGACCGAACTGGCGCGCAACGTGCACACGCACCCGACGATGTCGGAGGCGTTGCAGGAGTGCTTCCACGGGCTCGTCGGCCACATGATCAACTTCTGAGCGTGGGTCAGCAGCCCGGTACAGCGCGAGCGATCTGGGTCGCAGGCATCGGCGGGTTGATCATCGGCCACATGCTGTGGCTGGCCGGTATCTCCGCGGCGATCGCCACGCGCACGGTGAGCAGCTGGGTGCTGGTGGTGGCCGCGGTGTCGTTCGTGTTGGGCCTCGTCGCGGGCTTCCTGGGCTGGCGGGCCTATCGCCAGCGAAGGGAGGTGCTGGCGGCATTTCTGTGCGCGCTGCCGGTTTCGCCCGTGCTGCTGTCGCTGGTCGTGCTGGGCGTGACCTACCTATAGCCTCCCGCCGTTTGTGCATCTGACGACGCAAAACGGCCGTAAACCGTCGCCAGTTTCACATTCGAGCGGTCAGGCGTTGAGGTTCGGCGGTCAGGGGGCGAGGTCGGGCGGCAGTTGCGGGTTCGCCTGCTGCGTCTTGCCGAGCGACTGCAACCGGGTCGCCACCATCGTGGCCTCGGCCAAGTTGGCTCGCGGCGGCAATGTCACCGCCAGCAGGCAGGTCGCGGCGATGTCCTCCGGCTTGAGGCACCACTCCCGCAGCTCGGGTGGCGGGGGTATGGGGCGGTTGTCGAGGATGGGCGTGTCGACGATGCCGGGCAGAATCGTCGACACCCGAACGCCGTTGGCGTGTTCGTCGATGCCGGTGCCGCGTGCCAGGCCCAGGAGCCCGGACTTGGTCGCCCCGTAGCCCGGCCCGCTGTGGTCGGGCCAGCTCGCCGCCACGCTCGAGATCACCACGAAATCCCCGTGGTTGGCCCGTAATTCGTCGAGAAATGCGTTGAGGCAGTAGAAGACTCCGTTGAGATTGGTGGCGACCAGCTGGTGCCACCCGTCGAGGGTCAACTCCGCGATACGCCTGCGGGTGACGTTGATGCCGGCCGCACACACCAAGGTGTCGACGGGTTCGCTGTCGCGCAGCTCATCGGCCAGCGCCCGCACCGCGTCGGCGTCGGACACGTCGACCTTGTGAGGCACGCATTGGCCCGAGGCCACCACGTCGGCGCCGATGTTGTCGGTGATGACGTCGGGCCGGCGCGCGACGGCGTGGACCTTCGCGCCCGCGCGGACGAATTCCCGGGCAATCGCAGCGCCGATACCCGTGCTGGCTCCGGTCACCACGGCCACGCGGCCGTCCATGCGTCCCAGCGGGGGACGCTGCGGTGTGGTCATGAAGCATCGCCTCCGACATCGATGAGCACTTTCATCTCCGCTTTGTCGTCGCGGATCGCCTTGAAGGCACCGTCAATCGCTTGGTCCAGCGCAACCACTTTGGTGATCAGATGCTTCGCCGGGACGCGTCCGTCGGCGAGCAGCGTGAGCGCAGTCTTGAAGTCGGCGCTTCGATAGACCCGTGACCCCCGCAGCTCAAGTTCCTTGAGAACCGCGGGAGCCGTCGCGGCGGTGATCGCACCGTGCGGCAGCCCGCCGAGCAGCACGGTGCCGCGCACCCTGGCCGCGGCGATCGCGGTCTGCAGGCCGACCCCGAGCCCCGTCAGTTCGAAGGCGACGTCGAAGCCGTCGGCACCCGCGCGTGCGGCGAGTTGGTCAACGGGTTCGTCATCGGGCGACGACGTCAGCAGCCCAACGGATTCCGCGATCGCGCGCCGATGCTTGTTCGGCTCGCTGACGACGACAAGGCCCGCACCGTTCGCGTGCGCGACGAGCCCGACCAGAACTCCGATCGGCCCGCCGCCGACGACGAGCACCGTCATCCCCGGTGTCACGGCCGCCCGGTTCACCATGTGGCAGGCCACCGCGGTCGGCTCGGCCAGCGCCGCCTCGCGCAGACCCAAAGCCTCCGGCACCGGGTGCAGCCTGCGGGCGGGCACTGCGACGGTCGGCGCCGCGGCACCGTCGACATCGATACCGACCAAACCGAGTCGCACGCATACGTGGCTGTTGCCGGTTCGGCACGGCGTGCACTCGCCGCACGACAGCAGAGGCTCCACCACGACCGGCTGACCGGGCCGCAGACCCGTATCGGGTGGCACCTCGATAATGCTGGCGCTGAACTCGTGTCCCAACACCACTGGCGGGCGCACCCGCTCCAGACCGCCCTCCCAGACGAGCAGGTCGGTGCCGCACACCCCGACGTGGGAGACCGCGAGCAGCGCCTCGTCGTGCGCAGGCGTCGGATCGGGCCGGTCCTGCAGTTCGAGTCGTCCCGGGCTGGCGTACACGACGGCTTGCACGGTCAACGCGCCCCCGCGACAAGCCGCGCGATCTGCGAGCGCCGCTTGGCACCCGCGGAGCGATGGACGGTTTCCCCGTCGCGCAGAATGACGATGCTCGGCACCGAGCTGACCCCGAAATGCTGGGTGGTGCGGGGGGATTCGGTGATATCGACCGCGCAGATCGCGACGTCGTCGTGAGCTTCTGCGGCGAAGCGCTCGATCTCGGCGCGCATTGCGTGGCAGGGCGAACACCATTCCGCCCAGAACTGGACCAGCACGAGGCCGGGACGGTCGAGCAGCGCACGGGGATCGTCGCCGGTGACCTCCTCGATTTCGGCGAACGAGGAACCGTGGTCGTCCATCAGTCGAAGATCCGTTCAGGAAGGGGCAGGCCCGCCAGGTCGTCCGCGGTGAGCGCACCGCGCGGTTGGACACCGATGTGCTCGAGCATGTAGGCAAGTTGCCGCGTGTGCTGCGCCGTGTGCCAGACCTCCCGTTCGAGGCCTTCGGCCAGGGTGCGGTGGCCCCAGTACAACGGCACCACCCGGTCCAGCGGATCGTCGTGACCGTCCTGCGCCCACCATGTCTCGGCTTGTTGCAGCGTCTCCTTGGCGAACGCGACCAGCCGTGGCGCGTCGCGGTAGCCCGGCTCGAGGTCTTCGAAGAACTCCTCATAATCGTCGTCGTCGTACTTGCCGAGGAAGTACCGCATGACGCAACCCGCGTGGCCGGCGAGCGAGGTGACGTCGCGGTCGCGACCCGGCAGCTTGAAATCACCACGCTCCGAGGGGATCTGCACGATCAGATCGCACAGCGCCTCTATCACTCGCCGGTAGCGGGCCATCAGTTCGGCCGGCTCCAGCATCTCCGGCGCGGAGTACTCGATTCCGAGCAGCTTCGCGACGCTGGTGAGATGTGTTCCCGTGACGCAGGTGTCGCCGATGCAGGCGGCGGGCACTCGCAAGCCCAACTTGGTGAGCTTGTCGGCGCGCTCGGGTTCCTGATCCACGTTGATCGCCACGAAGTCGAGGCCGGATCGTTCCACGAATTCCTTCATGCGAAGGCAGCTGCTGCACCCCGGCATCCAGTACAGCTCAACGGTCTGCTTCGGTTGTGGCGTCGTCGCTTCTGTAGCCGTCATCGATTGTCTCCCCTCCACATCACCCAACGGCCAGGGACTGGCCACCGTCCACGGGCAGCGCAACACCCGTGATGAACTGCGCGTCGTCCGACGCCAAGAACAGCGCGGCGCGCGCGACGTCCCATGCGGTACCCATGCGGCCGCGCAGCGGCACGTGGCTGTTGCGCTCGGCGATCACCTGCTCTCGTGTCTTGCCGCCAAGCCCGACGCGGTTCTCGATCGCCATCGGCGTGTCCATCAACCCCGGCAGGATCGCGTTGGCGCGGATGCCTTCTGGCGCATGCCTGATCGCGATGTTCTGCGTCATCGCCACCACACCGGCCTTGGATGTCTTGTAGGCGATGTAGGGGTAGTCGATCATCGAAGCCAGCGAGCCAATGCTGATGATGACGCCGCCGCCCTGCTCCCGCATGATGGGAATGACGTGCTTGCACGTCAACACCATTCCGGTGAGGTTGATGTCGATGACCCGGTTGAAGGCCTCCGCATCGATGTCGGTAATCACGGCGTCACCGCCGGCAAGGCTGACGCCGACATTGTTGTGCAGCACGTCGATCCGGTTCCACATCTGGCGCGCGGTGCCGATCAGTTCGACGATGGAGGACTCGTCGGTCACGTCGACCGTCGCCGCCCACGCCTCCCCGCCGGCGTCGAGGATGGCCTTCACGGTGTCGTTCGCCGCGTCCAGATCGCGGTCGCCGACAAGGACCTTGGCGCCGGCCTCGGCGTAGGTGATGGCCGCGGCGCGTCCGTTACCGGCCGTCTGGCCTGGTGTCTGTCCGCCGCCGACGACGACGACGGTTCTGCCTTCGAGCTTACGTGTCACGGATGTGATCCCTCCTGGAAACCCTGGAAACCTTGGAAACCTCGGAAACCTCGGTCGTCAGCCGTCTTCGAGCATTCGTATCGGCTTGCCCGCGATGAACGCCTCGATGTCCTCGACGACGTCGGAGAAGAACAACTCGTAGTTCTGCCGGGTGACGTATCCGAGGTGCGGGCTGAGCGTGGTGCGGGGCGCAGACAGTATCGGATGGCCTGCGGGCAGTGGCTCCTGGTCGTAGACGTCGAGGGCGGCCCCGCCGATGCGGCCGTCGCGCAGCGCGGCCAGAAGCGCGTCCTGATCGACGATCTCGCCGCGAGAGGTGTTGACCAGCAGGCCGGTTGGGCCCAGTTGGTCTAGCTCTGCGGCGCCCACCAGGCCGCGCGTCCGATCACTGAGCCGAAGGTGGATCGTCACGGTGTCGGCATCGGCGAACAGTGCTTGCAGAGATTTCGCACGCACGGCCCCGGCCTCCCGCGCCTGCTCTTCGGTGAGGTTCTGGCTGTAGGCGATCACGTTCATGCCGAACGCCGCCGCGATCCGCGCCATCCGGGTGCCGATCCGGCCGAGGCCCAACACGCCGAGCGTGCTGCCCTCCAGGCCCTCGCCTATCGAGGTCTGCCAGCGTCCTTCGCGCAGTGCCTCCGACTCGGTGATCAGCCGTCGGCGGGCGGCCAGCAGCAGCCCCCAGGTCAGCTCGACGGTGGGCGACACCAGACCCCTTGTGCCGCAGAAGACCACGCCGGGCACCCGCTCGATCGAGGCGTTGCGCATACCGGTGGTGACGACGAGGCGAAGCTCGTCGAGCTTGCCGAGGATGTCGGCGCGCAACGGCGTCCGCTCCCGCATCGCCACCACCACGTGGCAGTCCTTCAATGTCTCGACGAGCCGGTCGTCGTCGTCGATGTGCTCGCGAATGAAGCGGACGTCGGCCGCCGGTCCGAGCCGGCTCCAGTCCGCGCAGTCCGCGGCGACGCCCTGATAGTCGTCGAGGACGGCCACCACCAGAGGCTCGGCCGACGTCATCGGCCCGCGCTCGTCAAGGTGACGCCGCCGTCGACGGGAATCGTCACGCCGGTGACGTACCGCGCCTCGTCGGAGGCCAGATACACCGCGGCGTACGCGACATCCCATGCGGTGCCTTCGATGCCGAGCAGGGACGCCTTGCGGCGCCGCTCCCGGCGCTCCTCGGTCATGCCGTCCATCACGTGCGGGGTGTATATCGGTCCGGGGGCGATGCAGTTGACCCGGATGCCGTCTTTCGCGTGATCGACCGCCATGGCCCTGGTCAGCGCGATCACCGCCCCCTTCGACGCCGAATACGGGGTGAGTCCGCGGGGCCGCAACGCCGAGATCGACGAGATGTTGACGATGGCGCCGCCGCCGTTGCGGGCCATGGCCGGAATGGCGAACTTCGATGTCAGCGCCATGCTCTTCACGTTCACCGACATCACCCGGTCCCACAGATCCTCGGTCATGTCGACGACCGAGCCGGGACCGTTGATCCCGATGTTGTTGTGCAGCACGTCAACTCGCCCGAAGGTGTCGACTGCGTGCTGGGTGAGAGCCTCGGCGTCGGCGGCGTCGGTCAGGTCGCCGATGCACACCGAGGCGGTGCCGCCCGCTTCCTCGATGGCGGCGAGCGTGGGTTTGGCCGCATCGGCGTCGCGGTCGTTGATCACCACCGACGCACCCTCGCGGGCGAAGGCGATCGCGGTCGCGCGGCCATTGCCCAGCCCCGGACCGCACGAGCCTGCGCCCGTGACGATACACACTTTGTCTTTCAGTCGGTCAGCCATGCGTTTCCTCTGCCATGTTCTTCGCGTCGTCGGTGGTTTGGGTCTCGTCGGTCGTCGGTTTCGGCCTGCGCGTGCGTCGCCGCCGAAGCAACGGCGTGAACAGGCCGCCGATCAGCACGATCGCGACCAACGTCCAGACACCGATCGAGATGGGGGATCTGAACAGATACCCGATGTCGCCGCGGGAGATGAACATGCTTTGCATGAAGTACTTTTCGATCAGCGGCCCGAGGACCAGACCGACCAGCAGTGACGCCAGGCTGAAGTTCAGTTTGCGCAGCACGTAGCCGACGATGCCGATGGCGATCATCAGCCGGACGTCGATGATGTTGTACGACACGCTGTAACTGCCGATCGCGGCGATCAGCACGATCGAGGCCACCAGATACGGCCGGCGGATCTGCAGCACCCGCACCCACACCCCGACCATCGGCAGGTTCAGTACCAGCAGCATGCAGTTGGCGACGACCATCGCGGCGACCACCGACCAGAACAGCTCCGGTCGCTGCGTCAGGATCATGGGGCCCGGCTGGATGCCCTGAACCACCATGGCCGAGATCATCAGCGCCAACGTCGCCGAGAACGGCAGTCCCAACACCAGCACCGGCACCAGGCTTCCGATCGCCGCCGAGTTGTTGGCCGCTTCCGGCCCGGCGATCCCCTCGACGGCGCCCTTGCCGAGTTCCTTGCGGTGTTTGGAAACCGTCTGCTCGAGCTTGTAGGAGGTGAAGGTCGACAGGGTGGCCGAGGGGACGGGAAGCAGGCCGAAGAAGAAGCCGAGCAGTGAGCCCCGGCACCACGGCGTCACCGCGCGCTTCCACTCCTCGGCGGAGGGCATGAGGTCACGCATGCCGATGCGCATGGGCCGTCGGTCGGCGTCTCGGCTCTCGATCATGTACATCATTTCCGAGATGCCGTAGAGGCCGACTGCGACGGTGGCGATGCTCAAGCCCAGCGATAAGTCGTTGTTGCCGAAGGTGAAACGTGGATAACTGGTGGCTGCTTCCAGCCCGACGGTCGCCATCGCGATGCCCAGGATCATCGGAAGCAACCCGCCTGCCACGCTGCCGCCCGAGATGCGGGCGAGCGCAAGCAGCCCGCCCGCCGTCAACGCGAAGAACTCCGGCGGCCCGAAGTTCAGTGCGAGCCGCGAAACGCTCGTGGCCGTGAACACCAGAATGGTCAAGCCCACGGTGCCCGCGATAAAGGACCCGATGGCCATGATCGTCAACGCCGGCCCGGCGCGGCCCTTCTTCGCCATCTCGTGACCGTCGAACGTCGCCACGATCGCGGAGGCGTCACCGGGAATGTTCAGCAACACCGAGGTCGTCGAACCGCCGTACTGCGCGCCCAAATAAATGCCTGCGATGAGGATCAGGCCGACCGCGGGGGAGTAGGCGAACGTCAGCGGCAGCACCAGTGCCGCACCCGCGACGGGGCCGAGGCCGGGCAGAACGCCGATCAACGTGCCTGCCAATGCGCCGAGGAAGGCGGCAAGCAGCAGTTCGGGCGTGACGGCAAGGGAGAGCCCTTGCATGAAGCCGTCGATGGTACCCACGAGTGATCCTTTAAAACCCGCCGAAAAGTCCGACGGGAAGCCTGATTTGCAACAGTGTGATGAATGCGAACGAGATGCCGATGCCGAGCACAGCGCCGTAGGCCGCCGCGCGCGGCCACGACAGATTGCTCAACAGCTTCACGATCGCAACCCCATACAGCGCCGCCGCGATGTACTGACCCAGATAGGGCAGCAGTACGACGAACGCGATGGTCGCGCCGAGGAAGATCAGAAGGTCACGGCGCTCGTCGCCGGTGGGAAGTTCCACTTCGCCGCCGACTTCGCGCGACACCACGGCCTCGGCGATGACCAGAATCGAGATGACGATCCAGGCCACGCCGACGGCGATCGGCCACTGACCGGGCCCCGGATGTTCGGCCGTGCCGCGCGGCATGCCGAGTGCCTCGACGAGATAGCCGACGGCGACCATCAAACTCACGGCCCCCAGCAGCATCCGGCCCCGGCGCTGAGGGTCGTGCCAGGCTATCCGTGGATCCCTGCCGTTACCCGCGACACCGAGCGCGGACTCCGGCTGGCTCATACCGGGCTCCGCAACGGAAACTGGTCGAGATACTGCTCGTACTCCGGTTCGACGTCGATCTCCAGAGTGCCGAGCACCCGCACCACCATGCAGTAGAAGGTTGCCACCACAACGAAATCGACCAGTCGTGCCGGTGACATCCACGCTGCCAAGCGATCCCAGAGATCGGCCGGGACGGTGTTGTCGTCGACGAGATGAGCGGCGGCCTTCAGCAGATCGAGTTCCTGGTCGGTGAAATGCGTATCACGTCCCTCCGCCAGGTCGATCAGCCCCTGCACATCCTGGTCGGTCACGCCGAACTTGCGGCCGATCTCGATGTGGTGGCTGAACTCATACGGGCTGTGCGCGAGGTATCCGATCTGCAGAATCACCAATTCGCGCAGCCGAGGATCGAGCTCGCAGTCCCACCGGATCCATTCACCGAGCGCGTGGTACTTGGCGAAGGCCTCCGGGGAGTTCGCAAGGCCGCGAAACAGATTGATCGGTCGCGACAGCAGGTCGCGATATTTCTCTGGCAGATCATCAGCGGATAGGTAGGGAACGCGCGCCACAGGTTTCCTCTCGTGGGGTCGACGGATTGGCGGACGGCTGGTGCGAGCGACTGTCAGTTCTGTTGTCTGCTGTTTTGGACGAGCTCGATCGCCTTCTTGCTCGCTTCGGTTGTGTGAGCGATCCATTCGTCGAGTTCGGCGCCCGACATCGGGTCGGCGACGAATCCGGCCTCCTTGCACCATGCCGCCCATTCGTCACTACCGGCCACTTCACTGGCCTTCGCGACGATCTCCTCGCGAACGTCGTCGGGGAGGCCAGGCGCGGCCACGGTGAGGTAGTCGGACGAGAACGGCACGTCGTAGCCGGCCTCGCTGAACGGCACCGATCCCGGCAGGACCTCGTTGTATTCGGCGTCACCGGTGTGCGCGAGCGCGCGCAGTTCACCGCTGTCGATGAAGGAACGCTGCCCTGCCGCCGTGGGGATGGCCGCGTCGATGTTGCCGCTCAACGTGGCGAGCACGGCTTCACCCGCGCCGCCGCTGAACGGCACGATGTTGAGGTCGATGCCTGCCTGATCCTCCAGGCTGACCAGCACGAAGGTGTTGTTTGTGAGCTCACCGGTCGTGCCGACCCGCACCTGCCCCGGCCGCCTCTTGGCGTCGGCGATCAGGTCATCCAGCGTCTTGTACGGCGAATTCGCCGCCACCACAAGCACATTGGGTGCCTCCACCATCTTGACGATCGGGGTGTAGTCGTCCGCCGTCTGGAAGGGCAGGTTCTTGTTGACGATCGGTTGGACTATCACCCCGGTCGCCGAGCTCAGCCCGAGCGTCAAGCCGTTCGGCTCCGCCTCGATCACCTTGGTCAGGCCGATGGTTTCGTCGCCGCCGGGCAGATTCTCCACGACGGCACTCGCCTTGGCGGCCTCGGCGAGTTGGCGGGAGAACTCTCTGCCCACCGGATCGGTTGAGCCGCCTGGGCTGTAGGGGACCACGTAGGTGATCTGTTCGCCGCCGGGCCAGGCGCCGTCCCCGCCGCCTTGCGCAGCGCAACCCGAGACGAGTGCCGTCGCGATGCCGATCACCCCCAGGGATCGGCGGACGTGGGACTTGATCATCAGCGCTGTCCTCCTCGACGGCTTAGGTCGCCGGCAACACCTGCGACAGGAGTCCTACTGCACGGACATTTAGTCCACCACACGGACAGCACGTTGTCTAGGGTCATCTGAGACGTGCGTCACGCCTGGCTATTGTCGCAGGTAGACTATTAGTTCGGCACACTGAATGTCAGTCTATGCACCACGCTCTGCAGCAGGTCCAGAGCGCGATATTGTGAGTCCCACTCAGTAGACATATTGTCCATAAAATTGAGGAGGCGGCCGGCATGGAGGAATTCCGCGGGCAGACGGTGTTGGTGACCGGGGCGAGCTCGGGAATCGGCGCAGCCGTCGCCGTCGCCCTTGCCACGGCAGGCGCATCTGTTGCGGTGCACTATCGCAGCAACGCCGACGGCGCCAGAGCGGTGCTCGACACGGTCACGTCGGCAGGCGCGCGGGGGCTTCTGGTCAAGGCCGACCTCACCGAACCGAGCGGCGCCGACGAGGTCGTCGGGGCGGTGGAGGCCGAACTCGGCTCCATCGACATCCTCATCAACAACGCGGGCGATCTCGGTCAACGCGCCGAGGTCGCCGACGTCAGCGACGAGGTCTACCAGCACATCATGGATCTCAACATCGGCACTGTGTTCCGGGTCTGCCGACGGGTGGTGCCGACGATGGTCGAGCGCGGCAGCGGCGCAATCGTCAACGTCAGCTCGATCGCTGCACGGACCGGCGGGGGAGGGCGGTCGGTCATCTATGCCTCGGCCAAAGCGGCGGTGAGCACCTTCACCCGTGGCCTGGCGCGGGAAGTCGGCAGCTCCGGTGTCCGGGTGAACGCGGTGGCGCCGGGAGTGATCGACACGCCGTTCCACGACCGGCACTCGACGCCGGAGCGGCTCGAGAAGATCGCGGCGAGCAATCCGCTCAAACGCATTGGCACTCCGCAGGATTGCGTCGGCCCCGTGCTGTTCCTGGCCTCACCGGTGATGGCCGGTTACGTCACCGGCCAGGTGATCGAGGTGAACGGCGGCGCGCTGACGCCGTGAGGCGTCAGCCGACCGGCTCGTCGGAGAGCACAATCCTGGCGTGGCCGGCATCGCCGCCGCGGACGATCAACGGAAACGCGTAGGCGAACACCCGTCGGCCTGCGAAAGCACTCATGTCGGAGAGGTTCTCCGCGATCAGCACATCGTTGCCGAGCAGGATCTTGTGCACCGGGTAATCGAATCCTTCACTGCGCCGTGCGTGGGCCAGGTCCGGGGTGATCATGTCCACGGCGAGCAGTTTCACACCCTTGTCGACCAGCCACTGCGCGAGCTCGGGCTCCAGGCTGGGATGGTCGTAGTAGCTGTCGTCGAAAAACCGTGCCCCCCAGCCTGTGTCGAGGAACAGCATGTCGCCTGCGGTCGGTTCCGGTCCGCCGTCGAGCACATGCGATATGCCGATCACCTCGCCTGGTTCACACCGCACGGCCGACACCACGGCGGGCCCGAGGAACCGGTCGGTGGGTATCTCGTCGATCGTTGCCCCGCCGTCAATCGCGTGCGACGGTGCGTCGACATGTGTCCCTGCATGCGAGGGCATCGAGAGCTCCGATGTGTCCAACGCGTCTCCGTCTTTGATACGTAGGACGGGTTCGACCCTGACGTCAGACAGCGGGGCCGCCTTGGGCATGCCGGTGTGCAGCGGCTGGGACACGTCTAGAAGCACTGTGAATTCCTCTCAGTGATGGTGGGGGACAGGCCTGTTACTGTGCGGCCGGAGCAGGCTCCTCAGTGGATTCCGAGCGTTCGACGGTGCTGCCGCCGCCGCGCCGCGCCCGTTGCCTGCGGATGACCTTCGTGATCATCGGGCCGAGGAGTACGAGGGCACTGACGATGACGAGCGCGAGGGAGATCGGCCGCTGCACGAACACGAACGGGTCGCCGCCGGCGACATTGAGTGCCCGGCTGAGGTTCTGTTCCACCAGCGGTCCGAGGACCATCGCCAAGATGGCGGTCGCCGCGGGAAAGCCGTACCGGTCCATGAGGTAACCGACGATGCCGAAGATGAACAGCAGGTACAGGTCGAACTGGTCGAAGCCCAACGCGTATGCGCCCAGCACGCCGAGGGCGGCAACGCCGGTGTAGAGCATTTCCTGCGGCACGCGCAGCAGTCGCGCGAACAGGCCCACCATCGGCAGGTTCAGCACCAGCAGTGCGATGTTGCCGATGTAGAGGCTGGCGATGATCCCGAAGATCAGCGGCGCATTCGTGTGGAACAGTTGAGGTCCCGGCTGCAGCCCGTGCATGGTGAACACGAAGAGCAGCAGTGCCGTCGTGGCCGATCCCGGAATTCCGAGTGTGAACATCGGCACCAGCGCGCCGCCCACACCGGCGTTGTTCGCCGCCTCGGGGCCGGCGACGCCTTCGATTGCGCCGCGGCCGAACTCGGCCTTGCGTTCCTTGCGGGCGACATTCTTTTCGAGGATGTAGGACGCATAGGAGGCCAGCGACGGTCCGATGCCGGGAAGCACGCCGACGATCACACCGAGCACGGAGCCCCGCGCCCACGGTCCTGCCGAGCGCCGCCAATCCTCTTTGCTCATCGTGATGCGTCCGACGGCGTGGGGCTTCAACTTCTTGCCCGCCGGATGCGACAGCACTCGCAACGCCTCGGCCATCGCGAACAATGCGATCGCCACCACGATGAAGTCGATGCCGTTGATCAGATGCAGGTTCCCGCCGGTGTATCGGGTGACGCCGCTGGCGGCGTCGGTTCCGATGGTTGCCAACCACAACCCGAACAGCGCCGCGATGATCGCCTTGATCGTGGACCCGGTGGTCAAGGTCGCGACCAGCAAGAGAGCCAACAGCATGAGCAGGAAGTACTCGGCGGCCCCGAAACTGATTGCGAGCCGCGCGAACAGCGGCGAGAGGAACGTCAGCGCGACAATGGACACCGTGCCCGCGAGGAACGACCCGATCGCGGCGGTGAACAACGCGGGACCCGCGCGTCCGCGCAGCGCCATCTGATAGCCGTCGAGCGTCGTCACGACAGACCCCATGTCGCCGGGAGTTCGCACCAGGATCGCGGTGGTGGAACTGCCGTACTGGGACCCGAAGTAGACCCCGCACAACATGATCAGGCCCGCCAGCGGGGACAGGTTGAAGGTCAGCGGCAGCAGAAGCGCCACCGCCGTGATGGACCCCAGCCCCGGGAGGATGCCCACGACGGTGCCGACCAGCACACCGACCAGCACCCACAACAGGTTCTCCGCGGTCAGCGCCGCGGCGAAGCCGTCGCCAAGCAGGCCTAAGGTATCCATCAGAGCAACCCGCCCAACGGTCCCGGTGGCAGCCGCACATTCAGTCCCACCGTGAACAGCAGATAGATGGCGGTGCTGAGCGCCGCGGCGAAGATCACATTGCGAACCGGCCGGCGCGGCGACAGCAGCATTGTCGAGGCGGTCAGGAAGGCGAACGTGGACAACACGTAACCGAGCCAGACGAAGACGAGTATGTAGCCGAGCAGCAGGGCGAGCAGCATTCCGAGGATTCGCGGATCCTGCGCGGCCCGACCCGTTTCGAACTCGTCGTCCGAATCCTCAGCGGGCGCTTGATCTTTCGCGGGCTCGGACTCGGGCGTCTCGGACGCCTCGGACCCCTCGGTTGGCGCTCGACTCGGCAGCAGCGCGGAGACGTTGCGCACCAGCAGCGCAACACCCGCGAGCAGCATGAGCGCACCGGTCAGGAAGGGGAAATCCCTCGGTGACAGAATGGCATTCGAGTAGCTCGAGTCCGGGATCTTCAGCCCGTAAAGGAGTATGAACGCCGCCAGCGCGAGTACGACGAGCGCGGCGACGGCGTCCTCTCGGCGGGCGGACCGTGCTTTGCGGGTTTCGGCGTCGACGCGCCCGCTCACTTAATCACCCCGGTGGCCCGGTAGGCGTCCTTGATCTCGGCGTAGGTGTCGTCGATCAGCTTCTTGAACTCGTCTCCCGTCTTGAAATTGGTTTCCCACTGGTTGTTCTTGGCCGCCTCGGCCCACTGCTCGGTGTCGACCATCTTGCCCAGCGTGTCCGCCCAGTACTTGACCGCGTAATCGGGCATGTCCTTCGGGCCGTAGATGCCGCGCCAGTTCGCGAGGGTGACGTCGTAGCCTTCCTCGGTCGCCGTCGGAACGGTGTCGTACGGCGCATCTGAGAACCGTTCGGGCTTGGTCACCGCCACCGCGCGAAGATCGCCGGACTCGATCTGGCCCTGGAACTCTGGGGTGCCTGCGACGCCAACCGCGAGGTCACCGTTGAGCAGGCCGACGGTCTGTTCGGCCCCGGTCGGGTACTCGACGAAGTTGGTCTTGGACGGATCACCGCCCGCTGCGAGCATCACCAGATCGAACGCGGCGCGGTCGAGGCTGCCGCCGCCGATCGGCACCGACCGCGGGTCGCGCTTGACGGCCTCGACGATGTCCTTCAGCGATTGGAACTGCGAGTCGGCCGGAACGACGAATACGTAATACTCGCTTATCAGCGACGCGATCGGGGTCACGTCGTAGAAGTCGTGTTGCGTGTCGCCGCGGGCGTCGTTGTACATCGACGCGGTGCCGCCGACCGAGATGACGTTGTCATCGCCGGTGAGGTCGGTGGCCATCTGCGCCATCCACACCGATCCGTCTGCGCCCTCGCGGTTTTCCACCACCATCGGCGTGTCGACCAGCTTCGTCTGCTGGAGCACGTTGAGCACCGTGCGCGCGGTGGTGTCGTAACCGCCGCCCGCGGCGGCCGGTGCGATCAATTGGATGGGCCCGCTGGGATAGTTCTCGTCCTGGCCCTGACTCTGGCCCTGGCCCTGGGCCTCGTTCCCGCCGGACGCGTTCTGCGATTCGCTGCCGCACGCAGCCAAGAGGTAGACCAACGCGAGCGCGATCACGGCGAGCAACGCGGAGAATGGCCTTGTTGTTTTCATTTGTACTCCTGACCGGAAGGTGTCTTCGTTGACGTCGGTGCGGCCCGGTGCCGGCCGGTGGATTCAGAAGCTTCGGGGCATCCCCAGAACGTGTTGGCTGAGGTAGGACAGGATCAGGTTGTTGGAGCCCGGGGCGTTGAGGAACAAGCGCGTTTCGCGGAACTTCCGCTCGATGCCCTTAGACCGCGCGAACGCATAGCCTCCGTAGGTGGACATCGCGGCGTTGGCCGCCTCCCAGGCGGCTTCCGACGAAAGGAGTTTCGCCATATTCGCCTCCGGGCCCGGCTCCTCGCCTCGGTCGTACTTCTCGGCGGCGCGGAACCGCATCAGGCTGGCGGCTTCGGTAGCGGCGTAGGCGTGTGCGATGGGGAACTGCACGCTCTGGTTCTGTCCGATGGGCCGGTCGAAGACCACGCGGTCGTTGGCGTACTGCGTTGCGTGTTCGATGAGCCACCTGGCGTCGCCGATCGCGGCGGACGCCGCGGCGATGCGGTCGCCGTTGACGCCGCTGAGGATGTAGCGGAACGCGGACCCCTCTTCGCCCACCAGGTTTTCGGCGGGCACCCGAAGGTCGACGAAGTCTGCTTCGTTGGTCTCGATGTTGAACATCGTCGGGACCGGCCGCAGATGCAGTCCCTCGACGGGAAGTTCGACGAGGAAGGCGCTGAGGCCGTGGGTCTTCTTGGGCGCCTGGTCAAGCGGCGTGGTGCGCGCGACGGCAAGCATCAGGTCGGAGTGCTGTGCTCGCGAAAGCCAGTTCTTGCGGCCGTTGAGCACATACACGTCGCCTTCGCGCCTGGCTTCGGTGCTGATGCTGCTGGTGTCCTGTCCGGCCGCCTCCTCGGTGAGGCCGAACGCCAGGAATCGCATCTCGCCGGCGGCGATGCGCGGCAGGTAGCGCTGTTTCAACTCCTCTGAGCCGTACCGCATCAGCATGGCGACGTTGTATATCTGTGCGTGACAGGCGATTGCGTTGGCGCCGGACTTGGCGATCTCCTCGATGATCACCGCGGCCTCGGTCATGCCCATGCCCTTGCCGCCGTACTCCTTGGGAATGAGCACTCCGAGCCAGCCGGAGGCGAGCAACGCCTTGAGGAACTCCTCGGGATACTCGCGTCGGGCGTCCTTGTCCTGCCAGTAGTCCTCGGGAAATGACGCGCAGATCTCGCGGATCTCCGCGGCTATCGACTGTTGCTGAGGTGACAGATCCGCCACGGCTACCTTTCCGCGGCACCGTCCGACTCCGAGGTCGGCGGCGATGCCGATTTTGTCCGGTGTGTGGACATTTAGTCCATCACATGGGCGCAGGCGTGTCTAGACCTGGAGGGTCGCAATCGTCAATAAATCGCTGCGAAATAACCGCACACCGCTGTGGCACGGCATGGACTCCGTGTCCACCTGGCGATACGCTGCGGTGGCTGTCGAATGAAGGGTGAAGCGATGGGAAGTGCGCATCTCGAGCGTCGAACGGTTCCGTTGGCTTTCGATCGCGCGGGCGTGGCCGACGGCGAGACGGTGGTGCTGCTGCACTCCGTCGGTCTGGACCGGACGTTCTGGGCGGCCGCCTCGGCCGTTCTCGAGAGGCGGTTCGCGATCCTGCGGGTTGACCTGCGCGGTCATGGTGAGTCGCCGTCGCCGCCCGGTCCCTGGCGCCTCGAGGACCTCGCCGATGACGTGGCGGGCCTGCTGCAGCGCAACGGTATCGACCGCGCGCACGTGGTCGGTCAGTCCTTCGGCGGGTTGGTCGCACAGCACATCGCCATCCGCTACCCCCAACTCGTGACGGGCCTGGTGTTGTCGGGGACTTCCTGCACGACATCGTCGTCGGAACGCGAGGTGTTCCTCGACCGCGCGCGGGTCGCCGAGGCCGAGGGCATGGAGCCCGTCGCCAAGGCGGCGATCGCGCGCTGGTTCACTGACGCGGGCATGGCGCTGCCGGTCGTGGACCGGGCCTACCGCCGGCTGCTCGAGAACGATTCCGCCTCGTGGGCCAACACATTTCGCGCCATCGCCGAGCACAACGTGCGCGACGATCTGCGCGGCGTTCGGACGCGCACCCTGGTCGTCACCGGTGACGCCGACGTGGCGACGCCGCCCCGATTCGCCGAGGAGATGGCCGCAGTCCTGCCCGACTGCGAACTGAAGATCCTCGGCGGGGTGCCCCATATGGGCTACCTCGAACAGCCCGAGCTGCTGGCGGACACGATCTCTGAATTCCTCGCAGGCGAGAACGTCACGCCGCGCCATCCCGCCGCATCCGGCTGATCTCCTCATCGGAATAGCCGAGGCTGCAAAGGATCTCGGTGGTGTGCTCGCCGAGCAGCGGTGCTGCGGACCGCACGGATCCGGGGGTATCGCTGAGTTTGACCGGTATTCCGAGGCCCTTGAGGGTGCCCTCGACGGGATGTTCCATCTCGACGACCATCTTGCGCGCCAGCGTGTGCGGGTCGGAGAACACCTGCTCGTAGTTGAGGATCGGGCCCACGGGCACCCCGACCGCCAGCAGGTGGTCCACCCAGTCGGCCACGTCGCGCTCGACGAGCGTGCGTTCCAGTTCCTCGGCCAGCTCGCCCTGGTGCGCCATGCGGTCCATGTTCGTGGCGAACCGGGGATCCTTCGGCAGGTCGTCGCGTCCCAATGCCTCGCACAACCGCTGCCACAGGCGTTCATTGGCCGCGCACACGTTGATGTACCCATCGCGCGCCCTCAAGGCCTGATTGGGGGCAGCCGTGCGGTTCGTCGAACCCAGCGGTCGCGGGATCCGGCCCAGACCCCACAACTCGGTGGACTCGAACACCGCCAGCGCGATGGGCGCCTCGAATATCGATGTGTCGACGTACTGGCCGCGTCCGGTGCGGTGGCGGGCCACCACGGCGCACACGATGCCGTACGCGCAGAACAGCCCGGCGGACAGGTCGGCGATCGAGATGCCCACCTTCGCCGGTGGCCCGTCGGGCTCGCCGGTGACGCTCATCAGGCCCGCCATGCCCTGCGCGATGAGGTCGTGCGCGGGCCGCGTGGCGTACGGGCCGTCCTGGCCGTAACCGGAGATGCTCGCACAGATGATCGGCGGATGGATGGCGCTCAGCGTCTCGTAATCGATGCCGAGGCGCTTGGCCACACCCGGCCGGAAGTTCTCGATGACGATGTCGCTCTGTCGAACCAAGCGGTAGAACGCATCTCGGCCTGCGTCGCTCTTCAAGTTCAGGGTGAGGCTGCGCTTGTTTCGGTTGACTGCGAGGAAGGCGGCGGTGTCGTCGCCCTTGAGTGAGAAGCCGAGCGCGCGCCTGGACTGGTCGCCGGTCTCGGGCGGTTCGACCTTGATGACGTCGGCGCCCATGTCGGCGAGCAGCTGACCGCAGAACGGCCCGGCCAACACCTGAGTCACGTCGAGAACTCGCAGTCCCTGCAGGGCTGTCATTGCCGCTCCTCACGTTGATGGGTTTAAGCTCGGCGAACAGACGTCTCACCAGACGAATCAACTCTCGCAGAGGCGCACCCGTTTGCAGGTGCCATGGAGGAAGTCCGCAAGAATTCTATCTGTCAGTGGGCAATATGTCTGCTGTGCGGTAATCTCCGAAACAGGCCGAAGAGATGGAGTCGATGGTGACGACGGTGCGCGCTGCGGTGCTGGAGACGACCGGCGGCGAGGTGCGCATCGGCACGTATCCCGCGGCCCCCGCGCAACCGGGCGCGGTCGTGGTCGACGTCCTGCACGCCGGGATCTGCGGCACCGACATCCACCTGCAGGACGGCAGGCTGCCGGTTCCCCTTCCGGTGATTCTCGGCCACGAAGCGGTGGGCGTGGTGCGCGAACTGGGCGACGGTGTGGATGCCGACGCGACGGGCGACCGGTTGCGTGCCGGCGATCACGTCGTGTGGGCGTCGAGCATCCCGTGCGGCCGCTGTCACTATTGCGTTGCGCTGCATGAATATTCGCTGTGTGAGCAGCGCCGGGTCTATGGCATCAATCAATCGGCGCAGGTGTGGCCACACCTGTCGGGCGGCTGGGCGGAACGCATCTACCTGCAGCCGGGCACCGCGCTGTTCCGCGTACCTGCGCAGCTCTCCGGGCTGGAAGTGGTCGCGCTGGGCTGCGCGGGACCGACCATCGTGCACGGGTTGCTCGGCCGAGCCGCGCCCCGGGTGGGCGAGGTGGTGGTGATCCAAGGCGCGGGCCCGGTCGGAATGGCGGCGGCGATGTACGCGCGGTTGGCGGGCGCGGGCACCATCGTGCTCGTCGGCGGGCCTGCGGAGCGACTGAAGGTGGCCGACGAACTCGGCGTCTGCGATCTGGCGCTGGACATCGACCGCCACACCGAACCGGAAGCCAGGATCGACGCCGCCCGACAGGTCACCCCCGGTCGCCGCGGAGCCGATCTGGTGATCGAGGCGACGGGTCTGCCCAGCGCCGTGGCGGAAGGCATCGCGATGGCCCGTCGCGGGGGCCGCTACCTCGTCGTCGGCCAGTACACCGACCACGGCGACACGTTGATCAATCCCCACCACATCACCAGGAAACAACTGGAAGTCATTGGTTCATGGGCGTTTTCGGCGCAACATTATGAGCGCTACGTGCGCACGCTGCCGCAGGTGGCCGACCACTTCGACCTGGTCCGGCTGGTGACCGAATACCCGCTCGCACAAGTCAACCAGGCCATGTCCGACATGCGCGCCGGAACCATCATCAAGCCGGTCTTGTCACCGCGACTGTGAAAAGGAGTGCTCGTGAAGTTCGACGCCCGACTCAGTTCCGAGGGGTCGTCCGCACTCGCCACCGGCAGCATCAGTCGATGGGCCGAAGAGATCGGCGTCGCCGGTTTGTGGGCCGGTGAGAACAAGCACGACGCGTTCCTGCCGTTGGCCGTCGCGGCGGAGTACACATCGCGCATCCAGCTCGGTACCGCCGTGGCGATCGCCTTCTCCCGCTCGCCCATGGTGACCGCCCAACTCGCGTGGGACCTGCAGCGCCGCTCGCGCGGACGCTTTCTGCTCGGACTCGGAACCCAGGTCAAACCGCATGTGCTGAGGCGCTTTTCGATGCCGTGGGACCGACCAGTCGCACGGCTGCGCGACTACGTCTGCGCGTTGCGGGCGATTTGGCATTCGTTTCAGAGCGGTGAGCCGCTGAACTATGCAGGCCGGTTCTACCGCCACAACCTGCTTCCGCCCGTCTTCAACCCCGGTCCGCTGGATCACCCCCATATCCCCGTCGCCATCGCAGGCGTGAGCCCAGCGCTGATCAGCCTGGCCGGCGAGATGTGCGACGGGCTGCATGTCCACCCGTTCCACACCCCCGCCTACATCCGGTCCGTCGTTCTGCCCGAGGTGGGCAAGGGCGCGGCGTCGGCGGGCCGGGCGGCGGCGGAGGTGGAGCTGTCGACAAGCACTTTCGTCATCACGGGGGACAGCGGGGAGGAGAGAGAGCGACAGCGCGCCGCGGTGAAGTCCCGCATCGCGTTCTACGCGTCGACCCCCGCGTACCGCGTCGTGCTGAATGTCCACGGTTGGGACGCGATCAGCGAAAAGCTGCACGCCATGTCGCGCCAGGGCCGATGGGACGAGATGTCGGACTGCGTCACCGACGAGATGGTGTCGGCTTTCGCCGTGGAGGCCGACCCGGGCGACGTCGGAGCCGCCCTGCGCGAGCGATACGACGGATTGGTCGACCGGGTCGCGCTCTTCGAGTTCATGCTGCCCGGCGAGCGGGACGACTTCTGGCGCGAGCTGGCCCGCGAATGCCGTGACCAACCGCAAGAGGCGGCAACGTGAACAATGTTGCCGCACAACGTGCCACGTGCGTCGGGCGGCTTTACGACCCGGATGTCGGCGGGCCCTGCCTGGTGGCGGTCCGCGGGCAACGGGTCGCCGACATCACCGGGCACGGCCCCACGATGGCCGACCTTCTCGACCGCGACGACGCCATCGACGTGGCGCGCCACGGGCAGGCGTCGCGGGACTGGTCGCTGGCGGAGTTGGCGACGGGTCCGAGCCCGGTGCGGCCGCATCTTCTGGCGCCGATTGATCTGCAGGTGATCAAGGCCGCGGGCGTCACGTTCGTGCGCAGCCTGCTGGAGCGCGTGGTCGAGGAGGCCGCAGGCGGTGATCCGCAGCGCGTGCAGGGCGTGCGTGCTGAGCTCACCGAGCAGATCCGCAGCGCCATCGGTGACTTGGTGCCGGGCACGGCGGCCGCGGACCGACTCAAGCAAACGCTTGTCGCGCAGGGGTTGTGGTCACCGTACCTGGAGGTCGGCATAGGACCGGATCCGGAGATCTTCACCAAGGCGCCGGTGTTGTCCGCCGTCGGACACGGCGCCCAGATCGGCGTGTTGGAGCGTTCGGCGTGGAACAACCCCGAACCCGAAGTCGTGTTGGTGGCGAACTCCCGCGGCGCCTGCGTCGGCGCGACGCTCGGAAACGACGTCAACCATCGTGATCTCGAGGGGCGCAGCGCCCTGCTGTTGGCGCAGGCCAAGGACGCCAACGCATCATGTGCGATCGGCCCGTTCATCCGGCTCTTCGACGACGGCTTCACCCTCGACGACGTCAAGCGGCTCGACATCACTCTGCACGTCGAAGGTGACGACGGCTTCGAACTGACCGAGGTCAGCTCGATGCGCGAGATCAGCCGCACCCCTGAGGAATTGCTGGCCCGCACCTACGGCAGGCATCACCAGTACCCGGACGGGTTCGCCCTGTTCACCGGCACGATGTTCGCCCCCTTCAAGGACCGCGACCGCGCCGGTGAGGGCTTCACCCACCACGTCGGCGACCGCGTCACGATCAGCTGTCCCGAACTGGGAACGCTGGAAAACACCGTTACCACATGCGAGCGCGCGCCGGCTTGGTCGACCGGTATCCGTGCGCTGATGGACAACCTCGCCGCCAGAAATCTCGTCGGATGCCTCGCGGAGGCAGGAAAAGGAGTGGATAGATGAGCACAGACGAAGTCCTCGTCGAGGTTCGTGAGCACGTTTGCTACATCACCATCAACCGCCCGGAGCGCCGAAATGCCTTGAGCCTTGCGGTTACCGCGTCTCTCGTCGACGCCTTCACCGACGCCGAGGACAATCCCGACGTCTGGGCGGTCATGCTCACCGGAGCAGGGGACAAGGCCTTCTGCGCGGGCGCCGACTTGAAGGAGTTCGACGAGATCGCCCAGTCGGGCAAGCAGATTCCGGTACCGATGACCGGCCCGCGACGCAATCTCTACGAGACTGTGCTGGAGACGTACAAGCCGACGATCGCGGTGCTCAACGGTCCCGCCGTCGCCGGTGGTTGCGAACTGGCGCTGGCCTGCGATCTGCGAATCGCCGCCGATCACGCCGTTTTGGGCATGCCGGAGGCCAAACGGGGCATGGGAGCCAACTTCGCCACCGTGGTGCTGCCGCGCCTCGTTCCGCGCGCGGTCGCGCTCGAGATGCTCTACACCGGTGACAACATCAGTGCCGAGGATGCGCTGAAGTGGGGCCTGTACAACCGCGTCGTCCCAGGGGCGACGCTGCGCGAGCAGGCGGAGAAACTGGTCCGCCAGATCGTGGCCAACGCCCCGTTGACGTTGCGGCGCTACAAGGAAATGCTGACCAAGGGCTGGGAGCTTCCGGTGCAAACGGCGCTGCGGCTGAATGTGGGGCCGAACCCGTATCTCACGGAGGACCGCCAGGAGGGTATCCGGGCGTATCTCGAGAAGCGCCAACCGGTCTGGAGGGGGCGCTGACGTGATCGACCTTCACCGAGAAAGGAGCTGACGACGATGCCAGGTACGGCGACCAGCGCTGCACGGCACGCGCACCAGCAGATGCCGCACCTTGCGTACGGGCCCGCGGGGATGCCTGCGGTGGCCGTCGTGGAAGAAGGGATGCGCGAGGGACTGCAGATCGAAAATCCCGACATCTCGGTGGAAGACCGCATCCGGCTGCTCGATGCGCTGTCGGACACCGGGCTCAAGCGGATCGTGGTGGGCAGCTTCGTCAGTCCCAAGTGGACGCCGCAGATGGCGATGATCGACAAGGTGGTCGAGGGCTTCACGCCTCGTCCCGACGTCATCTACACGGCGCTGGCCCTCAACGAGAAGGGCGTCGAGCGGCGCGCGAAGTACATTCCGCCGCTGTCGCTCGACGACGGTCTTCCGGCGACCAACGTCCACCTCTGCGATGTGTTCGCGCGGCGCAACACCAACCGCTCCAGGGAGCAGGAGATCGCGTCGTGGCCCGGTCGGATCGAGGCGGCGGTCGCCAACGGCGCGACCGAGGCCCAGGTCGGCCTCGGCGCCGCATGGGGTTCCAACTGGCTGGGCGGGTTCAGTCATGCCGAGCGCATGGATCTGCTTGCGCGCCAAGTTCAGTTGTGGGAGGCGGCCGGCATCGCGGTGACGAAGGTGTCGCTGGCCGATCCGATGGGCTGGAACGTGCCGCACGAGGTCGAAGAGGATCTCAGCGAAATCATCCGTCGCTGGCCCAGCGTGCGGACCTTCCACCTGCACCTGCACAACACGCGCGGGGTGGCGGCGATCTCGATCTATTCGGCACTGCGCACGCTCGACGAGCGACACACTGCCATCATCGACGCGAGCATCGGCGGCATGGCGGGATGCCCCTATTGCGGCAACGGCCGCGCAGCGACACTGACGCCGACCGAGGACCTGGTGCACCTGCTCGAAAGCCTCGGCTACAGAACCGGCGTCGACCTCGACCGGCTGATCGATGTCGTCGTGCTCGCCGAAGAGATCGTGGGTCATCCGCTCTACGGACACGTGTCGAAGGCGGGTCCGCGGCCGGGACCGGACCGGCTCTACCCGATGGACATGCCGTTCGTCGAGACGCTCGAGCAGGCCCAGCACTTCCGTGTCGGCCCGAGCGCATATCAGGGTGCGCTCTCGCCGTGGAAGGAGCCGATTGTCTCGCCCGCGCGCGATGCTATTTCGCCTGCACCGCAATCGGATTGACGCTAGCGCGCGGCGACCGCCCTGGCCAGCAGCCGTCGACCCTGCAACATGAACGCCGCACCGAGCGCGAGGCACACCGCCGCACCCGTCCACGCGCCGGTGTAGCTGGCGACCGAAACCGTGACGCCGAACAGCGCCGGACCGACCGCCGAACCCATCCCCATCACGCTTTGCACCACACCCGTTGCGGCGGCGGGGAACTCGGGATGGTTGTGCACGACGGCGAACGCGAACAGCCCGTTCCATGCCCAGCCAAGCCCGAACGCCAAACCCGCCGCCACGACCAGCAGCCACGGCCTGCCGTAGGCCACGGCCAGCAGCAAAAAGCCGAGCGAGCCGGCCAGCATCATGATCGCCACCACTCGCAGGTGCCCGCGCCCGCGGCGATCCGCGAACCAGCCGGTGGCCAACCGGGACATCAGGCACACGATGCTGCCGATCGCGAGGAGTTGGCCGGCCTGCGTCTGGGTCAGCCCGGCCGACACGGCGTAGACGACGAGAAAGCCGCCGATGCTCGCGGTCGCGATGCACCCAAGCCCGGCGCCGGCCGCGAGCATCATCAGCGGCGGCTGCGGCCGCGGACGCGGTGCAACTGGTTCGCCATGGTTATTTGTTCGCAATGGTATTCGAGTTCCGTTCGCGAACACCCATCTGCGATGTTCGGTCGCCACCGCCCACAGGAACGCCAGGCTGAGCACGGCCGACGACGCGAAGGCCCAGCGCCAGCCGTTCACGCCGAGGAACAACGGCGTGGTGGCCCCGACCAGGAGGGTGGTGAGCGGAAGCGCGGCCTGCTTGAGCCCGAAGGCCATGCCCCGACGGTGCAAATCGACGGTCTGGGCCAGCGTCAGGCCGGTGCTCGGGTGGGTGAAGGCGAAGCCGAGGGAGCCGACCAGCAAAAAGCACACAAGCACAGCGAGGTTGGCCGCCAGGCTCATGCCGGTGAACGACACGATCAGCAGGATGGACACCACGATCATGGCTCGTCGCCATCCCATGCGCTCCACGGCATGGCCGGCCGGTACTGCGAAAAGGCCTGCGGCGGCGAAGAATGCCGCGGCGGTCGCTCCGAGCCCGAGTTCACCGAAGTTCAGATCGGCACCGATCGACGGCGCGAGTCCGGTGAAGACCCAGATCGGCATGTTGCTCAACGCCGTCGCGGCGACCGCCAGGGTCGTCGGCCAGGCACCGGTCACCATGGCGCACTCGGTGCAGAGGGTCGCCGCATCACGTCGACGACGGAGAGGCGGCGACCGCTTCGGATTCGGGGGCGGCTCCGACGATGTGCTCGCGGATCAGCCGCGCGATATCACCGTCGTCAAGGCCGATCTCACGCAGGACGGCAACCGTGTCCGAACCGAGCGCAGGCGGTGTCCGCCGAGTCGCCACCCGCTGCCCATCCCACTGCAACGGCAGCGCGACGTCTTTGTAGCCCTCGATCTCTGGATGATCGGCGGGACGCACCATGCGCAGATGCGCAACCTGTGGGTCGGCGAGCACCTCGTCGAGGGTTCGAATCGGCGAGGACGGGACGCCGGCGTCCGACAGGACGGAAACCCAGTGCGCCGCAGTGTTGGTGCGCAGCGTCGCGGTCAGGTCCTCGGCGAGCTCAGCGCGGTTTCGCACGCGGGCAGGGTTGTCCACGTAGCGCCGGTCGGTGATCAGCTCCGGCCGCCCGATCGCATGACACAGCTTCTCCCACAACGGATTGTTTCCTGCAGCAATCATCACGTAGCCGTCGGAGGCTGGGAACGCTTCATACGGCGCGTTCATCGAGGTGCCGGAGCCGTTTCGGTCAGGAAGGATGCCGGAGGCCATGTAGGCCTGCAATTGATACGGGATCCAGCTGACGGCGGTTTCCAGCAGGGACGTCTCGACCAACTGGCCGTGCCCGGTCTTGCTGCGGTTCATCAGCGCGCCGAGGATGCCGATGGCACCCCACATGCCCATTCCCATGTCGTTGATCGACGTGCCGACCCGGATCGGCGGGCGCGGCGGTTCACCCGGCGCGGACCGCTCGCCCGTGATGCTCATCAGCCCGGCATAGGCCTGCATCAGCGGGTCGTAGCCCGGCCGCGACGACAGGGGGCCGCTGCCGCCGAAGGCCGTCATCGAGCAGTAGATCAGCCGGGGATTGGCAGCGCGGACGGCGTCGTAGCCGAAACCGAGCTTGTCGAGTGCGCCGGCGCGCAGGTTGTGCACCAGCACATCGGCTGTCTCGATCAGCTGCCACAGGATCCGTTTGCCCTCAGGTGTTTTCAGGTCGACGGCCAGGCTGCGCTTGTTGCGGTTGAGCGCGAGGAAGGTGCAGCCGTACTCACCCCAGTACGGGGGCTTCCAGTCCCGGGCGTCGTCTCCGCCGGTCGGCTTCTCGATCTTGATGACTTCGGCGCCGAGGTCGCCGAGAATCATCGTGCAGTACGGCCCGGCGGCGCTTTGCGTGATGTCGACTACGCGGTGTCCATCCAACGGGGTCATACAGCCTGCGCTCCTTCGCTTTGATACACGCGCCGCGCCGAGTTCATATAGTCTCGCTCTACGGACAATTAGTCCACCATGTAGATGACCTTATTGTCCAGTTTCGCGACCGCGTTGAGCGAGGCGGCCGGCCCGGATTCAACAGCGCCGGCCACCGGAAAGGACAGCGTGAACCCGTCCGAGCAAGCGACCGAACCCGCCGCGTATCCCACTGACCGCCGTGGCCTGCTGGTGGTGATGATGGAGCCCGAGGAGGGCTACGAGGAGCTCCTC
This sequence comes from Mycolicibacterium agri, assembly GCF_002553505.1. Classification (GTDB taxonomy): domain Bacteria; phylum Actinomycetota; class Actinomycetes; order Mycobacteriales; family Mycobacteriaceae; genus Mycobacterium; species Mycobacterium agri. The sequence goes on along the minus strand of NZ_PDCP01000002.1, from coordinate 65,282 downwards.
AACCGGTGGTACGACGAGGAGCATCTGGCCGAGCGCGGGGCAATCCCCGGCGTCCTGTCTGCGCGCAGATATGTCGCGGTCGAGGGGCAGCCGAAGTACCTCGCCATGTACGAACTCGACAACCCGGCAGTCGTCCAGCAGGAGCCGTACCTGGAAAAGAAGCGCAACCCGACTCCGATGACGCAGGAGGTCGAGGCGCACGTTCGGATGATCCGCGGCGTCTACGCCGAGATCACCCCCAAGTTCGCCGGCGGCCCGGGCCCGCTGCCGGATGGCGCCGCATCGCGGGAGTGACCCCCGTCACGCTTTTCTTGTCCGACTCTCTAGACAACCCATGTTCCGTGTGGTGAACTGAATGTCTGTTATATGGGAATTCTATCGCTGCGCTGACCGCAGTCCAGTAGCAGCGTCCGGCTAAGCCAGGCGAGAGAGGGTAGATGGCTGTCAAGCAGAGTTGGGTCGGCAATTTCTTCGAGGACTTCGAGGTGGGCGACGTGTTCCGGCATCCGGTCGGCCGCACCGTCACCGAGACCGAGAACATCTGGTTCACGCTGTTGACGTGCAACGTCAACCCGAACCACATCAACGCCGAGTATTCGAAGAAGACCGAGTTCGGCCAGTACCTCTTCAACAGCGGTATGACGCTCGCCATCGTCAACGGGCTGACCGTGGGCGACATCAGTGAAAACGCCGTAGCCAACCTCGGATTCGATGAAGTGCGGCTTCCCGCACCGGTTTTCGTCGGTGACACACTCTATGCCGAGTCGACGGTCATCGACACGCGGCCGTCCAAGAGCAGGCCCTACGCCGGCATCGTGACTGTGAGCACCCGCGGTTTCAAACAGGACGGCACAACCGTCATCACCTACAAGCGGTCGGCGATGATCTACACCCGCGAAGGCTCCCCCCGATTCAAGTGACCACCGAGTGGGCTTTTCTCCGCGTCGGCACAGCAGCCGGCGCACCCATTCCGACACCGACGAACGGCGGCCGGCCGGACCGGCCGGTCACGGCGTGGCTGACACGTCACGAAATCGCTTTACAAGGTGCGACATCGAGGAGTGTGCGATGAGAGAAGTCCGGAAGTTCCGCCGGTGTGGTGTCGGAGGAGCATTGCTAGTCACGTCGGCCCTTGTGCTGTCGGCCTGCAGTGCAGGCGGAAACAGCGGCAGTTCAGGCGATTCCGGCGGGGGCGACTGGAAGCCGACCCGGCAGATCACCATGATCTCCGCGTTCGGTGCCGGAGGCGGCACCGACCAGTTCGCCCGCGCCATGCTGACCGGCCTGGAGTCGTGCGGCGAGGGCATCAAAGGCAACGTCGAGTACCACGAGGGCGGCAGCGGCGTCATCGGCTACTCGTACTTCCAACAGCAGCACGGCGACCACGTTCTGATGGCCACCACCACCGAGCTCACCACGCTGCCGATGTTCGTCGACACGTCCTTCACGTGGGAATCATTCACTCCCATAGCCCATCTCGCCGACGACCAGGTCAGCATTGCGGTCCCCGCGGCCTCGCCATTCAAGTCCTTGCAAGACCTGGTGGAGGCCGCCAAGACACGAAAGGTCACGATCGGCGTCGTCGGCCTTTCCGGCCCCGACAACATCGCAAGGGTGCTCCTGGAAAAGCAGGGCGGCGTCAAGTTCGAACCGGTGATCTTCGACGGCGGCGGCGAGACCACGGCCGCGCTGCTCGGCGGCGACATCGATGCCGCGATCGGCGGCGCAGGCGACATCGTCGGACAGGTCGAATCGGGCGACATCCGCGGTCTGGCCATCTTCGGCCCGGAGCGCTACTCCGACGGGGCGATGGCAGAGGTGCCGACCGCGCAAGAGCAGGGCTACGACATCGCGTTCACGCAATGGCGCGGCTTGCTCGGCACGCCCGACATGTCCGACGAGGCTCGCGACTGGTATGCCGACTGCTTCAAGAAGTGGCAGGACACACCGTCGTATCAGCAGTACCTGGAGAGCGCGCTGACCACCCCCGCCTACAGCGGACCTGAGGACTTCACCAACATGCTGAAAGAGCAGGACAAGGAAGTTCACGAGGTGCTCGAGGCAAGCGGGGCGTTCGCCCAGTGAGGAGATCCGTATCGGCCTGGCTTCCCGGCGCGATCGTGACCGCGCTGGGGGTCGGGTTCTTCGTCGGCGGGCTGTCCTACGGGCTGGCGCATGACGGCCGGATGGCGCCGGGGCTGATGCCCGCGCTCACGGGTTTGGGCATGATTGTCTTCGGCCTGCTGCTGGTGGTGTCGGAATTGCGGTCATCCCGCGCCACCGGCACCGCGGCGGCCGTGCCTGCGGAGGTCACCGAGCGAACACCCATCCGCGTCGGCGGCAGCGACGCTACCGACGCTGCGGTCGAAAAGCCATCGGACAACATGGAATCCGACATCGCCGACCGCGAGGAGAGGCACCGCCTTCGGCCCTGGTTCATCCTCGCGGCCATGGTCGGGTCGCTCGTCTTGGCGCCCTACATCGGCCTCATCCCTGCCTTGGCGCTCGGCGCGTTCGTGATGATGAAGTTCGTCGAGCGGGAGCCGTGGATCGCCTCGATCGCGGTGTCCGTGCTGATCCTCATCGCGTCGTGGTACGTGTTCGACGACTTCCTCGAGGTCAATCTGCCCTGGGGTGTGTTCGCGGGGGTGATGTAAAGGCATGTGGGACAACGTCCTTACCGGCTTCCAGACTGCCCTCACACCGCACAACCTGTTGTTCTGCCTGCTCGGTGTCTTACTGGGCACCATCATCGGGTTGTTGCCGGGTCTCGGCTCGGCGACCGGTGTCGCCTTGCTCATGCCGCTGACCTTGGGCCTGGAGCCCGTCACTGCGTTGATCATGTTGGCGGGCCTGTATTACGGCACGCAATACGGCGGGACGATCAGCTCGATCCTGGTGTCCACCCCCGGTGAGGCATCCACGGTCGTCACGACGTTCGACGGCTATCAGATGGCCAGACGCGGCAGGGCAGGCCAAGCGCTGGCGATCGCCGCGATCGGGTCGTTCATCGCAGGCACGATCACCATCGTGCTGCTGATGACGGCAGCCCCCGTCTTCGCCCGATTCGCGGTGAAATTCGGTCCTCCCGAGATGGTCGCGCTCGTGATGCTCGGACTCGCCGGCGTCGTCGGTTTCGCCCAGGGTTCTGCGGTATTCAAAGGGCTCGCAATGGGTTTGTTGGGCATCGCGATCTCGACCGTCGGCCTTGATCCCCAGTCCGGGGTGCCGAGATTCACCTTCGGCAGCATCGAACTCGTCGGGGGCATCGACTTCGTCGCGGTGGTGATCGGTCTCTTCGCGCTGTCGGAGGTGATGCGCCAGGCCAGGCTGGAAAGACAGGACCCCATCCGGGCCCGGTTGCGCGATCTGCTTCTCACCAAAGAGGATCTTCGCCGATCGGCCGGGCCGATCACCCGCGGCACGTTCGTGGGCTTCTTCCTCGGCATCCTGCCTGGCTCGGGCGCGACCATCGCGTCCTTCGTCTCCTACGACCTGGAGAAGCGAATCTCCAAGCGCAAGGAGCAGTTCGGCAAGGGCGCCATCGAGGGCGTCGCCGGGCCGGAGTCTTCGAACAACGCCGCGGTCAATGGAGCGTTCGTGCCGACGCTCGCGCTGGGCATTCCGGGTTCGGGCACCACCGCCGTGCTGCTCGGCGCGTTCCTGTTGTTCGGTATCCAGCCCGGTCCGCTGCTGATGGAGAAAGAGGCGCCGCTGGTGTGGGGCCTGCTGGCCTCGTTCTACATCGGCAACGTTTTATTGCTGATTCTGAATCTGCCGATGGCGCCGATGTTCGCATCGATTCTGCGGCTGCGTTATTCGCTGCTGTACCCGATCATCATCGTGGCCAGCGTGCTCGGCGCATACGCGATCGAACAGCGGATGTGGGGCGCATGGCTCGCGGTGGCCGCCGCCGTCCCGGGATTCTTCATGGCAAAGTACGGCTATCCGCCTGCGCCGTTGATCCTGGGTCTGATCCTAGGCCCGATGCTCGAGGCGAACCTGAACAGGACGTCGTCGATGGGCAGCGGAGACTGGACGATCTTCCTGCACCGTCCGATCGCGCTGATCGTCTTCGCCATCGCCGCGGCGATCCTCATCCTGCCCAGCGTCGCCGGACGCAAGACGGGGGTGCGGACCGGAGTTCTTGTGGAGTGACGGTATCCCGGCAGAACCCAAGAGACGAAAGGACATAGCTATGAGCACCGGTCGCGGATCGGGGCTGCTGTTCGTGATGATCGACATCGAGCCCGAGTTCGAAGACGAGTTCAACCGCTGGTACGAGGAGGAGCACCTGCCCGAGCGCCTGGCGTGCGACGGCTTCCTCAACGGCAGACGGTTCCAGGCGCTCGAAGGCGGGCCGAAATACCTTGCGACATACGAACTGGAGAATCCGGAGGTGCTCGACGGCCCGGCCTACCAACGGCTGCTTCCGCCGACGGAGTGGACGCGAAAAATCAGCGCGCACTTCACCGATCACCTCCGCAACGTGTACCGGGAGATCACTCCCGCGCCGATGAAAAAGCCTGACGCATGACCGCGGCACCGGTGCTCATCCTGCACGCAGCGGGCCTGGACGCTGCGTGTGCCGACCTGCTCGGCGTCGATGGCGCGATCTCGGTGACGCTGCCCGGACACGGCATCAGGCGTCGGCAGCGGCCGGGACTTCAGCTCGAAGACATGGCCGATGAGATCGCAGGCTGGGTGCGTACGCCGGTGCACGTCGTCGGGCTGTCGCTGGGCGGTATGGTGGCCCAGCATCTCGCGCTCGCCCACCCCGGATCGGTGCACTCGCTCGTGCTTGCCTGCACCACGGCGCGAACCCCGACCGAGATCCTGGTGGACCGTGCGGCGGCCACCGAGAGCGACCCGACCGAGCGCACCGTCGCGACCACGCTGGAGCGGTGGTTCACCGCCGATTTCCTCGCTGCGACACCGGAACCCGAGGCACTGGCGTATGCGCGTCGGTGCCTTCAGAACATAGACAAGGCCTCGTTCGCCGACATCTGGCGGGCGATGGCCGACCATGACGTGCTGGACCGACTCGGTGAAATCACGGCGCCCACAACCTGTCTGGCCGGAAAGCACGACGTCTCCACCCCGCCGCAGGAGCTGATCACCCTGGCTGAGCGCCTGCCGAACGCCCGTTACGTCGAGATCGACGCGCCTCACATGGCACCGCTGGAGAAACCGAACGAGTTTCGCCAGGCCCTGTCCGACCACCTGGCCTGGGTGGGTGGCGCATGACCGTCGACGAACTCAAGGATTATCTGCGCAACCATCGCAACTGGGACCGCTGGGGGCCGCAGGACCAACGCGGGGCGCTCAACCTGATCACTAACGAAAAACGGGTAGCGGCAAGTAAATTGGTGCGCTCCGGCCGTGCTGTGTCGCTGTCCCGGCCGGTGCCGACCCGGCCCGCCCCGAACAACCGGACACCGGCGATGATGTACATGGAGCGCACACCGCACGCGGCGGGTGGTGGTGCCGCGAAGGACTTCCAGGGGATGGCCTACCACGGTCAGAGCGCAACCCACGTCGACGCGCTCTGCCACGTGTGGGACGGCGACGGCCTGTGGGGCGGCCGGAATCCCGACGAGGAGATCACGTTGTCCGGCGCGCGGTGGGGATCGATCGAGCACTGGCGCGACGGCATCTACACCCGAGGCTTCCTCATCGACGTACCGCGTTACCGCGGCGTCGATTACGTCACCCACGATCGACCGGTGACCCGCGACGAACTCGACGACATCTGCCGCACGCAGGGCGTCGAACCGGGACCGGGAGACGCGGTGGCGATCTTCTGCGGTCGAGGGGCCTACGAACAACGCCACGGCCCGTGGTCCGCGGACGCCTCGTGCCGACCGGGCCTCGACGCCGGCTGCGTCCCGTTCTTCCGCGAGCGCGACATCGCGGTCGTGCTGTGGGACATGTTCGACACCGCACCGAATAGGGACGGTCTCTCGTTCGGCGTGCATTCGGTGATACACGCGTTCGGCGTGGCGGTGATCGATTCGCCACTGCTGGAACCGTTGGTCGAGGCGTGCGACCAGGAAGAGCGCCGCGACTTCCTGCTGACCGTGAATCCCTTGGTCATGATCGGTGCGACGGGATGCCTGGTTAACCCCGTCGCGCTGTTCTGAGCGCCAATTGACCGCCGGCTGAAGGTGTCCTGAGTGCCGCCCGTATGGCAAAATAGTTTCATTGGGTGGACAGTACGTCCACCAAACGAGAGTTACTGGGGGCCGTGATGCAAGCAGTGGTCATCGAGGCGCCGACGGTGGTGCGGATGTCCGACCTCCCCGAGCCACGCCCCGCCATTGCCGAGGTGGTCGTCGACGTCTCGCTGACCGGCGTGTGCGGCACCGACCTGCACATGCTCGACGGCGACTTCGCCACGGCACGGTTTCCCATTGTGCCCGGGCATGAGGTGACCGGCACGGTCGTCGCGACCGGGGCGGAGGTCACGTCCCCGCAACCGGGTGACCGCGTCGTCGTCGATCCCGGCGTCCCGTGCCTGACGTGTCTGCTCTGCCGTCGTGGGCGACCCAATCTCTGCGAACACCGCAACGCCGTCGGCATCACGTTGAACGGCGGCGCCGCAGACCGAGTCGTCGTGCCTGCCCGCAACTGTCATGTGCTTCCAGACTCCGTCACCTTCTCGGCCGCCGTCCTCGCCGAACCGCTCGCGTGTGTGCTGCACGCATTCGAGATGGTGCCGAGGACAGCAGGCAGGCGGGTGCTGATCTACGGCGCCGGCACGATCGGGTTGCTCGCCGTTCAGGTGGCTCGCCACCTCGGGGCCTACACGGTGGATGCGGTGGACCTCGACACCCAGCGGTTGTCGGTCGCCGAAAAGCTCGGTGCCGACGAGGTGTTTGCTCCCGACAGCTTGAGTCGGCAGGACGACTGGGACCTCGTCGTCGATGCCAGCGGCGCGCCCGCGGCGATCGCGGATGGGCTGGCACGGCTGCAGCGGGGAGGGACGTTCCTTCAGCTCGGTGTGGCGCCCGGCGACGCCGTCGTGCCGCTGTCGCCCTACCAGGTCTTTGCGCGCGAGTTGTCGATAATCGGGAGCATGACGACGCGGCACACGTTCCCCGGCGCGCTGCGGATGCTCGAGAACGACATGATCGATGCCGAGTCGATTGTGGAGAAGCCCGTACCGTTGTCTGATTATGCGAAGGCCGTCGATATGGTTCGCGAGCGTGATTCGCTGAAGGTGGTAGTGAGCCCCGGGGTTTGACCTCCGGACCGCACCGATGAACCGAAAGCAGAGGGAAACAGTGGCGCAACCAGTGGGATTACGGCTGGTGGAGAAGGCGGTCGAAGTGCTCGACCTTCTCGGCCAGGAGCGCAAGTTGACGATCGCGCAGCTGTCCGAGAAGACCGGCGAGCCGCGCAGCTCCCTGTATCGGTTGCTCGGCAGCCTCGAGAAGCTCGAGTTCGTCGAGTCGGCCGGCTCGCGGGGCACCTATCGCCTCGGCGTGCACGCGTTGCGCCTCGGCGCCGCGATGATGGCGGGGCTAGACGAGCGGGAACGGGCCCTGCCGGTGATGAACCGGATCCGCGACGAGACCGGGCTGACGGTGTATCTGCTTGTCCGCCGCGGTGATCACGCGGTGTGCGTGGAACGCATTGAGGGCGAGCGGGTCGCCTCGTTGGCGTTGCAACTGGGCGGCTCGCTGCCGTTGCATACCGGTGCCGCGCCGCGCGCTCTTCTGGCGTTCGCGCCGCAGGAGGAATGGCAGCGCTACGTTTCGGCGGGTCCGCTGGTGCGGTTGACGCCGTCGACGCCATCGACGCGTCAGCGGCTGTTCGACGTGCTGAGCCGGGAGCGCGCCGAAGGGGTGACGACGAGCGACGGTGACGTCACCGTCGGCATCGCCGCGCTCGGTGCGCCCGTATTCGATTTCCGCGGCGAGGTGATTGCCGCGCTGTCGGTCAGTGGTTTGCGCGACGACCTTCTGGGCAAGGCCAAGTCTCACCTTCAGCAGCTCGTGCGCAACGGCGCCGCCGAGATCTCGGCGAGCCTGGGTTACACGCCGGACCGCGCCGGCTGAACCGCGGCGCGCCGGACCACATCGGCGATGCCCTCTGCGTCGAGTCCGTAGTGGCGGTACAGGTGCGTCGGAGGACCGATCAGGCTGTATACGTCGCGGATGCCGTGCCGAACCAGCCTTGCGCGCGACGGGTTTTCGGCCATCACCTCGGCGACGGCGCCGCCAAGGCCGCCGATGATGTTGTGCTCTTCCACGGTCACGATGACGTCAGATGTCAAGGCCGCGTGCTCGATTGCCTCGCGGTCGAACGGCTTGATCGTGTGCATGTCCAGCACGCAGACGTCCACGCCCTCGTCGGCGAGGGTCGCCTTCGCCTGCAGCGCCGGATGCACCATCGACCCGGTCGCGACGATCGTCACCGGTGCGTCGTCACCGTGGCGCAGCGCCCGCCCGATGCGCAGGTCGGAGAGGTCGGTGGCGTCGTAAACCTTTGGGTCACGGCCCCTTCCGGTGCGCAGATACACCGGGCCGTCGATGTCGCGCGTCTGCTTCACCATCGCGTGCAGCTGTACGGGATCGGCGGGCGCGAGCACGGTGAGGTTGGCCATGCTGCGCGTGATCGCCAGGTCTTCGGTGGCGTGATGCGAGGTGCCGTAGAACCCCAGCGTGATGCCCGCGTGGTGGCCGACCATGCGGACCGGCAACTGCGTGTAGGCGGTGTCGGTGCGAATCTGCTCGGCGCACAAAAGCGCCAGGAAGCTGGCGAACGTGGCGACCCACGGCTGGTTGCCGGTGGTGGCGATGCCCGCCGCTGCCGACACCATGTTCTGCTCGGAGATACCGAACTGCAGGAACCGGTCCGGATACTTCTGCTGGTAGCGGACCAGGCCGTTGGAGTATTTGAGGTCGGCGGTGCCGACGACGATCGGCACGCCCTCGTCGGTGAGCTCGATAAGCGCTTGGGACAGCGCGGCGAAACCGGGTGCCTGCCCGAGCAGATCCATGATCTGCCACGAGTTCCCGCGTGCGCCAGCCTCTTTGGTGTCGGTCATGAGTTCGCCTTCAGTTCTGTCAGTACGTCGGCGCGGTCGTCTTCGTCCAGCCAGCCCAGATGCCAGCCGAAGTTCTCTTCCATGAATTTGACCCCTTTGCCCTTCACCGTCTTGGCGATGACGGCGGTCGGCTTGCCGTTGGGGTTGTCGCGGATGTCGCGCAGCACTGAGCTGAGCGCGGCCACGTCGTGCCCGTCGACGGCATGGACATTCCAGCCGAACGCCCACCATTTGTCGGCAAGGGGTTCGACGGCATTCATCTCGTCGACGACCCCGTCGAGCGAGTACTGGTTGCGGTCGACGATCGCGACGAGTCGCTCCACTCCGGAATGCGAAGCCAGCATTGCGGCTTCCCAGTTCTGACCCTCTTCCAGTTCGCCGTCGCCGAGGATCACGTAGGTGTGGAAGTCCTGGCGGTTGAGCCGACCGCCGAGCGCGATGCCGAGGCCGACAGAGAGGTTGTGTCCAAGCGATCCCGACGAGAAGTCAACGCCGGGAACGCGAGTCATGTCGGGATGGTCGCCGAGTGGATTGCCCAAGCGCGTGTAGGCGTCGAGCGTTTCGTGGTCCAGAAAACCCAGGTCCGCCAGGATCGGATACTGGCCGACGGCGGCATGGCCCTTGCCGAGCAGCAGACGGTCGCGGTCGGGCCAGTCGGGTTCGCCGCGCCGCAGCCGCATCACGTCGTAATAGAGCACCGCGAAGATCTCCGCGCAGGAGAACGCCGACGTGTAATGACCGGTCTTGGCGATGTCGATGAGGCGCACGACCTCCAGCCGGACGAACTGCGCGCGCTCGTTCAGGCGAGCGACCTCTTCATCGGTGAGTGCCGGAGTGCCCATCCGTGCGGCCCCAAATTCCTGTTGAGTGGACTCAATGTCCGTTACACAGTAACACATCAGGCATGGCGATTTAAGGGCCTACTTCGGCCGCCGTTCGGTCGCCGTTCGTGCATCTGGCGACGCGAAACGGCCGCAAACCGTCGCCAAGTACACAAACCAGCGGGATTAGTCGGGGGAGGCGCTTAGTCGGGGAAGTCCAGCGGGACCTTGAGCGTGGCGATGGTGGCCGCCAGACCGTCGTATTGCGAAGCCAGCATGCAGAATTCGATGAGCTGGGCCTTGGTCAGATGGCCCGCCAACGCCGCCCACGTCTCCGCCGACACACCGCGGGTGACGACGAACTCGTCGGTGGCGGTGATCAGCGTGCGCTGGCGGTCGGTGAGCCCTTCGGCGTCGGGCCCTTCGAAGATCTTCGCCTGCAGGTCCGGTCCGATGCCGCGGGTCTTGGCCAGCCTGCGGTGCTGCTGCAGTTCGTATTCACAGTCGCGGAGGTGCCCGATGCGCAGGATGACGGTTTCGGCGTCCTGGACGGGCAGCTTGCTGAACAGGCCCAGCAGGATCCCGCTGTAGGGCAGCCATGCGAGGAACAGCAGCTTGTGCTGGCCCAGCACGTTGACAAGGCTGAACCGCGGCGCCCGGATCGCCCGTGCGCCCAGCTTGGCGATCACCCAGTTGATGGGGCCCAGCTCCCGCAGACCGCCCGGCGGTATTCGGGCCGGCGAGCTCATGACTGCTTCACCAGGTATGGCGACACCGTGCTGCGGTGCTCGTCGATGTCCAAGGCGCGGCCCAGTGCGGGGAATGCGCGCTGGGGACAGTTGTCGCGTTCGCAGACCCGGCAGCCCGCCCCGATCGGTGTGGCGACTTCGCCGGACAAATCCAGTCCCTCCGAATAGACGAGTCGATGCGCGTGCCGGAGCTCGCAGCCGAGCCCGATGGCAAAAGTCTTGCCGGGCTGACCATATCGCGATGCCCGCCGTTCGACAGTACGCGCCACCCACAGGTAGTTGCGGCCGTCGGGCATCTGGGCGATCTGCACGAGGATCTTGCCCGGATAGGCGAACGTCTCGTAGACGTTCCACAGCGGGCAGGTGCCGCCACTGGACGAGAAGTGAAAACCCGTGGCGGACTGACGTTTTGACATGTTGCCGGCCTTGTCGACGCGGACGAACGAGAACGGCACCCCGCGCATCGACGGGCGCTGCAGCGTCGACAGCCGATGGGCGATGGTCTCGTAGCTCACCGAGTAGAACGCCGAGAGCCGTTCGACGTCGTAGCGGAACTTCTCGGCCACTTCGTGGAATCGCGAATACGGCAACACCGTGGCGGCGGCGAAGTAGTTGGCCAGACCCAGCCGGGCCAGCCTGACAGACTCCTCGCTGGTGAACTTGCCCTCCTCGACCAGTTTGTCGATCAGATCGCCGAATTCGAGATAGGCCAGTTCGGCGGCCATCTTGAACACCTGCTGACCCGGTGACAAGTGGTGGCTCATCTCCAGCCTGCGGGTGGCGGGGTCGTAGCGGTGCAGCACCGTCTCGCCCATGTCGGTGCGCCGCACGATGTGCACGCCGTGCACAGCCTTCAGCCGGTCGGATAGGTCGCGGGCCAGATCACCGCGGTGCATGCCCAGCCGGATGGTGAAATCCTCTGCGGCAGTGTCGAGTTCGTGCAGGTAGTTCTGCCGTTGGTAGAAGTAGTCGCGCACTTCCTCGTGCGGCATCGTGATGGAGCCGCTGCCGCTGCCGTCGCTGAACCGGTCCTCGGTGGCCGCCGCCAGCTGCGTGGTGGTGAGCTGATAGCGCCGGTGCAGGTTGACCATCGCGCGGGCCAGCGTGGGGTGGGAGTGCACGATGTCGGCGATCTCCGTGGGGTCGACGTCGATGTCGAGGTCGCGGTCCATCGTGACCTCGCGCAACTCGGCGACAAGGCGGGTGTCGTCCTGGGATGCGAAGAACGTCGCGTCGACGCCGAACACCTCGGTGATGCGCAGCAGCACCGCGACGGTCAGCGGACGCACGTCGTGCTCGATCTGGTTCAGGTAACTCGGCGAGATCTCGAGCATCTGCGCCAGCGCGGCCTGGCTGAATCCGCGCTCGTTGCGCAGCTGCCGCACCCGCGAACCGACGAACGTCTTCGCCACGTTCTACATCGTAGGGCCCGTTGTTAAGCGGCCTTCACAACATTGGCAAACGTGAGGAGACGTGGAGCATGACCAACGCTGACGCGCAGACCGGTGAACTGACCCGCGAGATGGTGATGGCGCACCGGATGTTCCGGCGGGAGTTCGGGCTCGCGGCCGAGGTCGTGCGGAAGGTTGCGGTGGGTGAGGTCGCCCGCGCGGGCGTTGTCGCCGACCATCTGCGCTTCATCGCCGCACTGCTGCATCATCACCACGCCGGCGAGGACGACCACATCTGGGCTCTGTTGCTCGAGCGTGCTGCTCCGCAGGCCAACCATGTTCACGACGTCGAACGTCAGCACCGCTCGGTGGATTCTGCGGTGCAGGACGTGATCGACGCCGTCGACGCTACGCGCTCCATGCGGAGGTGATCTACGGCACCGGCACGCCGCCCCGCAGCGACGAACTGGCCAGATCGCTCTGATCGATCCGGCGCCCTGGTCTGGCAGTATGGGAACGCCTGCCCGGCGGTCGCGGGCCGGCGAAGGAACCAGGGAAGACGAGAGCATGACGGGCAACCCAACGGGCAGCACAAACACCACCGCGAACACGGGGTTGGCGAAGACGATGATGCCTGTGCCCGATCCGCATCCAGACGTCTTCGACAAGGAATGGCCGTTGCGCGTCGGCGACATCGACCGCACCGGGCGGCTGCGGTTCGACGCCGCCACCCGCCATATCCAGGACATCGGCCAGGACCATCTCCGCGAACTCGGCTTCGAGGAGACACACCCGCTGTGGATCGTCCGGCGCACGATGATCGATCTGATCAAGCCCATCGAGTTTCAGGACATGCTGCGCTGCCGACGCTGGTGTTCGGGCACCTCGAATCGCTGGTGCGAGATGCGGGTTCGCATCGACGGGCGCCGCGGCGGACTGATGGAGTCCGAGGCGTTCTGGATCAACATCAACCGGGAGACCCAGGGGCCGGCGCGCATCGCCGACGACTTCATCGAGGGCCTGCAGCGCACCACCGACGTCGACCGGCTGCGGTGGAAGCCCTATCTGAAGGCAGGCAGCCGCGAGGACGCCACCCAGATCCGCGAATTCCCCGTCCGCGTCAGCGACATCGATTTGTTCGACCACATGAACAACGCGGTGTACTGGAGCGTGATCGAGGACTACCTCTACACCGCGCCCGAGCTGCTGGAGTCCCCGCTGCGGGTCACGATCGAGCACGACGCGGCCGTGGCGTTGGGCGACAAGCTGGAGATCATCGTGCACGTGCACCCGCCCGGATCGACAGATCAGTTCGGCCCGGAATTGACGGATCGCACTGTTACAACCCTCACATATGCGGTCGGCGAGGAGACCAAAGCCGTCGCGTCGCTGTTTTCGCTCTGATTCGCGGGCGTCTAACAGTACGAGCGTACTGACCTGCGGAAACTGGTTACCGGCCAGTAGCTACTGAACCGGTACAGTCAGTTGCTTCTTCGCAAACTTCGCAAGTTAAGCCTTCGCCTTAACGAAAGTTGGCAAACAGTGCTGGTGGACCAGCACATATGGCCCAGTGCATTATCGGATTAGCACAACAGCGAAGTTGTTTCGGCGTTAGCAAGCTGGAAACACTGGCAACGCCGTCGCGCCGTTCGAAACAACTGGGAATTGAAGGAGTAGTCGATGTCGACCGTTGGCACGCCGAGATCAGCCGAGCAGATTCAGCACGATTGGGATACCAACCCGCGGTGGAAGGACGTCAAGCGCGACTACACCGCCGAGGACGTCGTCGCCCTGCAGGGCACCGTCACCGAGGAGCACACGCTCGCCCGCCGCGGCGCCGAGATCCTGTGGAAGCAGCTGCACGAGATGGAGTTCGTCAACGCGCTCGGTGCGTTGACCGGCAACATGGCGGTTCAGCAGGTGCGCGCCGGCCTCAAGGCGATCTACCTGTCCGGTTGGCAGGTCGCCGGTGACGCGAACCTCTCCGGCCACACCTATCCCGACCAGAGCCTGTATCCGGCCAACTCCGTGCCTCAGGTCGTGCGTCGCATCAACAATGCGCTGCTGCGGGCCGACCAGATCGCCAAGGTCGAGGGCGACAAGTCGGTGGACAACTGGCTGGTGCCGATCGTCGCCGACGGCGAGGCCGGCTTCGGCGGTGCACTGAACGTCTACGAGCTGCAGAAGGCCATGATCGCCGCGGGTGTGGCGGGATCGCACTGGGAAGACCAGCTGGCGTCGGAGAAGAAGTGCGGCCACCTCGGCGGCAAGGTGCTGATCCCGACCCAGCAGCACATCCGCACGCTGACCTCCGCCCGGCTTGCCGCTGACGTCGAAGACGTGCCGACCGTCGTCATCGCGCGCACCGACGCCGAGGCCGCGACGCTGATCACCACCGACGTCGACGAGCGCGACCAGCCCTTCATCACCGGTGAGCGCACCAAGGAAGGCTTCTACCGGGTGAAGAACGGCATCGAGCCGTGCATCGCGCGCGCCAAGGCCTATGCGCCGTACGCCGACATGATCTGGATGGAGACCGGTACGCCGGATCTGGACGTCGCCAAGAAGTTCGCTGAGGGCGTCAAGAGCGAGTTCCCCGACCAGATGCTGGCCTACAACTGCTCGCCGTCGTTCAACTGGAAGAAGCATCTCGACGACGCGACGATCGCCCGGTTCCAGAAGGAGCTGGCCGCGATGGGCTTCAAGTTCCAGTTCATCACGCTGGCCGGCTTCCACGCCCTGAACTACTCGATGTTCGATCTGGCCTACGGCTACGCCCGCAACCAGATGAGCGCCTACGTCGAGCTGCAGGAGCGCGAATTCGCCGCCGAGGAGCGCGGGTACACCGCGACCAAGCACCAGCGCGAGGTCGGCGCCGGCTACTTCGACCGGATCGCCACGACCGTCGACCCGAACAGCTCGACGACGGCGCTGAAGGGCTCGACCGAAGAGGGCCAGTTCCACTGATCTCTGCGCAGGTCACCCCTTAAGCGCGGAGAGAAGTGGGGGAGAACCTGCGGGAGTACCCGCGAGAGAACCCGAGGGCAGTCCCATCAGGCCCCGTCCTTATATTGGGCGGGGCCTGATGGGGTGTGAGGAGAACCAGTGAGCAATGAACGGGTAGGAGTGGTCGGCGCGGGGCAGATGGGCTCCGGCATCGCCGAGGTGTCGGCGAAGGCAGGCGCCGACGTGGTGGTCTACGAGCCGACTGACGAATTGGTCGCGGCCGGCCGCACGCGGATCACCGGCTCGCTGGAACGCGCCGTCAGCAAGGGCAAGCTCACCGAAAGCGATCGCGACGCCGCGCTGGGCAGGCTGAAATTCACCACCAACCTCGCCGATCTGTCAGACCGTCAGCTCGTCATCGAGGCGGTCGTCGAAGACGAGACCGTCAAGGCCAAGATCTTCGCCGAGCTCGACGAGCTGATCACCGATCCTGACGCGGTGCTCGCGTCGAACACCTCCAGCATCCCGATCATGAAAATCGCTGCGGCGACGAAGAATCCGAGCCGCGTGCTCGGGCTGCACTTCTTCAACCCGGTGCCGGTGCTGCCGCTGGTCGAGCTGATCAGCACACTCGTCACCGCCGACGAGGCCGTCGCGCGTGTCGAGGAGTTCGCCAGCAGCACGCTGGGCAAGAAGGTGGTGCGTTGCGGCGACCGGTCCGGCTTCATCGTCAACGCGCTCCTGGTGCCCTATCTGCTGTCGGCGATTCGGATGGCCGAGGCGGGTGTGGCCACCGTCGAAGACATCGACACGGCCGTCGTGGCGGGGCTGTCCCACCCGATGGGACCGTTGCGGCTGTCCGACCTGATCGGGCTGGACACCATGAAACTCATCGCGGATTCGATGTACGACGAGTACAAAGACCCCAACTACGCACCGCCGCCGCTGCTGCTGCGCATGGTCGAGGCGGGCCAGCTGGGTAAGAAGTCAGGCAAG
The DNA here is from genome assembly GCF_002553505.1 of Mycolicibacterium agri. GTDB lineage: Bacteria > Actinomycetota > Actinomycetes > Mycobacteriales > Mycobacteriaceae > Mycobacterium > Mycobacterium agri. Next base: position 49,324 of record NZ_PDCP01000002.1, on the reverse strand, counting down.
GGCTTCTACACGTATTGAAATCGCAACGCGACGCACTGATCAGCAGACTTGGGTCTAGATCACATCTTAGATACATTCGCTTGTACCTGAATTGAAACCGGTTCAGCCCGGAGCCGGAGAGTGCGTGGGATTGCGATTGCGTGCACTCCCGCCGCTGGTCTGTCCGTAATGAGCGAAGCGGGAGTACGATCGTATGTCGGAAGCTGTAGGCCTGGAACCGTATTACGAAGAATCCCAGTCCATTTACGACGTGTCCGACGACTTTTTCGCACTGTTCCTCGGGCCGACGATGGGGTATACGTGCGCGTACTTTGAGCGGGACGATATGACGCTCGAAGAGGCGCAACTCGCCAAATTCGACCTGGCGCTCGAGAAACTGAATCTCGCACCTGGGATGACGCTGCTCGACGTGGGCTGCGGCTGGGGCGCGGGCCTGCGCCGCGCCGTCGAGAAATATGACGTCAACGTCATCGGAATCACGTTGAGCCGCAACCAGTTCGAGTACAGCAAGCGGTTGATGGAGTCGGTCCCGACGCAGCGCAGCGCCGAAGTGCGGCTGCAGGGGTGGGAGGAATTTGACGAGCCCGTCGATCGCATCGTGTCCATCGGCGCCTTCGAGGCGTTCAAGGCCGAACGCTATCCACTGTTCTTCGAGCGGGCATTCAGCATTCTGCCAGCCGACGGCACGATGTTGCTGCACACCATCTTGGCGCACCCGCAGACGTACTTCCGCGACAACGGCATCAAGTTGACCATCAACGACTTGAAGTTCATGCGCTTCATCGGCACCGAGATTTTCCCCGGCGGACAGTTGCCCGCGGTCGAGGACATCGAAAAACTCGCGGCGGGTTCGGGTTTCACGCTGGCGCGTACGCATCTACTGCGACCGCACTATGCCCGCACGCTGGACATGTGGGCAGACAACCTGCAGGCCCGTCGCGAGGACGCCATCGGCATCACCTCCGAAGAGGTCTACGACCGCTACATGAAGTACCTGACCGGTTGCGCGGACTTCTTCCGCCGCGGCATCACCAACGTCGGGCAGTTCACGCTCATCAAGTAGCACCCGCGCCGTTGAGCGCCGTTTCGACGCGAAGCACGATCTGCGGGCGCTCATACCGCAATTGGCGTGAGCTGACCCGCACGATGACCCAGCCTTTGCTCGCGAGAAACTCGAGCCGCTCGATGTCGGCGGCGTAGTCATCCGGGTTGGTGAAATGCTGCTTGCCGTCGTACTCGACGCCGCCTTCACTCGGGATAGCCCATATCGATACTCGCACTCCACGTTGGCCGGGATAGCGCTCGGCGAGCGCATGAATCTGCGCGACAGACATCTTCGTCGCATTCATCAGCGCATCGATGCGACGCAAAATGAGGAAAATCGGCCGAATCTCGTCAACTTCCGTGGTCTCGGCGCACTGCGGCGGACGGCGCCGCTCTTCGTTGCACTGCGGCGCCCAGCGCCGCGACTGCCCTACGCCTTGGCGAGCCGCTTTTTCTCCGCTTTGATATCGAAATCCGCTGGCGGCCAGGACAAATCCATGGCCTCCAGCGCCGTGATGAGCAGCTCCGTCACCGCCAGCCTGCTGTACCACCGCCGGTCCGATGGCACCACATGCCATGGCGCGTAGTCGGTCGACGTGCGGTCCAGCATGGCCTGGTAGGCCTCCTGGTATTTCGGCCATTGCAGCCGCTCGTCGATGTCGCCGGGGTTGTACTTCCAGTGCTTGGTCGGATCGTCGAGCCGCTCGGCCAGCTGCTTCTTCTGCTCGTCGAGTGAGATGAACATCGCGACCTTCACCAGCGTCATGCCGCCGTCGACGAGTTCGCGCTCGAACGCGTTGATCTCGTCGTAGCGGGCGCCCCAGACATCGGGCGGCACCAGGTTGTGCACGCGAACGATCAGCACGTCCTCGTAGTGCGAACGGTCGAACACTCCGATGTGTCCGGCCGGCGGCAGCGCGCGCCGGATCCGCCACAGGTAGTGGTGCGCCAACTCCTCTTCGGTGGGCTTGCCGAAGCTTGTGTAGCGCACACCCATCGGGTTGACCGCGCCGACAACGTGTTTGACGATGCCGCCCTTGCCCGCGGCGTCCATGCCCTGCAGTACCAGCAGCACCGAGCGCTGGTCGTCTGCGGCCTTGTTGTTCGCAAACAGCAGCTCCTGCAGATGTGCGAGCCGTTCACTGCGCTCGGCCTGCACCGGCGCAGCATCGGACTTTGACCCGTCGAAACCCGGTGTGGCATTGGTGTCGATGTCGGCGACCTTGTCGCCGGGGTTGAAGCGCAGCGCTGCGGCGATGCTCATCGGTTGAGCAGCTGCGGCGGCAGGATCGGCGACGGGTGCGCCATCTCGCGGAACTTCTCCAGCGAGCCGCCCACCTCGACGATGCCGCAGAGCGCGTTCCACGACAGCATCGTCAGGTAGTCGATCAGGTCGTCGGCGCTCATCCGCGGATTCGACATCCACGAGTGGGTGGCCAGCTGCACCCCGCCGACGGTGTGGAACGCCCACGGTTCGACGCCCCGGGTGTCCATGCCTGCCTCGGCCATGCGTCGGCGCAGCATGACCGCCAACATGCGGGCGATGATCTCCTCGCTGTTGGCGATGACTTTGTTCTTGCTGGCCGAGTTGTTGGCCATCACGAACCGGTACGGCTCGGGCTCGGCTGCGACCGTCTCGACGTAGACCCGGATGATCTCGCGGGTCAGGTCGTAGCCCTGCAGGTTCGCCGACAGCGCAGCGGCCATGTTGGGGATCAGCGTGGTCTGCGCGAACCGCATCATGACCGCGGTGGTGAGGTCGTTCTTGTCCACGAAGTAGCGGTACAGCACCGTCTTGGACACGCCGATCTCGGCGGCGATCTCGTCCATGCTGACGTTGCTGCCGCGCCGACGAATTGCGACCAGGGTGCCGTCTACCAGCTCGTTCCGGCGCTCCACCTTGTGTTGGTGCCAGCGCCGCTTCCGTCCATCGGTCTTGATCGCCCCCGGCGGAGTCTGCTGTGCCACTATCGCGCTAGTCCGTTCGTCTAGATCTACTCGATACTACGGCGAATGATCATCGGTAGCCTCCTCGGTCCGGTTGACACTCCGTCGGGTAGCGGATGATGGAGGGGTGGCACACAGACTCGACGCCGGCGGCCGCCCGATGCGGGCACTTCCGGCGTCACCGGCGCCGCGGCCAAGCTTCGCGGAGTCGCTAGCCGGCGCCGACACCGCCGCCGACGCCGAGCGCCGCCGCGGCCTGCGCCGAATGAAGCTCGTCGCGCTCGGGTTCCTGATTGGGGCCACGGTCCTGTTTCTGTTCTGCCGGTGGGCCGAGGCCAACGGCGCGGGCGCATGGGCCGGCTACGTCGCCGCCGCCTCGGAGGCCGGGATGGTCGGCGCGCTGGCCGACTGGTTCGCGGTCACCGCCCTGTTCAAGCACCCGCTGCGCATCCCGATCCCCCACACCGCGATCATCAAACGTAAGAAGGACCAGCTCGGCGAGGGTCTGGGCACGTTCGTCCGCGAGAACTTCATGTCGCCGGAGGTCATCGAGACCAAACTGCGCGACGCCGAGGTCGCGGGTCGGCTCGGCAAGTGGATGTCGGAGCCCGCGCACGCCGCGCGTGTGGCGGCGGAAGCGTCGACGGTGTTGCGCGTCGGCGTCGAGTTGCTGCGCGACGAGGACGTCCAGCACGTGCTGGACCGCATGATCGTCAAACGACTGGCCGAGCCGCTGTGGGGTCCGCCGGTGGGCCGGGTGCTGGCCACACTGCTGGCCGAGAACCGGCAGGAAGCGCTGATCCAGCTGCTGGCCGATCGGGCCTTCCAGTGGTCGCTGAACGCGGGCGACATCATCGAGCGGGTGGTCGAACGGGACTCGCCGACCTGGTCGCCGCGCTGGGTGGACCACCTCGTCGGCGACCGCATCCACCGCGAGTTGATGGACTTCACCGACAAGGTGCGCCGCAACCCCGACCACGAGCTGCGACGGTCGGCGACCAAGTTCCTGTTCGACTTCGCCGACGACCTGCAGCACGACGAGGCGACCATCGAACGGGCCGAGCGGGTCAAGGAACAGCTGATGGGCCGCGACGAGGTGACCCGCGCCGCCGAGACCGCGTGGAACACGCTCAAGCGCCTCATCCTGGAGTCGGTCGACGACCCGTCGTCGGCCCTGCGCACCCGGATTGCGGATTCCGTCGTGCACATCGGCGAATCCCTGCGCGACGACGTTGACCTGCGCGACAAGGTCGACAACTGGATCATCCGGGGCGCGCAGCATCTGGTCGGCCAGTATGGGGCGGAAATCACAACGATCATCACCGACACCATCGAGCGGTGGGACGCCGACGAGGCCAGTCGGCGCATCGAACTCCACGTCGGCCGTGACCTGCAATTCATCCGGATCAACGGCACCGTCGTCGGCGCCCTGGCGGGCCTGACCATCTATTCGATAGCCCAGCTACTCTTCTGACCTGCGCTAACTAGTGCTTGCAAAAGTTAGCACCCCGTCGTACCGTTGGCGGTGTCGTAGCCGCATACCCAACGCATTGGAGGGGGTACCCCATGTCGCAGGACGAGAAGCTCGTCGATGTGGTCTCCAACGCTGCGCAGGACATCGGGAGCTTCATCCGATCGCAACGTGAAGCTGCTCAGGTATCGGTGCGGCAGCTGGCCGAGAAGGCCGGGGTGAGCAATCCGTACCTCAGCCAGATCGAGAGGGGATTGCGTAAACCATCCGCCGATGTGCTGAACCAGATCGCCAAGGCGCTGCGGGTCTCAGCGGAAGTCCTCTACATCAGGGCCGGGATCCTCGAGCCCAGCGAGACCAACCAGGTCCGCGACGCCATCATCACCGACTCGGCGATCACCGAGCGGCAGAAGCAGGTGCTGCTCGACATCTACACATCGTTTTGCGAACAGAACGAAGCCGCCCTTGCCCAGGAAGGCAAGCCGATGGACGAGGAGACGGCGACTGAATAAAAGCAAGACGAACCAATATTCAGCACAACACCGACGACCAACCGAATTAGGAAGGATTTTCTGACATGGCGAAAAAGACTGCCAAGGCCACCACCCAACCGACCGTTGACGATCTGAAGGCTCCGCTGCTGGCCGCCGTCGGCGCCGCCGACCTGGCCCTCGAGCGAGTCAACGAGATCGTCGCGACTCTGCGCGAGCGTGCCGGCGAGGCTCGCACCGACGCCAACACCCGCGTCGAGGAGAGCCGCGCGCGCCTGAACAAGCTGCAGGAGGATCTGCCCACCCAGTTCGGTGACCTCCGCGATCGGCTGAGCTCCGAAGAGCTTCGCAAGTTCGCTGAGAGCTACGCCGAGGCCGCGCAGAGCACCTACAACAAGCTCGTCGAGCGTGGCGAGGCCGCTTTGGAGCGGCTGCGCACCCAGCCTGCCCTCGAAGAGGCCGCCGGCCGTGTCGAGACCTACACCGACCAGGCCGTCGAGCTCACCCAGGAGGCGCTGGGCAACGTCGCTTCGCAGACCCGCGCCGTCGGCGAGCGTGCCGCCAAGCTGGTCGGCGTTGAGCTGCCCAAGAAGGCGCAGAAGTCCGCGGCCCCGGTGAAGGAGACCGCTAAGAAGGCGCCCGCCAAGAAGGCTCCGGCCAAGAAGGCGCCTGCGAAGAAGGCCCCGGCCAAGAAGGTCACTCAGAAGTAAATTCGACGCACACGGTGGCGCCCGTTTAGGCTGGTGAGGTGATACTTGCCGACCTAGCGGGCGTCATTGTTTTGGTCCTCGTCGTTGCTGCATTCGCCGTGGCCGTTTACGCCTTCGTTCATGCAGCAATGCAGCGCCCCGATGCCTACACCGCAGCAGGCAAGCTCACCAAGCCGGTGTGGCTGCTGATCATCGGCGGCAGCCTGCTGCTGTTGCTGGTGTTCCGCGACCCGTTCGGCGCGGCCATCGCGGCCGTCGCCTCGGGCATCTACCTGGTCGATGTCCGTCCCAAGCTCCTCGACATTCAGGGAAAGTCCCGCTAGCCGCATGCGCCGCGTTCTCGCCGCCACCGCGGCGGCCATGATCGCTGCCCTCGCGACGCCGGTCGTCGCGGCGGCCGACACCACGGTGCCCGGCCCTCCGTATGTGGCGCACGCCGAGTGGGCGAAGTGGGGCGACCTGTCGAGCCTGCGGGTTTACCCGACCGACTCCGCACGCGCCGCGTCGACGCAGCCGGGCACCACCGCGCAGGCCGATCAGATGTGGGCCGAAGTGCTGACCGTTTCACCCGACGCCGACATCGCCGGAATGCGTGAGCAATTCATGTGCCATTGGCATTACGCCGAACTGGCCTATCCCGGCAAGGAGAGCTGGAACCTCGAACCGTGGCGACCCGAGGTCTCCTGGGACGAGATGCTGGCGTCGCATTGCAATCCCGGCGGCACGGAAGAACCGTTCTAGTGGCTTCCGGTCGAAAGGCGAACAGACGCGACGTGGCCGCTGTCGTCGACCACACGCTGCTCAAACCTGAAGCGACACAAGACGATGTCGTGAAGTTGGTGGCCGAGGCCGCCGAACTTCGGGTGTACGCGGTGTGCGTGTCTCCGTCGATGGTGCCCGTCGCGGCGTCGGCGGCGCCATCGGGTTTACACATCGCCTCCGTGGCGGGATTCCCGTCAGGAAAACATCTTTCGGAGATCAAGGCCGCCGAGGCTGAGCGGGCGGTGGCCGCGGGCGCCGACGAGATCGACATGGTCATCGACGTCGGCGCAGCGCTCGCCGGTGAATGGGACGCTGTGCAAGCCGATGTCGAAGCGGTGCGGGCCGCGGTTGGTGATTCGGTGCTCAAGGTGATCGTGGAATCGGCTGCGCTGCTCGAGTTTGGCGGCTGGCCGCTCCTGGTCGACGTGTGCCGGGTGGCCGCCGCCGCGGGTGCCGATTTCGTCAAGACCTCCACCGGTTTTCATCCCAGCGGTGGGGCCTCGGCGCGGGCCGTCGAGCTGATGGTCGGCGCTGTCGGCCCCGACGTCGCGGTCAAGGCCAGCGGCGGCATCCGCACCGCCGCCGATGCGCTCGCCATGCTCGGTGCGGGCGCTGCGCGGCTCGGCCTGTCCGGCACGCGCGCGGTGCTCGACGGGCTCGGCTGACGCCCACGAATACCACCCCACAGCTCCCAGCCCCCGCCGAGCTCCCGCGCCGAGCTCCCGCACCGAGCTCCCGCGCCGAGATCGACGAAATGGCGAGAACCACTCGCACTTTCCCGCCCAAATGTCGGTTTGGGCGTAGAGGAGCGCCCGGTTAGAGGTTGGCGAAGCAGGGGTCGGTTTCGCCGGCGGGGATCGAGGCGTTGCGGGTGGAGAAGCGCGCGCTCACACCGGTATCGCTGACCTGCACGTCGTCGGCCTTGATGCCGAGCGGATAGCCCTTGGTCAGCTGCGCGGAGAACGCGTCCAGCGCCGGCTGCACCATCTCCCGCGGAAGCGTGAAGCCCAGCCCCTCCAAATTGACCATCTGCAAGGCGATTCCGTCGTCCTGGACCACGGGTTTGGTGGTCACGCTGCTGCCCAGCGCAGCCTCGAGTTCGATGGTGCCGTCCGACGGGTTCGTCTTCACGTCGGTGACGAGACTGCCCAGCACCGGGATCGCGTTCTGCACGGTCTGCTTGATGCCTTCGGAGGTCCACGTAATCGTCGCGTCGAGGGCGCCGATCGTGCCCTTCGAATCGCCGGTGCTGTGCAGCCGGACGTCGTCGATCTCGATCTGGGCCTTCATGCCCTTGGCGTCGCGGATCTGGTTGCCCGCAGTCTCGATCGAGATGTTGCCGTAGTGGCCGGTCATGTGCTGCAGCAGAAACGGCGACGGCCCGAACGACACCGTGACGTCGTCCTGCACCACGCACTCGGTCGCCGCGGCCACCACGTCATCGGCGCGGCTACGCGCATACAGCTCTGCGCCCAGCAGCCCGGCCGCGACCAGCGCGACGATGATGACGACCACCAGGACGATCGTCAGCGGATCGCGGAAGAGGTTCTTGATCTTCACAAGCGGCGAGGAGTCCTTCTGCGCGGGCCCGGCCTGCGGCGGGGGAGCCGATTGGGGAGGCGGACCCTGCGGAAACTGCGGTGGCGGAGGCGGTGGCGGCGGAGCCGAGCCCGGTGCGGGCTGGTCGGCCGGGCGAGCCCAGGGATCGGTCACCCCCGCGATTCTGCCCTATCCGCGTCGACGAGCGCGGGCCGGTTACGCAGCACCGCGATCGTGTCTCTGACCCGCTGCACCTCGTCGGTGTCGACGTCGGTGACGATCAGATCCGGGTCCGCGCCCGCCTGCGTGACCACTTCGCCGAACGGCGACGCCACGATGCTGCCGCCCACACCCGTCGGCCCGACCTTGGCGATCTCGTCGCCGGGATAGGCCTGCCCGACGGCCGCGACGAAGCTGCCGGTGTCCAGGGCGCGGGCGCGCGCCAGCAGCGTCCACTGCTCGAGCTTGCCCGGCCCGGTGCCCCACGACGCATGCACGGTGAGCAGATCGGCGCCGCGGCGCGCCAACTCAACGTACAGCTCGGGGAAGCGGATGTCGTAGCACAGGGACAGCCCCACGCCGACGCCGTCGACGGTGATCACCACCGGCTCGTGGCCCGGGGCGACGGTGCGCGACTCGGCGAACCCGAACGCGTCGTAGAGGTAGATCTTGTCGTAGTGCGCATCGACTCCCGGTCCGGCCGCGACCAGCGTGTTGGTGACGCGGCCGTCGTCGCTCGGCACGAACATCCCGGCGACGACGGTCACGCCCGCGTCGTCCGCGATGCGGCGCACCCCGTCGGCCCACGGCCCGTCCAGCGGTTCGGCGACGGCGGCCAGCGGCACCCCGAAGCGGCACATCGTCGCCTCTGGGAACAGCACCAGCCGGGCACCCGCGTCGGCGGCGCGGCGCGTGTACTCCTCGACCAGTTTCAGGTTGGCTGCGGGTTCGGTGCCTGCCTGGATCTGCGCCAACGCGATTCGCATGACCCCAGCCTAGGGGTCACGGCCCCCAGGCGTGCCGGTCCGCGCTGGCCTTCTTGTTGCCCAGCTTGCCCGACCGCACCTGGGTGGCCAGGCTGTCGAGGATCACCCGCGAGCTCAGCAACGCGGTCTGCTCGGCCCAGTCATACGGCGGGGAGCACTCCACCACCTCGATGCCTGCCAATCCCGGCTCGGACACCATGCGGACCAGGTTGAGCGCCTCGCGCGGCAGCAGCCCGCCCGGCTCCGGCCAACCGGTGCCCGGCACGAAACCCGCATCGATCACGTCGATGTCGAACGACAGGTACACGGCCTTGGCGTCCTTCCACGCGACCTCGAGCGCCATTTCAGCGATCTTCTCGACGCCGACGCGTTCGACGTCGCCGACGGTGATGACCGTCGACTGGCGTTCGCGGCCCACCTTGACGCCCGCCCGCGGTGCCTGCCAGCCGCCGATGCCGATCTGCACCAGGTTGGTCGCGGGCGCATTCTTGATGTTGGTGGCGTGAAACCAGGGCGTGGTGTGCATCCGCTCGTCGAGATCGGACTCCTGGGTGTCGACGTGGCGGTCGAAGTGGATGATGCCGATGTTGCCGTCCAGATACGGCGCCATCCCGCGGATCGTCGGGAAGCCGATCGAATGGTCGCCGCCGAGCACGACAGGCATCACGCCCTTCTGCACGACGTGCGCCATCGCCTGACTGATCTGGTCGAAGGACTTCTCCAGGTTGCCGGGGATGGTGAACACGTCGCCGATGTCGACCATGTTCAACTGCTCGCGCAGATCGACACCGAGCTCGTAGTTGTAGGTGCCAAACAGGTTGGTGGAGCGGCGAATTCCCTGCGGGCCGAACCGGGTGCCCGGCCGGTAGGTGGCCCCAGCGTCGAGCGGAACACCGAAGATCGCCACCTCGGCGTCGTCGACCTTGCTGACGTCCTCGACGAACGGGCACTTCAAGAACGTTCCGCGCTCGCCTGCGAAATGCGGCAGCTCGCCGCGCACGAACGTGGAGATGCGCCGGTCGTTGATCGTCGGCGCCGCTTCCAAACCGAAGGTCAGGCAGCGTTCGATCTCTTCGCGTTCGCGGCGATCGGGCAGTTCGGCTTCGGCCTGTTGCGCCCATGCGCCTTCGCGGTTGGGTGGTTCGGAATTTGCGGAATTGCCATCGGCCATGGTGACTCCTCGAGCGCCGTCTTGTCGCAGGCCGGGTACGACGCACCTCGTCCGGGGAGCCGGTTGAGCGGCTCCTGGCTCCTTATCTTGGCAGCGATCCGTGGCCGCGCCACTCGAAATGCAACGAGCCGTTAACACGGCGCGTTCATCGGCGTAACGGCGCGGAGTTTTTCTGATCGAGACTCACACGGGTGAGGCGCGTCTAGGGTTCCGCCGATTCGTCGGGTTTGGTCCGAGAGACGCAGGCGGTTCGGCGATGACGCCGCGCCGTTCCACGGCGGGATAAAAGCCCGGGAGACTCCACGGCTCGCAAGGAGGCTCCTCATGGTTCTCGTCGGCGTCGGCATCAGCATCGCGCTAGTCGTACTCGTCGGCTTCCTGGTGTCGAAGCGAATAGCCGGCGACAGCGCGAACTTCCTTGTGGGTGGGCGCTTGTTGCCGCTGATCCTGGTCGGCGGCGCGCTGATGGGTTCGGCGGTGGACACCAACGCCACCCTCGGCAACACCGACCTGGCATCGGAATTCGGCTTCTGGGCCGGCGCCTGCCTTCCGCTGGGCCTGGCGCTGTGCCTGTTTCTGACCGGTCTGTTCGTCGCCAAGCCGATGAACCGGATGGGCCTGACGTCGTTCCCGGACTACTACCGGCTGCGCTTCGGCCGTCCCGTCGAGGCCGTCGCATCGCTGATGCTCATCGTCGGCTTCTGTCTTCTGGTGGCGGGCAACCTGGTCGCGGGCGGCTTTCTGTTCAACTACTTCGTGGGCATCCCGTACTGGCTGGGCACCGTCATCATCGCCGTCCTTGCGGTCGCCTACACCGGCACCGGCGGGCTGATCGCCGACGCGTACACCGCGATCATCCAGATGTCGATGGTGTTCCTCGGCGCCATCGGCCTGCTGATCTGGATGGCTGCCGCACACGGCATTTCGATCGCCGACGGCATGGGCCCGCTGGACTTCGGCCAGATGACCGATTCCGCGCAGGGCGCCACCATCAACTGGGCGACGCTGATCGCGCTGGGCATCGGCGACATCGTGGCGATCGACTTCATGCAGCGGATCTTCGCGGCCAAGTCGCCCCGAAACCGCGCGCCGCGCCTGCTTCAGCGCCGCGACCGGCGTGGTCGCGATCTGTGTGCCGTTCGGCCTTGTGATCCTGGCCGCGAAGGCGTTCATGCCCGAAGAGCTGGACGGCCCAATCCTTTTCGTGTTGCTGGACCGCTACGCACCGCTGTTTCTGACCATCATGGTGTTGTGCGGCCTGGTCGGCGCGTCGATGAGCACCGCCAATGGCGCGATCCTGGCGATCTCCAACGTGTCGGTGCGCAACCTCGGCGGCGTGCGACGGGTGCACGTTCCGGGCCAGCGCGACCCGCTGCTGTGGTCGACGCGCATCGCGATGGTGCCGGTCACCGTGCTGGCGATCTTCATCGCTATCTACGTCAAGCAGACCGGCATCCTGCTGACGCTCGCGTTCGACCTGCTGCTGGCCTGCCTCGTGGTGCCGTTCCTGCTCGGGCTGGTGTGGCGAAAGGGCTCGGCCACAGCGGCTTTGGCGTCAATTGTCGTTGGCCTGACGGTCCGCCTCGTGCTGTTCGCGATGACGCCGACGATGTACGGCCTCGACAACACGATCTTCTACATCCCCAACGGGGTCATCGACGCGTCGTTCGACGGCTGGCCGACGTTCATCGCGTTCGCCGCGTCGTTGGCCACGTACGTGGTCGTTGCGCTCGTGACACCGCCCGCTCCGATCCGCGGGTTGGACATCCGGCTGGCCGACGACGTCGACGACGCGCTGGCCGCGGCCGAACAGGCCGAGCCGGAGCCGGTCAAAGCGGCTGCGGGGCAACCGTTGCCCACGGCACCGTAAGCACGCCGTCGCGCATCCGCCGACGCGGAGGCTCGACAGGAACACCGCTGTCGCGCAGCAGGTTCAGCATCGCCCGCCATCGTTCGCGTGGACCGAACACACCGTGGCCGGCGACGCTGGCCCACGCGCGGTCGGCGGCGTTCAGCAGCGTGTTGATTGGTCGGCCCGAAACATTGTGGTGAATCAAGACTTTCGGAAGCCGTTCGGCGAGATTGGATGGGCGTTCGATCGCGAACGGGTCGCACGCCAGGGTCAGGCTGATCGGCCCCTGGCTGTCGAGCAGGACCCAGCAGCACCGCCTGCCGAGTTCGTCGCAGGTACCGTCGACGACGAGGCCGCCCGGCGCCAGCCGGGACCGCATCAGCGTCCACGCGGCGGCGACGGCGTCTTCCGGATACTGCCGCAGCACGTTGAACGCCCGCACCAGCACCGGCCTGTGACCGGCCAATTCGAAGCCGCCCAAAGCGAATTCGATGTTGTCGCGCTTGGTGGCCTGCGCGGTCCGCACACGCTCGGGGTCGATCTCCAACCCGATCACCCGGACGTCGAACCGGACCGTGCGCAGCCGGCTGGCCAACTCCAGGGTGGTCACCGGCAGCGCGCCGTAGCCGAGGTCGACGACCAGCGGGTCGGCCGCCGACTGCAGCGCGGTGCGGACCCGCGGCGAATGCACCAGCCAACGGTCGCAGCGCCGCAGCCGATTGTGCCCCGTGGTGCCCCGGGTAGGCTGGCCCAACGGCCTAGTGGTGCTTGGCAATCCAGTCAGCGGTGAACGCCTCCTCGGCGTCGAAGAGTTGTCGGATGTGGTGCAGGATCAGGTCCTCGAGGACGCCACCGATGAGTGGGATGAACACCTTGCACACGCTGGCCAGCCGCAATTGGCTGCCGCCGTCGGTCTCGGTCAACAGGTATCTGCCGCCGAAGTGGCCCGGCCCATGCGGAACGCTGGCCCGATAGCTGCCCTGGGCACGCCCGCCCGCATGGTCGAACGGATCGAAATGCTGTTCGCGCGTGATGATCATGTCGACGGGCATCACGCTGCGCGCGATCGGGGGCAGATACATGCGCGGCAGGTTCTGCTTGAACACGATGTCGGTGCCCGACGCGTCGGACGTGAACTGCGTGATCTCCGACTGGGGAGTGAGGAAGCGGTAGGCGTCCATCAGGGTTTCCCAGTATTCGCGGCTGGTGAAGTCCTGATAGATCTTTCCGGCCGGTGCCTCGAAGGACAGCTGGTAATCCATCCTCCGAGCCATACCACCAGGTTAGCGGGCGGTTACCGGTTCTGATTGATCCACGCCGAGGTGAAACGCTGTTCGGCGATCAGCAATTCGACGAGCAGCTTGCCGATGAAGTTCTCGATCTTGCCGCCCACGAGTGGGATTCGTACCTCGACGGAGGCGTTGAACGTCAGCCGCGAGCCGCCGTTCTCACCGTCGGCCAGCACCGCCGTGCCTGTCACCGAAACGGGCGCACCGGAAATCGAACCGGTCACTGTCGCGGTGGCCGTGCCGTCGCGGACCGGGCTCCAGGTCTCCTCGCGCACGATCGAGAGGTCACCGGGATGGAACTGGGTCACCAGGCCCGGCAGCCGGTCGCGGCGAAGCACCTGCGTGGTAACCACGTCGACGCCGCCGTCGGCGCTGATTTCCATCGTGTCCAGCGCCGCCGAGTCGGCGCCGGAATCGGCCAACCGCTCGAGCCAGTACCCGCGGTCGCTGAATGCGCGGTGCACCTGTTCGACGGTGCCGTCGTACTCGGCGGCCATGTCGAATGAGCGGGGCACAGTTGGCCAGGCTACCGTTACGGGCCGTGGTCAGTTCGCTGGTAGGGGGTGTCGCGGTCGCCGAACAGGTGCCGCTGGCGCCGCTGACCACGCTGCGGGTCGGGCCGGTGGCCCGCAGGCTGATCACCTGCGAGACCACCGAGCAGATCGTGTCGGTCATCGGCGCGCTGCGCGACGAGCCAGGCCCGCGTCCGCTGGTGCTGGCCGGCGGCTCCAACGTGGTGCTGGCCGACGACCTGCCCGACCTGACCGTGGTGCGGCTGGCCAACAGCGCCATCTCGGTCGACGGCAACATCCTGCGCGCCGAGGCGGGCGCGACTTGGGACGACGTGGTGCTCACCGCGCTGCAGCACCGCCTCGGCGGCCTTGAGTGCCTCTCCGGTATCCCCGGTTCGGCGGGCGCGACGCCTGTGCAGAACGTCGGCGCTTACGGAGCCGAGGTTTCCGACACGATTCGCCGGGTGCGGCTGCTCGACCGCGCCACCGGCTCAGACCGCTGGGTCGATGGCAGCGAACTCAAATTCGGTTACCGGACAAGTATTCTCAAGCACTCCGATGCCGAGATCGTGCTGGAGGTGGAGTTCGCGCTGGCCGCCGACGGGCGCAGCGCGCCGCTGCGCTACGGCGAGCTGACCGCGGCGCTGGGCGCAAAGCCGGGCGATCGCGCCGAGCCCGCGGCCGTGCGGGACGCGGTGCTGGCGCTGCGCAGGCGCAAGGGCATGGTGCTCGACGACGCCGATCACGACACCTGGAGCGTCGGCTCGTTCTTCACCAATCCGGTCGTCTCACCTGCGGAGTTCGACCGGATTCAGCGGCTCTCCGAGGCGCCTGTGCCCAACTATCCGGCGCCGGGCGGGGTGAAGCTGGCGGCGGGCTGGCTGGTCGAGCAGGCGGGGTTTCACAAGGGCTATCCGGGCGATGCGGCGCCCGCCCGGCTCTCCACCAAGCACGCCTTGGCCCTGACCAACCGGGGAGCGGCCACCGCCGCGGACATATTCGCCCTGGCCAGGGAGGTCCGCGACGGCGTGAAATCGGCGTTCGGGATCGAACTCACACCCGAGCCATGCCTGGTTGGGGCCGCGCTCTAGGTATCTTTGGAATACGTGACCTCCGGCCCGCCCTCGCAACCGCAGCCGCCCCGTATGAACAGGCGGCGCGCCCTTGCCGCGCTCGCGGTCGGGGTGGTGGCCCCCGGCGCACTGGCGGCCTGCGCGGGCAGGTCGAACTCGCCGTCCGAGGCCGACGAGGCGCCGCCTGCGCCGTCGCTGACATTCACCCCGGCAAAGGACACCACCGGCGTGCTGCCGAATGAGCCGATCCGCGTCGAGGTGCGCGACGTCTGGTTCCAGCGGGTTGCGCTGACCAATCCGGACGGCAAGGTGGTCGCAGGCGCTCTCAACCGCGACCGCACCGTATTCAGCATCACCGAGCCGCTGGGTTACGGCGTCGACTACAGCTGGTCGGGTTCGGTGGTCGGCCGCGACGGGAAGGCCGTCCCGGTCGAGGGAACGTTCTCCACGGTCAATCCGTCCACTCAGGTCAACGGGCAGTTTCAGCTGGCCGATGGCCAGGTCGTCGGCATCGCGGCGCCGATCATCATCCAGTTCGACGCCGCCATCCCCGACGAGGCGCGCGCCACCGTCGAGAAGGCGCTCGAGGTGACCACCGACCCGCCGGTCGAGGGCAGCTGGGCGTGGCTGCCCGACGAGGTGGGCGGATCGCGGGTGCACTACCGCACCAAGGAGTACTACCCGCCCGGCACCAAGGTGAACGTCGACGCGAAGCTCTACGGCGTCAAATTCGGTGACGACGCCTATGGCGCGCAAGACATTTCGTTGAACTTTTCGATCGGGCGGCGCCAGATCGTCAAGGCGCCCGCGGAGTCGCACCGCATGCAGGTGATCACCGACGAGGGCGTCATCATGGACTTCCCGTGCAGTTACGGCGAAGGCGACCTGCCCCGCAACATCACCCGCAGCGGCATCCACGTCGTGACCGAGAAGTACGAAGACTTCTACATGACCAACCCGGCGGCGGGCTACAGCAACGTGCACGAACGCTTCGCCGTCCGCATCTCCAACAACGGCGAGTTCATCCACTGCAACCCGAACAGTATTGGTGCGCAGGGTAATACGAACGTCACCAACGGCTGCATCAACCTCAACCTGGAGAACGCTCAGCAGTACTTCAGCAGCGCCATGTACGGCGACCCGGTCGAGGTGACCGGAACGTCGATCCAGCTGTCCTACGCCGACGGCGACATCTGGGACTGGGCCGTGCCGTGGGAGGAATGGGTGGCGATGTCGGCGCTCTCGTCGCAGGAGCCGCCGCCCGAGCTGCCCAGCACCGCGCCGGCCACGCCGACGGGTGCGCCGCAGCCGGTCAACGAACAACCCGGCCGTTAGGTCCGTTTGCGATTGAACCGCGACGCGCCCGCCTGGTCGCGCGGCCGGATGATGATCTGGTCCAGGTTGACGTGCGACGGCCGCGACGCCACGAAGCCGATCACCTCGGCGACGTCGTCGGCCACCAGTGGCGTCAGCCCGCGATAGACGGCGTCGGCGCGTTCCTTGTCGCCTTCGAAACGGTGAAGCGAGAAATCGGTTTTCACCATTCCCGGTGCAATTTCGGTGAGCCGCACCGGCTTTCCCAGCAGTTCATAGCGAAGCGTGCGATGCAGCACGCTCTGGGCATGCTTGGCTGACGTGTAGCCGGATCCGTTCTCGTAGATCTCGATTGCGGCGTTTGATGTCACGGTGACGATCAGGCCGTCACCGGATGCGATGAGTTTGGGCAGCAGGGCGCGCGTCATCAGCAGCGTGCCAAGCACATTGGCTTCCCACATCCATCGCCATTGCTCGACGTCGGCTTGCGCCACCGGGGCCAAGCCGCGCGCGCCGCCGGCGTTGTTGATCAGGACGTCGACCCGATCCAGGCGCTCCGCCATCACCGACACCGCATCGGCGTCGGTGATGTCCGCGGTGATCGCGCTGCCGCCGATTTCGGCGGCCACCTCGTTGACGAGGTCTTCACGGCGCGCCACGCACACCACGTGGAAGCCCTGCGCGGCAAGGGTTCTCGCGGTAGCTGCGCCGATCCCCCCGCTGGCGCCGGTGACTACGGCGACGCGGCGTTCGGCATCGGGTGCTGTCATGCGACCAACTGTACGAGACGAGATGGAGTAGTGCGCTACTCGTGTGCGCCCGCCGCGGGCTGCGTTGACTTTTCGGTGTGCGTTGCTGCACACGGAAAGGAACCACCAATGAAGAACTACACGGTGCAACCGGGCGACACACTGTTCGGCATCGCTGCACGCGAATACGGCGACGGCGAGCTGTACCCGGTGATCGCCCACATGAACAACCTCGCCAACCCCGACCTGATCTTCGCCGGTCAGGAACTGCTGGTGCCCTATGTCACGTACCGGCACCTGTGGACCACCGACGACACCACCGCCGCCCGTGCCCAGATCACCCAGCAGTACTACGGGACACAGGACTCCAAGATGCAGCTGATCTGGGAGGTGGCCAGCGGCGTGGCCCAGCAGCCGATCGAACGCGGTGCGTGGCTGCTGATTCCGGAACTCGGCGACGTCGGGCACCACACCGTGGTGGACGGGGAGAGCTTTCCGACGCTGGCCGCGCGGTGGTACGGCGACGACCGTCTTGCGGTCGTGATCGCGTTCGCCAACCAGATGGATCCCGACACCGAGCCGACGCCGCGCACCGTGTTGATCCGCCCGGGCCTGAACTTCCGACTGACCGTGGCGGGGCACACGCTGGAGTCGGCATGCCGTCTGGTCTACGGCGACAGCGAGCTGATTCCCACGTGGATGGACGTCGTCGCGGCGGCTAATCACCTGGGCCACCCGCATAAGTTGTTCGCCACCCAGCGGCTGCACTTCCCGCGGTAGTCGGTGACGTCACTGGGCGAGCGGTTAGTTGGCTGTGCTAAGTTGGCGCACATGTTCCGGTGTTGTTGTTGTCGCGCGATCTGCCGCGCCTGACCGACCCCGGATAAGCACGCTGTCCCGCTGAGTCGCCAGGTGTGGCCACGACCCCCACCCGACGACTTCGACGAAGGACATCCACGTGCGAACCACCACCACAACTCTCCGCCCGGCGAAGACCCCGGCCCACGCCAAGCGCGCTCTGCTGTCGCGGCACCACATCGTTGCGCCGTCGCTGTGCGTGGCCGACGCGGCGGCGGCTTCGGTGTTCAACGCCGCTCGGGCGCGCGGGCCGATCGCGCGCGACGTCATCGCGAAGGTCACGCAGTTGTCCATCGCGACGGTGAACCGTCAGGTGACGGCGCTGCTGGATGCCGGGGTGCTGCGTGAGCGCGCGGATCTGGCCGTGTCGGGCGCGATCGGGCGGCCGCGGGTGCCCGTCGAGGTCAATCACGAGCCGTTTCTGACGCTGGGCATCCACATCGGTGCGCGGACGACCAGCATCGTGGCGACCGACCTGTTCGGCCGCACGCTTGATGTCGTGGAGACACCGACGCCGCGCGGCCCGCAGGAGGCGGCGCTGGCGTCGTTGGCGCACAGCGCGCGTCGGTATCTGAGCCGCTGGCATCGCCGTCGCCCGCTGTGGGTCGGGGTGGCCACGGGCGGTGTCGTCGACAGCGCGACCGGATATCTGAACCACTCGCGGCTGGGGTGGTCGGATGCGCCCGTCGGCCCGGTGATCGCAGAGTCGCTTGGGCTGCCCGTGTCGGTGGCGTCGCACGTGGACGCGATGGCCGGTGCGGAGCTGCTGCTGGGTGGGCGGCGCGGGCCGCAGTCGTCGACGAGTTTGTATGTGTACGCCCGCGAAACCGCGGGCTATGCGTTGTCGATCGGCGGCAAGGTGCATTCCCCGGCCAGCGGCCCGGGCACGATCGCCGGCCTGCCGGTCAACTCGGAATTGCTCGGCGGGACAGGGCAGCTGGAGTCGACCGTCAGCGACGAGGCGGTGCTGATCGCGGCGCGCAAGAAGCGGATCATCCCGGCCGAGGGGCCCGGGTCGACGATGGCGGCGGTGCTGCGCGCGGCCAGGCAGGGCAATGAGGATGCGCGCGCGCTGCTGGCCGAGCGGGCGCGGGTGCTGGGGGAGGCCGTCGCTCTGCTGCGCTACATGCTCAACCCGGACGATCTGGTCGTCGGCGGGCAGGCGTTCACCGAGTATCCGGAGGGCATGGAGCTCGTCGAGGCGGCCTACCGGAAGCGGTCGATGCTGCCGCCGCGCGACATCCGGGTGACCTCGTTCGGCAACCGCGTGCAGGAGGCCGGGGCCGGTGTGGTGTCGCTGGGCGGCATCTACGCCGATCCGATCGGCGCGATGCGACGGGCGCTGACGCGCAGGCCGGAGGCCACCGCCTAGCCGCGCACCCGGGCTGGCGGCGCGCGGCGATCGCGTGAGCCGCGAAACTGTAACCACGCGGGCCGCCACTCGCAGTTTTGCTGCGTAGCTGCAATCTCGCGGATGGACAGGCCCTCGCCCGTTGCAGCACCGGTCGAGGTGTAGACATGTCTGTGTGCGCTTAGCGACCGATCCGCCCAATCGCGTGGCCGTGTTGTCGGTGCACACCTCCCCACTGGCCCAGCCGGGTACCGGCGATGCCGGCGGAATGAACGTCTACGTCCTGCAGAGCGCCCTGCACATGGCCCGCCGCGGCGTCGAGGTGGAGATCTTCACCAGGGCCACCTCGTCGGCCGATCAGCCGATCGTTCGGGTCGCCCCCGGCGTGCTCGTCCGCAACGTCGTCGCCGGCCCGTTCGAGGGGCTCGACAAGTACGACCTTCCCACTCAGCTGTGCGCGTTCGCCGCAGGCGTGCTGCGCGCCGAGGCCACCCACGAGCCGGGCTACTACGACATCGTGCACTCGCACTACTGGCTGTCCGGTCAGGTCGGCTGGCTGGCCCGCGACCGCTGGGCCGTGCCGCTGGTGCACACCGCCCACACTCTCGCGGCGGTGAAGAACGCCTCGCTCGCCGACGGCGACGCACCCGAACCACCCCTGCGCGCCGTCGGCGAACAGCAGGTCGTCGACGAAGCCGACCGGCTCATCGTCAACACCGAACATGAAGCGCAGCAACTGGTTTCGCATCACCACGCGGACCCGGCGCGCATCGACGTCGTGCATCCCGGTGTCGACCTGGACACCTTCACACCCGGCGACAAGCGGGCAGCGCGGGCCGCACTCGGGCTCTCACCCGACGACCTCATCCTCACGTTCGTCGGACGCATCCAGCCGCTGAAGGCGCCCGATGTGCTGCTGCGCGCCGCGGCCAAACTCGACGGTCGGTTCCCCAACCTGCGGGTCGTGGTGGCCGGTGGCCCGTCCGGCAGCGGCCTGGCCGCACCCGACACCCTGATCCGGTTGGCCGACGAATTGGGTATCTCCGACCGCGTGACATTCATGCCGCCGCAGTCGCGCGACCAGTTGGTCAATGTCTACCGCGCCGCCGACCTCGTCGCGGTGCCCAGCTACTCCGAGTCGTTCGGCCTGGTCGCCGTCGAGGCCCAGGCCTGCGGCACCCCCGTGGTGGCCGCCGAGGTCGGCGGCCTGCCCGTGGCCGTGCGCGACGGCGTCACCGGCGCGCTGGTGCCCGGACACGACGTCGGCGATTGGGCCGACGCGATCGCCGATCTGGTCGATCGCGGGCCCGACACCCTGCGCGCCGCGGCCGTCGAACACGCCGCCACGTTCTCCTGGGCCCACACCGTCGACGGCCTGCTCGACAGCTACGGGCGCGCCATCGGCGACTACCGCGCCCGGCACCACCGCGACACATCCCGCCGCAATGGGCGGCGCTTCTCGATGCGGCGAGGTGTCCGCGCGTGAGCTCCGAGATCCGCCAGATCATCGAGGACACCTGCAAGGAGAACGGCCTGGTCTGCACCTGGCACGAGGGTGCACACGGCGGCCCGCCCGGCATCATTGTCGAGCTGCCAGGCGAGCGCCGCCTGAAGACCAACACGATCCTGACCATCGGTGAGCATTCGGTGCGCATCGAGGCGTTCGTGTGCCGCCAGCCCGACGAAAACCACGAGGGCGTCTACCGATTCCTGCTCAAGCGCAACCGCAAGCTCTACGGGGTGGCCTACACCCTCGACAACGTCGGCGACATCTACCTGGTCGGCCGGATGTCGCTTGGCTCCGTCACTCCCGAGGAGATCGACCGCGTGCTCGGCCAGGTGCTCGAGGCTGTCGATTCGGACTTCAACACCTTGCTGGAGTTGGGTTTTCGCACCTCGATCCAGAAAGAGTGGGAGTGGCGGGTGTCGCGCGGCGAGTCGCTGAAGAACCTGCGCGCCTTCGAGCACCTCATCGACGACGACACCGACTGACCGTCCCTCCCCTCACGCCTCCTTACGCCCAAACCAACGTTTGGGCGCATTTGTGCGAGTAGGTCGCGCCATTTCGTCGATCTCGCCGCAGACCGCGGGCAGCGCGGCATCCGGGCGCCGGGATAGTCTCTTCGGCATGGGAGATTCCACGCTGATCCTCTTGCGTCACGGCGAAAGCGAATGGAACGCGCTGAACCTGTTCACCGGATGGGTCGACGTCGACCTCACCGAGAAGGGCAGGCAGGAGGCGCTCCGCGCGGGCGAGTTGATCAAGGAGCTGGACCGCCTGCCCGACGTGGTGTACACGTCGCTGCTGCGCCGCGCGATCACGACCGCGAACATCGCGCTGGACAAGGCCGATCGGCATTGGATTCCCGTGCACCGCGACTGGCGGCTCAACGAGCGCCACTACGGCGCGCTGCAGGGCCTCAACAAGGCCGAGACGAAAGAAAAGTACGGCGAAGAGCAGTTCATGGCGTGGCGCCGCAGCTATGACACCCCGCCACCGCCGCTCGACCCGACCAGCGAATACAGCCAGGACGACGACCCGCGCTACGCCGATATCCCCGGCGGCCCGCCGAAGACCGAATGCCTCAAGGACGTGGTCGCCCGGTTCGTGCCGTATTTCACCGAGGCGATCGTGCCCGACCTGCGGGCCGGCAAGACGGTGTTGATCGCGGCGCACGGCAACTCGCTGCGGGCGCTGGTCAAATACCTCGATCAGATGTCCGACGAGGATGTCGTCGGCCTCAACATTCCGACCGGCATCCCGCTGCGGTACGACCTCGACGGCGACCTGCGCCCGAAGGTCATCGGCGGCACCTATCTCGATCCCGAGGCTGCCGCCGCGGGTGCGGCCGCCGTCGCGGCCCAGGGCGCGAAGTAAACACCGCTCCCTCGGGGCTAACAGCAGGTGAACACCGGTAAAACACCTGCATTTGACTGTGTGACTTCTCCCGATTTGGCCGCTCGCTGCTGGGATGACGTTCACCCGTTACGTACGATCTGCTCGTGGGTGTGGAAACCGCACTGCTGCTGACGGCAGGCGTGGCACTGCTCGCGTTGCTGATCGGGATCGGCGTCGGGGCGGGTGTAGCACCGAGGGTCATCGAACGCAGGCAGCGGCGATCGGCCCAGCAGTCGGGTATCACCGTCTCGCAGATGCTCGACCACATCGTCTCGCTCTCTCCCGTCGGCATCGTCGTGGTCGACACCTACCGTGACGTCGTCTACAGCAACGACCGTGCCCGCGAGCTGGGGCTGGTGCGCGACCGTCTGCTCGACGACCGTGCCTGGGAGGCCGCCCAGCGCACACTCAAAACCGGCGAAGACAGCGAGGTCGACCTGTCGCCGCGCGACCGCATGCATCGCGGCCGGTCCGGACTTTCGGTGCGCGGCCACGTTCGCCTGCTGACCGAGGAGGACCGCCGCTTCGCCGTCGTCTACGTCGACGACCAATCCGAACACGCGCGGATGGAGGCCACCCGACGCGATTTCGTCGCCAACGTCAGCCACGAACTCAAAACCCCGGTCGGCGCCATGGGTGTGCTGGCCGAAGCACTGCTCGCCTCGGCCGACGACCCGGACACCGTGCGTCGCTTCGCCGGAAAGATGGTCGCCGAATCCAACCGGCTGGCCAACATGGTCGGCGAACTGATCGAACTGTCGCGCCTGCAAGGCGCCGAACCGCTACCCGACCTCGAGGCCGTCGACGTCGACACCGTCGTCGCAGAAGCGTTGTCGCGGTACAAGGTTGCCGCCGAGACCGCCAACATCGAGATCACCACCGACCAGCCGACCGGATTCAAGGTGCTCGGCGACCAACCCCTTCTCGTCACCGCGTTGGCCAACCTGGTGTCCAACGCAATCGCTTACTCGCCCAACGGATCTCCGGTGTCGATCAGTCGACGGCGTAAAGGTGACTACATCGAAATCGCTGTCACGGACCGGGGAATCGGTATCGCCCCCGCCGACCAGGAGCGGGTGTTCGAGCGATTCTTCCGCGTCGACAAGGCCCGATCACGCGCCACCGGTGGCACCGGCCTCGGGCTTGCGATCGTCAAACACGTTGCGGCCAACCACAATGGCTCGATCCGGTTGTGGAGCCAACCCGGCACAGGGTCGACCTTCACGCTGTCCATCCCGGCCTATCCCGATCACGCGAACGAGTCCGACAAACGCTCGGATCAATGAGAGGAATGACGACGTCCATGACCAATGTGTTGATCGTCGAGGACGAGGAGTCCCTGGCCGATCCCTTGGCGTTCCTGCTGCGCAAAGAGGGCTTCGAAGCCACCGTTGTCGCCGACGGGCCTTCGGCCCTTGCCGAGTTCGAGCGCGCGGGCGCGGACATCGTGTTGCTCGACTTGATGCTGCCCGGCATGAGCGGCACCGACGTGTGCAGGCAGTTGCGGGCGCGCTCCAGCGTCCCGGTCATCATGGTGACCGCGCGCGACAGCGAGATCGACAAGGTCGTCGGCCTCGAATTGGGCGCCGACGATTATGTCACCAAGCCGTACTCGGCGCGTGAACTGATTGCCCGGATCAGGGCGGTGCTGCGCCGCGGCGCCGACGCCGACGACGTCGGTATCAGCGACGGCGTGCTGGAGGCCGGCCCGGTGCGGATGGACGTCGAACGCCATGTCGTCTCGGTCAACGGCGAGCCGATCACGTTGCCGCTCAAGGAATTCGACCTGCTCGAGTATCTGATGCGCAACAGCGGCCGGGTGCTCACCCGCGGGCAGCTGATCGACCGGGTGTGGGGTGCCGACTACGTCGGCGACACCAAGACCCTCGACGTGCACGTCAAGCGGCTGCGGTCGAAGATCGAGGCCGACCCGGCCAACCCGGTGCATCTGGTGACGGTGCGCGGCCTCGGCTACAAGCTCGAGGGCTAAAGCTCAGGGCCAAGAGTCGCGCGCTAAGACTGGCGCGCTGATGCCTACTCGGCCGCGCGCGTCGCCGGGTGCACGGCGATCAGCCCTAAAGCGCTGCGCCGCTTGCACATTGCCGCCAACTCGGCGTAGGCCTTCTCGCCGAGCAGTTCGGTCAACTCCGGGGCGTAGGACTCCCACACCTGACGGGTGCCGACGTGGGCGTTCGGGTCACCGGTGCAGTACCAGTTCAGGTCGAGGCCGCCCTCGCCCCAGCCGCGGCGGTCGTACTCGGTGATCCAGGTCTTGAGGATCTCCGACCCGTCAGGACGCGTCACCCATTCCTGGGTGCGCCGGATCGGCAGCTGCCAGCACACGTCGGGCTTCATCGTCAACGGCTCGACGCCCAGCTTCATCGCCTTGATGTGCAACGCGCAGCCGATACCGCCCTCGAAGCCCGGCCGATTGAGAAATATGCAGGCGCCCTTGTACTTTCGGGTCCGCAGGTTGGGCTTGTCCTCGTACTCGTCCATCTCCAGATAGCCCTTGGGACCGAGGCCCTTGCTGCGGAACTGCCAATCCTCGTCGGTCAGCTGCTTGACCGCTTTGTCCAGACGTTTGCGGTCGGCCTTGTCGGAGAGGAACGCGCCGTGCGAGCAGCATCCGTCGTCCGGCCTGCCCTTGACGGTGCCCTTGCACGACGGGGTGCCGAACACACACGTCCATCGCGACAGCAGCCACGTCATGTCGGCGGCGATCAGGTGTTCGGGGTTGTCCGGGTCGTAGAACTCCACCCATTCGCGGGCGAAATCCAGTTCAACTTCACCGGGGTACTCACTCGTCACGCATCCAACGCTACCCTCATCGGGCGGCTTTCGATAACGAGGCGCGCTTGGAATGGCGCGCTTGGAATGGCGCGCTTGGAACGAGCGCAGGCCAATGGGGCGCAGGCCAATTCGATCTTGAGGCCGTCTACCTCACTGCGATTCCGCGCCCGAGGTCGACTGCTCGTCGACGCCCGAGTCCGCGGGCACCGTCCGAGTGGCGCGCCTGCGCAGCACGTATCCCATCACCAGGACTACCGCGAGGGCGAGGTAGACCACGATGGTGAACGGCGTGCTGACCAGCGCGAGCACGTCGCCGCCTGCGATGTCGAGGGCGCGTCGGAGTTGGACTTCGGCGAGGGGGCCGAGAATCGCGCCGACGACCATCGGCGTGATCGGAAAGCCGAATCGGCGCATCAGATAGCCGATGATCCCGATCACCAGCAGGACGGCCACATCGAACGTCGACCCGTTGACCGCGTAGGTGCCGAGCAGCGCGAAAACCATGATCCCGGCGAACAGGTACGGCTTGGGGATCTCCAAAATCTTCACCCAGATGCCCACCAGCGGCAGGTTGAGCGCCAACAGGATGAGGTTGGCCACCAGCAGGCTGGCGATCAGGCCCCACACCAGCGCCGACTGCGTCTCCAACAGCTGCGGACCCGGCTGAATCCCGTACTGCTGAAACGCGACCAGGATGACGGCCGCGGTGGCCGAGGTGGGAATGCCCAGCGCCAGCAGCGGAACCAGCGTGCCTGCGGCGTTGGCGTTGTTGGCGGCCTCGGGACCCGCCACGCCTTCGATCGCGCCCTTGCCGAACTCCTCCTTGTGCTTGGACAGCCGCCGTTCCAACGCGTAGGACAAGAACGTCGGAATCTCCGAACCACCCGCCGGTATGACGCCGAGCGGGAAGCCCACGCCGGTGCCGCGCAGCCACGGTCGCCACGAGCGCGCCCAGTCTTCGCGCGTCATCCACTTTGCACCCTTGCCCAGCCGCAGCAGATCGAAGCGGCTCGAAACCTGGTGTGCCGAAACGTAGAGCACCTCGCCGACCGCGAACAGCGCCACGATCAGCACCACGGTGTCGATGCCGTCCATCAGCGCGACCTGTCCGAACACCAGGCGCTGCTGGCCGCTTTGGAAGTCGATGCCGATCAGGCCGACGACCAGGCCGAGGCACATCGAGATGAGCCCGCGCAACGGCGACGACCCGACCAGCGCGCTGACCGTGAGGAACGCGACCACCATCAGGGCGAAGTAGTCAGGTGCTCCCAGCTTCACCGCGACGTTGACCATCCACGGCGCGAACAACGCCAGCAGCACCGTCGCGATGGTCCCTGCGATGAACGAGCCGATCGCCGCGGTGGCCAACGCGGCCGCGCCCCGGCCCTGGCGGGCCATCTTGTTGCCGTCGATGGCGGTGACCACCGAACCGGATTCGCCTGGCGTTTTGAGCAGGATGGAGGTGGTCGAGCCGCCATACATTGCGCCGTAATAGATGCCGGCGAACATGATGAACGCCGACTCGGGCGCCAGGCCGTACGTCATCGGCAGCAACAGCGCGATGGTCAGCGCCGGACCGATCCCCGGCAGCACCCCGATCAACGTTCCGACGATCGTGCCCAGCAGTGCGAACAGCAGCGCCTGCGGCGTGATCGCCACCGCAAGACCGTCCAGCAGTCCTTCGATGCCCGTCATCAGAAGCCCAGCACGCCAGGGGGAAGGTAGATGTCCAGCAGCCGCGTGAAGGCCAGATACACGATCAACGACAGAGCGATGGCGATGATCGCGCTGCGCACGATGTGTCGCGCGCCGACGGCCCAGGCCGTCAGCCAGAACACAATTGAGCTGACGATGACGTAGCCCAGTGGTTCGACACCGACGATGAACACCAGCACGGCTCCGACGCAGATCGCCATCGGCACCCAACGCGTCCGCCGCACGTCGACTTCGCCTTCGGCCTCGTCGGCCTCGCCGAGGCGGCCCCGCACGATCTGCACCGTCAGCGCCGCCGACAGCGCGATGAGCAACACGCCGACGACCGTCGGCATGAAGCCCGCGCCCACCCCGGAGGCGGACCTCGACTCGCTCTGGCGCAGCCCGTCGAGCAGCACGACGATTCCGATGCCCAGAAGGGCGGCCGAGATCGCGTACTCCCCCCAGGGGATCGACTTGCGTTGCGGCACGCCGACTGACGAGGACTCGGCCGTCATCAACCCGCCTGCTTGGCCAAGCCGAGGTCGTTCAACACGGTCTGCACGCGTGCGTTCTCTTCCTTGAGCCAGGTGGCGAATTCGTCACCCGCCAGGAAGTAGTCGGTCCAGTCGTTCTTCTCGATCGCGTCCATCCACGCCGACGATTCGTGCATGCGGGTCATCGCGTCGATGTATTGCGACTTCAGGCTGTCGTCGATGCCGCCGGGCGCCATGATCGACCGCCAGTTCTGGAACTCCAGATTCGGGTCGATATCGCCGGCCGTCTGGGCTGTCGTCACGCCTTCGATGGGTTCGGTCGACGAGACGAGCAGCCCCTTCAGGTTGCCGTTCTTCATCTGCTCGACGAACTCGTTGAGGCCCGCGACGCCCGCCTGCACCTTGCCGCCCAGCAGCGCCGTCGTCGCCTCACCGCCGCCGCTGTAGGGGATGTAGTTGACGTCGGCCGGCTTGACTCCGTAGTGCTGAGCGAGCAGTCCGATGAAGATGTGGTCGGCGCTTCCGGCCGAACCTCCCGCGATGGCAACGGATTTCGGGTCGGCCTTGATCGCGGCGAAAAGCTCGTCGGTGTTGTTGAATGGCACGTCCTTGGGCACGACGATCACCTCGTACTCGCCGATCAGGCGGGCGATCGGGGTGAGGTCGTCGAGGGTGACGTCCGTGCCGTTGGTGATGATGCCGCTCATCATGGCCAGCCCGGACGCGATGAGCAGATCGCTCTTGCCCTTCTGCGGAGCCACCTGAGCCAACGCCACCGTGCCCGACGCGCCGGGCACGTTCTTGACGTCGACGCTGCGCGCCAGGTCGTCGGCCGTGAGCGCGGCCTGTACGGCGCGGGCGGTCTGGTCCCAGCCGCTGCCCGGCGCCGCCGGCGCGATGATTTCGACCCTGTTCAATGCCTTGAAGTCGCCGCCGTTACCGCTGTCGGCTGATTGCGTGTTGTTGCCGCAGGCGGCGAGGAGCAGTGCGGCGGTGACCGCCGTGAGGATTCGTGAGATTCGCATGAAGGCCTCTTTCGGCGTGACGACGATGTCGATCACCCGAACGTATACATAACGCCGAGCAATCGCAATGGGCGATCCAAGAACGCCTGGTGACTATCCTCGGCTTGGTCTCACGTGTATACACTAGGCGGATGCCATCGAAGCCCACGAGTGCGGCCGCGCGTGCCTATGAGCAGCTGCGGTCCGACATTCTCGAGGGCCTGCTCGAACCCGGAACGACGCTGTTCGAGGTGGAGCAATCCGAACGGCTCGGGGTGTCGCGCACACCTATCCGGGAGGCGTTCGGGCGACTGGTGGCCGAGGGTCTGCTCGACGACCGGCGAGGGCGTGGACTGGTCGTCACCGACGTCTCCGACCGCGACATCGACGCGCTCTTCGAGATGCGCATTTGCCTGGAAGCCCAGGCCGCCCGGCTCGCTGCCCGGCGCGCGGACGGAGAGGTCTTCGCCGAATTCGCCCGCGACTTCCAGCAATGGCACGGGCCGCTGTCCGACCCGGCGGTGACCGAGCGCCAGATCAACGAGTACTACAGCTTGATCCGTCGATTCGACGAGGCCGTCGACGCGGCGGCCAGCAACGTGTATCTCGTTGACGCCCTTGATGCATTGCGCATCCATCTCGCCAGGGTGCGCAGGAAGGCCGGCGCCTCACCCACGCGGTTGGCCATCTCGGCGCTCGAACACGCGCTGATCGCTTCGGCCATCGCCAACCACGACGCCGATCTCGCCGCACACGCGACACACGTCCACTTGCACAACAGCCTTGAGCATTTCCGGCATGACTACACCGGTCTCGGAACGAACGACCAGAAAGGGCATCGCTGATGCGCAACCACCGCGTTCGAGTCCACCGCAGCGAGGAAAACCTCGCCCGCGAGGACCAATTGGCCTGGGCGATGGCTCAAGTCGCGACCGATCCCGTCGACCTGGACGACGACGTCGTCGCGATGATCGTCAACCGCGTCATCGACAACGCGGGGGTTGCGGCGGCGTCGCTCGCCCGCTCGGCGCCGTCGGCGGCGCGAGAACAGGCCACCGCGCACGTGGCCAGCAGCGGAGGCGACGGCGCCACCGTTTTCGGCCTCGATTCCAGTGTGCGCACCAGCCCCGAGTGGGCAGCCTGGGCGAATGGAGTTGCGGTGCGGGAGTTGGACTTTCACGACACCTTCCTGGCCGCCGACTACTCGCATCCCGGTGACAACATCCCGCCGGTCGTCGCGGTGGCTCAGCATGTCGGAAGCGACGGCGCCTCGGTCGTGCGCGGGATTGCCACCGGCTACGAGCTGCAGATCGATCTGGTGCGGGCAATCAGCCTGCACAAGCACAAGATTGACCACATCGCCCACCTCGGGCCGTCGGCGGCCGCGGCTGTGGGGACGCTGCTCGGACTGCCCACCGAAGTGATCTACCAGGCGATCGGGCAGGCGCTGCACACGACGACGACCACGCGCCAGTCCCGCAAGGGGGAGATCTCCTCGTGGAAGGCGTATGCGCCGGCCTTCGCGGGCAAGATCGCGATCGAAGCCGTTGACCGGGCCATGCGGGGACAGACCAGCCCGTCGCCGATCTACGAGGGTGAGGACGGTGTCATCGCCTGGCTGCTCGACGGGCCGGACGCGAGTTACGAGGTGCCGCTTCCGGAGCCGGGTGAGCCCAAGCGCGCCATCCTCGCCAGCTACACGAAGGAGCACTCCGCCGAGTACCAGGCGCAAGCGTGGATCGACCTGGCGCGCAAGCTGTCCGGGGACAACCCGGACGTCGCCGACCCGGAGCGGGTGGACAGCATCGTCATCCATACGTCGCATCACACGCACTACGTCATCGGATCGGGAGCGGGCGACCCGCAGAAGTACGACCCGCACGCGTCGCGGGAGACCCTCGATCACTCGCTGCCGTACATCTTCGCGGTCGCGCTGCAGGACAGGGCATGGCACCACGAGGCGTCCTACACCCCCGAGCGCGCGTCGCGTCCCGACACCGTCGCGCTGTGGAACAAGATCACCACCGTCGAAGACCCGGAATGGACACAGCGTTACCACAGCACGGGCGGTGATGCGTCCTACGGCGGACGCGTGGTGATCACGCTGACCGACGGCCGCACCGTCGCGGACGAAATCAGCGTCGCCGACGCGCATCCCAACGGTGCGCGGCCGTTCGGTCGCGACGAGTACGTGCACAAATACCGCAGCCTGGCGGTGCCGGTGCTGGGCGAAGAGGAAGCCGAGCGATTCCTCGCCTTGGCGCTGCGGCTGCCGGAATTGGGACCGAAAGAGGTGCGGGAGTTGACGTTCGCCGCACCCGCGGGCGTGCTGCCACCACCTGGGCCGCCCGGAATCTTCTGACGAGGAGTAGACGTGCTCTACGCGACGACGACCGCGGCCGAGAAACGCCAGCGGCTGCGGCAACGGCTGGCCTCCGGCGAGTTGGTGCAACTCCCCGGGGCGTTCAATCCGCTGTCCGCCAAGCTGATTGAGCAATGCGGCTTCGACGGGGTTTACGTATCCGGTGCGGTGCTCAGCGCCGACCTCGGCCTTCCCGACATCGGGCTGACCACGCTCAGCGAGGTCGCCACCCGCAACCGCCAGATCGCACGGGTCACCGAGTTACCCGTATTGGCCGACGCCGACACCGGTTTCGGTGAACCGATCAACGTCGCCCGCACGGTGCAGGAGTTGGAAGAAGCAGGCGTCGCGGCGCTGCACATCGAAGACCAGGTGAACCCGAAGCGCTGCGGACATCTCGACGGCAAGCAGGTGGTCGACGACGCGACGGCGACCAAGCGCATCCGCGCCGCCGTCGACGCCCGGCGTGACCCGAACCTCGTCGTCGTCGCCCGCACCGATATCCGCGCTGTCGAAGGCCTTGAGGTGACCATTGCGCGCGCCAAGCGGCTGGTCGATGCCGGCGCCGATGCGGTTTTCCCCGAGGCGCTGGAATCGCTCGCCGAGTTCGAAGCCGTCCGCGCCGCCGTCGACGTGCCGATGCTGGCCAACATGACCGAGTTCGGGAAGAGCGAGCTGTTCACCACCGACCAGCTGCGCGACGTCGGGGTGAATGTCGTGATCTGGCCGGTGTCACTGCTGCGGATGGCGATGAGCGCCGCCGAGCGCGCACTCAGAACGCTGCGCACCGAAGGCACGCTGGTGTCGCACCTGGAGGAGATGCAGCACCGCCGCGACCTCTACGACCTCGTCGGTTACGAGGACTACAACCGGTTCGACGAATCGATCTTCAATTTCCGCGTCGCCGACTAGCTCAACTAGCCGACCGGCCGACCCGCCGACCCGCCGACGGACCCCGGCCGACGGAAAGGGCAAAACATCTCTGGGCGGTGCGCACGCGATGATCACGGCAAGACCCGTTAGGTTGATTACGTGCGACTAGGTGTGCTCGACGTCGGCAGCAACACCGTCCACCTGTTGGTGGTGGACGCGCGTCGCGGCGGCCATCCGACGCCGATGAGTTCGACGAAGGCGGCGCTGCGACTGGCCGAGGCCATCGATTCTTCGGGCAAGTTGACCCGCAAGGGCGCCGACAAACTGATCAGCACCATCGACGAGTTCGCCAAAATCGCCGCGAGTTCGGGCTGTGCTGATCTGATGGCGTTCGCCACATCTGCAGTGCGCGACGCGAAGAACTCCGAAGACGTGTTGGCCCGGGTGCTGGCCGAGACCGGGGTGGCGCTTCAGGTGCTCAGCGGCGTCGACGAATCCCGCCTCACCTTCCTTGCGGTGCGCCGCTGGTACGGCTGGAGCGCGGGCCGCATCATCAACATCGACATCGGCGGCGGCTCGCTGGAGATGTCCAACGGGGTCGATGAGGAGCCCGAGGTGGCGCTGTCGCTGCCGCTCGGCGCGGGTCGGCTGACTCGCGAGTGGCTGCCCGACGACCCGCCCGGCCGCCGTCGCGTGGCGATGCTGCGCGACTGGTTGGCCACCGAGCTGGCCGACGCGAGCGCCGAGATGCTCAAGCCCGGCCCTCCGGATCTCGCGGTCGCGACCTCGAAGACGTTCCGCTCGCTGGCCCGGCTGACCGGGGCCGCGCCGTCGGGCGCGGGACCGCGGGTGAAACGGACACTCACCGCTGCGGGCCTTAGGCAGCTCATAGCTTTCATCTCTAGGATGACCGCGGCTGACCGAGCAGAGTTGGAAGGGGTGAGTGCCGAACGCGCGCCACAGATCGTCGCCGGAGCGTTGGTTGCGGAGGCGAGCATGCGAGCTCTGTCGATCGACACCGTCGACATTTGCCCGTGGGCGTTGCGAGAGGGTCTTATTCTGCGGAGACTCGATAGCGAGGCCGACGGAACCGCGCTGGTCGAGACGTCTGTACGGGACGCAGGCCGATAACCCGCCAAGCCAAGAGGCAACACACGATGACATCTTCAGAAGAGGGCTACAGCAGTACCAGGCCGATCTCGGTCGCGGAGTTGCTGGCACGGAACGGAACGATCGGAGCGCCGCCGGTTGGCGGGCGCCGTCGGCGCAGGCGCGGCAACTCCGACGCCGTCACCGTCGCCGAATTGACCGGCGAAATCCCCGTCGTTTCGGGTAACGAAGATCACACCGATTCGGCCGAGGCGTCCACCGACACGCTCGAAGAGGTCCGCGACGACCGCGATGACCACGACGAGCGCAATGACTATGGCGCGGACTGTGGCGCGTCGCGCAATGGGACTACCCACGTGGACGAGGACATCGCCCACGCGGACACGGAGAACGCGACCGAGACGACCGACGTCGACGCGCCCGCGGTCACCGACGAGGAAGCCGACTACGCCGAGCACCTCGAGAAGCGCGACGCCGAGCCGATGTACTTCGAGCCGCCGCGGCGCCGGCCGCAGTTCGGGCAGCGGCGTTTCTCCTCCGCCGTCGATGCCGAGGAGATGAGTCCCGATCCTGTCGACATCGATGACGAAGACGCGGTCGACGCCGTCGCCGCCGACCTCGGCCTGACCAGGCCCGCGATGGCCGCGACCAAGCCCGACACCGACACCGACGACGACCAGGAGCTGCCGTCGTATCTGCGCTCGTCGGGCGGAACGCTGTTCGGCGGGGACAGCGTCGCCGACGATCTGGCTCGGCGCGGCAGCACGCGCCTCGACGACCTCGAATTCGGCGCGTCGGACACCCACGTCGACGAAGAAGAGGCCGAGGAGGACGAGGAGTACGTCGAAGAGTCGACGATGTCGTCGTTCGCGCGCGGCGCTCTGGTCGTCGGGCAGTGCATCATCGCGGTGCTGTTCGGCGCGGGCCTGTTCATCGCGTTCGACCAGCTGTGGAAGTGGAACAACATCGTCGCACTGGTGCTGTCGGTTCTGGTGATCCTCGGCTTGGTGGTCGGTGTACGCGTGGTTCGCAAGACCGAGGACATCGGCAGCACCCTGATCGCGGTTGCGGTGGGCGCCTTGGTCACGTTGGGACCGCTGGCGCTGCTGCAATCGGGATAAGCGCTCAAGCGGCTCGTGCGCCCCGCCATCAAGGTCGGTCTTTCGACGGCCTCGGTCTACCCGTTGAGGACCGAGGCCGCGTTCGAGTATGCGGCCAAACTGGGCTACGACGGCGTGGAGCTGATGGTGTGGGCCGAAGCCGTCAGCCAGGACGTCGACGCCATCGAGAAGATGTCGAAGCGCTACGACGTGCCGGTGCTGTCCGTGCACGCCCCCTGTCTGCTCATCTCGCAGCGGGTTTGGGGCGCCAACCCGATCCCGAAACTGGAACGCAGCGTGCGCGCCGCCGAGCAACTCGGCGCACAGACCGTCGTGGTGCATCCGCCGTTTCGGTGGCAGCGCCGCTATGCCGAGGGGTTCTCCGAGCAGGTCGCCGAACTCGAAGACAAGAGCGATGTGATGGTGGCGGTGGAGAACATGTTCCCCTTCCGCGCCGACCGCTTCTTCGGCGCGGGCCAGACGTCGATCGAGCGGATGCGCAAACGCGGCGGCAAGCCGGGGCCGGGCATCTCGGCGTTCGCGCCGTCCTATGACCCGCTCGACGGCGGGCATGCGCACTACACCCTCGACCTGTCGCACACGGCGACGGCCGGAACCGATGCGATCGAGATGGCGCGCCGGATGGGCGACGGGCTGGTGCACCTGCATCTGTGCGACGGCAGCGGCGCCTCGACCGACGAGCACCTGGTGCCCGGTCGCGGCACCCAGCCGACGGTGGAGATCTGCGAATCCCTTGCCGCCAGCGACTTTTCCGGTCATGTGATCCTGGAAGTGACGACCTCCGGCGCGCGCACCGCCGCCGAACGCGAAGCACTGCTCACCGAATCGCTGCAGTTCGCCCGCAAGCACCTGCTGCGGTGACCGAGCGAGCAAGGACTCCAGAGGACGGTATGCCCGGCTCCACCCTGTTCACCGACGCCATGGCGCTCACCCCGGCCGGCGACGGCCGCTACGACGGTGAGCTCAACGAGCACTGGACGATCGGCCCGAAGGTGCACGGCGGGGCGATGCTGGCGCTGTGCGCGAAGGCGGCCCGCCTGGAATACCTGAACTTCGATGACGAGAACGCTTGGCCCATAGCGATTTCTGGGAACTTCCTGTGGGCGCCGGATCCCGGTCCGATGTATGCGCTGACCACGGTGCGCAAGCGGGGCCGTCGGGTCGGTTTGATCGACGTCGAACTCAAGCAGGGCGACCGCACGGCTGTGCGCGCCGCGGTGACGATGGGCGAGCCCGAACACCATGTGCCGCCGCTGCTTTCGGTCAACCCGGTGGTGCCGCTGATGACGCCGGAGCCGCCGCCCGGACTGGAGCCGATCGGGCCCGGTCATCCGATGGCCGACATCGTGCATCTGGCGCACGGCTGCGACATCCGGCCGTCGCTGACCACGATGCAGCCCCGCACCGACGGCGGTCCGCCGATCATCGAGTACTGGGTCCGGCCCAAGGGCGTGGCGCCCGATCCGCTGTTCGCGCTGCTGTGCGGCGACGTGTCGGCGCCGGTGACCTTCGGCGTCAACCGGTTCGGGTGGGCGCCGACGGTGCAGTTGACGGCGTTCCTGCGGACCCTGCCCGCCGACGGGTGGCTGCGCGTCATGTGCACGACGGTGCAGATCGGCCAGGACTGGTTCGACGAGGACCACATCGTCGTCGACTGCGAAGGCCACATCGTGGTGCAGAGTCGCCAACTCGCGATGGTGCCCCCGCAGTAGGCAGACGGCGTCTGCAATGCTTTGACCGTGGCTAGGATCGCGATCATCGGCGGCGGCAGCATCGGCGAGGCGCTGCTGGCTGGGTTGCTGCGCGCGGGCAGGCAGGTCAAGGACCTGGTGGTCTCGGAGAAGGACCAGGAACGCGCGAAGTACCTGTCCGAGAAGTACTCCGTGTTGGTGACGTCGGTGGCCGACGCCGCCGAGAACGCCTCGTTCGTCATCGTCGCCGTCAAACCCAGTGATGTCGGCCCCGTCATCGACGAGATCGCCGATGCCGCCGCGCATGCCGAAAGTGACAGCGCCGAACAGGTTTTCGTGACGGTGGCCGCCGGTGTCACCACCGACTACTTCGAGGCCAAACTGCCCGCGGGCGCCCCGGTGGTGCGTGTGATGCCCAATGCGCCGGTGGTCGTCGGCGGCGGCGTGAGCGCGCTGGCGCCTGGCCGGTTCGCCACCGCCGAGCAGCTCAAGGAGGTCGCGTCGATCTTCGACGCGGTCGGTGGGGTGCTGACCGTCGCGGAATCACAGCTGGACGCGGTGACGGCGCTGTCGGGGTCGGGGCCCGCGTACTTCTTCTACGTCGTCGAGGCACTCATCGACGCCGGGGTCGCGGCCGGCCTGTCGCGGTCGGTGGCCACCGATCTGGTGGCGCAGACGATGGCGGGGTCGGCGGCGATGTTGCTGGAGCGCATCGACGCCGTTCGGGCCGCCGAGGACACCGGCCTGGGTTCGGCAATCGACACCACTGCGGCGCAGCTGCGCGCCACGGTCACGTCGCCGGGCGGCACAACCGCCGCTGGTCTGCGGGAACTCGAAAAGCACGCGGTGCGGGCCGCTCTGGCGGATGCCGTGGATGCCGCAAAACAGCGATCTGCCCAGCTAGGAATTACATCTGGGTAATTCGATGGATTTCGATTGAATAGCCCACACCCGTCGCAATAACCCCAATAACCACGCTATTCTCCTTCGTGTATGCACTTGTTGGTGCCAGCGGAGGGGAAGCCGCTGGGACTGCTCGTGCCTGAAGGATTGGGTTGCGATGACGTCTATGAACGGGCCATCGGGGCGGGAGTCGGCAAGCGGGAAGCATGCACGAGGTGACGCGGCTCCCGACCAGCCGCCGCGGGCTCAATTTCTCACCGTCGCCGAAGTGGCCAACTTGATGCGGGTCAGCAAGATGACCGTCTACCGCTTGGTGCACAACGGCGAACTGCCTGCGGTGCGGGTCGGCCGGTCGTTCCGCGTGCACGCCAAAGCGGTGCACGACTTGCTGGAAACGTCGTATTTCGACGCGGGCTGACGGACTGAGGACTGAGGATTGAGCCGGGCCCAGCGGCCCGGCCTCCCGCGAGCGCTCACTCTTGTACGGTTGCGAGCCGCAAAACTGTACAAGGTTGCGCGCTGGGCCCAGGGATGGGGCTGCGCAGGCGTGGCAGCGCCGTTTTCGCTCCGCGACCTCGGCCCGGGTAAAGTGTGCGGGTCGAGCCAACTGGCGCGGGAGCGCGCCGTGGAAATCTAGGTAGCGGAGTTTATGGGTTCAGTCATCAAGAAGCGGCGTAAGCGCATGTCGAAGAAGAAGCACCGCAAGCTGCTTCGTCGCACCCGGGTGCAGCGCAGGAAACTCGGCAAGTAGCGTCTCGGCTCCGTCGATAGGCTGAACCGGATGGATTCGAAGGACCGTCCCGGAGGCCGCCAGGGGCACGACAAGGGCGCATCGGAGTGCCTGGCGCACCCCAAGGTCGTGCTGGTGACCGGTGCGTGCCGTTTTCTGGGTGGATATCTGACCGCTCGGCTGGCGCAGAACTCGTCGATCGAACACGTCATCGCCGTCGACGCGATCGCGCCCAGCAAGGATCTGCTGCGCCGCATGGGTCGCGCCGAGTTCGTTCGCGCCGACATCCGCAACCCGTTCATCGCGAAGGTCATCCGCAACAACGACGTCGACACGGTCGTGCACGCCGCGGCCGCGTCCTACGTGCCGCGCTCCGGCGGCAAGGCGACGTTGAAGGAACTCAATGTGATGGGCGCGATCCAGCTTTTCGCGGCCTGCCAAAAGGCGCCGTCGGTGCGCCACGTCGTCGTCAAGTCGACGTCTGAGGTGTACGGGTCGAGCGCGCTGGACCCGGTGCTGTTCACCGAGGACTCCAGCAGTAGGCGTCCCCCGCGCGAGGGCTTCGCCCGCGACAGCATCGACATCGAGGGCTACGCGCGCGGACTGGCCCGCCGCCGGCCCGACATCACGGTGACGATCCTGCGGCTGGCCAACATGATCGGCCCGGCGATGGACACCGCGCTGTCGCGTTACCTGGCCGGTCCGGTGGTGCCGACGATCATCGGCCACGACGCGCGGCTGCAGCTGCTGCACGAGCAGGACGCGCTGGGCGCATTGGAGCACGCGACGATGGCGGGCAAAGCGGGCACCTTCAACATCGGCGCCTCGGGAATCATCATGATGTCGCAAGCGATTCGGCGCGCGGGCCGGATTCCGATGCCGGTGCCGCGGTTTGCCCTGCGTGCAGTGGATTCGCTGTGGCGCGCAACTCGCTACACTGAGTGGGATCGCGAGCAGTTGGACTACCTGAGCTATGGCCGCGTCATGGACACCACGCGAATGCGTGATGAATTAGGCTATAGCCCAAAGTGGACGACAGCGGAGGCTTTTGACGATTACGTACGTGGTCGTGGTTTGACTCCGATCATTGACCCGCGGTGGGTACGCTCAATGGAGAGTCGCGCCGTAGCGGCGGCGCAGCGTTACGGACGTTAGTCAAGACTCGAAATCGGGTGGGGAGAAGGTATCAACGTGGCGGGCGAATCCAAAGCGAAAGTGATTCCGCTGCATGCCAATACGGGCCGGCAAGCCGCCCAGCGGCGCTCCGCCGCTCGAGGGGACAGCGCCCGTAGACATCCTTCCCTGTTGAGCGATCCGGCTGGGCGCGCCTCGGCCGAGCAGATCGCTGCCGTCGTACGCGAGATCGACGACCGACGTTTCGCAGCGTCGGGCGCGACGGCCGCTGAGGAAGCGCCGAACGAACTCGCGAAGAAAATCGCCGCGGTTGCTGAGTTCATTCGCAAGCGCATGACGGGCGATTACACCGTCGACGAATTCGGCTTCGACCCGCACCTCAACGAAGCGGTTTTTCTGCCTTTGCTGCGAGTGCTTTTCAACTCGTGGTTCCGCGTTGAGGTCAGCGGCATCGAGAACCTGCCGGAGACCGGCGCGGCGCTCGTGGTGGCCAACCACGCCGGGGTGTTGCCGTTCGACGGGCTGATGGCGTCGGTCGCCGTGCACGACCACCATCCCGCGCACCGCGATCTGCGGCTGCTGGCCGCCGACCTGGTGTTCACCATGCCGGCGATGGGCCAGGCCGCGCGCAAGGCAGGCCACACCATGGCCTGCACCGCCGACGCACACCGGCTGCTGGCCGCGGGCGAGCTGACAGCGGTGTTCCCCGAGGGCTACAAGGGGCTGGGCAAACACTTCAAGGACCGCTACAAGCTGCAGCGATTCGGTCGCGGGGGCTTCGTCGCGGCGGCACTGCGTGCCAAGGCGCCGATCGTGCCGTGCTCGATCGTCGGGTCCGAAGAGATCTACCCGATGATCGCCGACGTGAAGCTGCTGGCCCGGCTGTTCGGCCTGCCGTACTTCCCGATCACGCCGCTGTTCCCGCTCGCCGGACCGGTCGGGCTGGTGCCGCTGCCGTCGAAGTGGCACATCCAGTTCGGCGAGGCGATCGAGACGGCCGGCTACGACGACTCGGCCGCCGACGATCCGATGGTCACATTCGAGTTGACCGACCAGGTCCGCGAAACCATTCAGCAGACCCTTTATCAGTTGCTGACGCAGCGGCGCAATACGTTCCTCGGCTGACGACCGGTCAATTAACGAAACGGCTCGGTCGAATTCGAGTCAGCGTTTAGAACTTTGCCCTGCAATCATTTTCGCGATCGCCGCGTCGCGACGCTCCTTGATCGCGGCGGTGACCTCGTCGGCCTCGTCGTCGTGCTCGGCCTCGCCGATGACGGTGACGACGCTCGTCAGCACGGGCTCGCCGTTGTCGTCGGTGACCTCGCCGCGGATCTCGCAGACCACGGTGCCGTGTGCCTCGATGACCGAGTCGAGGTAGGAGTCGAACCACAGCTTGTCGCCGGCCAGGATCGGGCGATGGAACTTGATCTTCTGGTCGCGGTGCAGCACCCGCTCCATGTTGATCGGCACCGAGAACTGCTTGAAGATCTCCAGCTGCACCTTGCGGCCCGCGACAGCGAGGAAGGTCAGCGGCGCCACCAGCGTTTCGTAGCCGCACTCCCTGGCCGCGTCCTCGTAGAAGTGCGCGGGGTGCTCGTTCTTCACCGCACGCGCGAACTCGCGGACCTTCTCCCGGTCGACGTGGAAATAGTCCGGATACCGGTAGTGCGTCCCGATGATGTCTTCAGCGATGGCCATGGCTGGCCGAAGCCTATCAGCGACTCGGGCAGGTCCTTACCAATGCTTATCTGCCAGTCATCCGGGTCATCTGCGGCGTGACGCGAGGGCGGCCAACGCCCCGCCCGCGACGCCCAGCGCCAGCGCCGAAGGCACCCCGATGCGCGCGGCCTTGCGCGCGGTGCGGAAATCGCGGATCTCCCAGCCGCGTTGACGCGCCAGGTCGCGCAGGTCGGCGTCGGGGTTGATCGCCACCGCCGTTCCGACGATCGACAGCATCGGGACGTCGTTGATGCTGTCGGAGTAGGCCGTGCAGCGGCGCAGGTTCAGGCCCTCGCGGATCGCCAGCGACCGCACCGCGTGCGCCTTGCCGGTGCCGTGCAAAATGTCGCCGACCAGTCGACCGGTGAAGATGCCATCGACAGACTCGACGACGGTGCCCAGCGCGCCGGTCAGCCCCAGCTTCCTGGCGATGGTGGCGGCCAGCTCGTAGGGCGTCGCGGTGACCAGCCACACCTGCTGGCCCGCGTCGAGGTGCATCTGCGCCAACGCCCTGGTGCCCGGCCAGATCTTGTCGGCGATGATCTCGTCGAAGATCTCCTCGCCGACTGCGATCAGTTCGGCCGTCGAGCGGCCCTCGATGAACGCCAGCGCCTTGCGCCTGCCCGCGGCCACGTCGTCGCTGTTCTCCCGGCCGGTCAGCTGAAACTTGGCCTGCGCGTAGGCGAACCGGGCCAGGTCGCCGTAGGTGAAGTACTTGCGGGCGGCCAACCCGCGGGCGAAATGCACCAGCGAGGAGCCCTGCACCAACGTGTTGTCGACGTCGAAGAACGCGGCGGCGGTCAGATCCGGCGGCGGCTTCGGCGGAGTGGCCTCTTCGTCGAGGTGCGCGACGGCGGCTTCCGCGCTGGCGTCGCCGGCCAACGCCTGCACAGCGGCTTCGTCAGCATCGCGCTCGAACACATCTCAACCCTAAGACACCCGCGCGCGGATACTGGTTGCGTGACTGCGCAGGTGGTGTTGCTGACCAGGCAGGGTTGCTCACTGTGCGAGAGGACCGGGGCACGGCTGGCCGAACTGTCCGGCGAGCTGGGCTTCGAGCTGACGACCACTGACGTCGACGCTGCGGCCGCCGCCGGGGACAGTTCGCTGCGCGCCGAATACGGTGATCGGCTGCCGGTGGTGCTGCTCGACGGCCGCGAGCACAGCTACTGGGAGCTCGACGAGCCCCGGCTGCGCGCCGATCTCGCACAGTGATCTTCACCGCACGCGAGACGGCATTCCAGCAGCGAAAGATCGAGTGACCACCTGCGGGGATGCCGTTTCGCGGTGCGTGAGCAAATTTGGTAGCTCAGCTGGGAAACGACTACCGTGGTCGACGTGGTGATGAGGCCATGAGCGTGCTGCTATTCGGGGTTTCGCACCGCAGCGCGCCCGTGTCCGTGCTCGAGCAGTTGAGCACCGACGAGGCCGATCAAGCCAAAATCGTCGAGCAGGTCCTGCAATCCTCCCTCGTCACCGAG
The DNA here is from genome assembly GCF_002553505.1 of Mycolicibacterium agri. Taxonomy (GTDB): domain Bacteria; phylum Actinomycetota; class Actinomycetes; order Mycobacteriales; family Mycobacteriaceae; genus Mycobacterium; species Mycobacterium agri. Next base: position 8,193 of record NZ_PDCP01000002.1, on the reverse strand, counting down.
GCGATGGTGCTGTCGACCTGCAACCGCGTCGAGGTGTACGCGGTCGTCGAAGCCTTCCACGGCGGCCTGTCGGTGATCGGGCAGGTGCTCAGCGAGCACTCCGGCATGGGGCTGGGCGATCTCACCAAATACGCCTACGTCCGATACGCCGAAGCCGCCGTCGAGCACCTGTTCGCCGTCGCCAGCGGCCTGGATTCGGCCGTCGTCGGCGAGCAGCAGGTGCTGGGCCAGGTGCGGCGGGCCTACGCCACCGCCGAGGCGAACCAGACGGTCGGGCGCACCCTGCACGAACTCGCGCAGCGGGCGCTGGCCGTCGGCAAGCGGGTGCACACCGAAACCGGAATCGACGCCGCGGGCGCGTCGGTGGTGTCGGTGGCGCTCGGCATGGCCGACACCAGGCTCGGCGGTTTGGCCGGCCGCAGCGCGGTGGTCATCGGCGCGGGCGCGATGGGCGCTCTTTCGGCCAAGCATCTGGTGCGTGCCGGCGTCGAACGCGTTCACGTCGTCAACCGCACGCTGCCGCGTGCCAAGCGGCTTGCGCACAAAATCCGCGACCTCGGCGTCACCGCGGACGCGTTCCCCTTCGACCACCTGACCCCCGTGCTGACCGACGCCGATGTCGTCGTCAGCTGCACCGGCGCGATCAGCCCGGTGGTGTCGCTCGCCGACGTGCACCGCGGCCTGGCCCACGGGCAGGAGCCCAAACAGCTGGTCATCTGCGACCTCGGCATGCCGCGCAACGTCGACCCCGCCGTCGCGGGCCTGCCCGACGTGTACGTCGTCGACATGGACCGCATCCAGCGCGAGCCGTCGGCGCGCGCCGCCGCATCCGACACCGAGGCGGCCCGCGCGATCGTCGCCGCCGAAGTGGCCAACTACCTGGCCGGCCAGCGGATGGCCGAGGTCACGCCCACCGTCACCGCGCTGCGCCAGCGCGCCGCCGACGTCGTCGAAGCCGAGTTGCTGCGGCTGGAGAACAGGCTGCCCGGGCTCGATCCGTCCCAGCGCGACGAGGTCGCCCGCACCGTGCGCCGCGTCGTCGACAAACTGCTGCACGCACCCACCGTGCGGGTCAAGCAATTGGCCAGCTCGCCAGGCGGCGACAGCTACGCCGAGGCTCTGCGCGAGCTGTTCGAGTTGGACCCGCAGGCCGTCGAAGCGGTGGCGGGGCCTGAAATCCCCATTCTGACAACCGATCTCGACAAATCCGAGTAACGCTTGGCTGATTTCATCCGGATAGGTACCCGCGGCAGCCTGTTGGCGACAACGCAAGCGAGTGTCATCAAAGACGCCCTGGTGGCCAAGGGCCACGCCGCCGAGTTGGTGATCGTCAGCACCGAGGGCGACCGGTCCAGTGAACCCATTGCCAACATCGGGGTCGGCGTCTTCACCGCGGCGCTGCGCGAAGCCATCGACGACGGCCGGGTCGATCTTGCCGTGCACTCCTACAAAGATTTGCCGACGGCGCCCGATCCCCGCTTCGAGATCCCGGCGATACCCCCGCGCGAGGACCCTCGCGACGCGTTGGTGGCCCGCGACGGCATGGTGCTGGGGGAGTTGCCGGTGGGCTCGGTGATCGGCACGTCGAGCCCGCGGCGGGCCGCACAGCTTAGAGCATTGGGTCTCGGTTTGGAAATCCGCCCCCTAAGAGGCAACCTTGATACCAGGTTGAACAGGGTAAGCAACGGTGATCTCGACGGCATCGTCGTCGCCAGGGCGGGACTGGCCCGCATCGGGCGGTTGAGCGAAGTCACCGAGACTCTCGAGCCGGTGCAGATGTTGCCAGCGCCGGCTCAAGGTGCGCTCGCGGTGGAGTGTCGCGCGGGCGACACCGAGCTTGTCGCGCTGCTGGCGGAGTTGGACGACGCCGACACGCGCGCCGCAGTCACCGCAGAGCGGGTCCTGCTCGCCGAACTGGAGGCGGGTTGCTCCGCACCGGTGGGCGCGATCGCCGAGGTGGTCGAGTCGATCGATGAGGACGGCCACGTCTTCGAAGAGCTGTCGCTGCGCGGCTGCGTGGCGACGCTGGACGGATCCGACGTGATCCGTGCGTCCGGCATCGGCACTCCCGGGCGGGCACGAGAGCTTGGTCTCTCGGTCGCCGCGGAGTTGTTCGAGCTGGGGGCGCGCGATCTGTTGGTAGAAGCTGGGAGAGACAGATGACGACCCGAGGGCGTAAGCAGAAGCCCGGCCGCATCACGTACGTCGGCTCTGGGCCCGGCGATCCGGGCCTGCTGACGACGCGGGCGCGGACCGTGCTCGCCAACGCCGCACTGATCTTCACCGACCCCGACGTGCCCGAAGCGGTGCTGACCCTGGCCGGGTCCGAGCTGCCGCCGCCGTCGGGCCCCGAGCCCGCCGACGCAGAGGGCAACGGCGAGGCCGCCACCATCGCGGGCGGACCGGACGTCCGGCCTGCGCTCGGCGACGCCGCCGAGGTCGCCAAGATACTGGCCAACGAGGCCCGCACCGGCGTCGACGTGGTGCGCCTGGTGGCGGGCGATCCGCTGTCGGTGGACGCGGTGATCACCGAAATCAGTGCGCTGACGCGTTCACACCTGCCGTTCGAGATCGTGCCGGGCCTGCCGCCGACCACGGCGGTGCCCACGTATGCGGGCCTTCCGCTGGGCTCGTCGCACACCGTCGCCGACGTGCGCGGCGATGTCGACTGGGCCGCGCTGGCCGCGGCGCCGGGCCCGCTGATCCTGCAGGCGACGGCGTCGCACCTGCCCGACGCGGCGAGCACGCTGATCGAATACGGCCTGGCCGACACCACGCCGTGTGTGGTCACCGCGCACGGCACGACCTGCCAGCAGCGCTCGGTGGAGACGACGCTGGGCGGCCTGAACGACAAGGCGGCCGTGGGCGCGAACGAGCCCGCGGGCCCGCTGACCGGGCCGCTGGTCGTGACGATCGGCAAGACCGTCGCCAACCGGGCGAAGTTGAACTGGTGGGAGAGCCGCGCTCTGTACGGCTGGACCGTGCTGGTGCCGCGCACCAAGGACCAGGCCGGCGAGATGAGCGAGCGGTTGATCACACACGGCGCGTTGCCGATTGAGGTGCCGACCATCGCGGTCGAGCCGCCGCGCAGCCCCGCCCAGATGGAGCGCGCGGTCAAGGGCCTGGTGGACGGCCGCTACCAGTGGGTGGTGTTCACCTCGACCAACGCGGTGCGCGCGGTGTGGGAGAAGTTCAAGGAGTTCGGCCTCGACGCCCGCGCGTTCTCCGGTGTAAAGATCGCGTGCGTGGGCCAGTCCACCGCCGACAGGGTGCGCGCATTCGGCATCGAGCCGGAGCTGGTGCCGTCGGGTGAGCAGTCCTCGCTGGGCCTGCTCGACGAATTCCCGCCCTACGATGACGTTTTCGATCCGGTGAACCGGGTGCTGCTGCCGCGCGCCGACATCGCCACCGAGACGCTGGCCGAAGGGCTGCGCGAACGCGGCTGGGAGATCGAGGACGTCACCGCGTACCGGACCGTGCGCGCGGCCCCGCCGCCCGCGGAGACCCGCGAGATGATCAAGACGGGCGGCTTCGACGCGGTGTGCTTCACGTCGAGTTCGACGGTGCGCAACCTCGTCGGCATCGCCGGCAAGCCGCACGCCCGCACGATCGTCGCGTGCATCGGCCCGAAAACTGCAGAAACCGCAGCGGAATTCGGGCTGCGCGTGGATGTGCAGCCGGAGGTCGCCGCGATCGGTCCGCTGGTCGAGGCGCTCGCCGAGCACGCCGCGCGGCTGCGGGCCGAGGGCGCCCTGCCGCCGCCGCGTAAGAAGAGCCGCCGCCGCTAGACCTGCCGAGGAGGAAACGACAGTGGCCTACCCGCGTCACCGTCCGCGCCGACTCCGGTCAACTCCAGCGATGCGCCGGCTGGTCGCCGAGACGTCGTTGGAGCCACGGCATTTGGTGCTGCCGATGTTCGTCGCCGACGGCATCGACGAGCCGAAGCCGATCGCGTCCATGCCCGGCGTGGTGCAGCACACCCGGGACTCGCTGCGCCGTGCCGCGGCTCAGGCGGTGGAGGCCGGCGTCGGCGGCCTGATGCTGTTCGGTGTGCCGCGCGAAGAGGACAAGGACGCGGTCGGCACCGCGGGGACATCCGAGGACGGCATCCTCAACGTCGCCTTGCGGGATCTGTCCAAGGACCTCGGCGACGACACCGTGCTGATGGCCGACACCTGCCTGGACGAGTTCACCGATCACGGCCACTGCGGCGTGCTGGACGCATCCGGCCGCGTCGACAACGACGCTACCAACACCCGCTACGTGGAAATGTCTGTAGCGCAGGCGAATTCCGGGGCGCATGTGGTGGGCCCGAGCGGCATGATGGACGGTCAGGTCGCCGCGATCCGCGACGGGCTGGACGCGGCCGGGCACACCGACGTGGTGATCCTGGCGTACGCGGCGAAGTTCGCGTCGGCCTTCTACGGCCCGTTCCGCGAGGCGGTGTCGTCCAGCCTGACCGGCGATCGTCGCACCTACCAACAGAATCCGGCCAACGCGCGCGAGGCGTTGCACGAGGTCGAGTTGGACATCGCCGAGGGCGCCGACATCATCATGGTGAAGCCCGCGATGAGCTATCTCGACGTGGTGGCCGCCGCGGCCGAGGTCTCGCCGGTGCCCGTTGCGGCATACCAGATTTCGGGGGAGTACGCGATGATCAGCGCGGCCGCCGCGAACGGCTGGATCGACGGACGGGCCGCCGCGCTGGAGGCGTTGACGAGCATTCGCCGCGCGGGCGCAGACATCGTGTTGACGTACTGGGCGGCCGATGTCGCCGATTGGCTGGCGTGAGGGAAGCTTGCGAGCAGACGATCAGCACAGCGCGCGGGAGCCGAGCCGGCAAGGCGACAACGTAAGCGAGGAACGCCCGGCCGACGTCGACACCGGCTTCTGGCTCTGGCTGGTGGCGGTTCCCTTCATGGTCACCGGATACGTGGTCGATCTCCTCAACGCCGACGGTCCGCGCCCGCCCGTCGTCGTCGACGTGCTGTCGGGCGTTTTCGTGTTCGTTTTCGCCGCGGTCGTCGTCACGTTCCTGTTCTTGATGCGTCAGGGCTACCGGTGGACCCGCACGGTGCTCACCGGCGGCGGTGTCGCGTCGGTGGTGTACACGGCGAGCAGCCTGTTTTCGGTCGACCGCGAGCCCCTGCCCGCGGTGCTCTACGCGGTCAGCGCGATCGTGGGTTCCGTGCTGATCGCCGGGGGAGTGTTCCTGCTGCACCGCAAGGACGCCCACGCGTTCTTCGTTCGTTAGGCTCACCGACCATGTCTGCACCCTCGCCCCGGCCGCGCGTCGTCGACGCCGCGTTCTGGTGCTGGGTGGTGGCGGCCGTGCTGTTGATCGTCGGCGGGTTGATCACGGCCTCGGTGAACCTGCCTGCCGTTTTCCGCGGGGTGGGCGTGCTTTTCGCATTGGCGGGCGCTGGGCTCGCCCTCCTGGCCGGTCGCAGCCGAACGGGTGATGGCCGATTCCGCCGCGCCGCGCTGGCGCTGTCGCTGGCCACCATCGTTGTGGTGGCCCTCGTGGCGGTGGCCGGCGTGGTGCATATCCTGACGCTGATCGCGGTGATCCCGTTGATCGCGGCCGTCGCGTTGATCACCCGGCCCGCGGCCGCAGGCTTCTACCAGGAGACGTTGTGACGCAAAGCAGCGAACAGGGCGATGTTCTGTTCTATGAGCAGGGCGCCAGTTGGCTGTGGGTGCTGACGGGTCCGGCGTCGGCGATCTCAATGTTGCTGATCCAGATGTCGGCCGGCTACGGGATCCAGCTGCTGATCCCGACGATCTTCTTCGTCCTGGTGAGCAGCTTCGTCGCGCTGCAGGTGAAGGCGGCCCGCATTCACACGTCGGTGGAGCTGACCCCGACGACGCTGCGCGAGGGCACCGAGCGGATCAGCATCGACGACATCGTCCGCGTCTACCCGGAGCCGACGGGTTCCGAGGCGCCGAAGTGGCAGTCGGCCCGCGCGCTGGGCGAGCTGACCGGTGTGCCCAAGGGCCGTACCGGAATCGGTCTCAAGCTGACCAACGACCGCACCGCACAGGCCTGGGCCCGCAAGCATCAGCAGCTGCGCCAGGCGCTGGTGCATCTGGTCGACGAGCGCATACCGCCGGAGCGCACGCAGTGAGCCAGCGCCGCCGCGTCGCCGTCGAGCTGGTGCTGGCCGTCGTCGCCGCCGCGGGTGCGGTGTGGTCGTGGTTCGCCGCGCAGTCGGTGGTCACGGTGGCCCCGGTACTCGAAGGCGAACCGCAGACGACGTCGGTGGCCTACTACCCGCCGTTGTTGGTGCTGATGTTGTTGCTGGCGACCGTGGCGGGCGTGCTGGCCATCGACGGCGTCGCGCGGCTGCGTCGGCGCTGAGCACCTGCCGCTTTAGCTTGCGCTTGGTACCGTGAGGCCGCTCACACCGGGTTGGTACAAAGTTCAGAATTTGTAACACTGTTTCACATGACGGATGTGGCCGAGACCCCCCAGCAGGACACCGCGCAGCGGCCGGACGCCCTGCCGCTCGGGCCGCAGTCGCTGGTCTGGCGGTATTTCGGCGACAACCGGATGTACCTGATCGGGCCGCGGCCCGCCGTACTGCAGAACATGCTCGCCGAATTGGGCCAGGGCGTGCTGGACCATTCGGTGTTCTTCTCCGACACCAGGGCGCGGGTGAAGCGGTCACTGCCGCCGATCTTCATGACGGTGTACGGCAGCGACGACGACCACCCCGGCCAGCAGGTCCGCGACTTCCACACCCAGATCAAGGGCACCATGCCGGACGGCGCCCGCTATCACGCGCTCGAGCCGGAGACCTACTTCTGGGCGCACGCCACGTTCGTCGACCAGGTGCTGTACTTCGCCGACACGTTCGTCAAGCGGCTCACCGGCGCGGAGAAGGAGCAGATCTACCTCGAATCGAAGACGTGGTACCGCCGCTACGGGGTCAGCGACCGCGTGATGCCGGCCGATTACGCCGAGTTCGAACGCTACTGGGAGCGGATGATCGACGAGATCGTCATCGCCCACCCCACCGCGAAGTACGGCGTCGGCTATGTCACCAAGGGCTATCCGTGCCCGAAGGGGGTGCCGCCCGCGCTGTGGCGGGTCGTCTCGAAGGTGTTCAACCCGGTGGCAGCATTTCTCACCACCGGCGGGATGCCGCCACGCACCCGCGAACTGCTCGGCCTGCCGTGGACCGACCGCCAGGAGCGGCGCTATCAGCGGTTCGCGGCGCTGTGGCGGTCGCGCCCCGTCAACTGGCTGTGGGACCATCTGCCGATGCGGGTGCGCTACAACAAGTACGCCCGAGCCGGCTATGCCCGGGCCTGATCCCAGCACCGAAGCCATCCTCGACGCCGCCGTCGTCGAGTTCGAACGCCACGGCCTGCGCCGGGTCGCGCTCGAAGACGTCGCCCGCCGCGCCGGCGTCAGCCGCACGACGATCTACCGGCGGTTCGCGAACAAGGACGACCTGGTCGCCGCTGTGATTGAACGCGAGAACGTCGCGCTGTTCGCCGACATCGCTGCCGAGCTGAAACAGGCTGGCCCGCAATCGAATTACTACGTCGAGGCCTTCACGCTGTCGATTCTGCGGTTCCGCAGGCACCGCGTGCTCAACCGGATGATGACCGACGAACCCGCCCTGGTGCTCGAGCTCGCGCAGCGTCACTACGGCGCGGCGATCGAGCGGATGGCCGACGCGTTGCGGGTGATCTTCCCCGAGGGATTCGCCGAGAAGATCGGCGAGGTGGCCGTCTACGAGCTGGCCGACACGATCCTGCGCTATGCGGCGATGGCGCTGCTGCTGCCCGGCCCACAGCCGCTGGAGACCCCCGACGAAATCCGCGCCTTCGCCACCAAGCACTTCCTGCCCAGCCTGCCCGCCGCGCTGCGGGCGGTACCTGCTTGACCGCGAACAGACGCTAGTGCCCGCAAAGTCCCAGGCGATTTCAGGCAGTGGATGCAACAGCGGGTGGTTTTGGCGGGTTTGAGAGTAGCTCGTCGAGGACTTCAGCGGGTTTCTTCCAGCCGAGGGTTTTGCGGGGTCGGGTGTTGAGTTGGGCGGCAACGTAGTCGAGGTAGTCGGCCGGGAACACTGATAGGTCGGTGCCTTTAGCAAAGTATTGGCGCAGCAGCCCGTTGGTGTTCTCGTTACTGCCGCGTTGCCATGGCGAGTGCGGATCGCAGAAGTAGATATCGAGCTC
>NZ_PDCP01000029.1 GCF_002553505.1 Mycolicibacterium agri | reverse complement strand
ATAATCCAGGGATAAGCCTTCAGATACACAACAACCTCCAACAAGGTGGCTGTTGCAATCACCCCCAGAAATCGCCCCAGGAAAGAGCGGACCTTAGCGTCTGCTCGCCGAGGAAAGGCGGGGGCTCGGGGCGCGCCAAGCGGACATGCTAGCATGCAATCGTTTGCAGGTAGAGTCCCCGAAGACCGATGGGAGCGGCCCATGCCCGCGCCGACCTTTGCAGCGATCACCGAGCCGGTGCCCGGGTCCTCCCGGCCCGTCCACTACTGCCTGGCCGAAACATGGGACGGCCTCTACGTGCCATACGCCCTGCGGCTGCCGTCGCCAGAGGCGACCGAACTGCCGTTCGTTTTCCTCGCCTACGGTAACGGCGGCGGCGGCCTGCAGTGGCTGCGGGACCGGGTCGAGACGTACGGCTACATCATGGAGCGCCTGCTCGACGCGGGTTACGCCTGCGCGTGGGGCCGATACCGCACCGAGGTCGAGCTGGGTTACCACAACGGCGGGCCGCTGGTCGTGGACCGCCGTCAGGGCATGGATTTGATGAACCGTTCGCCGTTGGAGTTCGAGGACGAGCTCGCGATCCTCGAACACGTGGCCAAGCATCCGCAGATCGACCCGAACCGGCTCGGCCACGTCGGGGTCAGCCACGCCGGAGAGATGCTGTTCAAGATCGCGTCGAGCTACGAAAGCCCGCTGAAGGCCGGAATCGCCTGCGAGCCAGCAAATCACGAGTTTCTCGACCTCACCCCCGACGACACGGCGTTCACCAACCCGGACACCCAGTTGCGCAACATCGAGGAGATGCAGATGCGCGACCCGGCGTTCGTGCGTGCCCGGATCAACGAGCCGCTGGCACTCGACCGCATCAAGCCGATCTCGCTGCCGATTCTGGTGATGGGACGCGACGACGACCACCTCCAGGGCATCTTCCGCGTCAGCTACGACCTGCTGGCCGAAAGCGGTAAGGACGCCGAATGGGTGTCATGGGATCACCCGCTGCACGGCTACATCTTCCCCGTCCGCGGCGCCGCCGGTGTCGAGGTCAACGACGTGCAGGACCGCGCAATCGATGGTGTCATCGCGTTCCTCGACCGCCACCTCGCCGGCTGATTGCGCACCAGATGCTCGAAGCAGTCGCGATATTCACGGCGGGGATATGGGCCGGTGGTATCAACACCATCGTCGGTTCGGGAACCCTGGTGACCTTCCCGACCTTGTTGCTGTTCGGCTATCCGCCGCTGACCGCGAACGTCTCCAACAACATCGGCATGGTCGCAGGCGGAATTTCCGGCATCTACGGCTACCGACGCGAACTGGACTCCAACCGCCGCATCCTGGTGCGCCTCGCGCCCGCATCGGTCGCGGGTGCGTTGGTCGGCGCCGCCCTGCTGCTCGTGCTGCCCGCCGAGTCGTTCAAGGCGATCGTGCCCGCCCTCATCGCGCTCGGCCTGGTCATGGTGCTCATCGGCCCTGCCGTGCAACGGCGCACCGCGGGGGCCCAACGTGAAGAGGGCTCGCCGACCATGTTGTCGCGAGCGCTGCTCACTTTCGGAATCTTCGGGCTCGGCGTCTACGGCGGTTATTTCGGTGCCGCACAGGGAATTTTGCTCGTCGGCCTCATGGGAATGATCCTCAGCGACGGCATTCAACGTCTCACCGCGATCAAGAACGTCCTGGCGACGGTGGTCAACGCCGTCGCCGCAATGACATTCATGATCGTCGCCACCGATCGCATCGACTGGACAGTCGTCGCGCTCATTTCCGGTGGCGCGTTCGTCGGCGGATACCTTGGCGCCCGCTTCGGCAGGCAGCTTCCCCCTGCGGTGCTGCGGGCCATCATCGTGTTGATCGGCGTCGTTGCGCTCGTCAAGATCCTGGTGTTCGACTGACGACCCTTGACGCGTCGCCCTCGACGGCGAATACTGGCCACAATCGATTGCAACCGCCGTTCATTGGAGAGCGATATGGCCTCGACGTCCAGGCAGTACATCAGCTATGTCCCGTTCGAACAGATGGACGAGCGCATGCAGGCCGAAATGGAGCGGTGCGCAAAGCACGGCACGCCCCGGCCGGAAAGCTCCGCCGTCCGCGCGCACTCACCCGAGGCGTTCTGGGCGTTCGCTGACAGCTGGCAGGCCCAATTCCACAGCGGCGTCGTCGATCACGCGCTGAAGGACCTGTGCCGGGTGTACATCTCCCGGACAGTGAAATGCGAGTTCTGCGGCAACCAGCGATCGGAGAAGGCCACCATGGCTGGCCTGCACGAGATGCAGTACGACCAGCTGCTCAACTTCGAGTCCTCCGACCTCTACGACGACCGGCAGAAGGCCGCGCTCGCCTACGCCGAGGCGATCGCCTGGGGCTGCCAGGACCTCGACGGTCTGTGGAGCCGGCTGCACGCCCACTTCTCCGAACAGGAACTCGTCGAGTTGGGCTGTTGCATCGCGCTCACCTTCGGCCAGCAGAGCTGGATTCGCCTGCTGGGCATTGACCACCACCAGTACATGGCGGGCACCGCGGCATCGATGGCCCCGGGCTTCGAAACACCCGAGCAGCTCGCCGCCAGCAAGGCCGACCCCAACTACTGGGCGGCCAAAAGCGACGTCTGAGACGTGGGCTCGTACCGACTGACGGTCAACGGCCGCGAGCACCACGTCGACGTCCCCGAGGGCACATCCCTGCTCGAAGTGCTGCGCAACGATATCGGCGACAAATCACCGAAATTCGGCTGCGGCCTGGTTCAATGCGGGGCGTGCTTCGTCCTGATCGACGGTCATCCGACACCAGCGTGCGACACTCCCGTCGAATACGTCCGCGGCGAAGTCACCACACTGGCCGGCCTCGGTCGCCCCGATGCCATGCATCCGGTGCAGTCGGCGTTCTTGGAGTTGCAGGCCGGCCAGTGCGGTTACTGCATAGCCGGGATCATCATGAGTGCCGCCGCGCTGCTGCGTGACAATCCGCGACCTACCCGCGACGACGTCTCAGAGGCGTTGCAGCGCAACCTGTGTCGCTGCGGCACACACCTGCGGTTCGTCGACGCCGTGCTGGCAGCAGCCGGCTCGGCCTCGCATTCGAGCACGGAGCCCACTCCACAAGCGGGATCGCCGACGTGACCGAACAACTGCCCGCGTCGCTGCAAGCCAACCCGTGGATCTCGACATGGCTGACCGTCGGCGAGAACGGGATGATCATGCTGCGCGTCGGCAAAGTCGAACTCGGACAGGGCATCCTTACCGCCCTCGCCCAGATCGCGGCCCACGAGCTCGACGTTGCGCCCGAGATGGTCCGGCCGGAGGCGACGAACACCCTGTCCTCCCCCGACGAGGGCCTGACCGCGGGCAGCCTGTCGATCACGGTCTCCGGTGCAGCGGTCCGACGGGTGTGCGCCGAGGCGCGCGAGTTGTTCCGCCGCGCGGCGGCCCGCAAGACCGGGCTGGACATGAAGCAGATCCGGTTGATGTCGGGCGTGTTCACCGCCCCCGACGGCGCCCACATCGGTTCATATGCCGAACTGACCGGCCTCGTCGACCTGCATGTACAGGTGGGCGACACGTCGCTCGAAATCGAGTTCGCGTCAACGGCTTCGAAAGACCTGGCCCGCCTCGACCTGCCCGACAAGGTCTTCGGCCGTGCCCGGTTCATCCACGACCTCGACTTCGACGGCATGCTGCACGCCAGGATCGTGCGGCCACCCCGCCCGGGCGCTCACCTCGACGACGCGCCGCTCGACCGCGTTTCGGCCATGCCCGGGGTCGAACGCGTCGTGCGTGGCGGCGACTTCCTGGCCGTCCTCGCCCGCCGCGAGGGCCAGGCGACCAGCGCGGCAGAAGCGCTGGCAGCCGGCGCCAGGTGGTCGGCCGGCATCGAGCTACCCCCTTCCGATGACATCGAGAACTGGCTGCGCACAGCTCAATCCGAGATTGATGTCATCCGCGCCGACGGCACCCGGCACGACGGCAACGCCACCGTGGCCGCCACCTTCTCGCGGCCCTACCTCGCGCACGCGTCGATCGGGCCGAGCTGCGCGATCGCGCGGTTCGACGGTGAACGCCTGCAGGTGTGGAGCCACAGTCAAGGCGTGTTCACGCTGGGCCGCGCCATCGCCGCCGCGCTGGAACTTCCTGCCGACGCGGTCACCGTTCAGCACGTCGAGGGGGCAGGCAGCTACGGCCACAACGGCGCCGACGACGCCGCCATGGACGCCGCGCTGCTCGCAACACAGGCCCCAGGTCGGCATGTGCGAGTGCTGTGGAGCCGCGCCGACGAAATGTCATGGGAGCCCTTCGGTCCGGCGATGGTCGCCGACGTCACCGCGAGCGTCGACGAGAACGGGACCATCACCGACTGGTCGCACCAGCTGTGGAGCAACGGCCACACCGCCCGGCCCGGTTACGCGCCGCGGCACACCATGTTGGCCGAAGCCCACCGCGCAGGCGTCACCGTGCTGCCCGCATCCGTCGATCCACCGCCCGCGCGCGGCTACGGTTCGGCCCGCAACGCCGAGCCGTATTACGACATCGCCAGGGTCGACGTGACCGTGCACCGGCTGCTGGAGATGCCGATCCGGGTGTCGTCGCTGCGGTCCCTCGGCAGCCACCTGAACACCTTCGCCCAGGAGTCCGTCATCGACGAACTCGCCGCGGCAACCGGACGTGACCCGGTCGAGATGCGCCTCGCCCACCTCTCGGATCCGCGGGCGCGCGATGTGCTGAGTACCGCTGCGGCGGAGGCTGATTGGGGCAGTCCGCTACCGGAGGGCCGTGGCCGTGGGGTGGCTTTCTGCCGGTACAAGAACCGCGGTTCGTACTGCGCGGTCGTCGCCGACGTGGAGGCGACCGACCGGCTGAAGGTCACCCGCCTGACCATCGCTGTCGATGTCGGACGGGTGGTGAACGTCGACGGCGTGCGCAACCAGATCGAGGGCGGCGCCGTGCAGGCCACCAGCTGGGCGCTGTTCGAGCAGGTTCGCTTCGACCGGCAGTCGATCACCAGCACTGACTGGGAGTCTTATCCGATCGCGCGGTTCGATCAGGTGCCCGCGGTCGAAGTCCACCTGTTGGATCGGCCCGACGAGCCGTCGCTGGGCGCCGGGGAGGCGACTCAGGGTCCGGTGACCGCCGCGATCGGTAACGCGCTCGCCGACGCGCTCGGCGTCAGGGTTCGGACGCTTCCGTTCACGCCCGACAACATCGTCGCGGCGATCAACGCGACGCCTTGAGCTGGGCAGCCATCCAGTCGGCAGTCCGATAGCGGTGCGCGGCAAGTACATTGGCGCACCCGTGATTGCCGTCAGGCAGCAACAGGAATTCGCTTCCCGGAACCTCGCGGTGCAGCCGCTCGGCCTGCTGCCAGGGGATCAGCCGATCCTTCTTGCCCGCGACCACCAGCGTCGGGCATCGCAGCATCGACGTCCGGTCGGTCATGGTGAGGGTGAGCGCCAACTCGCGGGCCTGCGCCTGGTTCTTCGACCCTGACCGGACCGTGAAGGTCTCCCGCGTCAAGGCGGGCAGGCCGTCCCAGTTCTCGCCGAACGTGTACGGGCCGCAGAGGCTTACACACGCCTTGATCCTCTCGGCGCCGCTGGCGAACCGGGGTGCGTAATAGCCGCCGAGGCTGACGCCCCACACCCCGATGCCGTCGGCGTCGATGTCGTCACGGGCAGTCAGCGCATCGACGAACGCGCGGCCGGGCACCTCCCAGTCGGCGCGGATCGGCAGCTCATACTCGGCCTCCCCCTGTCCCGGTCCGTCCACACTGAAGGTGGCGAGGCCGCGTTCGAGGAAGAGTTGCTCGGTGGCACGAAACTCCTCCTTGGTCGAATCGAGACCGGGCACGCAGATCACCGCCGGATGCGGACCGGGTCCGGTGGGCTTGCGCAACACCCCGAACAGCGTTGCGCCCTCGAACGGTATCTCGACCCGTTCGCCGGGCGGATCCAGATGCGGCAGAGCGGTATTGAGACAACGCACTGCGGCTTGGTGGGCGGTGCGCATCTGGTCCATGTCGCGGACGTAAACGAATTTCGCGAAGTGATACACCACGGCCGCCGTGCTCATATGCGCACCCGCCGAGCGGAGCCTGCCCTGCTGCAGCGCTTCGACGCCGAGGTCCTCGTGCACTTTGGCCGCGGCAGACCACGCTGCGCACCAGTCGTCCCATGACTCCAGGTCTGCCATCACCCGATCGAAGTCGGCGGCAGGCACACCGTTGGCGGTGAACCTGGGACCCCAATGCGAGCGGGCGGAAGCGACGTACTCGTCCATACGAAGACCTCTTCGAAGAAGCTATTGCAATCGATTGCGAGGGCTTCTACCGTAGCAGGAGGAACGGTGTGGACGGAAGGAAGACGGTGACATCAACCTCCTCGGGACCATCCTCGAACCAAGCCTCGGATCAGCCGGTCAGCGACATCGTCGTGGTCGGCGGTGGGCACAACGCGCTGGTATGCGGGGCGTATCTCGCCGAGGCCGGCCTGACGGTCACGGTGCTCGAAGGGCGCGACGTGCTCGGCGGCAACACCGTGACCGAAGAACTGACTCTGCCCGGATGGCACCATGACTCGTGTTCGACGGCGCACGTTGTGCTGCAGTCGAACCCGCTGATCCGCGACGACGAACTCGGACTCATCTCGCGCTACGGCCTGAAGTACATCGTCACCGACCCGGCGGTGGTGTTTCCGTTGGACGACGGCGATCTGCTGACGGTCCACCCGAAACTGGCAGATACCGCAGCCGAATTCGCGCGGTTCTCCCGCGCCGACGCCGACGCGCTCGTCGCCATGATCGACGAGTGGAATGCCGGCCAACGAACCGCGCACGCGTACTTCTCCGCCGGCCTCCCGCTGCCCGACGAGCCGTGGGCGCACAGCTACGAACAACTCCGGCAACGCAGCGCATGGGAGGTGGTCTCCTCGACGTTCGAGCACCCGGTGACGCGGCGGGTGATGGCGTGGATGTCCTTCGCCACCATCCAACCGCCGCAGCGTCCCGGCACCGGCGCGCTGCCCGCCGCCATCATGGCAGGACGGCTGGCCTACGGCTGGGCGACACCCCTCGGGGGCTCCGGCGCGTTGCCGAACGCTCTGGCCGCCCACATCATCGACCACGGCGGCACCGTCGAGACGTCGGCGTGGGTCACGTCCTTCCTCACCGAGCACGGACGCTGCGTCGGGGTGCGCACGGCTGACGGTCGCGAGTTCCGGGCCGACCGAGCCGTCGTCGCCGGGAGTCACCTGCGCGAACTGCGCGCAATGCTCGACACGCCATCGGCCGTCGCCGACGAAGCCGCCCGCCGCTGGCGTCCCGGAATACCGCTGTTTGCAGTGCATTTCGCGTTGAAAGCCGACGCGCGTTACCGGTCCGATGGCGGACCGCTCACGTCGGCCGCAGGCGGGCTCGGCAGCCCGGACGGCCTGCTGCGCCAAGTCGCCGGACTGTCGGCCGGGCATGTGGAGACCAACGACCCGTGGCTGTTGATGATGTCGTCGACGGCGGTTGACCCCGACCGCGCGCCAGGCGGCACATTCAAATTCCTCACTGTCGCGCCGATGCTGTACGACGGGCGTGAGTGGTCGCAAACCGACGCGATGGCGTACGCCCAGGTGCTACTGGGCATCGCGCGTCGCCATGTCGACGGCATCGACGATGCCGACATTCTGGCGGTCAGGCCGGAGTCGCCCACCTCACTTGCCGCGCACAATCTTTCGAATATCGGCGGATCGTGCCACGGCGGCGAGTTCGCACTCGACGACGGTACTGTCATCCCGGGCTGGCTGGACTACCGCACCGACATTCCCGGTCTCTACCTGACGGGTTCGACATCGCATCCCGGCGGTTCGGTGTCGGGGCGGCCCGGCCGCAACACCGCGCGCACGGTGCTCGCCGATCTGGGGATGCCTGCACCGATGTCGACGCCGTAACTCAGTCGGCGAGCCTGACCACGTGAAGACCGTGGTTCTTGTCGGAGAAGAAGATGTTGCCGCGCGCATCGACGAGGACGTCTTCGGACTGCGTGACCAAGGTCTTCGGCAGCAGGCCGCGGCGTTCGGTCGGATCATCCGGTAGATACCAGGAGATTTCGCGCGGTAGGTATTCGTCGCTGATGTCGTAGACCCGCAACCCCGCGTTGAACCACGTCATGAACATCAGGTTGTCGTCGGCGAACAGCTCCGGCCCTTGGGGATGGTGCTGGTTGTGCGGCCCGAACCGGCCGCCCCGCGTGCTGAAGTTCCGATACGGCGCGCCGGGCGCGGGTACGGGTATCGGCAACAAGGACACCAGTCGTGGATTGTGCTCATCGCTGACATCGACGATGCCTGCGAAGTTGTACGGCTCCTGCTGACCCTCGGCGATCGCTTCCGTGTTGACCAGCAACAGGTTTCTGGCGGGCACCGGGATCACGGTGTGCATGGCGATCATGCTGGAGAACGCCGCCCCGATATCGAGGCGGGACACCAACTGTGGGCGCTCGATGTCGGAGATGTCGAGGATGACGACTCCGGCGGCGCCGTAGCTGAGGTAGGCGCGGTCCCCGAGGACGTAGGGCGGCCCGTGCAGGGAGATCCGCCGCGACGGACGGTTGCCCGCTGCAACGTACTGCTCGGGCAGGAACCAGATCGCCACTTCCTCGGGCCGACTCGGATCGGCGATGTCGAGGATCACGTAGATGTTGCCCTCGAACCCGCGCCGGCCCGCCGTGACATGGAGATAGCGGCCCCCGGTGTAGTGGTTGCGGTGCACGCCGTGGTCACCGGTGCGCCACTGGCCCACCAGCTTCGGGTCGACCGCGTCGGTCACGTCGAACAGCCGGACACCTTCATCGGCGTACGTGGCGGGATCGCCTCCCCACGCCGGTGGCCGGTGCTCCATGCCCTGAACCAGCAGCCGATCCGCGACCTGGACCTGCCAGGTCGCGGCGTGGTCGGGTCCCTCGATCGCCCCCGCCAGAACGGGATTGGCGGGATCGGTCACATCGAAGATCGACAGCCGCGGTTCCCAGAAGTGCGTCGCGTACAGATACCAACGCTCACCCGTTTCGGATGGCACGACCTGCATGGCCAACTTGAAAACCGGCTTACCGTCGACATCGTGGTACCCAATCAGGTCGACACCGTCGGCGGTGAATCCGGGTGCCGGTCGGCTCACAGGGCCGCCTCCGACATCAGCTTGGCCAACTCCGGCAGCGGCTCGAGGCAGAACACGCCGCCGGTGCCGCGATCGGTCACCCAGATCAGTCCGTGTTCATCGACGAACAGGTCATTGGCCTGGGGGACCACCGATCCCGGCGGCGCCTCGCTGACCCAGTGCGCGACCTCCCGCGGCTCATTCGGGTCCGACACGTCATAGACCCGCAGACCGGCGCTGAAGTAGGTGGCGAACACCAGCCGATTGCTGCGGTAGGACCCGTCGCGGTTCTCGTGCAGGTTATGCGGGCCGTATCGTTTGGGCAGCTCAGCGAATTCGCCGTCAGGCTCGGGAAAGGTCCTCAGATAGCGGGGATTTGACGGGTCGGCGATGTCTATCAGGTGTATCCGTCGCTCCGCGCCGTGCGGGCCGTCGGTCTGTTGTTCATCGGTGACGACGAGCAGGCCGCGACCCTCGAGAGGCAGGCACGTGTGCGTCGCTCCCCCGCCCCAGCTCAGCCGTGACACTTCCCGCGGTGCCGTCGGATCGGTGGTGTCGAGCACGACCAGGTTCGCGTCGTCGTAGCCGAGGTAGGTGTGATTGCCCTCGGCCAGGCCGTGGTGCGCGGCGACTCGATGCCCGTTGGCCCAGTCGGGGGTCTCGCCTCCGCCGCTCCACTGCCCCGGCCACCACCAGCGCGCGGCGAGCGTGGGCCGTTGCGGCTCGGTCAGGTCGATGGTCATCCAGATGCGGTCGGTGAAACCGTCTGGTGTACCGGACATGTGGGCGTAGCGCCCGCCCTCCCAGACGATGCGATGCACGCCCTTGCCGCCGGCCTCCCAGAACCCGATCTGCTCGGGCTCGAAGGGGTCGTCGATGCGGTAGATGGCGACGCCCGCCGAGTGCGGCCCCAACGGCTTCTTGGGCCGGTACGGAAACCGTTCATGGTTGATCAGCAGCAGACCGTCGGCGACCTGCACCTTGTGTGTGTGGGTATTGGCGGGCGCGTCCCACTGCGCCACCAGTCGGGGCCGGTCCGGAGCGGACACGTCCAGTATCGACGTGCCCGCACCGGTGGTGCCTGCGTGCCCGACATAGAGGGCGTCGCCGTGACGCATGACTTGCATGCCGTCACCGCGTCCGTCCAGTTCGTGCTGGCCGATGAGCCGAAGGCCGTGTGCTGAAGCCGTTTCCGTCGTCACTGCGCCAAGTCAGCCGGGTCGGGCCGCAGCGGCAGGTTCAGCGCCTTTTGCGCCCGCCACAACGGAACGAGGTCGACGTAGTCGTGCCAGTTCGTGCCCGGCGGAATGATCTTCAGCTCGATCTGTTCGTTGACGAACTGGTCCATATCGGCGATGTCGAAGCCGCCGTCGCCCGTGTGATAGTCGGGGCTCTGCTCAGCGGCGTACGCATCGCGATAGGGCTGCGGCAGTTCGAATCCCTTCGACGCCATCAGGTCAAGCACCGCATCCTTGTTGTTGACGTCGTTGATGAACTGGCGCGCCTTCAACGTCGCGGTCAGGAACGCGGCCGCGGTCTCCGGGCTCTCCGTCAAGATCTTGTTGGCGGCCCACCCGTTCTGCGGCGCGCGGCCCAACTCCTGGAACAGGAACTTTCCGCCCTCGTTCTCCAGCAGTGTCCGATGCCGAAGCTGCAGACTGGCGCCGTCGACCGTGCCGGCGATAATGGACTGCAGACGCTCGTTGGACTGGCCGCCGGTGCTGACCAGGTTCACGTCGGTGTCGGGATTGATGCCGTTGTCGGTGAGCAGCTTTCGGATGAGGAAGTCGTTGCGGCTGCCGAACTGCCCGCCGGTGATGGTCTTGCCCTTCAGATCCTCGGGCGTGTTGATTCCCTCCCTCACACCGAGGATGTTGGCCTCACCGCCGAGGTAGACCGACAGGTACCGCACGCCCGAATTCGACTTTGCGGCGGCGGCGATGGTGGTGTCGGTGTCGTACAGTGCGAAGTCCACCGACCCGCCGATCAGCGCGGGCAGCGGGTCCTCGACGGTGATGATCTCGACGTTGTCGATGCCGACTTCCTTGAAGTAGCCCTTGTCCTGCGCCACCAGGATGTCGTGGTGGAACAGGTAGTACGGGTTGTCCACCGCGACGGTGAGGTTCTTCTTCACCTTGGAGGTGTCGATTGTGGGGTTGACTTCATCGGCGCTGGTCGGCATGCCGGCCGCCGACCCTTCCTCGGGTGCGGCATCCTTGCTTCCGCAGGATGTGAGCACCGTCGCGAACGCAAGGCTCGCGCTGACCAACGCGAGCAATCGTTTGCTTCTTCTCATTCGCTACTCCTTGTCGGTGTGAAGATGGGTGAAGCTCGTTGGTCGGCTCGAATTCCATTGCGTCCGTGGGTTTTTCTGGGCATCTTTCTTAGGCGCGCGAGAAGTTCCGCCACGGCGCTGCCCGCCGTTCGACCCAGCGCATGCCCTGCACGAGTCCCACCGAGATGACGGCGAGCAGCAGCAGGGTGGCATACAACATCGGCGCGTCGAATTGGTCGGCGGCCCGATCCAACAAGAACCCGAGGCCTTTACCACCGCCGCCCAGTAGTTCGCCGATGAGCATCCCGACGAGGCCGCGGGCGATGCCCTGGTTGATGCCGCTGATGACGAACGGCAGCGTGAACGGCAAGATGATCTTGGCGTACAACTGCGCCTCGTTCGTCCCGAATATGCGACCGGCCCGCACGAGCGAGGGATCGACGGTTTTCACACCCTCCATGCAGTTGACCATCATCGGAAACACCGCCGACAGCACGATGATCGTGAGCTGCATCGAATTACCGAAGCCAAGGATGAGGATCAAAAGAGGGATCAGGGCGACGCGCGGCAACGATGTCATCGCCCAGACGTAGGGGCTGAGGATCTGGTCGATGATCTTGACCCCGCCCATCAACAGTCCCAGCGGGATGCCGATCGCGGCGGCGATCAGCATCCCGATGGCGAAGTTCTGCACACTGTGCAGCAGTTGCGGGCCGATGATGCCGTCGGCGAAACCGTGGTACATCGCCGAGAACATGTCGGTGGCCTTGGGGAAAAACAGGGGGTTGATGACTTCGGACAGCGCGAGCAGCTGCCACGCGACGAAGAAGCACGTCAGGTTGATCAGCGTGATGATCAGGCCCCGGAACGGTGCCCACTTGCTGCGTTCGATGGTTTCGGTGACGGCGCCCGATTGGGGAGTCGCATTCGCCGTCGGCAATGTGCCTGTGCTCATTTGTCTTCTCCGCTCTTGGCGCCCAGTGCCTCGGCCTGCAATTGGCTCCAAATGTGCTGGCGCAGTTCACCGAACCGATCGCTGCGGCGCACCTCTTCGTCGAAGCGCGACCTCGGCAGGTCGACGTCGATGATCTCCTTCACCCGACCCGGCCGGTTCGACACCATCACCACCCGATCGGCAAGCGTCAGGGCTTCGTCGATGGAGTGGGTGATGAAGAAGACGGTCTGACCGGTTTCGGCGATGATCTTCTCGAACTCGGCCTGCATGGCCTCGCGCGTCATGGCGTCGACGGCCCCGAATGGCTCGTCCATCAACAGGATTTCGGGCTCCGACACCAGCGCCCGAGCGATTCCGACGCGTTGACGCATGCCGCCGGAAAGCTCGTACGGATAGGACTTCTCGAAACCGGTCAGGCCGACGAGTTCGAGCGCGCGACTGATGCGTTTTTTCGCCTCGGCCCGCGGCGGGCGGGGGTGCCTGTTCTCCAGCGCGAACATGACGTTGCGGTAGACGTTGCGCCACGGCAGCACCGCGTAGTCCTGAAACACCATGGCCCGATCGGCACCAGGTCCGTCGACGATCTTGCCGTCGACACGGATGGTCCCTTCCAGCGGCTTGATGAACCCTGCGATCATGTTGATCAGCGTGGTCTTGCCGCAGCCGGACGGGCCGACGATGGCGACGAACTCGCCGCGGTAGACGTCGAGAAAGACATCCCTCAAGGCGATGAGCCGGGTCTTGTTCCTGGTGTTTTCGTATCCGGCGCTGACACCTCGAATCTCGATGAGAGGTGCCGATGGGGCCGGCGAGTCACCGGTATCGGCTCGTGGGTGGCGGGACACCGACGGAACTGCCTGACTCATGTACGCCCAACCTTTGTCTGTGCACGAACATCCGCTACTGCAATCGTTTGCTTCATCCTGCGATGTGACGTGGGTCATGTCAATGGGCTGATGGGAGGAAATGTCGCCGGGCAAACAAATGGGCAGGTAATGACGCCAAAAGATACCGAACAATCGATTGCAGCTATGGCAGCATGGACGCATGACACAAGCCCACCTGCGCGTTGGGACGTTCACGCCGTCGCTGTTGATCGACCTGGCCCGCTCCACCGGACGGCTGGCCGCCGCGGACCTCACGATCACCGAAACGCCGGTGCCGTCGTCGCCGGCGCAGTTTCACGCGCTCGAGGACGGCGACCTGGACATCGCGATGACGAGTCCGGATAACGTTCTGGCTTACCGCTTTTTGAGTAGCAATCCCCTCGGACACAACCTTCCCGTGGAGATCCTCGCGGGTGTGGACCGGGGGCTGGGGCTTTCGCTGTGGCTCGCGCCGTCGGTGCCCGATATTGCCGACGTGCGGGGTCGTGTGGTCGGAGTCGACGTCCCCCAGTCCGGATTCGCCTTCGTTGCTTTCGAACTGCTGCAACGCGCGGGCTTGCACCGCGACGACTACACCATCGAATCCCTCGGGTCGACGCCCCGGCGCGCGGCCGCACTGGCCGACGGCGGCTGCGCGGCCACGGTTCTCAACGCCGGAAACGAGTTGCGCGCGAGCGCCGACGGCTGCCATGTGGTGAACACAGTCGCCGACATCGGCCCCTATCTGGGCACCGTCATCGCCGCACTGCCTGCAGACAGCCCCCAGATCGCCGAGCCACGCGCCCGATTCGCCGAGGTGGTGGTCGACACCGCGGACGAGATCGTCAACGGCCGCCTGCACGACGACGTGATCGAGGCGGCAGGTCGATTGCTGGGCTTAGCGGCGCCGCAGGCCCGCGCACACCTCGACTGCCTGCTCGACGGCACCCACGGCCTGATCCCCGACGGGCAGATCGACGAAGCCTCGATCACCACGCTCATCGAGCTGAGGCGCAGGCACAGCCCCAGCCCGGAGCTCGACGAAGTGGCATCTGCGTGGCCGACGATGCTGGCGGGCGGCAGTGGCTATATTGCAGGTGCCCGGGGGGAGCTTCATCATTGACGGACATTAACGGCAAGCTGCATCGGTTTGCGGCCTAGGAGGGGAGCGGTCAGTGCACAGGGCCACGCTGCGTGAGGTCGCGGTTATGGCCGGCGTCCACCCGGCGACGGCTTCACGCGCCTTGAACCGTCAAACCGAGGGCTTGGTCAATGCCGAGACTGCCGCTCGGATCAAACGCATCGCCGCTGAAATGGGTTACACACCCAACCCAATCGCCCGCAGCCTCAAGACATCTCGGTCGGCGAGCATCGGACTGGTGATCCCCGATCTGACCAACCCGCTTTTCCCGCCCATCGTGCGGGGGGTTGAGGACGTACTACGTCCCATCGGGTACAACGCCTGGATTGTCAACACCGACAGCAGGCCGGACGTGGAGAAAGCGGCGGTCGAGTCGTTCCGCCAACGCAACGTCGAGGGCTTCGTGTTCGCGACCGCGCACCTGAAGCATCCCCTGCTCGACGAACTTGCCGCCGCGTCGACACCGATGGTGCTGGTGAACCGCCGCAGCACCAGAACCGACATTCCATCGGTCACCCCGGACGATGCGGCAGGCGTCGCGATGGCGATGCAGCACCTCGTCGATCTGGGCCACACCAAGATCGTGCATCTGGCCGGCCCGCAGGACCTTTCCACGGGTGTCAATCGCCGTCGGGCCTTCCTCGCCAGCCTCGACGAACTGGGTCTTCCCGCCGAGAGTTCGCGCGTCATCATCTGCGACGAATGGTCGGAACAGGCGGGCGCGAAGGGCATGCGGGCGATGTTGGACTCCGGCCCTGATTTCACCGCGGTTCTCGCCGGCAACGACCTGCTCGCCCTCGGCGTCTATGACGCGCTGTCCGAACGAGGTCTGCGCTGCCCGGATGACATCAGCGTCGTGGGCTTCAACGACATTCCGTTCATGGACAAGGTGTTTCCCGCGCTGACGACCGTGCGCATACCGCACTACGAGATCGGCGCCGAGGCGGCGCGACTACTGCTCGAGGTGCTGCGTGACCCGAATCGCCATCCCCGATCGCTGCTGCTTCCGTTGACGCTTGTCGTCAGGTCGTCGACCGGGCCGGTCCGCGCAGGGAACTGACCTGGCTGAACGCTGTTGCAACCGTTCTCCGAATCTGCTCAATCTGACTGCTGTCGCCCGCCGGTATTGACTTGATCTAGACCGCACGGCAGGATTGCAACCGATTGCAGTCGAGGTGGGAGTTTGTATGGGCGACAACGAGACGACGACGAGTATCGGGTGGATCGGCGCGGGACGCATGGGTTATGCCATGATCGAGCGCCTGCTGGACGCCGGGCACGACGTATCGGTGTACAACCGCACTCGGTCGAAGGCCGAGCCGCTGGCCCAGCGCGGCGCCAAATTGGTGGACAGCCCTGCACAACTCGCCGACCGCGACGTCGTCTTCGTCATGGTCGCGGCATCCGAAGACCTCGAGGCCGTCACCATCGGAGAGGACGGGCTGCTGACCGCCGACAGCTCACCTCAGATCATCGTCGACTCCTCGACCGTCTCGGCGACCGTCTCGGAGAAGATCCGCGGGCTCGCCGCAGAACGAGGGACCGCGCTGCTGGCCGCACCGGTCAGTGGCAACCCAAAAGTGGTGCGGTCGGGCAAGCTCACGCTGGCGGTGTCGGGTCCGAAAGAGGCCTTCGATCGGGCCGAGCCACTGTTGAAACCCCTCGGGCGCGGCGTGACCTACGTCGGTGAAGGCGAGGTCGCCCGCCTGGTGAAGATCTGCCACAACGTCTTTCTCGGCGTCGTCGTGCAGTCTCTCGCGGAGATCACCGTGCTCGCCGAACGAGGCGGCACCAGCCGGCAGGCGTTCCTCGAGTTCCTCAACAACTCGGTCATGGGGTCGACCTTCACCCGGTACAAGTCACCCGCGTTCGTGAACCTCGACTTCACGCCGACGTTCACAAACATCTTGCTGCGCAAGGATTTCGACCTCGGCTTGGAGGCCGCGCGCGAGCACGGCGTGCCGATGCCGGTGGCCGCACTGGCGGCCGAAATGGTGTCCTCGGCGATCGGTGCGGGCCACACCACCGAAGACTTCGCCACCTTGCTGCTCGAGCAGGCCCGACGCTCGGGTGTCGAGCTGGTGTCCGAAAATGTCGATGTCGACGACGGTTTGGGGACCGACACGAATGGCTGAGCCGCGACCGCTTCCCGCGCCCGGCCACATGGGGGTCGACTACGAGGAACGCGTCGACTTCGCCAGGCTCCGTGATTATCGGCTCGGCCGTGCAAAAGCGGCGCTTGAGTCCAGCGAGTGCGGCGCGTTCCTGTTGTTCGACTTCTACAACATCCGCTATACGACGCAGACCTGGATCGGCGGCGCGCTCGGCGACAAGATGACGCGGTACGCACTGCTCACCCGCACGGCCGACGAGCCGTGGCTGTGGGACTTCGGTTCGGCCGTGCGCCATCACCAGATCTACTCCAACTGGCTGCCCGACGAGAACTGCAGGCCCGGAATGCTCGGTATGCGCGGCGCTGTCGCGCCTTCGGCGGGACTGATGGTGTCGGCCATCCGCGAGATCAAGGGAATCCTCGAGGACGCCGGCCTGGCCGACTCCCCCGTCGGTGTCGACATCGTCGAGCCGCCTTTCCTGTTCGAGATGCAGCGCCAGGGCCTGACGGTGGTCGACTGCCAGCAGCTCATGCTCGATGCTCGCGAGATCAAGTCCGCCGACGAGATCATGCTGCTCACCCAGGCCGCGGCGATGGTCGACGGCGTCTATCAGGACATCGTCGAGGTGCTCAAGCCCGGCATCCGAGAGAACGAGATCGTCGCGCTGGTCAATCAGCGGCTCTATTCCATGGGATCCGATCAGGTGGAGGCGGTCAACGCCATCAGCGGTGAACGCTGTAATCCCCACCCGCACAACTTCACCGACCGGCTTATCCGCCCCGGTGACCAAGCCTTCTTCGACATCATCCACAGCTTCAACGGCTACCGCACGTGCTACTACCGCACGTTCAACGTCGGTTCGGCGACAGCGAGCCAGCGCGACGCCTACACCAAGGCCCGCGAATGGATGGACGCCTCGATCCAGATGGTGCGGCCCGGCGTCGGCACCGACGAGATCGCCGCGGTCTGGCCGAAGGCCACCGAGTTCGGCTTCGACAACGAACTCGCCGCGTTCGGTTTGCAATTCGGCCACGGTCTCGGCCTCGGCCTGCACGAGCGTCCGATCATTTCCCGACTGAACTCGATGACCGAGCCCATCGAGATCAAGGAGGGCATGGTCTTCGCTCTTGAGACGTATTGCCCTGCCTCCGACGGGTATTCGGCAGCCCGCATCGAGGAGGAAGTGGTCGTGACCGCAGACGGGCCGCGGATCTTGACGCTGTTCCCGGCACAGGAACTCGTCATCGCCAACCAATACTGACCCGCCCGCCCGGCGAAGCGCGAACGTTTCTTACCGCGACCTATCGTCAACAAAGCGGTGAGAGACGTTCGCGCCGAGCGGGGTCAGCGCTTCACACCGCCGCCGAAATACATCTGGCCGAGATTGGGGTCGGCGAGGATGTCCGCGGCGGAGCGTTGCGTGACGACCCTGCCGCTTTCCATCACGATGCCGTCGGTGGCCATCCGCATGCCGAATTTCACGTTCTGCTCGACGATCAATATCGTCTTACCCGCGTCCCGCATCACCATCACCGCGTCATACACCACGTGCAGCGCCTTCGGGTCCAGGCCCAGCGATGGTTCGTCGAGCAGCAGCAGCACCGGGTCCAGCATCAGGCTGCGGGCGAATTCGACCATCCGGCGCTGACCGCCGGAAAGATTGCCCGCCGTTTCGCGTGGCCGTTCCGCCACGATCGGAAACATCTCGGCCACTTGGGCATAACGCTTGCGCACCAGCGCCCGGTCACGACGGACGATGTAGGCCCCCAGCAGCACGTTCTCGCGCACCGTCAGGTTCGGGAAAAGCGCGTTGGATTGCGGGATCTGCGCCACACCGCGCTGCAGGATCTCGGCGGGCGAACAGCGGTGGATCTGTTCGCCGTTCAGTGTGATCTCACCCTCGCGTGGATGCAGCAGACCACTGATCGTGCGCAGCACCGTGGACTTGCCCGCACCGTTCGGCCCGACGATGCAGGCGATGCCGCCCTCGGCGACCTCGATATCGACGCCCTGCAGGACATCTCCGCCGCCGTAGCCGGCGACCACACCGCGCAGCGTCAACAGTGCACTCATCACACCGCCCTTTCGGGCTGAAGATCGAAGTCATCGCCGAGGTAGGCGTCGATCACGGCGGGGTCAGCCTGGATCTGAGCCGGTGTGCCCGACGCCATGGTCGCTCCCCGAGTCAGCACGTGCACCTGCGGACACAGGTCGAGCACGAAGGGCATGTTGTGCTCGACGATCAGGAACGTCTTGCCGAGCGCGTTGAGTTCGCGAATCATCTCGGCCATCCGCTCGATGAGCACCGGATTGATTCCTCCTGCGGGCTCGTCGAGCAGAATGAGTTTCGGGTCCAGCATGAGGATTTGGGCCAGCTCCACCAGCTTCTGCTGGCCGTACGACAGCGCCCGCGCGGGCTGGTCGCGGAAGTCGCGCATCCCAACGAACGCCAGCAGTTCCTCGGCGTCGCGGGCCTCTCGCCCGCTGACCGCGATATGGCCGAGCTGCGACCACGAGAAATTGCGCTGCGGCGCAACGACGTTCTCCAGCACGGTCATATCGCCGAACAGCCGGGTGATCTGGAAGGTGCGGCCCAACCCGCGGTGCGCACGCGACCACGAGGGCAGGCGTTCGATGCGCTCACCGTCGAAGTAGATCTCACCGGCATCCGGCGTGATCGTGTTGTCGATCAGGTTGAACACCGTTGTCTTACCCGAGCCGTTGGGTCCGATGAGCCCGGTGATCGAGCCGTCGAGCACGTCGAACGAGCAGCCGTCGACCGCGGTGATGCCGCCGAACCGTTTGGTCAGCCCGCTCACCCGCAGCAGGACACGCTCCGCCTCGACGGGACGCTGCTCACGGGTCGAGACCGACAGCTTGGAAAGCGTTGCGCCCTCGGAGATGCGCGCACCCACCAGCCCGGCCCGGCCGACGCTGCGCCGCCGCTGCAGCAGCTGTTCGACCGACGGCAGGATGCCGCGCGGTAGCCAGATCACGATCGCCATCAACAGCGCACCGAACAGGTACAGCCGGACGTTGCCGCCGCCGAAGTTGTTGTTGGCCACCTCGTTCAACGATTCGACGATGAATGCGCCGATCACCGGTCCCCACAGGGTGCCGTTGCCGCCCACCAGAACCGACAGCACGATTTGCACGCTGAGCAGAATGCCGAACATGCCGCGCGGGTCGATGAAGGTCAGGTAGTAGCCGTAGATGGCGCCGGCCATGCCGACGAACACGCTGCTGGCGACGAAGCCGAGGATCTTGTTGACCGGAAGGTTGATGCCGATGGTCGCGGCCTTGGTCTCGTCGCCGCGGATCGCCATCAGGCCCATTCCGAGCTTGGTGCGACGAATCCACCACGACAGCAACAGCTGTAGCGCCAGCACCACGATCAGCGAGTAGTAGAACGGCCAGTTCATGATGTCGCGGCTCAACGGCGGCAACGGCAGCGTCAAACCGCTCGTGCCGTTGGTCAGTCCCACCCAGTTGGTCGCGATGACACCGGTCAGGAACAGGAAGGCGACGGTGATGATGACAAACGCCGCACCGCTGGAGCGCAGTGACACCAGACCCAGTCCGAGCGCCACGATCGCGGTGACTACTCCTGCCACGGGAACCCACAGCCACGGCGACGGGCCCTCGATCTTGGTGGCGAGCACGCCGATCGTGTAGCCGCCGAGCCCGATGAACGCGCCCTGGCCCAACGACACGTAGCCGGCGTACCCCATGATGATGTTCAAGCCGCTGGCGCCGATGGCGAAGACCAGCGACAGGATGATCATGTTCTGGTAGTACGCGTCGTCCGAAACGACTGGAAACACAAGGAGATACGCGGCCGCCGCGACCAGCGCGATGTAGCCGAGGCGACGCGGCTCCGCCAGCGAACGGGTCAAGGCATTCACAATGCGCTCGCATCCTCGCGGCGCCGCACACCCAGCAGGCCCTGCGGGCGCAGCAGCAGCACGGCGAACACGATCAGGTACGGGAAGGCCGTCGCCCACGCCGTCGAGACGTAGGCCGACGTCAACGTCTCGGCCAGCCCGAACAGCACCGCGCCGAGAATGGCACCGTTCAGGCTGCCCAACCCACCGAGCACGACGATCGCCAGCAGCCGCGCGATCCACATGTAATGCGTGCCTGGCACAAAGGAATACAGCACGCCGACGATCGCCCCGCCCGTGCATGCGGCCGCCATGCCGAGGCCGAACACGACCGCGCTGACCGAGCCCACCTTGATACCGACCAGTTCGGCACCCGTCGGATTGTTGGCGGCGGCCCGGATGGCCCGGCCGAGCCACGTCCTGGTCAGGATCAGGCCGAGCACCAACAGCACCGCGACGGCCACCAGCCCGCCGTAGACCTGCGCCTTCGGCACGTAAAAGCTTCCGGCGGCGAAGGATTCGCTGCCGTAGCTCGGCGTCATCGAGGTGGCGTTGTTCCCCCAGATGACGCCCATCGTGGCTTCGACCACCAGCGCCAGGCCGAACGTCAGCAGCACCGTCGAGGCCATCGGCGCCGTCCGCACCGGGGCGATGGCCACCTTGTAGATGACCCACCCCAGCGCGAACGAGATCGGCGCGATCAACAGGATCGCCAACATCGGGTCGATGCCCAGCTTGGACCACGCGGTGAAGGCGAGGAACGCGCCGAGGATCAGGAACGCGCCGTGGGCGATGTTGATGATCCGCATCACGCCGAACACCAGGGTCAGGCCGCTGGCGGCCAATGCGTAGATGCCGCCCACCAACAGGCCCAATACGAGATACTGCAGCAGTCCGAGCATTAGACCGACCCGGGCTGCCAACCCATGACGACGTGATCGGTGGTGGCGAACTGCTTCGGCAGGATGTACTCCACCTTTCCGTCCTGCCACTGGCCGGTCAGGAACTCACCTTGCGGGCGGCCCGCGTCATCCCACTTGAGGTCGCCGAGAATGGTCGAAACGGTGTTCTGCCGCAACCAATCCGCCATCGCCGCCTGGTCCTTGAGATCGCCCACCCCTTCGACTGCGGCCTGCAACACCTGCGCGGCGCCGTACGCGTCGGCCGCGTCCTCGGCAGGCAGTCCGCCGAACATCTCCTCGTACTTCTTGACGAACTCCGCGTTGCCCGGCGTTTCCGCCTGTGGGGCATGGCTGATCGCGAAGATGATGCCTTCGGTGTTCTCCGGGCCGATGGCCTTGGCGTACTCGTCGCCGAGGCTGGGCGCCGTGGTCTGGTATAGCCAGCGCGGCTTGAAGTCCGCCTTGAGCATCGACCGGACGAACCCGACGCCGTCGTCGAAGAACGCGCCGTGCACAACAAGATCCGGATTGGCTTCGCGCACCTTGCTGACCAAGGTGTCGAAGTTGTTCAGGTCGGACTGGTACGTCTCGGCGAACACGGTCGTGATGCCCGCGCCTTCCAGCACCGAACGAATGCCTTCGACGTTGGGCGACACGAACGGGTCGTCGATCGTCGGATAGGCGGCGGTCTTCGGACGATCCGCCTCGGGCAGCGTCGAAATCCAGTCGGCAAAGGCCTTGCCCTGCTTGTCGGCGGTGGCCTGCTGGGAGAAGAAGAGATACTTCATGCCGCGCTCGAAGATCTCGGGAGCGCCGCCTGCGGGCTCGATGTAGAGCATGTTGTTCTTCTCGGCGACCGCAGATGCAGGCAGGTTCAGCAGCGACGAGTA
The DNA here is from genome assembly GCF_002553505.1 of Mycolicibacterium agri. GTDB lineage: Bacteria > Actinomycetota > Actinomycetes > Mycobacteriales > Mycobacteriaceae > Mycobacterium > Mycobacterium agri. The sequence goes on along the minus strand of NZ_PDCP01000029.1, from coordinate 55,910 downwards.
AGTGCCGATCAGCAGGTCGACCTTGTCCTTGCTGATCAACGCGTTGTAGTCGGCGACGACGGTGTTCTGGTTCGAAGCGTCGTCCTTGATGACCAATTCGACTTGGCGGCCGAGCAGACCGCCGTTCTCGTTCACCATGGCCGCCCAGACCTCATAGCCCTGCTTGGCGGCCGTACCCTCCTGGGAGAACTGGCCAGTCAGGGGTATGGACGCGCCGATCTTGATCGGGTCGCTGCCGCCTCCGTCGTCACTGCCGCACGCAACGCCGCCGAGTAAAACGCCTGCGCTCGCCAAAATCCCAGCCAGCCGCCGTCCTATCCGTCCGTTCACGGCCCTTCTCCTTCCGTTCCGCAATCGATTGCGGTCCTCCGAAACTATCGTGACCCGTGCCACATCTGTCAAGCGTTCTGCGCTGATCCACACCGCCGGCGCCGCAGCCGGCGCTCAGCGACCACCGTCCCCGCCGTTCCCGATGGCGCGTTGGTGGACGTGCTCGATCGCCGTCGGGTCGTCGGCAACCGCAGACGTGTCGGTCAGCGCAGGCCGGGCTGTCGGTGTGGCGTTGGCGATTCCGAAGATCCGCGGCGCCTCGGCGTTGACCGTGAGCTGGAAGATGTCGGGCCGGTTGTAGTGACCGGCGAAGTCGTGGCGCAACTTCATCCGTACGCCGATGTCGAGGTCGAGATCGGCGTAGAGAATCGCCTCTTCGTTACCCAGCGGGCCGGCGATGATTCGGCTGTCTGGGGCGACAATAAGAGAACCGCCGCAGAAGTCGGGATCGCGGATGAGCGCCTCGTCCTTGGCCGACAGCTCCAGCCGCGCGACGGCCGCATCGTCGACCGTGCCGCATGCGCTGACGACGAACGCCTTCGACATCTGCGCGAAGGCGCGCGAGTCGACCGCGACCCGGTCACGCAGCGGTGTGCCCACCGCCGGAAAGTGGTTGGGCCAACTCATGACGTGCACGCGCGAGTATTGCGCGGTCACCGCGAAAATCGCCAGCGGATTGGAATTTTCGCCACAGATCAATGCGCTGGCCGGGCCGAAGCGGGTGTTGAAGGCGGCCAGGCTGTCGCCGTCGCCGCCGGTGTGCACCAACCGCTCACCCACCGTCGGCATGATCTTGCGGCGTCTGCCGAGCAAGGCGCCGTCGGGCCCGAGGAAGACCTGACTGTTGTACAGAGTCCCCGTGGTGTTGGGCAGTTTCTCGCACACCCCCACCACCACATAGGCACCGGCGTCGGCCGCGGCCCGTTGCAACTCGTCGATCTCCGGTCCCGGGATTTCCACGGCGTTCTTGAACAGCTCGACGCTGAGCCGGGTGGCGACTTCGCCTGTCGCCGGGTGGAAATGGAACCACACGGGATGCGCGGGGATGAAGCCCTCCGGAAAGGCGACGATGTCGGCACCGCCGGCACCGGCCTCGCGAATCAGGGCGCATGCCTTCGCCGTTGACCGCTCTCGGTCGAGGAACACCGAGCTGGCCTGGACCGCGGCCGCCCGCACCCTCGGGAACTCGTCACCACCCATGGTGGACTACCTCCAGTCGGGGACGAATCCGCACCAGCAATCGTTTGCAAAGCAGCGGATGGATCAAACCGTACGCGGCCGTTGACGCCCCGGTCAAGGGGGCATTTGAAGTGCTCAGCGCGTCGCTCATGCGATCAGATCAGGATGGTCAAGGGGTTCTCGATGCGACGGACGAAGGCAGCCATCCATGCCGCCGCGACCGCGCCGTCGATGACCCGGTGATCGGCCGACAGTGTCACCGTCATGACCGTTCCGACGGTCAGTTCGCCATCGTCGACAACGGGCCGCTGCGTGGCGGCGCCCACCGCGAGGATGCCCGACTGCGGCGGGTTCAAGATGGCGGAAAACTCGGTTACGCCGAACATCCCGAGGTTGGACACCGAGAAGCTGCCGCCCTCCAATTCATGCTGGCGCAACTGACCGTCGCGTGAGCGCTGCGCGAGAGCCGCGGCTTCTGCCGCGAGCACCGAGAGCGGCATGGCATCCACACCGCGCAGCACCGGGGTGAGTAGGCCGCCGTCGACGGCGACGGCCATTGCGATGTCGGCGTGCTCGAAGCGACGGATCGAGTCACCGTTCCAGATCGCGTTGGCGTCGGGCACCTCGATCAGGGCGCAGGCGACCGCTTTCAGGATGAAGTCGTTGAGCGAGACTTTCGCCGCGGCCGCCGCGTTGACGTTGTGTCGCAGCGCGATCAGCTCGTCGACCCGGCAATCGGCGCTGAGATAGAAATGCGGAACTTCTGTCTTGCTCTCGGTGAGCCTGCGCGCAACGGCCTTGCGCATTCCTGTGAGCGGGACGTCGGTGTATCCGGATGCCTCGGGCGCAGCGGTTGTCGCCGAAACAGGTTGGGGTGCGGGCGAGCTGACGGTTTTGTCGGCTTCGAGTCGGTCCAGGTCGCGGCGCACGATACGACCTGCGGGGCCGGTGCCTTTCACGGTTGCCAGGTCGATGCCGCGTTCGCGGGCGATCCGGCGCACCAACGGCGTAGCGAACAGCCGCCTGCCGCCGGACGAGCCGTTTCCGGCCGCTGTCTCAACGGTCGGGGTCGCGGCGTGTTCGACGGACTGTTCGGCGGCGCCGGCGGTCGCAGGCTCCGGCGTCGTCGGGGCCGCTGCGTGCGACACCTCGGCGCCGTCCAGTAGAGCCGCGTCGATGTCGGCGGCGGTCTCCCCTGGCGCGAGCATCACCGCGATCGGCTCACCCACCGCGATCGTCGAACCCGGTGACGCGATCAGCCGGCCGACGGTCCCAGCGATCTCGGCGACATATTCGACGACGGCCTTCTCCGTTTCGATTTCGGCGAGCGGATCACCGACGGCGACCTCCTGCCCTTCTCCGACCAGCCACGTCTGGATGACGCCCTCGCCCGCGTTGGCGAGCACCTCGGGCATGCGCACGACCGTCGGCATCAGCGTTGCCCCATTCCCACCCGGATCTTCTCCAGACCGGCGACGACGTCGTCGACGTCGGCGATGGCCGCGCGTTCGAGCACCTTGGAGATGCTCGGCGACGCCTCACCGCCACAGACGCGTTCGACGGGTTGATCGAGCCAGTCGAAGAGCCTGCGTTGAATCTCGTCGGCCAGCCAGCCGCCGTAGGAGGGGCCGCGCGTGCCCTGCTCAACGATCAAGACGGCGTTCGTTTTTCGCACGCTTGCCTCGATCGTGTCCCAGTCGATGGATGCACGGTCCAGCCAACGCAGATCGACCAGCTCGGCGTCGACGTCGGTCTGTTCGATCGCCTTCTGGCATTCGGCCACCATCGACAGATAGGTGATGACCGTGACCTCGGTGCCGACTCGCCGTATCGCGGCGCGGCCCGGCGGAATGATGTAGTCGAGATCGCCCTCGGGGACCTTGTCGGCGACCCCGTAGAGGTCGACGTGTTCGATTATCAGAACTGGATCCTGCAGAGCCAGAGCGGCATTCATCAGTCCGACGTAGTCCGCAGCGGTCGACGCCGCGGCGATCCGCCAGCCTGGGCTGGTCGCGAAGATCCCGGCGGGGTCCATCGAGTGCTGGGACCCGTAACCGGTGCCCATTGCCACCTTCGTCCGCAGGACGAAGGGCACCGGATTGTCGCCGCCGAACATGTGCCGCGCCTTGCCGATCTGGTTGAACACCTGATCGGCTGCGACCCACATGAAGTCCGGATACATGAACTCGACGACGGGACGGAACCGGCCGTCGAGTGCCAATCCGCCGCCGAGGCCGGCGAACGCGTTCTCACTGATGGGCGTCCCCACCAACCGCTGCTCGCCGTATTTGGCCAGACCCTTGGTGGCGCCGTTGGTGCCGCCGCCCAGCCGGTGCACGTCCTCACCGAACACCACGATGCGCTCGTCGCACGCCATCCTGCGGTCCATGACGGCGGACACGGCTTCGACGAATTTCACTGTGCGCCAGGGACCCTGGTATGTCGACGGCTCGAGAGCGGTGAGCGATTGCAGTTCGCTGGCGTCGCCTCGCACCCCGACGTCGACGAACGACGGATCTGGCCACAGCTGCGGTTTGATCCGGCGTTTACCCGCCTTGTCCGGGTCGGCCTCGACGAGCTCGGCGACGGCGGCTGCCATAGCGTCCTGGGCTTGTTTGCGCACCGACGCCACACCCGCCTCGTCGATCAGTCCGAGGGCGATCATCTCGTTGGCGACCCGGTCGAGGGGGTCGCGGCTGCGCCAGTACGCCTCTTCGTCCTTGTCGCGGTAGCCGAACGCGCTGCCCGGGTAGGGCCCGTTCTGGTGGAAGTAGCGATACACCTCGACCTCGATGACGGCAGGGCCCGCGCCGCTGCGCATCCGCTGCGCCGCCTGCTCGGTCGCGAGGTAGACCGCCAACGGATCCATGCCGTCCACCCGCCAGCAGGGTATGCCGAATCCCTGTCCCCGCACCGACAACCGGGTGTCGGCGGTGATCTCCTCGACCCGGGTGGACACCGCGTACAGGTTGTTCTCGATGAAGAAGCAGAACGGCAGCTTCCACGCCGCGGCCAGGTTCATGGTCTCGAGCACCGACCCGATCTGGCTGGCCCCGTCGCCGAAGTAGCTGATCGTGAGATCGGTAGTGCCACTGTGCTTTTGGGCCCAGGCGTTGCCTGCACCCATCGGCACACCGCCACCGACGATTGCGTTGGTGCCCAACGCGCCCGCCTCGAACCACTGCAGGTGCATCGAACCGCCGCGCCCGTGGCAGAAGCCCTGCGCCAGGCCGAGGATTTCGGCCAGCGTGCGCTGCAGCACGCGCTGGATCTTGGGGGTCACCGGCGTGGCCGGGTCGATGACGCCACCGCTGACGTGGGTCAGCGCCTTGGCCAGGAACTGATGGTGGCCGCGGTGCGACCCGTTGACCGCGTCGGTGGAGCGCAAGCCGACAATGGATCCAACCGCGCCGCCTTCCTGACCGATGCTCGAATGCGCGGGGCCGTGCACCAGGCTCTCGCCGGCCAACTCGAGCACGGTCTCCTCGAATGCCCGGATGAGGTGCAGTTCAGCGAGCATAGTGCCGAGCAGCTGCGGGGATGCGGCCTTCCAGTCGTCCTCGGTCGTCGACAGCTCGATCCAGGGCGAACCGGTTTCGAGCCGTTTTTCGCGTGGCATGTGCTCATCTCCAAAACCTCGACGATCTGCGGCCACCGTACTCCGATTGGATCCACATTGACTAGATCTTTGGAAATTTGCTGCGGCTTTTTGGGGCATTTACCGCTAATGTGGGCTCTATTGGATACACATCGGAGGTGAGATGGCGCTACCGGGACTGGTCGGAACGGACCACATCGGGTTCACCGTGCCCGATCTGGAACAGGCCCACGACTTCTTCGTTCGGGTGCTGGGCTGCACCCACGTCTACACACTCGGGCCGTTCCAGCACGACGACGACTGGATGGCTGTGCATCTCAACGTCCATCCGCGCACCGTCATGCGGGAGCTGCGGTTCTACCGCTGCGGCACGGGCGCGAACTTCGAGGTGTTTGTGTACGAGCCCGCCGACGGCCAGGCGCCGATGCCTCGCAACAGCGACATCGGTGGCCACCACCTCGCGTTCTATGTGCACGACATCGATGCGGCCGTCGATTACCTTCGCGCCGAGGGCATTCGGGTGCTCGGAGAGCCGACCGCCAGTAAGAATGCCAGCGAGGGTCAGCGGTGGGTGTACTTCCTCAGCCCGTGGGGCATGCAGTTCGAGCTCGTCAGTTTCCCCGACGGCAAGGCATATGAACGCGACGCCGACGTGCTGCTGTGGAACCCGAACTATCCGGCGCAGTGACGCCCTGACACAGCGAGCGGAGGACCATGGCGCAGCCCCAAGTGCGTGACGGCGTCACCGGTGCGCGGATCGCCGACGAACTGCGCGGGGAAATACTGCGCGGCGCCTATCCGCCTGGCACCCGGCTGCGTCAGGAGGAACTCGCCGCGCAGTACGGTGCGAGCCGCGTGCCGATCCGCGAGGCCCTGCGGATCCTGGCCGCGGAGGGACTCATCACCACCGTCGCCAACGCGGGCGCATGGATCGCGAGCCTGAGCCTCGAAGAGTGCGCCGAGCTGTATCAGGTGCGCGAGCGCATCGAGCCACTTCTGCTGCGCTACAGCATGCCCTACCTGACCGCCGACGACGTCGACCGGCTGGCGCAACTCGCCGAGGACATGCGCAACACGAGCGACGTCGAGCGGTTCCTCGAACTGGACCGCGAATTTCATCTCGGCAGCTATCGGTGCGCGGAGACGACGTTTCTGGGCCCGACCGTCGCCCGCTTGTGGAACAACACGCAGCACTATCGCCGCGCGTTCACCCGGCTGCTGGACGTCGAGAGCAACCGCATCGTCCACGACGAACACCATATGCTCGTCGCGGCCATCCGCGAGAGCGACGCCGACGAGGCGGAGCGCGTGCTGTTCGGCCACATTCGCCGGACGCGGTTGCAACTCGCCCGTCATCCAGAGGTCTTCTCCACCCCGTAATCCGCCGCTTTAAACCGCTCTACCGAAGGGAACGAAAGCATGGCAATCGCGACGATCAACCCCACCACCGGCGAGACGGTGGAGACCTTCGAGCCGCACGACGACGCCGAGGTGCAGCGCCGCATCGCAGCGGCAGCGGATGCGGCAGAGGCGCTGCGGGACACCAGTTTTGCTCAACGAGCGGAATGGATGAACGCCACCGCTGACATCATCGAGGCAGATGTGGAGCGGGCCGCGGAGATGATCACACTGGAGATGGGCAAGCCGATCGAACAGTCGCGCGCCGAAGTGCTCAAGTGCGCCAAGAACATGCGGTTCTACGCCAAGCACGCGGAGGCCTTTCTGGCCGACGAACCGCTCGAGGACCCGTCGCGGGTGTCAGCGTCGCAGGCGTGGACGGTGTGGCAGCCGCTCGGTGTCGTGCTGGCGGTGATGCCGTGGAATTACCCTCTGTGGCAGGTGATTCGGTTCGCCGCACCGGCGCTGATGGCGGGCAACACGGGCCTGCTCAAGCACGCGTAGAATGTTCCGCAGTCCGCGTTGTACCTCGACGACCTCTTCGAAAAGGGAGGCTTTCCGACCGGCTCGTTCCGCACCCTGCTGATCGGTTCGTCGGAGGTCGCCGCCGTCATCGAGGACAGCCGCGTCAAGGCCGTCACCTTGACAGGCTCCGAGCCGGCGGGCCGCTCGGTGGCGTCGACCGCGGGTGCTCAGATCAAGAAATCCGTGCTCGAACTCGGCGGGTCCGATCCGTTCATCGTGATGCCCAGCGCCGACCTCGATGCGGCCTCCACGGTGGCGGTCAAGGCCAGAATCTCCAACAACGGTCAATCCTGCATCGCCGGAAAGCGTTTCATCGTGCACGCCGACGTTTACGACGAGTTCGCCCGCCTGTTCGCGGACAAGATGGCGGCACTCGTGGTGGGTGACCCGATGGACGAGTCGACCGAGCTGGGCCCGCTGGCCACCGAATCCGGCCGCAACGAGCTCGCCGAACTCGTCGACGACGCCGTCGCCAAGGGAGCGCAGGTGCTCACCGGCGGCGACGCTCCGGACCGTTCCGGCTGGTTCTATTCCCCGACCGTGCTGGCCGGGCTCACCGATGACATGCGCATCGTGATGGAGGAGGCGTTCGGCCCCGTCGCCTCTTTGTATCGGGTTGCCGACCGCGACGAGGCGGTCCGTGTCGCCAACCAGACCACGTTCGGCCTGAGCTCGGCGGTGTGGACCAACGACGCGGAGGAGCAGGACTGGTTCGTCCGGCGCGTGGAGGCCGGCGCGGTGTTCCTGAACGGAATGACAGTGTCCTATCCGGAATTGCCGTTCGGCGGTGTCAAGGATTCCGGTTACGGCCGCGAACTCGCCGCCGCGGGCATTCAGGAGTTCTGCAACCTCAAGACCGTCTGGAAGGCCTAACTCTTTACCGCGAGCAGACGCAAATGCACGCAAAATGCGCGGCGTGTCGCGTGACTTTTACGTCTGCTCGCCGAGGGCGGAGGCGAGTAGTTCGGCGAGGTGCAGGGCCTGCCGCGGCGTGCCGTGAGCGATCTGCGTGCGGCAGCTGAACCCGTCGGCGACGATGGCGGTGCTCGGTTCGGCCGCCCGCACGGCGGGCAGCAGCACACGCTCCCCGACCGCGCGCGACACCTCGTAGTGGCCACGCTCGAAGCCGAAATTGCCTGCCAGGCCGCAACATCCGGAGTCGGGCACGTCGGCGCGGATTCCTGCCTTCGCCATCAGAGCGCGGTCGGCGTCGAACCCGAGCACCGCGTGCTGGTGGCAGTGGGTCTGCACCAGTGCGTCGGCGCCCACGTCGGGCGGCGTCCAGTCCGACCGCATCAACAGTTCCGCGAAGGTGACCGTCGATTCGGCCACCGCCGCGGCCATGGCGTCGTCGTGCACGAGCTCGGCCGCATCGCGTCGCAGCACCGCGGTGCAGCTGGGCTCCAGCCCCACGATCGGCATGCCCGCGTCCAGCACCGGCTGCAACGTCTTCAGCGATCGCCTGATACGCCGCTTTGCCGTGCGTAGTTGACCGGTGGAGATCCAGGTCAGCCCGCAGCACACCGGCCCGTCGGGCAGCACGACCCGATAGCCTGCGGCCTCCAGCACCGCGACTGCGGCCCGACCGATCTGCGGCGCAAGGTAATTGGTGAAGCTGTCCGGCCAGAGCAGGACCGCGCCGCGGGTATCCGGCCGCGTCGGCGCAGGCCGACGGGCAAACCACGATGTGAACGTCTCCTCCGCGAACGCGGGCACCTCGCGCTCGGGCGCGATGCCGCCGAGGCGCTTGGCGACGGCCGTGCCCGCCATCCGGTTGACCACCCGCGGCGCCTTCGCTGCGATCCGCGACAGCTGCGGCAGCCAACCCATCGACCAGTGCGACAGCGGGCGCGCCCACGGCCGTCCGGCGTAGTGGTGGTGGGTGAATTCCGCCTTGTACGTGGCGATGTCGACATTGACAGGACAGTCCGACAGACAGCCTTTGCACGACAGGCACAGGTCGAGCGCATCGCGCACTTCCGTCGAGCGCCAGCCGTCGGTGATCACGTCGCCCTGCAACATCTCCCACAGCAGATGGGCGCGGCCGCGGGTGGAATGCATCTCCTCGCGTGTGGCCTGATAGCTGGGGCACATCACGCCGCCACGCGTCTGCCTGCATTTGCCGATGCCCACGCAGCGGCGCTGGGCCTGCGCGAAATCGTCGTTGTCGTCCGGATAGCTGAACAGTGTCAACAGCTTTCGGTCCTTGGCCGGGCCGAGATGGCGGATGTCCGCGTCAAGCGGTGGCGGATCGACGACGACACCGGGGTTCATCGCCTTGCCTGGGTCCCAGATCCGTTTCATCTGCGCGAGCAGGTCCAGCCCGTCGGAGCCGTACATGCGGCCCAGCAGCTCCGAGCGCGCTCTGCCGTCGCCGTGTTCGCCCGACACCGAGCCGCCGAGTTCGACGACGAGGTCGGTGGCGTCTTCGACGAACGACCGGTACGCGGCAACCCCTTGCGGGGTGAGCAGGTCGAAGTCGATCCGCATGTGCATGCAACCCTCGCCGAAGTGCCCGTACGACGCCCCGGACAAGCCGTATCGGCCCATCAGGTCATCAAGGCCGCGCAGATAGTCGGCGAGCCGCTCGGGCGGCACTGCCGCGTCCTCCCAGCCGCCCCAGGCCTCGGCGCCGTCGGCGCGACGCGTCGCCAGCCCGGCGGCGTCGGTGCGGCACCGCCACAGCACGGCCTGCGCACCCGGGTCGGTCACCAGTGACGCCGTCGCCGGTGATCCCGAATCACGAAGCGCGGCAAGCATTTCCTGGGCAGAGCGTTCGGCTGCGACGCTGTCTTCGCCCCCCATCTCGACCAACAGCCACGCTCTGCCGTCCGGCAACCCGGCGTCGACCGCGGCGCGGCGCACCTCACCCGGCAGCCGGTCGACGAGGTCGACGTTGATCGACTCCATCGTCAGCGGATGGTGCGCCAGCACCGCCGACACGCATTCCGCCGAGGTGATCGAATCCGGAAACCCCAGCACACACAGCACCCGCGCGGCGGGCAAGGGTGTCAGCGCCAGCGTTGCACGCAGCGTCGCCGCGAACCCGCCCTCGCTGCCGCACAGCAGGCCCGCGACGTTGTAGCCCTGTTCGGGCAGCAGCCGGTGCAGCGCATACCCCGAGATCTGTCGGGTGAAGAGGCCGAACCGGCGCCGGATCACGAGTTCGTTCGCGTCGACGAAGGACTGCAGCGCGCGGTGCAGTTCGCCTTCGCGGCCCGGCCGCTTCGCCAAATCGTCGCGCACACCGCTGGATTCGACGGTGCATCGGGTCCCGTCGGCAAGCAGCACGTCCAGTGCCCGCACGTTGTCGGCGGTGGTGCCCCACGCGACCGAGTGCGCGCCGCAGGCGTTGTTGGCGATCATGCCGCCGAGTGTCGCGCGGCTGCCCGAGGACGGGTCGGCCCCGAAAGCCAGCCCGTGGGGCCGCGCCGCGGCCAGCAGATCCGTGAGCACCACGCCGGGCTCGACGATGGCTGTCCGGTTCTCGGTGTCGATGTCGAGGATGCGGTTCACGTGCCGGGATGCGTCGATGACGACGCCGCCGATGGCATTGCCCGCCATCGATGTGCCGCCGCCGCGCAACGTCACCGGCGCACCGGCCGCGGCGGTCAGCGCCACCGCCGCGGCCAGGTCGTCGACGTCGGCAGGCACCACCACGAGGTCGGGAACGACCCGGTAGTTGGACCCGTCGACCGCGTATAGCGCCCTGCTGGCGGGGTCACCGCACACGGATCCGCGGAGCGCCGAACCCAGCTCTTTGCCGAGCCTGTTCGCGTCGTACGTCGCGCGGGTTAACATTGTCGACAATCTACCTATTTCGGCGAGCGTGATCCAAAACGGACCTGATCCAAAGGGAGATGCCATGCCAACGGTGGGCCTGCTCTACCCCGGCCACAGCGCAGAGGACGACTACCCCGCGCTCGAGAAGCGCATCGACGCCGCTGTGCGGCTTCCGGTGGTGATCACCTCTGTCGGCGAGGATGCCCACCGCGTCGACGCCCTTCTCGACCTCGGCAGCGACGAACGGCTCGCCGACGGTGCGGCGCAGCTGGCCGCCGAGAAGCCGGATGCGGTGATGTGGGCGTGTACGTCGGGCAGTTTCGTGTTCGGTCCGCAGGGCGCGCAGGATCAGGCTGCGGCCGTCGCGGCGGCGGCGGGCGTACCCGCGTCGTCGACGTCGATCGCGTTCGTCGATGCGCTACGCCACCTCGGCATCCGCCGTGTCGCGGTTGCGGCGTCCTATCCCGACGACGTGGCGCAGCATTTCGTCGCGTTCCTGACCGCTGGCGGCGCGGAGGTCGTCTCGATGGGCAGCCACGGGATCTACACCGCCGCCGAAGTCGGCACGCTGACCCCCGACCAAGTGGTGGCGATGGTCGTCGCCGCCGACCATCCCGACGCCGAAGCCGTGCTCGTGCCCGACACGGCGATGCACACCCTGGCGATCGTCGACAAACTCGAAGCCGCCGTCGGCAAGCCGGTGCTGACGGCGAATCAGGTGACGGTCTGGAAGGGTCTGGCGCTGCTCGGGCCGGTCCCGTCGCTGCCGGGGCTCGGCACGTTGTTCGGGGACCGCCAGTGAGCAGCTTCATCGGCCCGCTGGTGCGGGAGTCGACGCCCAGCATCATCGCCGACAAGCTGCGCCAAGCCATCGCACACGGCGAGCTGAAGCCGGGGGCGCAACTCGGCGAGGCCGAACTGGCGCGCAAGCTGGGCGTCAGCCGCGGGCCGCTGCGCGAAGGAATGCAGCGCCTCACCCAGGAGGGGCTGCTCGTGTCGATCCGCAACCGCGGATTGTTCGTCATCGACATGACCGCCGACGACGTCCGCGACATGTACTTCGCGCGCGAGGCCATCGAGCAGGCGGCCGCGCGCAAGATCATCGCCCAGGGAAACCACCGCGCCGCGGGCAAGGAACTGCTGACGATCGTCGACCAGATGGCGGCCGCCCAAAGCCCCTCGGAGGTCAGCGAAATCGACATCGCGTTTCACGAGCGGCTGCTGCAACTCGCCGACAGTCCGCGGCTGTCGCGGATGCATCAGACGTTCATCACCGAGACGCGGATGTTCATCCATGCACTCGACGAGAGCTACGCGAAATCCGAAGTGCGCGAGAAGGAGCACCGCTCGCTGGCCAACGCGATCCGCAAGGGCGACCGCGAACTCGTCGATCGGCTGCTGGCCGCGCACATGGAGGACGCGGTCAATCGCCTGACCTTCGACACCAGCGTCGACGGCGAAGATCCCGGTAAGTAGCGGTCAGCCCGGCGGCGTCACACCTTGATGCCGATGTACTTGATCTCCAGGAACTCGTCGATTCCGACGGAGCCACCCTCACGGCCCAGCCCCGACTGTTTGATGCCGCCGAACGGCGCCGCCGGGTTGGACACGACACCCTGATTGAGCCCGACCATGCCGCTTTCCAACGCTTCGGCGACACGCACCGCACGCCGTAGATCGTTGGTGAAAACGTAAGAGACAAGGCCGTATTCGGTGTCATTGGCAGCCGCGATGACTTCTTCCTCGGTTTCGAAAGGGGTCAGCGGCGCGACGGGCCCGAAGATCTCCTGGTCACACATCGTCGCCTCGCGCGGAACGCCTTTGAGCACCGTCGGCGGATAGAAGTAGCCGTCGCCGCCGGGCGCCTGTCCGCCGGTGAGCACGATCGCGCCGCGGTCGACGGCGTCGGCGACCAGGGTTTCGACCTTGTTCAGCGCGGCCTTGTCGATCAGCGGGCCGACGGTGACGCCGGGTTCGGCGCCGCGACCGACCGGCAGGGCGGCCATGCGTTCGGCGAGCCGACGGCCGAACTCGTCGATGACCGAGGACTGCACGTAGATCCGGTTTGCGGCGGTACACGCCTCGCCCATGTTGCGCATCTTGGCGGCGATCGCCCCCTCTACGGCCTCGTCGAGGTCGGCGTCGTCGAACACGATAAACGGTGCGTTGCCGCCCAATTCGAGCGATGTGCGCAGGATCTTCTCGGCGCACTGCTCCAGCAGGAGCCGGCCCACCTGGGTGGATCCGGTGAACGACAGCTTGCGGGCCAGCCCAGACCGGATCAGCGGTTCCATCACAGGGCCCGCGTCGGTGACCGTGATGCAGTTGACGACGCCGGGCGGAAGTCCCGCCTCGGCGAGGATGTCCATCAGCGCCAGCATGGACAGCGGTGTCTGCGGCGCGGGTTTGATGACGCTGGTGCACCCGGCGGCGATGGCGGGCCCCAGCTTGCGGGTGCCCATCGCCATCGGGAAGTTCCACGGCGTGATCAGCAGGCAGGGACCGACCGGCTGGCGGGTGATCAAGAAGCGTGAGCCGCCTGCAGGCGCGGTCTGGTAACCGCCGTCGATCCGCACGGCCTCTTCGGCGAAGTGACGGAAAAACTCTGCGGCATAGATGATTTCGCCGCGTGCCTCGGCGAGCGGCTTGCCCATCTCCAGCGTCATCAACAGCGCGAGGTCGTCGATGCGCTCATGCAACAGTTGGAACGATCGCGTCAGGATGTCGGCACGTGCGCGCGGCGGCATGGCCGCGAACTCCGGCTGCGCGGCGACCGCGGCGTCGAGTGCGGCGCGGCCGTCTTGCGGCGACGCGTCGGCCACCGCACACAGCGTCTTTCCGGTGGCGGGGTCGGTGACATCGAAGGTCCGCCCCTCGGCCGCATCGACCCACTTGCCGTCGATGAACAACCGCTTCTCGACGGCCTGGACGACGCGGGCCTCGTCTTGTTCGCTCACCACATCCCCTTCTAGGTCGGCATCACCTTCGGATACGCTGATTGTCGACAATCTACCCGTAGACGAGCAAGGGGAAGAATCGTGGCGTCCGCACAGCTCTCAGAGATCCTCAAGCAAGCGACCGGAGTGCTGGCCGCCAGAGGCGAGGGCGTGCTGCTGTTCGACGAAGACGATCGCCGGTATCTGGATTTCACCGCCGGCATCGGCGTGACCAGCACCGGACATTGCCACCCGCGAGTGGTCGAGGCCGCGCAGCGCCAGGTCGGCACGCTCATCCACGCGCAGTACACCACCGTCATGCACCGCCCGCTGCTCACGCTCGTCGAGCGGATGGGTGAGGTGCTGCCCGAGGGTTTGGACCGCGTGTTCTTCGCCAACTCGGGCAGCGAGGCGGTCGAGGCCGCGCTGCGCTTGTCGCGTCAGGCCACCGGCCGACCCAACATGATCGCCTTCCACGGCGGCTTCCACGGCCGCACGGTGGCGGCGGCCTCCTTGACGACGTCGGGCACCAAATTCCGGTCCGGCTTCGCACCGCTGATGGCCGGCGTGCACGTGGCGCCCTTCCCCGACCCCACCCACTACGGCTGGCCGGTCGAGCAAGCCACCGACTTCGCGTTGGCGCAACTCGACTACCTGCTGCAGACGATGAGCAGCCCGGCGGACACGGCAGCGTTCCTCGTCGAACCGGTCTTGGGTGAGGGCGGCTACGTCCCCGGCAACGAGCGGTTCTTCGCCGGGCTGCGCGAGCGCGCCGACAAGTATGGCATCCTGCTGGTCGTCGACGAGGTACAGACCGGTTTCGGACGGACCGGAAAGTTCTGGGGCGGAGAGCATTTCGGTGCCAAGCCCGAGATTCTCATCACCGCCAAGGGGTTGGCGTCGGGCTTCCCGCTCTCGGGTATCGCCGCGTCCTCGGAGCTGATGGCCAAGGCCTGGCCGGGCTCGCAGGGCGGCACCTACGGCGCCAACGCGGTGGCCTGCGCCGCCGCCTTGGCCACCCTCGACGTGATCCGCGACGAGAACCTCGTCGAGAACTCCGCACAGCGCGGCGCCCAGCTCAAGGAGGCGCTGCAGCTCGTGGCAGACAAGCACGACGCGATCACCGACGTGCGCGGGCTGGGGCTGATGATCGGCAACGAATTCCGCGACGCCGACGGAAAGCCCGACGGGGCGACGGCCACCGCCGTGCAGCAGGAGGCGGCCAAGCGCGGGCTGCTGCTGCTGACGTGCGGCGCGTGGGGTCAGGTCGTGCGGTTCATCCCAGCGCTGGTGGTGACCAGCGAGCAGGTCGACGAGGCCGCGGCGATCTGGGCCGACGCGGTCAATGCCGTCGTCGCCCGCTGAGCCGAATCAACGAGGTGATTGGGCCGCCGTCATTCGTTGTTGTTCCATCTGTTCGCGAATGCACTGCGCGAGGCGCGCCAAATCGCTGTGGTTGTGCCAGTACGTGGCTTCGCCCAGAGACATCACGACACCGACCCGCTGCGTTGGCTCACCGTCGACACCGTTGCAATGGCGGATGGATCCTGAATCGGCCGCGGCGGGGTTTTCGTCACCTGGGGTGCGGTGGCGAGGTCGGTGGGAATATGGATGTTGCCCGGGAGCTGCCGTGAGCCCGAAGCCGGTTCAGCGGGTGGGGCCACGCACTTGCCGACATAGCCGTCGTCTATGAAGACTCCACCGGTCTCTTCGCAGCAGACGCGATGGGCCTCGAGTTGCTGGGCGATGCTGTAATCCATCTGGTTTTCAGCTTGCGCCTCCATGCACCCGTCGTACAGTTCGATGTCCCATACCCGTTCGGCGGTTGCCGAAGCGGGATAAGCGAGCGGAGCCGCGGCCACAGCTAGGGCGCCGATGAGCATCGCTCCGTACTTGACGCGGTTCGCTGTGGAGCGGATTGGCTTGATCATTGGCGATTCCTTCCGTGCTGTGAAGGAAATGCTCCAGGATCAGGCGTGAGTCTGTAATCGCTGCGACGCCAGATTTCCGCCCTCCAGGGGGAAGGTTTTTCTATCCCCCAGGCAAGCCACCGTTGTGGGGACCAACTGCAGGAACCCCTCAGACCGCGCTGGGCTCCTTTCGCCACTCGAGCTGCGGCGGCGCGCCGGGCGTGCCCGGGATCTCCGTGCCGTCCATCGGACAGCGGGCGGTCTCGGGCACCTTGATCATCGCGATCGCGCCGATGACGCAGGCCGCCATCATGTAGTACGCGGGCACCAGATTGCTCCCGGTCGCGTTGATCAACCACTCATTGGCAGCCGGCGCGGTGCCACCGAACAGCGACGTCGACACGTTGTAGGCGATCGCGAACCCGGCGAAGCGCACCTGGGTCGGGAACATCGCGGGGAACGTAGCCGAAATCGTCGCCAGCTGAGGCACATACAGCAGACCGAGGATGGCCAGACCGATCGCCGCGCCGACCGTGCTGGTCCCCATCAGCATGAACATCGGCAGGCCGAAGATGAACAGACCGATGAGCGAGAACCACCACAACGGCTTGCGCCCAATGCGATCCGACATGCTCCCGGCGATCGGGAGGAAGATCATCATCGACAGCATGCCGATGATCGGCAACAGCAGCGACATGTTCGCCGACAGGCCGATCGACTGCTCGAGGTATGTCGGCATGTAGCTCAGCAGCGTGTAGTTCACCACGTTGAGCGCGACGACAACGCCGCCGAGCCGCAGGATCGGTCCCCAGTAGCCGGTGATCAAATCCTTGAACGCGGTGGACGCACGCTCTTCCTTCTCGCCTGCTTGCTCCAACTCGCGGAAGATCGGCGTGTCCTCCAGTCGCGACCGCAGGTAGACGCCGACAAGGCCGAGCGGCGCGGCGACGAGGAAGGGCATTCGCCAGCCCCACGTCCCCATCTGCTCCTCGGTGAGGATGACTTGGAAACCGAGCATCAGCAGCGCACCGAACGAGAATCCGGCCAACGTGCCGAATTCCAGGAAACTGCCGAAGAATCCGCGGCGACGGCATGGCGCATACTCGGCCATGAAGGTGGCGGCGCCGCCGTATTCGCCGCCGGTGGAAAAGCCCTGGATCATGCGTAGCAGCACCATCAGCACGGGCGCCCAGAACCCGATCGCCGCGTACGACGGGACCAGGCCGACGCACAGGGTGGCGCCGGACATCATCACGATGGTGATCGCCAGAACGGAACGGCGCCCGATCCGGTCGCCGAGCGGTCCCCACACCAGGCCGCCGAGCGGCCGCACAAGGAAAGACACAGCGAAGGTCATCAACGCCAGCAGCGTGGCGCTTTCGGTGTCGCCCGGGAAGATGGCGGCCGAAATATAGGTCACGCCATAGGCGTAGATGCCGTAGTCAAACCACTCGGTCGCGTTACCGATGGCCGACGCCGCAACCGCTTTTTTCAGGACCGACGGGGGCACATTCTCGGTCGGAGACGATGTGGTGGGCTGATCGGGGACTCCCATTGGGACCCTCCTCGTGTCATGGACACTGTCGGACACTGTCCCCGGCAGGCACCCACGCGCTGCGGGCAGATCGCAAACCGACCCCAGGGCTCAGCTCGTAGTTTTGTTGACAATCGGAACATTAACGCTGGTCACCGCGAACAGCAAGGGATTGCTGTTACTTGTCGATTAACCTCGCGCCGCCAACTGTAAACGCCCCTCAGAAGCGGTAGTCACCAAGCCACAGCGCGCGCACGCCGGTCAGCGACTGCTCGGCCTGCCCCAGCACCTCGGCCACCGATCGGCTGAGCAGGGCCGCGACCGCCTCGGTCAGCGACGCCGCCGCCGGTTGCGACGACGGCTTCGGCCGCAGGAAGTCCAGCAGCGATGACCCGGGGTAGCTGACGATGCGGACGTCGGCTTCTTCGTCGTGACCGGCCAGCACCTTGGCCCGGTTGATCGCCACCCGCAGGCCGCCGAGTTCGTCGACCAGGCCGCGTTCGAACGCATCGGCACCGGTCCACACCCGGCCGCGGGCGACCGCCTCGACGGCCTCGACGTCGAGCTTGCGACCTTCGGCGACACGTTCGACGAAATCGGTGTAGGCGAGGTCTGCCTCGGCCTCGACGTGGGCGCGCTGCTCCTCGGTGAACGGTTTGTCGATCGACCATGCGTCGGCGTTCTCGTTAGTCCGTAGCGAATCCGTGCCGACACCGAGCCGGTCCTTGAGTTCGCGCGCGACGAACTTGCCTGCGAGCACGCCGATCGACCCGGTGATCGTCCCCGGGTTGGCGACGATCGCGTCGGCGCCCATCGACACGTAGTAGCCGCCGGAGGCCGCCACCGATCCCATCGATGCGACGACGGGTGTGCCGCCGTCGCGGATCCGATTCACCTGCCGCCAAATGGTTTCCGATGCGGTCACCTCGCCGCCGGGGCTGTCGACACGCAGCACGATCGCCGACACCGAGTCGTCGGCGGCGGCTTCCCGCAATGCGGCGGCGATGGTGTCCCCGCCCGCGCTCGGGGTGCCGAACGGCAGACCGTGCGGCCCGCCGCGGCCGCCGACGATGATGCCGTGCACGGTGACGACGGCGATCGTCGGCTTGGACTTGCGGCCGGGAAGCGTCGGCATCGGCGGGACCTGGCGGTTGGCGGTCGCCTTGGCGTACCGCGAAAGATAGAGCCGCGGCGGCGCCTCGGGATCGGTGTCCGCGTCACCGGTGCCATCTGAAAACCCTTCAGCGCCAACCAGTTCAGCCATGCGCGAGTAGGCCTCGTCGCGGAAGCCGATCCGGTCCACCAGCCGTGCGGCGACAGCGTCGTCGCGCAGCAGCGGCGCCTTGTCGGCCAGCTCGTCCAGCGCGGCCTTGTCGATGCGCCGCGACTCGGCGATCGCCTGCCACACCTGGCCGTGCAGGCTCTCCAGAATCCGGCTGTCGGCCTCGCGGTGCGCCTCGGTGTAGCCGTCCTGTGTGAAACGGTTTGGCGCAGACTTGTATTCGCCGCGCGTGATGTATTGCGGTTGGATTCCCGCCTTCTCGAGAGCGGTGCGCAGAAACAGCGCGCTCGTCGCGAATCCGACCAGGCCGACGGTGCCCGACGGCTGCATCCAGATTTCGCGGAACGCCGACGCCAGATAGTAGGACAGCGTGCCCGGGTAGGTCTCGGCCCACGCCACCGAGGGCTTGACGTCTCTGAAGGCGGCGATGGCGTCGCGCAGTTCCTGTACCGGGCCGGGTGCGGCGGCGGGAATCTGCACCTTGGCGATGAGGCCGGCGACGCGGTCGTCCTTGGCGGCCCGATGGATGGCGGCGACTGCGTCGCGCAGCACCAGCGTCTTGCCTGCGCCGGTGATGATCGCCATCGGGTCGAAGCCGCTGGTCTCCGGCGGCGGCGTGTGTAGATCCAGCTCGAGGACGCAGCCGCTGGGGATGCCGTGGTGGCGGGCGGTGTCTACTTTGCGGGCAAATGACCGCACCTCGTCGGCGCCGGGGATGCCGGGCAGGAAGCTGAACATTCCACGAGGGTACCGATCCGCGGTTGGCCCGTTTTCTGTGCGATGCGGCCGGTCGGCGGGTTCAGCCGGGGCCTACGGTGGTTCCGTGCGGTTCTCGATATCGATCCCCCAATTCGTTTCCGACGGCTTCGACGACACCGGCATGAAGTCCTATCTCGCACGCGCCGAGGAACTCGGCTTCGAGGGCGGCTGGACGATGGAGCAGATCGTGGGCAATTCGACGGCAATCGCGCCGCTGCAGCTGTTGTCCTACGCCGCGGCATGCACCACCCGGCTGCGCCTCGGTGTCGCGGTGCTGATCACCTCGCTGCACGACCCGCTGCAGCTGGCCGCGGCGATCACCGCGGTGGATCACCTCAGCCACGGTCGGCTGGACGTCGGCGTCGGTCATGGCGGCAAGCGCCGCCCGTTCGCGGCGTTCGGTGTCGCGCCGGAGACGTTCATCAGCTATTTCACCGAGGGCATCGAGCTGATGAAGGCGGCGTGGTCTGACGAGCCGACCGTGACGTTTCACGGCCAGTTCCGCGACGTCGACGGGCTGGCGATCCAGCCCAAGCCCGTGCAGCGGCCGCATCCCCCGCTGTGGATCGGCGGTACCGCGCCCAAGGCGCTGGCGCGCGGGGTGTGGATGGCCGATGCGTTCCTCGGCGCGGGCGCGTCGACCACCGCGACGTTCGCCGAAGCCGTCAAGACAGTCCGGCGTGAACTCGACGAAGAAGGCAAGGACGCAACGAGATTCACGATCGGCAAACGCGTGTATCTGATGATCGACGACGACGCTGACCGCGCCCGCCAACGGGTACTCGACGGTCTGCATCGCATCTACGACGACATCCGAGGCATCGAGGACGTGCCGGTATCGGGCACCCCCGACGACGTCGCCCGCGGCCTTCGCGAAGTGATGGACGCCGGCGCCGAGATGATCCTGCTGAACCCGGTCGGCGCGACCGTCGCCGAAGACCGCGAGCAGATGGAACGCCTTGCCGCCGAGGTGCTTCCGCAGCTGCGCTGAGCGCACTGCGCGCCAACAGAGAATCTGGCGCTCGTTCGGTACGTGATTGCGTATCGTGACCTCTATGGATGTGGCTGCGGCCAGCCCCAACCAGCGCGGTCAAGCACTTAGCCGTCGCCGACTCCTTCAGTTGGCTGGATTCGCAGGCATTGGACTGGCCGCTGCAGGCGCGTGCTCGACGAAGCCGGCGGCGGAGCCGTCCGCGCCGCCGTCGCCGCCGATGCCGAGCGCAGCTCCGCCGTCCACCGTCACGACCGTGATCGAGACCGCCCCGCCCGCACCCGTGGTCGCGCCCGCGCCGGCGGTCGTTCCCGCGTCGAACCTGATGCTGTGTCGTGATGCCTGGCAGGCGTCGGCGCCTCGGCCTGGAGGTACCCCGCATCAGTTGAGCTCGATGACGATCCACCACACCGCTGTGGTCCTCGGCGCCAACGAGAATGCGCCGCGCCGGCTTCGCCAGCATCAGCGGTATCACCAGGACACACACGGATGGATCGACATCGCGTACCACCTCAGCGTCGATCGCAACGGCAACATCTACGAGCTGAGGGATCCGCAACTTGTCGGCGACACCGCGACCAGCTACGACCCCACCGGCCATTTCCTCGTCGTCTGCGAAGGCGACTTCGATCAGGAAGAGATCTCGGAGGATCAGCTCAACGGTGCCGCGCTCGCATTCGCTTGGGCCGCAGAACAATACAACATACCCACCGACCGACTAGCGGGGCACAAGGATGAAAGCGGTGACACCGCGTGCCCCGGCGCGAGTCTGTACGCGCATGTCACTTCGGGTGAACTTCAACGCCGGATTGACGCCATCCTCGCCAATGGACCGGTGAACCTGCAGAAGATCTGCGGACCCGAAGCGACCGCGTACGTCGCAGACATCGAGGCCGGCATCCGCTGAGCGACAAAGCCGCGTAACAAGAAAGCCCCCGACACTGCGGGGGCTTTCTCGTCGAGCTTGCGTACGTCAGGACAGTTCGGTCGCGGAACCACCTGCAGCGGAGATCTTTTCCTTCGCGCTGCCGCTGAACTTGTGCGCAGTGACGTTGACCTTGACGGTCAGCTTGCCATTGCCGAGCACCTTGACCAGAGTGTTCTTCCGGACCGCGCCGGCGGCCACCAGATCGTCGACACCGATGTCGCCGCCCTTGGGGAACAGCTTGTTCAGATCGCCGACGTTGACGACGGCGTACTCGGTGCGGAACCGGTTGCGGAAGCCCTTGAGCTTGGGCAGGCGCATGTGGATCGGCATCTGCCCGCCCTCGAACGTCACGGGGACGTTCTTGCGGGCCTTCGTGCCTTTCGTGCCACGACCGGCGGTCTTGCCCTTGGAGCCCTCACCGCGACCCACGCGGGTCTTGGCGGTCTTCGACCCGGGCGCGGGGCGCAGGTCGTGCAGTTTGATCGTCATCGCTAGACCTCTTCAACTTTTACGAGGTGATGCACCGTGTTGATGAGCCCACGGGTCTGCGGGTTGTCCTCGCGGACCACCGACTGACGGATCCGCCGCAACCCCAACGTCCGCAGGCTTTCGCGCTGCCGCCACCGGGCACCGATGGTGCTGCGCACCTGGGTGATCTTCAGCTGTGCCATGGTTATGCCGTTCCTTCACGCGCGGCGCTGGCTGCCACCGCATCGGCTTCACGCCGCGCCTTGAGCATCCCGGCGGGCGCCACATCTTCGATGGGCAGACCGCGACGGGCCGCCACCTCTTCCGGACGCTGCAGCATCTTCAACGCGGCAACGGTGGCGTGCACCACGTTGATCGCGTTGTCGCTGCCCAGCGACTTGGCCAGAATGTCGTGCACGCCAGCGCATTCCAGCACCGCGCGGGCCGCACCGCCGGCGATCACACCGGTACCGGGGCTGGCCGGGCGGAGCATGACCACACCCGCGGCCGCCTCACCCTGCACGGGATGGGTGATGGTGCCGCCGATCAGCGGAACACGGAAGAAGTTCTTGCGCGCTTCCTCAACACCCTTGGCGATCGCGGCGGGAACTTCCTTGGCCTTGCCGTAGCCCACGCCGACCATGCCGTTGCCGTCGCCGACGATCACCAGCGCGGTGAAGCTGAACCGGCGGCCGCCCTTGACGACCTTGGAGACACGGTTGATCGTGACTACGCGCTCGAGGTAGTTGGTCTTGTCGCCGCCATCGCGGTCGCGACGACCGCCGCGGTCGTCCCGACGGCCGCGCCCTTCGCGCTCACCGCGAGGGGGCCTGGAGTCCGATGTCGCCGGCCCGGCGCCACCTGTCGCCTGCTCGGCCATCATGCAATCCTTCCAATAGATTTCAGGTTGGTCATTAGAACTTCAGCCCGCCTTCGCGTGCCGCGTCGGCCAATGCGGCGAGCCGTCCGCCATAGGTATAACCGCCGCGGTCGAACACAACCGTCTCGATGCCGGCGGCCTTGGCGCGCTCGGCGATCAGCTGGCCGACACGCTTGCCCTTGGCCTTCTTGTCACCTTCGAGAGCACGCACGTCGGCTTCGATGGACGACGCCGCAGCCAGCGTGGTGCCGTTCGCATCGTTGACCAACTGCACGTGGATGTGGCGCGCGGAGCGATGCACCACCAGACGCGGCCGCTCGGCCGTGCCTTGAATCTTCTTGCGCAGCCGGGCGTGCCTACGCTGCCGCGATGCCCGTCGGGCCGCCGCGACGCTCTGTGCGCCCGACTTGATGCCAGTTGCTTTCTGGGCTTGAGCCATAACTACTTACCTGTCTTTCCGACCTTGCGGCGGATCTGCTCACCCTCATAGCGGATGCCCTTGCCCTTGTAGGGATCGCTCTTCCGCAGACGACGGATGTTGGCCGCGACCTGGCCGACCTTCTGCTTGTCGATACCGGAGATCGAGAACTTCGTCGGGGTCTCCACCGCGAAGGTGACACCCTCCGGGGCGGTGATCGTCACGGGGTGGCTGTAGCCCAGGGCGAACTCGAGATTGTTGCCCTTGGCCACCACGCGGTAACCGACGCCGAAGATTTCCATCTTGATCGTGTAGCCCTCGGTGACGCCCGTGACGAGGTTGGCCACCAGCGTGCGCGACAGCCCGTGCAGCGAGCGGTTGCGCCGCTCGTCGTCGGGCCGGCTCACCACAATGGCGCCGTCGTCCTTGCGGGCCACCCTGATCGGCTCGGCCACCGCCAGATCCAGTGTGCCCTTGGGCCCCTTCACCGACACGAGCTGGCCGTCGATCTTCACGTCGACCCCGGACGGGACCGGGATCGGCTGCTTACCAATGCGCGACATGTCTAACTCTCCCTCACCACACGTACGCGAGGACTTCGCCGCCGACGCCCTCGCGGGCGGCCTGGCGGTCGGTTTTCAGGCCCGACGATGTCGAGATGATCGCGACACCAAGGCCGCCGAGCACGCGCGGCAGGTTGGTGGACTTCGCGTACACCCGCAGACCGGGCTTGGACACACGGCGCAGGCCCGCGATGCTGCGTTCACGGCTGGGGCCGTACTTCAGTTGCACCACAAGCGACTTGCCCACCCGGGCATCCTCGGTGCGGTAATCCGCGATGTAGCCCTCGTTCTTGAGGATCTCCGCGATGTTCGCCTTCAGCTTCGAGTGCGGCAGCTTCACCTCGTCGTGGTACGCCGAATTGGCGTTGCGCAGACGTGTCAAGAAGTCTGCGATCGGGTCCGTCATCGTCATCGAGCGCTGCTCCTCTTCGTCGCTGCGCTCCGCATCGTCGTCATCGCAGTCATGACAGCGGGTTTCACCTTCCTCGCGGCGGTTCCCCGGTCAGGGCCTGCCGCAATTTGTTTCTTCAATGTTGTGGTCTTTGTCCTGTTACCAGCTGCTCTTCTGCACACCGGGCAGTTGGCCGGCGTGGGCCAGCTCCCGCAGGCAGATGCGGCAGAGCCCGAACTTGCGAAACACCGAGTGGGGGCGTCCGCACCGGCTGCACCGGGTGTAGGCGCGCACCTTGAACTTCGGCTTGCGCTGCGCCTTGATAACGAGGGCCTTCTTCGCCATGTCAGTTCTCCTTGAACGGAAAGCCGAGGGCCCGCAACAGCGCTCGTCCTTCGTCGTCGTTCGTCGCCGAGGTGACGACGGTGATGTCCATACCCCGCGGCCGGTCGATGGAGTCCACGTCGATCTCGTGGAACACCGACTGCTCGGTCAGGCCGAAGGTGTAGTTGCCCTTGCCGTCGAACTGCTTGGGCGACAGCCCGCGGAAGTCGCGGATACGCGGCAACGCGATCGAGATGAGCCGGTCCAGGAACTCCCACATCCGGTCGCCGCGCAGGGTCACCCGCGCCCCGATCGGCATGCCCTCACGCAGCTTGAACTGTGCGATGGACTTGCGGGCCCGACGGACCTCCGGCTTCTGGCCGGTGATCAGCGCCAGGTCGTTGACGGCGCCGTTGATCAGCTTGGCGTCGCGGGCGGCGTCGCCGACGCCCATGTTGACGACCACCTTGACCACGCCAGGAATCTGCATGATGTTGCGGTAGCCGAATTCCTTCTGCAGCGCCTCGCGAATCTCGTCGCGGTAGCGCTGCTTGAGGCGTGGAAGTGTCTTTTCAGCGGTAGTCATCAGATGTCCTTGCCGTTGGTCTTGGCGATGCGGACCTTCTTGCCGGTCTCTTCGTCCCTGCGGTAGCCGACGCGGGTCGGCTTGCCGTCGGAGTCGACGATCATCACGTTCGAGACGTGGATCGGCGCCTCCTGCGTCACGATGCCGCCCGACGACGCACCGCGCTCGTTGCGCGACACGGCGGTGTGCTTCTTGATCCGGTTGACGCCTTCGACGAGGACCTTGTTGCGAGCCGGATAGGCTTGCAGCACTTTGCCTTTCGCACCCTTGTCCTTGCCGGAGATGACCAGCACGGTGTCACCCTTGTGGATTTTCATCTACAGCACCTCCGGTGCGAGCGAGACGATCTTCATGAAGCGCTTCTCGCGCAGTTCGCGGCCGACCGGACCGAAGATGCGGGTACCGCGGGGGTCGTTGTCCGGCTTGATGATCACTGCCGCGTTCTCGTCGAACTTGATGTAGCTGCCGTCGGAGCGACGCCGCTCCTTGACAGTGCGCACGATGACGGCCTTGACCACGTCGCCACGCTTGACGTTGCCGCCCGGGATGGCGTCCTTGACGGTCGCCACAATGACATCGCCGATGCCGGCATAGCGCCGCGACGAGCCACCGAGCACACGGATGCACAAGATCTCCTTGGCGCCCGTGTTGTCGGCGACCTTCAGCCGCGATTCCTGCTGAATCACTCGATCTCCTCGACCTGGTTATGTGTGCACGGCAGATACCGACCTGACGTGCGCGGTCTTGCGTTACCCAAGGGCACGCGGGGCCTGCTGGGCGATGGCGCTTGTATCAAGAGCACATCAGGCTGGCCGAGGTCTGCCCAAGGCAACCAGTGAATTCTAGGCGACGACCAGGAATGCGCCAAATCGCCGCTGGTCAGCACTCCCGCATCCCCGTACTTCGGTGGGCCTTCCGGCGAGCACTTCGGGTGGGTATTTCCGGCGACCACTTCCGGCGAGCTCTCCGGTGGGTATTTCCGGCGAGCGGGCGTGTCTGCGGGCGACACGCCGGGTCACGAGCCTAGTTTGCGCACGCTCGCTGCAGGTCAACCCGTGGCTGCGACGGCTAGACATTAATTCATCGAGTGATGAGACAACTGACTCGTCGATCTGTCACAGGTGCCCGAACCCCCACGCCTCACCCCCGTAGGACCCCCTCGAGCGTGCGCGTTCTCGTGCTTTTTAACGGCGTGTCGCCCGCAGACACGCCCGCTCGCGCCAAAAAAGGGGGGTCCCCGCCGCCCGCAGACCCGCCCGCTCGCGCGAAAAAGGGGAAGGAGGGGTCAGGCCAGGTCGGCGACGCAGCGGAATCCGATGTGCGTGGTCGCACTGTCCTGCGACTGGGGTGAGCGCGCCGCGGGCCGATAGCGGTGGCAGTACTCCGGAGCGCACAGGTGTGAGCCGCCTTTGAGCGCCTGGTTCACGGTGGGATCAGGCGACAGCGTTGGGGCACAACAGCTTTCAACCGGCTGGTTCAGCTGGTGATGGCCGGTGAACCTGGTCGTCGTCCACTCCCAGACGTTGCCGATCATGTCGACGAGCCCGTAGTTGTTCGGCGGAAACAGCCCGACCGGCGACGTGCCCGTCCAGCCCAGCGCCCCGTCGTTCTGGTACGGGAAGCGGCCCTGCCAGGTGTTGGCCATCAGCCGGCCGCCGGGCATGGGTTCGTCGCCCCAGGCATAGGTGGTGGTGCTGCCGCCGCGGGCCGCGTACTCCCATTCGGCCTCGCTGGGCAGCCGGCGCCCGGCCCACCGCGCGTAGGCCGCCGCGTCCGGGTAGGCGACCTGCACGACGGGATGGTCGGGGCGGTCTTCGAACGAAATGCCGCTGTCCGGCCCGAACGGGTAGCGCCAGCTGGCCCCCGGCTTCCACTCCCACCACTGCCGCCAGTCCCGCAGGTCCACCGGTCCGGCCGTCGGCCGAAACACCAGCCCGCCCGGCACCAGGTCGGCGGGATTGGCGCCGGGATACTGCGCCGGGTCGAGCTCCTGCTCGGCGACCGTGACGTAACCCGTGTCGGCGACGAACTCCGCGAACTGGGCGATGGTGACCGGATGGCGTTCGATCGCGAACGCGGCGACCCGCGCGGTGTGGATCGGCGCCTCTTCCGGATAGAAGTTGGTCGACCCCATCCGAAACGAGCCGCCGGGCAGCTCGACGAGGTCGGTCAACATGGGGTTCAGGGTATGACGACGGCAAAGTCGGAGATGAGCACGGCTGAGGCCGCGTCGAACTCGTCAGTTCCGCTCGGCGCCTGCACGTGAACGGCCACGAGATAATAGTTGTTCGTATCGGTCCAGATGTGGGCGATGCGGTCGAGAAACTCCACGGACTGCTGCGGTGTGTCGGCCCACACCCCCATCAACTTCTGGCCGCTGTAGCCGCACAGTTTCGCGGGCAGCACGCTGACGCTGGCGACGGCCGATTCGCCCATCACCCTGTCGGCGTAGTGGGTGAACGCCTCGGCGGGGTCCAGATCCGTCTTGGCGATGGTGACGGTCGCCGACATCCCGTCCGGGCCGCGCATGCGGGCGCCGACGTCGCCGGAGCCGGGCAATGTCGTCCAGCCCTCGGGAACCGCGATCGCCACCTTCGGCGCGGCCGCGTCCGAGACTGCGGCGACGGTCGAGTTGGCGGGCTTGACCGGTTCGGTGCAGGTGACCGCGTCGGGCGGGATCGGTGTGCGCGAAGTGGCGACGATGCCGGGCGCCGCGGGCCCGGCATCCGCGGTGGCGTCCGGGTTCGGCGGCGCCGCCACAGACGTTGCGACCGCCTCCTCGCTGGTGATGGCCACACCGTCGTCGGCGCGGATACATCCCGACGCCAGCACGGCCGCAAGACACATCGGGACCAGCATCGCCCGACCGAACCGCTTCACCCGACCATCATCAGTCCTTGGCGAACGCCAGCGCGAATTCTTTCTCGACGTCGATATACGGCGCCCCGGAAAGGTCGACGTTGACCTGCGCGATGGTGCCGCCGGTGAATGCGAACGGGGCCTTGTAGGTGCTCGACACCGCCGAGCCGCTGTTGCGCCCGACGCTGATGGTGGAGCTGGCCAGCCCGAAGGTTCCCGGGTGAGCCTTGACGTCGGACCGGGTCGCGACGGCCTCGCCGTCGATGTAGACCGTCACGTCCCCGAGCGGTGTATGGCTGTTCTCGACTGTGCCCGTCCGGGTGTAGCTGACGCCGAAGACGTGCTTGCCCAGCGGAACCGCGCCGGGCGAGGACACCATCTGCTCCTCGTCGCCCATGAAGTTGTAGACGTAGTGAAGGCGATTGTCCTGAATGAACAGCACATGTCCGCCGTGGCCGCCGCCCTGCTTGAACAGCACGCCTTCGGCTCCGGTGGTGTCGATGGTGACCTCGGCCAGCACGCACAGCGACTGGCCCCGCGGTTCGGCGGCCGCACCCATGCCGACTTCAGCGGTGCCGGGATAGTAGGTGAAGCTGGTGCGCTCCCCCGTCAGGTACGGGCGCCAGCGCGTCAGCGTCTCGAACAGGTTCAGGTCCGCCAGCGGCAGGCCGTTGTACTTGGCGGCCTCGGCGAACCACAGGCTCTTCAATTCCTCGAGCTTCTCCGGGTTTTCGGCGGCCAGGTCGTGGCACTGGCTGCGATCGGATTCGATGTGGAAGAGCTCCCAGCGGTCCTTGTCGAAGTTCGACCAGCCCGCAGGCGTCGCCGCGTGCACGGTGTTGGCGAACCACCCCTTGTGCCAGATCCCGCGGGTGCCCAGCATCGCGTAGAACTGAGTGTCCTTGCCGGTGTCCGCGGCCGGATCTTCCAGGGCCGCAGCAAAACTCACGCCCTCCAACGGCTTCTGCGGGATGCCGCGGACCGTGTCGGGCGGTGTGATGCCGAGCAGGTCGTAGACGGTGGGAGTGATGTCGCAGACGTTGACGTAGTTGTCGCGGATCTCACCGTGCGCCTTGATTCCTTTGGGCCAGCTGATGATCGCGGTGTCGGCGATTCCGCCCTCGTGGGACGCGTAGCGCTTGTAGAGCTTGTAGGGCGTGTTGAATGCCATCGCCCAGCCGATCGGATAATGCGGATAGGTCTCCGGTCCGCCCAGGTGGTCGATGTGCTTGAAGCTTTCCTCGACCGTGTCGATGTAGCCGTTGAAGAACTTCACCTCGTTGACCGAGCCGTTCGGTCCACCCTCGCCGCTGGCCCCGTTGTCGGAGATCACCACGATGATGGTGTTGTCCAGCTGCCCGGACTCCTCCAAATAGTCGAGGATGCGCCCGATTTGCGCGTCGGTGTAGGACAGGAAGCCGGCGAACACCTCGGCCATGCGGCTGAAGAGGCGCTTCTCTTCATCGCTGAGCGAATCCCACGGCCGCACCGTGTCCTGCGCAGGCCACGGCTCACCGTTGGGCCCCTTGACGTCGAGATACGGGTTGACAGGCGACAATTCGGTGTTGGGCGGGACGATGCCGAGCTTCTTCTGGTTTTCCAGCACGATTTCCCGGTACTTCTCATAGCCCATGTCGAACTTGCCTGCGTACTTGTCTGCCCACTCCTTGAAGACGTGGTGCGGCGCGTGTCCGGCGCCCGGGCAGACATAGGAGAACCACGGCTTGTCGGGTGCGATGACCTTGGCGTCGCGAATGAACTCGATCGTCTTGTCGGCCAGATCCTTCGACAGGTGGTAGCCCTCCTCGGGAGTGGCAGGCGGCGCCACCTGATGGTTGTCGTAGACCAAATCGGGATACCACTGGTCGGTCTCGCCGCCCATGAAGCCGTAGAACCGCTCGAAACCGCGCGACAGCGGCCAATGACGCCGAGTGGCTGCAAGGTTGGACTCTTCGAGCGGAGTGAGATGCCACTTGCCGACGCAGTAGGTGTTGTAGCCGCGTTCGTTGAGCACCTCCGACAGCAACGCGGCGTCGTCCGGGATGCGGCCGTTGCAGTTCGGAAACCCGTCGGTGAACTCCTCGATGGTGGCCATGCCGACGCTGGTGGCGTTGCGCCCGGTCAGCAGCGAGGCGCGCGTCGGCGAGCACAGCGCCGTCGTGTGGAACTGAGTCAGGCGCACGCCACGTTCGGCGATGCGACTCATCGTCGGCATCTCCACCAGCCCGCCGAAGCAGTCCCATGTGGCGATGCCGGTGTCATCCCACACCAGATACAGAACGTTAGGCGCGCCTTCGGGTGCGGTTGGGGCGGCGTACGGGCCCCAATCCGGTTCCGAGTCGCGGATATCCAGCGCGATCTTGCCGTTGAATTCGGTTGCCATTCCCCAGCCCGTCTTATGAGTATGTCGCCAAATCGATGCCCAACCGCCCGGAGACTACCCCGATTGGCGACTAGTTTGCCCGAGAATTGACGACGGC
The DNA here is from genome assembly GCF_002553505.1 of Mycolicibacterium agri. Classification (GTDB taxonomy): domain Bacteria; phylum Actinomycetota; class Actinomycetes; order Mycobacteriales; family Mycobacteriaceae; genus Mycobacterium; species Mycobacterium agri. The sequence continues at coordinate 25,788 of NZ_PDCP01000029.1, read as the reverse complement.
GACACTGCCGTGTCGCGCGACAGCCACCGATGCACGATCAGTAGCGGGATCGTCCAGCCCAGCCACCCGCTGACACCTGCCACGACCCAGACGTAGTGTTGCTCGACGCCGCCGAACACACTGGCCCGCAACGGATCTAGTGCGACAAACAGCAGTGGCGCCCAGATGCGGTTCGTAATGATCGACAATGCCAGTGTCGCGCTGCGGATCATGTGCGCGCGGTGGGCGGCGAACCGACGCGCACGCGCCGCGAGGAAACCGTTGACGGTGAACCACAGCCACAGCGACGCCAGCACCACGTTGCTGACGGCAAGGATCGGACCAAACGGCGTGGCCGCGCCGATCACCAGTGCCGATGCCGAGGCCGGGACCGCTGTCCACACGTAGACACGGCCGACGCGCCGGTGCAGGACCGGATGACAGCGGCGCAGACCCGGCCAGATCTGGGCGACGGCAGACACCATCGCGACGCTGGCCGACATCACGTGCCCGACCAGAAGGGGATAGTGCAGCGCAAAGGTGGCAGGCACGCGGCTCTCGCCGACGAAGTAGGGCGGCACCGACACCGCCAGAAACCCTGCCACGACCACGGCAAGCGCGGGCGGCAGCCAACGCCGAGCAGGAGATGCGTATGCCATACGCCTTAGCGTACGTTATACGCACCCAGGTGTGCCTCTGGATTACGCTGACGGTTGATGAGCAACCAGCCACTCCCCCGCGCACTGCAGATCCTGTGGCAGGACACGACCCCGTCGCGGAGGTCCAGCGGCCTGAACCGCCAACGCATCGTCGCAGCGGCGGTCGAGTTGGCCGATGCCGAGGGCCTGGCGGCGCTGTCGATGGCTCGGCTCGCTGAGCGGCTCGGCTGCGGCACGATGTCGCTGTACCGGCACATCGCCAACAAAGACGAGCTGCTGACGTTCATGCTTTCGGCCGCGGCGGATCCGCCGCCGCGCACCAACGGCACCGATTGGACTGCAGCCCTTACCGATTGGGCGGTCGCGCTGTGGGACGTCTATCACCGCCACCGGTGGCTGCTGCAGGCCGCGTCGGCCGGTCCCCCGCTGGATCCCGGCCAGCTCGCGTGGCTGGACGCCGGCCTGGCCGCGTTGGCCCGCACCGGACTGGCCGAACGCGACAAGCTGGCCGCGGTGATGGCGGTGCTGCATTTTGTTCGCGGCGCAGCCGCGCTGGCCCTCGACGTCGGACAGGCCGAGACCGTCGACTACCCGGGCCTGCTTCGACGGGTGGTCACCGCCGATCGTTTCCCCGCGCTGGCCGCCGCCATCGAGGGCGGGGCGTTCACCGACGCCCAAGGCGACCACGTCGACGATTTCCGCTCCGGGCTCGCGCTGCTGCTCGAGGGCATCGCCGCCAAGATCGCCGTTGCGGAGCATGGGTAGACCGTGCACGCGAATCGCCGCGATGGAAACATGCGAAACGTGCCCACAAGCGAACCGCAGACGATCTCCTATCCCGCCCCCGAAGCGCGCCCGCACCGATACGAGGACGTCGCGGTCGACCCGCACGTCGTCGTGCTGTTCGGTGCGACGGGTGACCTGGCCCGCCGAAAACTGATCCCGGGCCTGGCCTACCTCGACCAGTCCGAGTTGGCGCCCGATATGCAGATCGTCGCCACGTCGCTGGAGGACATCTCGCGCGACGAGTTCCTGGAGTTGGCCAAGTCGGCGATCGACGAGTTCGGCACGCACAAGCTGACCGATGAGCAATGGCGCCGGTTCGCCCAGATCGTCACCTACGTGCCGCAGAGCGCGGGCTCGGCCGCCCTGGCCGAAGCCGTCCACGCGGCCGAAGCCAAGCTCGGCCCCGATGTCCGTCGGCTGCATTATCTTTCGGTGCCGCCCAAAGCCGCGCGGGCAGTCATCAACACGCTGCGCGACGCCAATCTGGTGGACCGGGCCCGCGTCGTGATGGAAAAACCGTTCGGCACCGATCTGGCCAGTGCGGTCGAACTCAACGACTTCGTCCATCAGACCTTCGCCGAAGAGCAGATCTTTCGCATCGACCACTTCCTGGGCAAGGAGGCCGCCCAGAACATCCTGGCGTTCAGGTTCGCCAACGGCCTGTTCGAACCGATCTGGAACCGCAACTTCATCGACCACATCCAGATCGACATCCCCGAGACGCTGGGGCTGGACCAGCGGGCCAACTTCTACGAAAGCACCGGCGCGTACAAGGACATGGTCGTCACCCATCTGTTCCAGGTGATGGCGTTCGTCGTGATGGAGCCGCCGACGGCGCTGGAACCGCGCGCTATCAGCGAGGAGAAGAACAAGGTGTTCCGCTCCATGCTGCCGGTCAAACCCAGCGAGGTGGTGCGCGGCCAGTTCACCGGATACCGCGAACTCGAAGGCGTGGCAAGGGATTCCGACACCGAAACGTTCATCGCCCTCAAGGTCGGCATCGACAACTGGCGGTGGGCCGGTGTTCCTGTCTATCTGCGCACGGGCAAGCAGATGGCCGAGGGCATGCGGATCATCTCGATCGCGTTCAAAGAGGCGCCCCGGTCGATGTTTCCGCCCGGCTCCGGCGTCGGCTCGCAAGGCCCCGACCACCTGACGTTCGATCTGGCCGACAATTCCAAAGTGTCGCTGTCCTTCTACGGCAAGCGCCCGGGTCCCGGCATGAAACTCGACAAGCTGTCGATGCAGTTCTCGACGCAGGAGATCGACACCTCCACCGACGTGCTGGAGGCCTACGAACGTCTCCTCCTTGACGCGATGCGCGGCGACCACACGTTGTTCACCACCGCGGAGGGCATCGAGTCGCTGTGGGAGCGGTCGGCCGAACTGCTGGCCGACCCGCCTCCCGTCAAGCCGTACCCGCCAGGCACCTGGGGCCCCAACGCCATCCACCAGTTGATCGCGCCGCACGCATGGCGTCTGCCGTTCGAACGGGCGTGGCGCGAGTCGGCGAACAACGGTTAGCGCGGCAGCCCTCAATCAGAAACGCAAAAGCCCCCGGCACCGAGCGGTGCGGGGGCTATCGCGACTTGTGCGGCTTGCTACTTGGCCTTCTCGAGGATTTCGACGAGCCGCCAGCGCTTGGTTGCCGACAGCGGCCGCGTCTCCATCAGCGAGACCCGGTCGCCGATGCCGGCGTCACCGTTCTCGTCGTGGGCCTTGACCTTCTTCGTGGTCCGGATGATCTTGCCGTAGAGCGGGTGCTTCACCCGGTCCTCCAGCTCGACCACGATGGTCTTCTCCATCTTGTCGCTGACCACGTACCCGATCGCTGTCTTGCGACGGCCGCGGGGCTTTTGGGCGCGCGGCGTGCGCTTGGGTCCCTTTTCGCCCTTCGGCGACGCTTTAGTTGCGTTGTCTGCCATTACGATTCCTCACCACCGGGTCCGGAGGCCAGACCCAGCTCACGTTCGCGGAGAATGGTGTATACCCGCGCAATCTCCTGACGCACGGTACGCAGCCGACGGTTGTTGGCCAGCTGTCCGGTCGCCATCTGGAAGCGCAGATTGAACAGCTCTTCCTTGGACTCGCGCAGCTTGTCTTCCAACTCCTCGTCGGTCAGCTCGCGCAGTTCGCCCGGCGTCAAACCCACTGCCATCAGAACTGCTCCTCTCGGGTAATGATGCGTGCCTTGATCGGCAACTTGTGAATCGCGCGGGTCAGTGCCGCCCGTGCGGTCCCCTCATCGGGATAGCTCAACTCGAACAGCACGCGACCCGGTTTGACGTTGGCCACCCACCATTCCGGCGATCCCTTACCCGAACCCATGCGGGTTTCAGCCGGCTTCTTCGTCAGCGGACGGTCGGGGAAGATGTTGATCCACACCTTGCCGCCACGCTTGATGTGTCGGTTGATCGCGATACGCGCCGACTCGATCTGCCGGTTGGTGATGTAGGCGTGTTCCAGTGCCTGGATGCCGTAGTCACCGAAGCTCACCGAGGTGCCGCCGCTAGCGATCCCGCGCTGTCGCGGGTGGTGCTGCTTGCGGTGCTTGACCTTGCGGGGAATCAACATGATTCAGCTCTCCGTGCCTTCCTTGGTCTGCGGGGTGGCCTCGGCGGCAGCACCTGCAGCGGCCTCGGTGCCCGCCGACGCCTCCGCAGTCGCGGGGGCCTGTTCGGTGCCCGACGGCGCGCGACCGGCGTCAGCGCTCGCGGTGGTACCCGTCGCGGTGGTGCCCGATGCGCCGCTGCGACGCGGGCGAGACGGACGCTCGCGGCGCGGGCGCTCGGCGCCCGCGGGAACGGCGGCCGCCAGCTCACGCTTGCCGCCGACGATGTCGCCCTTGTAAATCCACACCTTCACGCCGATGCGACCGAAGGTGGTCTTGGCCTCGTACAGGCCGTAGTCGATGTCGGCGCGCAGGGTGTGCAACGGCACGCGGCCCTCGCGGTAGAACTCCGAGCGGCTCATCTCAGCGCCGCCGAGGCGGCCCGAGCACTGCACGCGGATGCCCTTCACGTTGGGCTGGCGCATCGCCGACTGGATCGCCTTGCGCATCGCGCGACGGAACGCCACGCGGTTGCTCAACTGCTCGGCGACACCCTGGGCCACCAACTGCGCCTGCGACTCAGGGTTTTTCACCTCGAGGATGTTGAGCTGAACCTGCTTGCCGGTCAGCTTCTCCAGGTCGGCGCGGATGCGGTCGGCTTCGGTGCCGCGACGGCCGATGACGATGCCCGGCCGCGCGGTGTGGATGTCGACGCGGACCCTGTCGCGGGTGCGCTCGATCTCGACGTCAGCGATGCCGGCGCGCTCGAGACCGGTGGCCAGCAGCCGACGGATCGCGACGTCTTCCTTGACGTAGTCCTTGTACTGCTTGTCGGCATACCACCGGGACTTCCAGTCGGTGGTGATACCGAGCCGGAAGCCGTGGGGGTTGATTTTCTGGCCCACTACTCTGAGCCCTCCTTCGCTTCGTCCGAAGCCTTCTTCGCCGGAGCCTTCTTTGCGGCCTTCTCAGCGGTCGTCTTCTTTGCGCTCGCCTTCTCGGCGGTACTTGATGTCGCCGACTTCTCGGCGGTCGCCTTCTCGGCTCCAGAAGCCTTCGTCGCAGGAGCCTTCTTGGCCGCAGCGGCCTTGCTGGCCTGCGCACGACGCGCGCGGGCGCTGCTGGCCGAGGACTGACCGCCGCGCTCGCTGCGGGGCGGACGGCTTTCGACGACCACGGTGATGTGGCTGGTGCGCTTGCGAATTCGGAACGCCCGTCCCTGCGCGCGCGGCCGGATGCGCTTGGCCGTCGGCCCCTCGTCGGCGTAGACGGTGGCGACCACCAGCGTCGACGGGTCGAGGCCCTCGTTGTTCTGCGCGTTGGCGGCCGCGCTGGCGATCACCTTGGCGACCGGCTCGCTGGCGGCCTGCGGTGCCCAGCGCAGGATGTCCAGCGCCTCGGACACGGACTTACCGCGCACCAGGTTGATCACCCGGCGCGCCTTGGTCGCCGAAACGCGGACGAAGCGCGCCTTCGCCGTCGCGGTCGGATATTCGGTAACAGGGGCGCTCATCGCCTCTTCGCCTTCCGGTCATCCTTGATGTGACCCTTGAACGTGCGGGTGGGTGCGAACTCGCCGAGCTTGTGACCCACCATCGCCTCGGTGACGAACACCGGGACGTGCTTGCGGCCGTCGTGGACCGCGAAGGTGTGTCCGATGAAGTCGGGGATGATGGTCGACCGGCGCGACCAGGTCTTGATGACCTGCTTGGTGTTCTTCTCGTTCTGTGCGTCGACCTTCTTCAGCAGATGGTCGTCGACGAACGGACCTTTCTTCAGGCTGCGTGGCATCTCTGTCTCTCGCTGTCTTTACCGGTGGTGCTTCTTGCCGGTGCGCCGGCGTCGGACGATGAGTTTGTCGCTCGGCTTGTTCGCCTTGCGGGTGCGGCCCTCGGGCTTACCCCACGGGCTGACCGGGTGACGGCCGCCGGAGGTCTTGCCTTCACCGCCGCCGTGCGGGTGATCGACCGGGTTCATGACGACACCGCGGACGGTGGGGCGCTTGCCCTTCCACCGCATGCGGCCTGCCTTGCCCCAGTTGATGTTCGCCTGCTCGGCGTTGCCCACCTCGCCGACAGTGGCGCGGCAGCGCACGTCGACGCGGCGGATCTCACCGCTGGGCATGCGCAGTGATGCGTAGGTGCCCTCTTTACCCAGCAGCTGAATGCCCGCGCCTGCGGACCGGGCCAACTTCGCCCCGCCGCCGGGCCGCAACTCGACGGCGTGCACCACGGTGCCCGACGGGATGTTGCGCAGCGGCAGGCTGTTGCCGGGCTTGATGTCGGCGTTCGGGCCGGACTCGACCATGTCGCCCTGCCGCAGACCCTCGGGCGCCAGGATGTAGCGCTTTTCGCCATCCAGGTAGTGCAGCAACGCGATCCGCGCGGTGCGGTTCGGGTCGTACTCGATGTGGGCGACCTTGGCGTCGACGCCGTCCTTGTCGTGACGACGGAAGTCGATCACCCGGTAGGCGCGCTTGTGGCCACCGCCCTTGTGCCGAGTGGTGATCCGTCCATGCGCATTTCGACCGCCCTTGCCGTGCAGCGGGCGCACCAGCGACTTCTCCGGATGGTCACGAGTGATCTCGGCGAAGTCGGCGACGCTGGCACCGCGGCGACCGGGGGTCGTCGGCTTGTACTTGCGAATTCCCATAACGGTTGTCTCTCAGCTTCTCTCGCTAGGACGGTTGCTGACCGAACAGGTCGATCGGCTTGCTGCCCTCGGCCAGCGTGACGATGGCGCGCTTGGTGCTCTTGCGCCTGCCGTATCCAGCGCGGGTGCGCTTGCGCTTGCCTTGGCGGTTGGCGGTGTTCACGGACGCGACCTTGACCTTGAAGATCTTCTCAACGGCGATCTTGATCTGGGTCTTGTTCGAGTCGGGGTGAACGATGAACGTGTAGACGTTGTCCTCGATCAGCCCATAGGACTTTTCGGAGATGACCGGCGACAAGATGATGTCGCGCGGATCGGTGACGGTCGCCATCAGGCCGTGACCTCCGCATCGTTTTCTTCGGGGCTTCGGGTGGCCGCACTGATGAAGGAGTTCAACGCCTCGACGCTGAACACCACGTCGTCGGCGTGCAGCACGTCGTAGGTGTTGAGCTGGTCCGGCGCGATCACATGCACGTTGCTCAGATTCCGGACGCTCTTGACGCCGGTCTCGTCGCTGCGGCCGATGACGACCAGCACCTGCTTGCCCTCAACGAGCGAGCCGAGGAAAGCCTTGGCGCTCTTGGTCGACGGTGTCTGACCCTCCACCAGTTCGGTGACCGCATGGATGCGACCGTTGCGGGCGCGATCGGACAGTGCGCCGCGCAACGCCGCGCGGATCATCTTCTTCGGGGTCCGCTCGCTGTAGTCGCGCGGCTTCGGGCCGTGCACGGTGCCACCACCGGTGTACTGGGGCGCACGCGTCGAACCCTGGCGGGCGCGACCGGTGCCCTTCTGCCGGTACGGTTTCCGGCCGCCGCCGCGCACCTCGCCGCGGGTCTTCGTCGCGTGAGTGCCCTGACGGGCCGCCGCGAGCTGCGCCGTGACCACCTGGTGCATCAGCGGGATGTTCGGCTCGACGTCGAACAACTCGGCGGGCAACTCGACGGAGCCGTCCGTCTTGCCTGCCGGCGTGTGAACGTCAATTTTCTTGTTCGCCATTACTTTTCGCCTCGCTTGATCGCGCTCCGGACCATGACCAGGCCGCCGGTGCGCCCGGGGATGGCGCCCTTGATCAGCAGCACGCCGTTCTCCGCGTCGACCTTGTGCACCAGCAGGTTCTGCGTGGTGACCCGGTTGTTGCCCATCCGGCCCGACATGCGGGTGCCCTTGAAGACACGGCCCGGGGTGGCGCAGCCGCCGATGGAACCGGGCCGGCGGTGCACGGCCTGGGCGCCGTGGCTGGCGCCTTGCCCGCGGAACCCGTGGCGCTTCATGGTGCCCGCGAAGCCCTTGCCCTTGGAGGTGCCGGTCACGTCGACGTAGGTGCCGTCGGTGAAGATGTCGGCGGTCAGCTCCTGGCCGACCTCGTACTCGGCGGCGGCCTCATCGTCGAGGCGCAGCTCGGCGAGATGCCTGCGCGGGTTGACGCCCGCGGCGTTGTACTGCCCAGCCAGCGGCTTGTTCACCTTGCGCGGGCTGATCTCGCCGTAGGCCAACTGGATGGCGCTATAGCCGTCGCGCTCCGGCGTGCGGATGCGCGTCACGACGTTCGGGCCGGCCTTGACGACCGTCACCGGCACGACCCTGTTGTTCTCGTCGAACACCTGCGTCATGCCCAGTTTGGTGCCCAGAATGCCTTTTCTAGCCATTGTTCGGGTTGCTCCTACTGGGATGTCTACTGAATGTTGACGTCGACGCTGGCCGGCAGATCGATGCGCATCAGCGCGTCAACGGTCTTCGGCGTCGGGTCGAGGATGTCGATCAGCCGCTTGTGCGTGCGCATCTCGAAGTGCTCCCGCGAGTCCTTGTACTTATGCGGGGACCGGATAACGCAGTACACGTTCTTCTCGGTCGGCAGCGGCACGGGGCCCACGACGCTGGCGCCGGTACGGGTGACCGTTTCGACGATCTTGCGTGCCGAGGCGTCAATCGCCTCGTGGTCGTAGGCCTTGAGCCTGATGCGGATCTTTTGTCCCGCCACGCTTCTCCTACCTCGCTCCTGCTTCGTACATCGGCCGGCCCGTGCCCGGACCTGGTCACTGCGCTGGTCAGCGCTGGTGTTGCCGCCGCTGTTTACCTGTCTATGTGCACCGGCCCCCGCGGTCGGGTGTGTCGCCCGCACGCACACTTCGCATCGACGGAAATCCGCCATTGTCGAAGTTGGCACCGGATGCGCCCCTGTGGGCGCCGGTCGTGTGCCCGGCCAGGCGCGATTACCCGGCTCAGAGCAACCCGACCAGTATGCCCTAAATCGCGTGCTGCTCCAAATCCCCGCCCCCTCGACGCCCAAACCGACAAATGGGCGCAAAAGTGCGAGTAGATCGCACCAAAAGGTCGATCTCGGCGCAAGCCGAGGGGCCCTTTTCTTACTCCAGAGTAAGGTAGCCCGGCATGACAGCCCCGACCACTACGTATCGGATGTGGGAACGGCTCGCCCGAGTGCCCGGTGGCACCCGCCTGTTCTCGGCGGCGGCGATGGCCCGGGTGCCCTATTTCACCTCGATCCTCCCGCACGTCGTCCACATGGAGCCCGGCCTGGCTGAGGTCAGGGTGCCGAAGTGGTTCTTCGTCTACAACCATCTGCACACCGTGCACGCGATCGCGTCGTGCAACGCCGCGGAGATGGCGATGGGCATGTTGATGGAGGCGACCGTGCCGACCAGCCACCGCTGGATTCCCAAGGCGATGACGGTGCAGTACCTGCAGAAGGCCACCACCTCATTGCGCGCGCAGGCACGCCTCGACCCGCCGGATTTCTCGACGATCACCGACGGCGTCGACGTGGTGATCCCGGTCAGCGTCACCGACAGATCGGGCACCGAGGTGGTGCACGCCGACATCACCTGCTGGGTGACGGCGAAGCCCGACTACGTCAAGTAGGTGCCGTGGCCTTCGACCACCACATCCCCGTCGAAGGTCAGCACTTCGTTGACCAGTTCGCCGCGGTGGTTGCGGTAGTTGATCGCCAGCGTCGAGCACCCCTGGTACACCCCGACGACCTCGAAGCGCAGATCCGGCAGCGTCTTCAACGCGGTGTTCCAGTAGTGCCGCAGCGCGACCTTGCCCCGCACCACGCCCGCCGACTCCGGCAGTACCCGCGCGGCCACCGGCGAGGTGAACACGACGTCGTCGTGGAAGTGGGCGAGCACAGCCTCGATGTCATGGGCATTCCACGCTCGCACCCATTCGTTGGCGAACCGTTGCGGATCCGGAGTCGGCATGACGCCAGCCTATGTCGCCCCCCTGCGGCCCAAAACGGCCCTATGCGGGCAGGTTCGCCCAGAACTTGCAGTTGTGGGTGTCGTCGAACGTTCTGACGATGCGACTGCCGCCCGGTCCCAGCGACATCCACGGCTGCGCGTCGACGTCGGTGCCGAGCGCAGGCCAGTCCGGATTGCCCGCGGCCTGAGGGGATCCCTTGACGATGAACTGACTCCAGTAGTCGATCATCTGGTCGGACAGCGCCTGCTGCTCACGGTCGAGCGGATCGGCGCCGCCGACCTCGAACAGGAAGCGCAACTCCAGCGAGTGGCTCGCTCCAACCGGAAAAGGCAAGTTGCGCATGGCTTCTGGTGCAGGCGCGTCGCGGTCGTTGAACTCGTAGGCGTATACCGGTCCGACACGAGCGAGGTCGTCGCTCATTCTCTCGGCGACGCAGGAGAACACCCCGTCGGTAACCGCCGCCGAATATGCCGACGCGGTGCTGCCCCCGAAGTCGCTGAGCGGATACCGCTGCTCGACCGCGGCGGCGTTGGCCCCGAAGGTGTCCCGCAGCAGCTCGGGGTAGTGCTCGGGCGTATACGACACGCCCAACCGAAGATATTGCAGCGCAACGAAAAGCGTGAACTCGTCGCGGTTGGTCCCGATCAACACCGGCACCCGGGCGGCGTCGTTGTTGGCGATCGCGGTCACCGGATCCACTGGCAGCACCGCGGATTTCGACACCGGCCCCGGCAACGCGTCCTCACCGATGTTGTAGAAGGTCACGGGTTTTCGCAGCTTGTCGACCGGTAGCGAGCGCAGGCAGTCCGCCGCGGTTTTCGGATCCGGGCACCCGGCCTGGGCCGCGTAGTCGATGCTCTTGCGCTCGGCGGTCGGCAGGTCGGCCTGCGCCCCGCACGGTGCGCTCTGGATGATCGCCGCCCGGAACAGCCCCTTCGAGCCCGGCGCCACCAGGTGATCGCACACCGACATGCCGCCTGCGGATTCGCCCGCAACGGTGACGCGGTCGGGGTCGCCGCCGAAGTTCGCGATGTTGTCGCGCACCCAACGCAGGGCCGCCTGCTGGTCCAGCAGCCCATAATTGCCGACGGCGCCGGGCGGCCCCAGCGCCGGATGCGCCAGGAACCCGAGCGTTCCGAGGCGGTAGTTGATGGTGACGACGACGATGTCGCCGCGCGTGACGAGCCACCTGGCGTCGTACATCTTGCCGCTGCCACCCGTGAACGAGCCGCCGTGGATCCACACCATCACCGGCCGCGGCGATCCAGTCAGCGCCGGTGTCCAGACGTTGAGGTTGAGGCAGTCCTCGTCGCTCTGCCTGCCGAACTCCGGGTCGGCGCCCGGATCCTGGATGCACCGCGGGCCGGGCTCGGTCGCGTCGCGCACACCTGCCCACGGCGTCGGCGGCCTCGGCGGGCGGAACCGCAGCGAGCCGACAGGCGGTGCGGCATAAGGGATGCCGGTGAACAACCGGTGATCGGACTCCACCACCCCGCGCACCATGCCCGCCTCCGTACGCACCAGCGACGTGTCGGTCTGCGGGTGCGGCGTCGGGGGGATGACGGGTGAGGGCGGCTGCAGGATGTCCGGTAGGACGGCCCGCGTCGAGGGCCCGAGGACACGGCCGAGCGCGACGATCAGGACCGTCGCCAACACGACGATCAGGACCACTCGCAGGCTTCGAGCCGTCCCGGGCAGCACGGAATCCGAGCCTACGCAGCGATTGGGCCAACACCCTGCATCCCGGCCGCACCGATCGATTAGACTCTAAACTTGACACCCGTCAAGTTCTGCGCCGCAGCACGCCAGGAGGCTCGATGAGCACGCCAACCATGGACGAAGCCGCCAAGGTCCTCGCCGATCCCAGCGCCTACGCCGACGACGAGCGCCTGCACGCGGCGCTCACCCATCTGCGGGCGAACAATCCGGTGGCGTGGGTCGACAATCCGCCGTACCGGCCGTTCTGGGCGATCACCAAGCACGCCGACATCATGGCCATCGAGCGCGCCAACGACCTGTTCCTGTCCGAGCCGCGTCCCCTGCTGGCCGCCGCGGAGGTTGACGACGCATTGAAGGCCCAGATGGAGGCCGGCATGGGTCTTCGCACGCTCATCCACATGGACGACCCGCACCATCGCAAAGTTCGGGCCATCGGCGCGGACTGGTTCCGGCCAAAGGCCATGCGCGCCCTGAAGGTTCGGGTGGACGAGTTGGCCAAGCGCTACGTCGACAAGATGCGCGACATCGGCCCCGAATGCGACTTCGTCGAGGAGATCGCGGTCAACTTCCCGCTGTATGTGATCCTTTCGCTGCTCGGCCTGCCCGAGGACGACTTCCCGCGGATGATGAAGCTGACGCAGGAGATGTTCGGCGGCCAAGATGCCGAACACCAGCGCGGTGACTCCCCCGAGGATCTGCTCGCTGTCCTCACCGACTTCTTCAACTACTTCTCGGCATTGACGGCCTCGCGCCGCGCCAACCCGACAGAGGATCTGGCGTCGGCGATCGCCAACGGACGCATCGACGGCGAGCTGATGTCCGACGTGGACACGCTGTCGTACTACGTCATCGTGGCCAGCGCGGGTCACGACACCACCAAGGACGCGATCTCCGGCGGACTACATGCGCTGATCGAGAATCCCGGCGAGCTGAAGCGGCTGCAGGAGAACATGAACCTGATGCCGACGGCGGTCGAGGAGATGATTCGCTGGGCGACCCCGGTCAAAGAGTTCATGCGCACCGCCGCGGAGGACACCGAGGTGCGCGGTGTGCGCATCGCCAAGGGCGAATCCGTCTATCTCGCTTATGTTTCGGGCAACCGCGACGAAGAGATCTTCGACGACCCGTTCCGGTTCGACGTCGGACGCGACCCGAACAAGCACCTGTCCTTCGGCTACGGCGTGCACTTCTGCTTGGGCGCCGCACTCGCCCGCATGGAGATGAACAGCTTCTTCACCGAGTTGCTGCCGCGCCTGGAATCCATTGAGCTGGCTGGAAAACCGGAGCTTTCGGCGACGACCTTCGTCGGCGGTCTCAAGCACCTGCCGATTCGCTACTCGGTGCGCTGACTTCGCGGGTCTTCTTCCGGTGGGTGGCTAAGAATCCGTCCACGGCGGCGACGGCGATCCTGCGGTAATCGAAATCGGGCAGGGTCGACAGCTTCCCCAGCGCGATGGGGCCGAGCAGCAGCGCGGCCGCCTCGGCGCGGTCGACGTCGCCGAGTTCGGCCGCCGCCTGCGGACTGCTCAGAATCGCGTCGAACGGCGCCGCATACTGCTCGGCGACCCGCTCCCGCAGCGTGCACACCTCGGGGCTGTCGGGCGAGCCGCGATGCGGGGCCCCCGGCAACCGATCGAGGTCCCCGCCGAGGCTGAGCCACGACATCGCCGTCAGCGTGCCCGGCGCCTCGGCGATCATTTCGGCCTGCGCCTGCACCAGTGCGATCAGGCGGTCCCGCAGCGAACCTTCGGCAGGCGGCGTCGGTACCGGAGGTATCAAGGCGTGAAAAGCGGCTGCCAGCAAATCATTTCCGCTCGGGAAGTGGCGATAGAGCGTGGCGCGAGCTACGTTGGCGGCGCGGGTGACCGCATCGACGGTCACGGCGCTCGGCCCGCCTGAGCGCAGCAGTGCGGTGGCCGCATCCAGGAGCCGCGCCCGCGATCGTGCTGGTCGCGGGTCAGTACGCCCGGTCATCGTTTACGTCACCTCCCAAGTGGGAACAAGACTATAAGTCTCTGTCCGAGACTGTTAGTCTCAGAGATTATCCGCCGAAAGAGAGCGACGACAGATGGCCGACACCCTCGTCCGGTCCGAACAGGATATCGACGCCAACCTCGTCACCCTTTCGAAGTTCGGGCGCTTCTGGTTGCTGACCGTCGCCGCGGTCGATGTGCTGTTGGTGATCGCGTCGATGGTGGCGCTCAACGCTGCGCTGCCCGACATTGCGCTCGAGACGGCGGCCACCCAGACCCAACTGACCTGGGTGGTCGACGGGTACACATTGGTGTTGGCGTGTCTGCTGTTGCCTGCGGGCGCCCTCGGTGACCGCTATGGACGACGGGGCGCGTTGTTGCTCGGCCTCGCGATCTTCGCCGTCGCCTCGCTTGCCCCGACGATCTTCGACAGCCCGACGCAGATCATCGTCGCGCGCGCGGTCGCAGGCGTCGGCGCGGCGTTCATCATGCCGGCCACGCTGTCGTTGTTGACATCGGCGTTTCCGAAAAGCGAACGCAACAAGGCGGTCGGGATCTGGGCAGGCGTCGCGAGTTCGGGCGCGGTCGTCGGTTTCATGGGAACCGGCCTGCTGCTGCACTTCTTCCCGTGGCAGTCGATCTTCTACGGCTTCGCCGCGGCCGGAGTTCTCATGTTCGCTTGCACGCTGACGATCCGGTCGGCGCGCGACGAAACCGCAACTCCGGTGGATTGGGTCGGCGCGGTGCTGAGCGGCGCAGCGGTCGCAGTGTTCGTGTTCGGCGTCCTTGAAGCCCCGCCGCGCGGGTGGACCCATCCCGTCGTCTGGGGGTGCATGTTGGCGGGTGTGGTGTTGGCGGGCGTTTTCGCCGCAGTCGAATTGCGCCGCCCGCATCCTCTGCTGGACGTACGGCTGTTCGCCAAACCGGATTTCGCGACCGGCTCGCTCGGCATCACCTTCCTGTTCTTCGCCAACTTCGGCTTCTTCTTGGTCATCATGCAGTACATGCAGCTGGTCCTCGGCTACAGCGCGTTGACGACCGGTCTGGCGTTGACCCCGTTGGCGGTTCCCGTGATGGCGCTGGGCGCCACCATGCATCTGTATCTTCCGAAGATTGGTCTGCGGGTGGCGGTTTCGAGCGGCTTGGGGTTCATCGCCGCCGGGCTTTACTGGATGAGCTTCCTCGAGGCGGACACCTCGTATGTGACCATGGTCGCGCCGTTCCTCACCATCGCCGTCGGCATCGGATTGTGTGTGGCGCCGACGACTTCGGCGATCATGAATGCGGTGCCCACCGAAAAGCAGGGCGTCGCTTCGGCTGTCAACGACACCACCCGTGAAGTCGGGGCGGCGATCGGGATCGCGGTGGCCGGGTCGGTGCTGGCGGCTCAGTACAGCAGCGCCCTGAGCCCCGGTCTGGTCGGATTGCCCGAGCAGGTCCGCGGTCCTGCACTGGATTCGATCGCCAATGCGCTCGAGGTGGCCGAACAGATGGGACCGCAGGGTGCCGAGCTGTTCCGGCTGGCCGAGTCGGCGTTCCTCGACGCGATGGAGCTGTCGGTTGTCGTGTTGGCCGTCGTGCTGGCGATCGCGGCCGTCGTCGTGGCGTTCGTGGCGCCCGGTCGCGACGGCACTCAGCCGCGCGTGACGCGCGGAGTGCTAAGCCGTTTCGGCAAGTCCGGCAGCCCGGCGGCGTCGGCGCTAGGCGACGACGAAGTCGGCGGCGCGGTGGCCGAGCATGACGATGGTCGCGTGCGGGCCGCGGCCGGTGACGGTGGGCAGGACGGATCCGTCGATCACCCATAGCCCGTCGACGCCGCGCACGGCGCAGCGCTCGTCGACAACGGCGTCGGCATCGCCGTCGCTTCCCATCGGCGCCGAGCCACACAGATGCTGCGACGTGGACCACGTTGCTCGGCCGACTGTCGTTGTGGTCGAGGCGAGTTCGCGGGCCAGCTCCGCGCCTGCGCTCAACGCGGCCACATCGTGAGGGTCTGTGTCGTATCGCTGCTCGATGACGGGCGCGGCGTCGGGATCGGTGGACACAACCCTCAATCTGCCCCGTGATCGAGGGTGCATGAGCGCGACGCCGATATGCGGTCGGTCAGCGGGATCGGGAGCGGCGCCGTCGACCATCGCGCCGAATCCCCGCGTATACGGACGAATCTCAAGACCGTTCGGCGTGGTGAGGATCGCCTCCACCGGCGGCAGGTCGTGAGTGGGCGTCCACCCGACCGGCACCACCCATTCGGGATGATCACTCGTCCTTGCGCCTACGGGAAGTTCGACTGACACGGGGATGCCCGCTGCGGTGAGCACATCTTCGGGACCGATGCCCGACAGCATCAGCAATTGCGCTGATCCTATTGCGCCAGCGCACAATACAACGCGATCAGCGGCCAAGAGGAGGTGGCCGTCGGTGCCGCCGCATTCGACGCCCGTCGCGCGACCGCCGTCGATTCGGATTCGGATGACCCGTGTATCGGCCACGAGTGTCAGGTTCGGACGGTCGAGGGCCGGCTGGAGGAAGGCTCCACCTGGGCCAATTCTGATGCCGCCGTTGATGTTCAGCGGGACGGCACCGATGCCGTGTTCCGGCGGCTTCCCCGGCTCCGCACCGTTCAGATCGGCAACCCATGGATAGCCCATCTCGGTGGCGGCGTCGACGAAACTTGCTGTGCACCCGTCGAATTCGGATACCCGGCGCACGAGTATCGGTCCCGCTGAACCGTGTAGCGGTCCGTCGAAGTCCAGATCGCTCTCGATCGCCAGAAAGTGTGGCAGCACATCATCCCACGACCAGCCCGGCAGTGACCACCTCTCGAAATCCTCGGGCAGCGCGCGGCAGAAGTAGCCGCCGTTGACCGCGCCCGAACCGCCGACCACCGCGCCACGCATGACGTGCCCGTGCCGTACCGGATGGTCCGTCAGCTTGGCCGTGTAGTGGCGCACGACCGAACTGGCCGCACCGATCGGCATCCTCACGGCGTTGGTGATCTGTGCCCTCACCCGCGGATCGGACGGTGCGGGTCCGGACTCGACGACCGTGACCCGGCAGGATTCGTCGCGGGAAAGACGCTCGGCTACAACGGATCCAGCGCTGCCTGCGCCGATGACGAGGACGTCGCTAAAAGCGCCGACAGCATCACCCTGCAATGTGGTGCTTCAGGTCCGGATCTGCGGTTTCAACGCGCCGACGTGCCGTTCCCGAATCACCCCGGTCCACAGCCCGGTGCCGTAGGCGATGTCGTCGAGGCGCTTGAGGAGCAGATAACTGACGAGGCCGACAGGCTTGGCGTCGTCGTCGGAGTTACCGCGCCGCCTCAGCCAGTCCACCAGGCCGTCCACGATCGCCGCGACCAGCACCACGTTTCTGCACCGGCGCGACAGCAGAGCGGCGATCAGAGCGATGGGCCAGTAGTGCCGACAGATGGCCGCGGCGAGTTGCAGCGCGCCTGACCACAGAGCGTGGGCCGCCACGACCGCGACTTCTTTCGGCTCGGTGTCGACGCTGTCGAGCGACTTTGCGATCCGCCGGCCGGTGATCGCGGCCACCAGCATCGACGCCAGGTAGCCGATCGCGGAGCCCATCGTGAGCAGGATCCACACCACCAGCGTCCATCCTGAGATGACCAGCGGTGCTGTCTTGCCGGGATGTCGCACGGATAGCGGCGCAGCCGATTCACCGTAAAATGCCCTGCGCGCGAACCATTCTCGTAGTTGTGTGCGATGTTCGTGGGCGACCATGGCGATGGGCTCGTAGCGCAACCGAGCTCCGGCTTCGACGAACCGCCAGCACAGGTCGACATCCTCGCCCGACTTCAGCGTTTCGTCGAAACCGCCCACCTCGTTCATCACGGAACGCCGGCAGATGATGGCGGCGCTCGGCACGTAGGAGACCGTGCCGTACGGCACCACGGGCGCCTCTCGCTGGCCGAGGTCCAGCGAGGACCGCACCGCCTCGTAGCGGGCGATCAGGCTGTCCGGCTGCGCCAGGTTCACGATGCGCGGAGCTACCAAAGCCACTGCAGGATCGCAGAAGTGACCGAGCAGCGCTTCCAGCCATCCGCGCCGGGGAACGACATCGGAGTCGAGGAACGCGACGAAGTCCGTCGTGCACACGGCCAAGCCGGTGTTGCGCGCTGCGGCCGGACCCCTGCTGTACGGGTGGCGCAGCACATGCACGTCGCAGTGCATGCCCTCGAAGTCCGCTTGCTGGATCGGGGTGACCGATCCGTCGTCGACCACGACGACGCGCAGGCCACGAAGCGCCGACACCAGTCGGTGCACGCCAGATGCGTTGTCCCGCACGGGTATTACGACGGTGACGTCACGATGAGATGGCCCGCTGGCTGGTCGCGGGTGCGCGACGGTGGCGTCGAGCAGGGTGCGGGCGACCTGCGCGCTGAGTGCATCGTGCACCTCGAGCCGGCCTCCATTGAGCATGGTCTGCGCTGCGGGCGCCAGCCGCAACAACCGGGTGGGCGACCCGCCGAGCAGCGCGGCGCCCTCGCCCAGCACCTTGACTCGGCGGTCGACTTGCACGGCGAAGCCATCCGGTAGGCGGGGCTGGCTCATATGAGCATCCCGTCCCGATCCGGCGTCCAACGCGTGATCCTGGCTAGGGTCGCGTCGACCATCTCGGCGAACAGTTGTGCCCCGTGGGCCGCCGTCGCGGTGGTGGGATCTCCGAGCACTCCGACGTCGCTCACCGCGGCCACCCCGCCCGTGCGCATGGCGGGCAGCAGGTCGGCGAGCGGTGCGCGATTGCCGGGCACACTCTCGTCGACACGCACGTCCTCAGGCGAAAGATAGAGTAATACAGACGTTTCCGTGTGCCCCGCGTGAGCGTCGGCGTTCTTCGTGGTGCACGAGCACCATGCGACGTCTCGTCCCTCGTACCGTAGCAGCGCGACCGCAGCCGCCAATGCCTCCATGTTCCCCCCGTGCCCGTTGATGAACACCAGCCGATGCGCCCAACTCGCCGCCGACCGCCCGAACTCCACCAACAACAGCCGTAGTGCCGACGTGCCGATCGACACAGTGCCGGGAAAGCTCTGGTGTTCGCCGCTGGCGCCGTAGCCGATCGGCGGTGCAAGCATCCATCGGTTCTCATGATCGGCTTCCGCGAGCCGTTCAGCAACCCCCCGAGCGACGGCACTGGCGATTCTGGTGTCGGTATCCAGCGGCAGGTGAGGTCCATGCTGTTCGGTGGAACCGACCGGGATAACCAACGCGGGTGACGTGCCGTGCAGCTGCCTCGAGGTTGAGTTCCCAAGCTCGCTGAGGAAAGCCACCCGCCGATGGTAGGACGAATTCACCTGCTGTGCGCCGGTTGTTGGCGCATGCGAGCAGAATGTTTTTCGGCCATTTGCTTCAGCGGGTGTCGGCTAACCCCGTCTGTCTCCCCTGCCACGCATGTCTCAGCGACGATTGGGCTGGTAGTGGTGTCGACGGCGCACGCGTCGGATTCGGACTGCTACTGGTCGCCACCCTCCGGTGGCACACCCAACGCTCGGGTGAACCCGGGCGGCACCACAACGTCGCCCGGCACGAGGTCGTGAACCGAGGCGCACCCGAGGCCCATCATCGCCGAGTCGATGCCGCTGCGGAGAATGTCGAGGACGTTCTCGACCCCCGCTTGCCCCTCGGCGGCCAGGCCCCAGAGATAGGCCCGGCCGATCATGACCGCCCGCGCGCCAAGCGCCAGCGCCTTGACGACGTCGCTGCCGCGCCGCACGCCGCCGTCCAGCAGGACCTCGATCTGGTCGCCGACGGCGTCGGCGATCGCGGGCAGCGCCCGGATCGACGCCGGCGTGCCGTCCAGGTTGTTACCGCCGTGATTGGACACCGAAATCGTCGAAACCCCTGCGTCCACAGCGCGTTTCGCGTCATCGACGCGCATCACGCCCTTGAGCATGAACGGTCCGTCCCACAGCTCGCGCAGCCACGCGATGTCCTCCCAGGTGGGCGGCGGGGTGGCCATCCACTCGCCGTAGGCGGCGAAGAACGGCGGGCCAGGCTCTCCCCGCGTGGCCTGGTTGGGCACGCGCAGGTCCGGCGGTCGCATGGTCTTGGCCCATTGCAGGAACCACCGGGGCCGGGTCAGACCCTCCGGCAGCATCCGCACCGTCGTGCGTAGATCCATGTGCTCGGGGATCTTGGGGCTGCCCCAGTCACGGCCGTGTGCGAAGCTCCAGTCGGTGGTGGCGATCAGCCCGACGGCGCCGGCCTCCCGGGCCCGTTCCACCCGGGCGGCGATCGCGTCGCGGCCACCGAGCCAGTACACCTGGAAAAAGGTCTTGGGGTTGGCGGCGACCACGTCTTCGATCGGCTTGCTCGCAAACGACGACAGCCCCATCGCAGTGCCCCGTGCGGCGGCCGCGCGGGCGACGGCGATCTCCCCATCGGGATGCACCGCCTGCACACCCGTCGGCGAAATCACCACAGGAAGCGAAATATCCTGCCCCATAACGGTTGTCGAAAGATCACGCTTCTCGATCGCGCCGATCACGTGCGGCGCGAAACCGAGCTCGCCGAACGCCTCGACATTGTCGGCGACGGTGATGCCCTTCTCGCTGGCGGCCAGCAGGGAACTGTAGACCGACTTCGGCAGCCGCTTCTTCGCCCGCTGCTGGGCGAACGCCACCGTTTCGAACCATGTGTCGCGTGCCATGAGCTAGACCGGACTTTCGTTGCAGAGCCGCGCGGGTGGCTTCGTCAACAGTTTCAATGGGATCGGACCTTGCCTGGTTCCGCGTGAGTGGTCGACGCTGGGCTTCGGCTTGACTCTGTCCTTCTCGAGCGCCGAGATACCGTAGCCCTCAACGCATTCCGGATCGGGGCCATCCATGGGCAGGCCTGTGAAGAACTTGGCCGCCATGCAACCGCCGCGGCAGCTGTCGTAGTGGCCGCAGCTGCCGCAGGCGCCTGCCGATTGCGGCTCCCGCAGCTGCAGGAACAGCGGCGCGTTCTTCCAGATGTTGTCAAAGCCGCCGTCGGAGACGATGTTTCCGGCCAGGAACCGGTCGTGGATGGCGAACGGGCACGCGTAGACGTCCCCCACCGGATCGATGAGACAGACGACACGACCCGCACCGCAGAGGTTCAATCCGGCGAGCGCCCCCGGCGCTCCGAGTCCGGACAGATGGAAGAACGAGTCACCGGTCAGTACGCGATCACCGCGTTCGACGAGCCAGTCGTACAGCTGCACCTGCTGCTCGGGCGTCGGGTGCAGGTCGTCCCACACGTCGGCGCCGCGGCCCGACGGCCGCAACCGAGTGATCCGCAGCGTGGCGCCGTAACGCGCTGCCAGCGCAGCGAATTCGTCGAGTTGATCGACGTTGTGGCGGGTGACCACCACGGAGATCTTGGCGTCCTTGAAGCCGGCCGCGGCCAGGTTCTCCAGCGCGCGGGTTGCCATAGCGAACGAGCCATCGCCGCGCACCGCGTCGTTGATCTCGGCGGTGGCCCCGTCCAGCGAGATCTGCACGTCGACGTAATCGCTGGCTGCCAGCTTGGCGGCCACATCTGGTGTGATCCGAACTCCGTTGGTGGAGAACTTGACTCCGACGTGGTGGGCGGTCGCGTAGTCGACAAGCTCCCAGAAGTCCGGTCGCACAGTGGGTTCGCCACCGCCGATGTTGACGTAGAACACCTGCATGCGCTCGAGCTCGTCGATGATGTCCTTGCACTGCTCGGTGGTCAGCTCGCGCGGATCGCGCTTGCCCGACGACGAAAGGCAGTGCACGCACGCGAGATTGCAGGCGTACGTCAGCTCCCACGTCAAGCAGATCGGCGCGTCCAGGCCGCGCTCGAACTGTTCGACCAGCCGCGGCACCGGTTGCACTGGCGGTTGCACTGGTGACGAATCGGTTATCGTCATCGACTCTCTTCCGTTACGAGCATGTTCGACTGGGCCAACACGCCCAGCGCGTGCAGATACGGACCCTGGTGCGCGTCGTCGATCCCGGCCGCGCGGCAGGCAGACCGGACGTCGGGGTGGTCGCTCAGTGAATTGACCACCTCGACGATCGTCCGGTTCTTCAGGAACGACAGCTTGCGCGTGCCGAAGTGGTACAGCAGCGCGCCGAACGGCTCCGGCCGCACCGCCACCTGATGGTGTAGCCGCCAGCTGACGTCCGGGTCGAACGTCACGTCAGGTCCCTGTGTCATCCGAGGAGGGGTCAGTAGACCCCGCACATCCCGTCGATCGACACCTCTTCGACCAAGATCTCGGCGACCAGTTCCGTCTCCGTCTCCTGCTGCTGATTCGGCTCCATGGTTCCCACCTTTCTGGGTCTCGACATTTGTGATCGAGATCGCAAGAATATGGCATCGAGTGCCACAATGGAAGAGCGGGGTGGTGATGCGGCCGAATTCCGAGCATCGCGTGGGTCGGCGCCGGTCGACGACCCCCGATCACCTCAGCAATGTCGCTATCGACTTGTTCGCCGCCCGTGGCTTCGACGCGGTCAGCGTCGACGACGTGGCACATGCCGCCGGTATCGCCCGCCGGACCCTGTTTCGCTACTACCCGTCGAAGAACGCGCTGCCGTGGGGTGACTTCGATGCGCATCTCGAGCGCATGCGTCGGCAGTTGGACGACCTTGACCCGAGCGTGCCGATCAGGGACGCACTGCGCACAGCGCTTTTGGGGTTCAACAACTTTGACGAGGCCGAGACGGCTCGGCATCGGCAGCGGATGCGGGTCATTCTGCAGACCGCCGAACTGCAGGCCTACTCGATGACGATGTATGCCGGCTGGCGTGCGGTGGTCGCCGAATTCGTCGCGCGCCGGCTGGGCGCGAGGCCCGACGACCTGATCCCGCAGACCGTGGCCTGGACGATGCTGGGGGTCGCGCTGTCGGCCTATGAGCACTGGCTGGCCGACGAGTCCTCCCCCGGCGGTCCCCAGTCGCTGGCCAAGGCGCTGCGCGACGCGTTCGACACGATCGGCGACGGACTCGGCGCGCTGGGCTGAGGCCGGAATCGGGCCTCGGCGGGGCTTGCGAAAAAATTCCGCGATTGGGGCGTCGGAGTTCGGCCCGCTGCAGCGACGATAAGGGTGTGAGCGCCGAACCAGATCACGGTGACGCTCCGCGGGCGCTGTTGGCGCTGTACGACGAGGCATTGCCCGTGGTGTACGGCTACTTCGTCCGGCGCTGCGGTGATCGCGGGGCCGCCGAAGATTTGACGTCGGAAACGTTTCTGGCGGCAATGGATGCCGCGCGGAAAGACGATCCGCCGCCGATCACGGTGCCGTGGTTGATCGGGGTGGCGCGGCACAAGCTCGCCGATCACTACCGGCGTCGCTCCGACCGGTTCACCGTGCCCGTCGCCGATCCGCCCGAACCTTCGGATCCGGAAGACGACTGGGACGCCGAACTGGACCGGATCGTCGCCGAGAGCGTGCTGGCGAGGCTGCCCGAGCAGCACCGCACCGTGCTGGCCCTGCGCTACATGGACGACTGCAGTGTCCCTGAGTGCGCCGAGTTGATCGGACGCACGGTGCACGCCACAGAGGCACTGCTGGTGCGCGCACGCCGGGCGTTTCGCGCTCACTACCCCACACCGGAAGGAGGGAAGCCATGACGTCCAACGGGCACGATCCGTTGACCGTGCTGCATGGCGACGAGCTTCCGGTTCACCCTGATCCGGCGTTCGCTGCCCGACTGCGCGCGCGTCTGGAATCGGCGCTCTTCCTGCCGAACCGAACGAGAGGAGTCGACATGAGCGGCACCGACACCGCTATCGCCGAATTGAACGAGCCGATCGCCGACCGCGGCGCCTCGGTGCCGCCGCGGGCCGCCGCGCTGCCCTACCTGTCCGTTGCCAACGCCAGGGACGCCGTCGCGTGGTACCGAGAGGTGTTCGGCGCGACGCTCGTCGGCGAGATGTATGAAATGGACGACGGCCGCGTCGGACATGCCGAGCTGCAGATCGGCGACGGAGTGCTCTACCTGGCCGACGAGTATCCCGAGCTCGGCTTGAAAGCGCCTGAACCGCATGCAGTTTCGGTGAGCTTGATGTTGCATGTCAGCGACACCGACGCGACGCTGCAGGTGGCGCGCGAGCGGGGCGCGGTCGTGCAGCGCGAGCCCTACGAGAACTACGGCGCCCGCAACGCGGCCATCATCGACCCGTTCGGCCACCGCTGGATGCTCAGCGGCCCGGTCACCGGCGCGGCGCTGCCCATTCAGCACGGCGACATCGGCTACGTCTCGTTGTGGACGCCCGACGCCGACCGCGCCGCCGCGTTCTACGGCCACGTGCTGGGATGGACCTACGACCCGGCGACTCACGAAGTCACCAACACCGCTGAGCGCATCGGCATCTTCAGCGTCCCGGGCCCGCCGACCCTGTTCTGCTGTTACGCGGTCGACGACCTCGCCGCCGCGCGGCAGGCGATCGTCGCGGGCGGCGGCACCGTCGATCAGGTCGAGGAGTTCGAATTCGGCACTCTCAGCGGCGCCACCGATTCACTGGGACGCTCATTCGCCGTCTACCGTCCGAAGCCAGGTCAGCCGCGGCCTGCACTCAATGGCACTGGCCCAGGCGAGCTTTCGTACGTCACGTACGAGGTGACGGATTCGGCGGCGTTCAAGGCGTTCTACAGCCGCGTGCTGTTCTGGACGTTCGAGCCGGGCCGGATCGCCGACGGGTGGCAAATTCAGCAGACCCATCCGATGGCGGGGGTCGCGGGCAGCAGTGCCGCTTCGGTGACCGTCCCGATGTGGACCGTCGAGGACGTCGACGCCGCCGTCGCCCGGGTCCGCGAGGCGGGCGGGACCATCATCGAGGAGCCGTCGCAGCAGTCCTACGGCCGCTCGGCGCTGTGCGCCGACGACCAGGGCTCCCGCTTCTACCTCGGCTCCTTCTAGAGCGATTTCGGCGCGCTCACGTGCGCTCAGCGCCGCTTAGCGCGCCGAAATCGCTAAGGCGAGGGGAGGACGTCGGCGATCGGGGCGCCGTTGGCGATCTTGGAACGCACCTTCATGACCTTGCCCGGCATCCCGCCGCCGACGACGCCGGCCACCACGCCGTCGCGCTCGTAGAAGGCCAAAAACTTGCGGCCGTCGTCCTCCACCACGTGCACGGTGTCGTCGGCCTGCGGCTCGCCGAGGCACTGAATCTTCACGTCGTACTGGTCGCTCCAGAAGTACGGCACCGAGACCGACGGAGCTATCTCCCTGCCGAGCATCGCGGGCACCATCACCCGCGCCTGGTCGGCGACATTGCTCCAATGCTCCACGCGCACTTGGTGTCCCACGGGATGGCGCCACGACGCCACATCGCCGATAGCCCAGACATGCGGTGCGCTGGTGCGGCCGACGTCGTCGCACAGCACGCCGTTGTCCAGCTTGATGCCGCTGCCCTCGAGCCAGTCGGTGGCCGGCCTCGATCCGATGCCGACAACGACCAGGTCGGCGTCCAGCTCGGTGCCGTCGGTCAGCACCACCTTCTCGACGTCGTCGGTTCCCCGCACCTCCGCGACGCCGACGCCGCAGCGGACATCGACACCCTCGGCCTGATGCAGCCGGGTCACCAGCGCGCCGATCCGCTCGCCGAGCACCGTCGCCAGCGGCGTCGGCTGCGGCTCGACCAGCACCACGCTGACGCCCATACCGCGCAGGCTCGCGGCGACCTCACAACCGATGAAGCCCGCGCCGACGACGACCACCTGCCGCGCCGAGCCGGCCTGCTTGCGCAGCGCGATGCTCTCGTCGAGGGAGCGCAGCACCCGAATGCCCTTCAGCTTCGGAAACGACGGAATCGTCTTGGGCACAAGGCCCGTCGCGATGACCAGCTCGTCGTATGCAAGCTCGCTGCCGTCGGCGAGCGTGACCTTCTGGGTGGCGGTGTCGACCGAGCGCGCCCCGTTGCCGAGTCGCACCGTGATGTTGTTCTCCTCGTAGAACTCCGCAGGCTTGAGGGTGACGTTGTCGGTCTCTGCCCGCAGCACCTCCTTCGACAGCGGCGGACGGTCGTACGGCAGATGGTCTTCGTCGCTGACGATGGTGACGGCACCGGCGAACTCCGACCGCCGCAGCTGTTCGGCGGTCCTGGCGGCGGCCAACCCGCCTCCGACGATGACGATGCCCGCAGATGTGCTCACGTCGGGTTTTCTACACGATGGCGGCGGCGCGATGTGCGCCACCCTGCCGATCAGCTGATATAGATCGAGTTAGTCCTTCTCAAATGCCTCCGGAGGTGTCAGGAAGGGATCTGTAACTGATTCCTTTGGC
>NZ_PDCP01000028.1 GCF_002553505.1 Mycolicibacterium agri | reverse complement strand
GGGCAATGCTCCGCGACCACGCCGTCTACCAGCCCACAACTACTGCTGCGGCCGCTTGACAACGTCATTGAGAATCTCCCTGAAATTTCCTGGTGGTCGGTGATCCCTGCGCACACCTTACCCCGCATCAACAGCCACGACGCCGCGTCGAACGTCGTTGATGGCGCGTTTCGCGGCGTCTCGAAGCTCGGCCGTCGGGGCGGCGTTGCGCACCTGGTCGGCCAGGTCGAGCACCTGGCGACACCAGCGTACGAAGTCGCCCGCCGACAGCGGCGAGCCGGTACGCCCAATGTCGGATGCGTCCAGGGCAGTGGCCAGGTCACCGGTGGTGGCCCAGCGGTAGATGGCGTTGACGAATCCCTCGTCGGGCTCGCGGCTCGGCGAGATCCGGTGCCGTTGCTCGTCGGCGCGCAGTTCGCTCGCGACCCTGCGTGTGTCGGCCAGCGCGCGGCGCAGTTTGCCGGTCGGGATTTCGGTGAGCTCGGGGGTGGACGGCGTGTCGCCGCGCGATTCGTAGAGCACCGCTGAGAGCACCCCCGCCAGTTCTGCGGGCGTCAGGCCCTCCCAGACGCCGCCGCGCAGGCATTCGGCCACCAGCAGGTCGCTTTCGCTGTAGATGCGGGCCAGCAGCTTGCCGTCGTCGGTGACATTCGGGTCGCCATCGGTGTCGCGGATGAAGCCCCGCTCGGTGAGCAGCACGACGATGCGGTCGAAGGTGCGCGCCAGCGAGTTCGTCGCGGCGGCGACCTTCTGCCGAAGCTGTTCGTTGTCGCGTTCGATACGCAGGTAACGCTCGGCCAAGCGGGCCTTCTCTTCCCGGTCTGGCAGCCGGTGTGCGGGGTGACGCTCCAGTTGTTGACGCAGACCGGCCAGTTCGGGATCGATGTCGGGGTCGCGCGGCGGCCCGCTTCGCCTGCCCTTCGACAGCGACATCCCCGCCGTCGCCGAACGCAGCGCCGACGCCACATCGCGGCGCACCCTCGGCTGGCGATGCTCGACCCGTTTCGGCAGATGCATCGTGCCGACCTTCGCCGAGGCGCCCGTATAGTCGGCCGACGAAATGCGTCCGGCCCAACGGTTTTCGGTCAACACCAGCGGGCGGGGATCCTCGTCGTCGCGGGCAGGTTCGAGCACCACCGCCAGTCCGGCGCGGCGGCCGTTGGCGATGTTGACGATGTCGCCGCGGCGCAGCGAGGCCAGCGCATCGTTGATCGCCTTGCGGCGTTGCAGCCGCGAGGCCCGCGACTGCGCCTTCTCCCGCGCCGTGATCGTCGCCCGTAACCGCACGTAATCGAGGATCGGCGCATCCTTGCCGCCGAGTTCGGCGGCGATCTCCTCGAGCATCCGTTCGCCGCGTTCGATGCCGCGCACCAACCCCACCACCGAGCGGTCGGCCTGATACTGCGCGAACGAGCGCTCCAACAGCTTGTGCGCCTGCGTTGGGCCCATCTGGTTCACCAGATTGATCGTCATGTTGTACGACGGCGCGAACGAACTGCGCAGCGGGAAAGTGCGGGTGGACGCCAGGCCTGCCACCTCGGCGGGGTCGACGTCCGGGGTCCACAGCACGACGGCGTGGCCCTCGACGTCGATGCCGCGGCGCCCCGCGCGGCCGGTCAACTGGGTGTACTCCCCCGGCGTGAGTTGCACGTGCTGTTCGCCGTCGAACTTCACCAACCGCTCCAGCACAACGGTGCGTGCAGGCATGTTGATGCCCAAAGCCAGTGTCTCCGTGGCGAATACGGCCTTGACCAAGCCCTCGGTGAACAGCTCCTCGACGGTGTGGCGGAACGCTGGCAGCATCCCGGCGTGGTGAGCGGCCAGGCCGCGGAGCAGGCCCTCGCGCCACTCGTGGTAGCCCAGCACAACCAGATCCGAGTCCGACAGGTCGGCGCATCGGCGGTCGACGACTTCGGCGATGCGGGACCGCTCTTCGGAGTTGGTCAGCCGCAACGGCGAGCGCAGGCACTGTCTGACCGCAGCGTCGCAGCCGGCGCGGGAGAAGATGAAGGTGATCGCGGGCAGCAGCCCTTCTTTGTCGAGCACTTCGACGACGTCGGGCCGCGACGGGCTGCGGTAGATGGTCGGGCGCCCGCCGCGGCCACGCGGCCGCCAGTCGGCCAGCCGGTCGGCTTCGCGGCGATGTGCAATGTGGCGCAACAGTTGTGGGTCCACCACCAATTCGCGACCATTCTTCTTGGCGGCGCCGGAGTGGTAGTCGAACAAGTCGAAGAGCCGCTTGCCGACCATGACGTGCTGCCACAGCGGCACCGGCCGGTGCTCGTCGACGACGACGGTGGTGTCGCCGCGCACGGTCTGGATCCAGCCGCCGAACTCCTCGGCGTTGCTGACCGTCGCCGAAAGGCTCACCAGCCGAACCTCTTCGGGCAGATGCAGGATCACTTCCTCCCACACCGCGCCGCGCATGCGGTCGGCCAGGAAGTGCACCTCGTCCATCACGACGTACGAAAGCCCGTGCAGCGTAGAGGAATCCGCATAGAGCATGTTGCGCAGCACTTCGGTGGTCATCACCACGACGGGCGCATCGCCGTTGATCGACTGATCACCGGTCAACAGGCCGATGCGTTCATGCCCGTACCGACGGACGAAATCGGCGTGCTTCTGATTGCTCAGCGCCTTGATCGGCGTGGTGTAGAAGCACTTTCGGCCCGCGGCCAGCGCCAGGTGCACCGCGAATTCGCCGACCACCGTCTTGCCCGCACCGGTCGGCGCGCACACCAGCACGCCGTGCCCGTCCTCGAGAGCCTGGCATGCGCGTTGTTGGAAGTCATCGAGGCGAAACGACAGCTGCTCGGTGAAGACGGCGAGTTCGCCGCTAAGTGGCGTCGTCATCGACTACAAGCCGCGATTGGCCGGACACGGCGCTTGACGTTTCGATGGGTTGGACGTCGGGGATCTTCGAGGCCTGGTCGTCGGGGATGTGCTCGAGCGCCTCGCGGCGCGCCTTGCGCCTGTCGTGGATGCGGGCGATCTGTATCGCGAACTCCAGCAGCAGCGTCAGCGCCAGCGCCAGCGCCAGCATCGAGAAGGGATCCGATCCCGGCGTCGCGAACGCCGCGAAGACGAACAGCCCGAAGATCATTCCGCGCCGCCACGTCTTGAGTCGCTGATAGGTCAGCACACCGACCAGGTTCAACATGATGATCAGCAGCGGGAATTCGAAGCTGATGCCGAAAACCAGCAGCAGGTTGATCAGGAAGCCGAAGTACTGATCGCCCGACAGCGCGGTGACCTGCACGTCGCTGCCGACCGTCAGCAGGAACTTCAACGCCTTCGACAGCACCACATAGGCCAGCACGGCGCCGGAGATGAACAGCACGGCACCGAACGTGACGAACGAGATCGCGAACCGTCGTTCCTTCCGATACAGCCCGGGCGTGATGAAGGCCCAGATCTGGTACAGCCACACCGGGCAGGCCAGCACGATGCCCGCCGTCAGCGCGACCTTCAACCGCAGCATGAACTGGTCGAACGGCGCGGTGGCGAGCAGACGGCACTCGCCGTCGGGGGTGATCGTCGCGCGCGCCGACTGCGGCAGGGCGCAGTAGGGGCCGCGCAGCCAGTCGCCCAGGCTGGGCAGGCCGAACACGCCGTGGCTGTACCAGAGGAAGCCCAGGATCGTCGTCACCACGACGGCGGCCACCGAGATCAGCAGCCGATTGCGCAGTTCGTGCAGGTGATCGACCAGCGACATCGTGCCGTCCGGATTGACTTTGGCGCGGCGCTGGCGCGGATCAAGCCGCTTGAGAAACCCGGGGGCTTGCACGAAACCTGCCTAATCAACCTATAGACACGGCCCATCGACGCGGCATCGCGCCGCGGTCGGTCGGCGTGGACTCAGGCCGTGCGCTTGTCGCTGTCGGATGCCGCTTGGCCGGCGTCGGATTGCGGCTGCGGGGTGTCAACGCGTTCCGAGGCAATCGGAGTGGCCGGCTTTTCGGCCTCCGGCTTGGGATCGGACTTCATCTCCTTGACCTCGGACTTGAAGATCCGCATCGACTGGCCCAGCGAGCGGGCCGCATCCGGAAGCTTCTTGGCACCGAAGAGCAGGACGAAGACAGCGATGACGATTACCCAGTGCCAGGGTTGTAAACCGCCCAATTTAGGTCACCTCCAGACGTCTGGGGCGAGTCTACCCGCCCGCCTCGACGCCCACCCCATACGCGCGCAATGCCGCGGCGGCCGATTCCCGCACCCGCTGCGCCAGCGACTCCGGCGTCAGCACCCGCACGCTGGCGCCGAAGCCCAGCACGAAGCGGGCCATCCACTCGTCGGAGGCATAGGTCATCGCGGCCTCGCACGCCCCGTCGGGCAGTTCGTGGAGCACCCGCAGCGGGTAGTAGTCGAACATCCAGGACGCCGAGCGGTCGATGAGCAGCGTGGCCGACGGCAGCGACGGGTCGGCGTCGAACAGCGACGTGTCGGGCGGGGCCTCGACCGCGGGCTCCGGCGGCGCGGCCGGTTCGTCGAGCACAGAGGCGTCGACGATGCGGTCGAACCGGAACAGCCGCACTCCCTCGGCTGAGCGGCACCACGCTTCCAGGTAACTGTGCTCGGCGACCAGCACGACGCGGATCGGGTCGACGACGCGGCTGGTCAGCTGGTCGTGGGAGGCCGAGTAGTACTCGATGGACAGCGCGCGGTTGTTGCGCACGGCCTCGCGGACGGCGGCCGCGGCCTGGCTTTCCACCGGTGCGGGTTCGTCCACCGCGGCCTCGGCGCCGTGATTGACGGTGCCCGCGGCCGACTCGATCTTGGCGATGGCGCTGCGGGCGGCCTCCGGGTCGACCATGCCGGGCATGTCGACGAGTGCCCGCAGTGCGACGAGCACGCCGGTGGCCTCCGGTGAGGTCAGCCGCAACGGGTGGTCGATGCCCGCGGAGAACGTCACCTCGATGGTGTCGCCGGAGAAGTCGAAATCGATCAGGTCGCCGGGCCCGTAGCCGGGCAGTCCGCACATCCACAGCTGGTTGAGGTCGTCGCGCAACTGCTTCTCGGACACCCCGAGGTCCGACGCCGCCTCGGCGTAGGTGATCTTCGGGTTGGCCTGGAAGTACGGGACCATGTTCAGCAGCCGCACCAACCGCTCCGAGACCGGGCTCATGCCTCGCCTCCCGCGACCCCCGCATGCGCGCGCAGCCGATCGAGCACCTCGTCGCGCAGCGACTGCGGCTCGAGCACCACGGCGTCGGCGCCGTAGCTGGCGATCTCCCTGGCTACCCGGTCGGACATGCCGATGTCGATGACGATCTCCTCACCGTCGCGCCCGTCGAGCGATTTCGGCCCGACCACCGTGGCGTTGCGGCGCAGCGCGGTGGCACGCCCGTTGGCGACCCACACCCTGGCCTGCGATCCGGTCGGCGCCTCGCCGATGACCTTGTGCACGATCTCGCGCAGGTTCACCCCGTCGGGCGGCTTGACGGCGCCCTCCGGGCCAATGGGCTTCACTTCGGGGCCGATGCGGGACAGCCGGAAGGTGCGGGTGGCGTTGCGATCCCTGTCGTGTCCGACGAGATACCAGCGGCCGCGGTCGGTGACCACGCCCCACGGCTCGACGGTGCGGGTGGTGTATGGCTCGGTGCGCGACGGCCGATGCGGGAACTGCACGGCCTGCCCGGCATTGATGGCCGACAACAGGATTCCCAGCACCTCCTCGGAGCCGCGGAGGCCGGGCATGCCGCCTGTCGAGGTGATCGCGACGCCGCCGTCCGACGCGTCGACGTCTACGCCTGCGGCCCGCAGCTTGAGCAGCGCGCCCTGCGTGGCGGTGATCAGCTCCGGCGACTCCCACAGCTGGGTGGCCACCGCGACGGCGGCGGCTTCGTCGGCGGTCAGTTCGACTGGGGGCAGCGCGTAGGCCTCGCGGTTGATGCGGTAGCCCTCGGTCGGGTCGAATTGCGAGACCCGCCCGGTTTCCAGCGGGATGCCCAGGTCGCGCAGTTCGTTCTTGTCGCGCTCGAACATGCGGGAAAACGCCTCGTCGCTGGCGGTCTCGCTGTAGCCGTAGACGGTTTCGCGAATCCGCTCGGCGCTGATGAAGTTGCGGGTAGCAAGCAGCGCAATGACGAGGTTCATCAGCCGCTCGACTTTGGAAATCCCCACGCGAATCAGCCTAATGTTCGCCCCACCCCCGCGAGCGCTCAGCCTGGTACGGAATTTCGTCCGAAATCTGTACAGGAGTGAGCGCTCACGCCGCGGTTTGCATAAGTCCGGCGCCGATGCGGCGCACCATCACCTCCGGCTGGCGCCGCACGTCGTCGCAGACAATGGACAGGACCCGCCAGCTCATCTCCTCTAGCGCGGCCCGTTTCTGGCGGTCTTTCCTCAGTGCCTCGGGCGTGCTGTGAAAGTCGAATCCCTCATATTCGACGGCGAGTCTGCATTCCGGCCATGCGAAGTCGACTCGCCACAGTCGACCATCGCGGTCGACGATTTTGTACTGAAGAAGCGGTTCTGGCAGACCGCCGTCGAGCATGACGAGGCGGGCCTCGCTTTCCATTGGCGACTCTGCGCCGGGCCGGGCCAATGGGATCAGGTCCCGAACCATGACGATGCCCCGCCGTCCTGCTTGGGCTTTCGCGGCCAGGTGCAAACCTCGCTGGTCGCACGTCTGACTGCGCAGCGCGGCGTCGAGCGTCGCCAATGCGCGCTGGCGGCGCAGGCTGCGCGCCACCTCGATCGCGGTCCACGCCGGCGTCGTCACGAGGCGGCCATGGTGGTCAATCAGCGGCGCGCCGTCGCGTCGGTGCACCACCAGGCCGTCTTGGTCACGCAGGAGATGACCGTCCGGGTTGAGCACATGCACGTCCGAGACGTCCTCGGTGTCGAAGCCATACATCGCCGCGGCCGTGCCCATGCAGACCGCGACATGCTCACCGCAGCGCAGGTCAAGCCCGCGCATTAGGGTCAACAGATCGGGTGCGCCGAGGCTGTAGATGCTCGGGAAGATCCTCACCAGCTCGCCGCTGCGCAGCCGGCGCTGCATTCCGCGACGGCTCACGTGCAGCAAGATCTGCGATGAAGTCGCGACACCGCCCTGCGCGGCGAAGACTGCCCGGAGCTCTGGCGGCATGCCGCATTTTCGTCCGCGCAAGCAGCACACGGCCACCAAAGCCCCGACAGCCCTGTGCATAACCCGCGAGCGCACAGCCTGGTACAGAATTTCGGCCGAAAGCTGTACAAGGATGAGCGCTCGCCGGAGGGGGGCCGCGCCGTTAGGACCAGCGCCGCTAGATCAGCTACATCGAGGCGATGAGGCGCTTGACCCGTTCGTCGACCGAGCGGAACGGGTCCTTGCACAGCACCGTCCGCTGCGCCTGGTCGTTCAGCTTTAAGTGAACCCAGTCGACGGTGAAGTCGCGGCCGGCTTCCTGTGCGGCGCTGATGAACTCGCCGCGCAGCTTGGCGCGAGTGGTCTGCGGCGGGGTGTTCACCGCCTCCTCGATTTCCTCGTCGGTGGTGACGCGGGCCGCCAGCCCCTTGCGCTGCAGCAGGTCGAACACGCCTCGGCCGCGCTTGATGTCGTGGTAGGCCAGGTCGAGCTGGCTGATCTTCGGGTCGGACAGCTCCATGTTGTAGCGGTCCTGATAGCGCTCGAACAGCTTGCGCTTGATCACCCAGTCGATCTCGGTGTCGACCTTCGCGAAGTCCTGGCTCTCGACGGCGTCGAGCTGGCGGCCCCACAGGTCGACGACCTGCTCGATCTGCGGGTTCGGCTCGCGGGTCTGCAGATGCTCGACGGCGCGCGAGTGATATTCGCGCTGGATGTCCAAAGCGCTGGCCTGCCGGCCGCCGGCCAACCGCACCGGCCGCCGCCCCGTCAGGTCGTGGCTGACCTCGCGGATCGCGCGGATCGGGTTGTCCAGCGAGAAGTCGCGGAACGCCACGCCGGACTCGATCATCTCCAGCACCAGAGCGGCGGTGCCCACCTTGAGCATCGTCGTGGTCTCGCTCATGTTGGAGTCGCCGACGATGACGTGCAGGCGCCGGTACTTCTCGGCGTCGGCGTGCGGTTCGTCGCGGGTGTTGATGATCGGGCGGCTGCGGGTGGTCGCGCTCGACACGCCTTCCCAGATGTGCTCGGCGCGTTGGCTCAGGCAGAACGTCGCCGCCTTGGGCGTCTGCAACACCTTGCCCGCGCCGCAGATCAACTGGCGGGTGACCAGGAACGGCAGCAACACGTCGGAGATCCGGGAGAACTCCCCGGCCCGCACGATCAGGTAATTCTCGTGGCAGCCGTAGGAGTTGCCCGCCGAGTCGGTGTTGTTTTTGAACAGGTAGATGTCCCCGCCGATGCCCTCGTCGGCCAACCGCTGCTCGGCGTCGATCAACAGGTCCTCGAGCACGCGCTCGCCCGCACGGTCGTGCGTCACCAGCTGGACGAGGTTGTCGCACTCGGCGGTGGCGTACTCCGGGTGGCTGCCGACGTCCAAGTAGAGGCGCGCGCCGTTGCGGAGAAAGACATTGGAGCTTCGCCCCCACGACACCACTCGACGAAACAAGTAACGGGCAACCTCGTCCGGACTCAACCTGCGATGACCGTGAAAGGTGCAGGTCACACCGAATTCAGTTTCGATGCCCATAATTCGCCGCTGCACGTCATCGAGCTTACGGGTTCGTCGGCGGCAACGAGTGAGTAGCCGCGCCGATGAGCCTCTCGTTCGCCTGTGGATAACGTGAGCGCGGCAAAGCTCCGCAGTGCCAGCATGAGGCCATGGGGGGACACACCGAAGTCGATCTCGACGCGCTGCGGGCCGTCGCCGACCGCGTCACCGAGGCCGCCGACGCCATCGCGGGCATGCAGTGGCACGCACTGCCTGCCGACGATCTGCGCGGCTCAGCTACCGGCCGCGTCGCCGCGCCCGATTTGATCGCCGCCAAACTCGCCGATGTCGTCGACAACATGCGCGGCTGGGCGGTCGCGGCGCGCATGTCGGCCGACGCCTTCGAGCGCGCGGACACCCGCAGCGCCGACCGCTTTCCCCTGCGGTGACGCGGCCGACCGTCGCCCAGGCCCAGGCCTGGCGACCCGACGCGCTGCTCGAGACGGCCGACGACTGGGACGCCGCCGCCGCTGACCTGCAGTCGCGCCTGGACGCGGCCTTCGAACGCGTCGCCAAGAGCAAGGAGTTCTGGACCGGATCGGCGGGCGACAATGCGCGCCGCAACGCCGAGGCCATCGCCGCGGCCGGCGCACTGGTGACCCGATGCCTGATCACCGCCGCGGTCGCTGCCCGCGACGGTTCCGGACAGCTGACGTCGGCGCGCAACGACGTCATGGCGGTGGTGAACACCGCGCGGGCCGAGGGTTTCGCCGTCGGCGACGACGGCTCGGTCACCGGAGGCGCGGCCTCACCGCTGGTCGCTCTGTCGGGCG
This sequence comes from Mycolicibacterium agri, assembly GCF_002553505.1. GTDB lineage: Bacteria > Actinomycetota > Actinomycetes > Mycobacteriales > Mycobacteriaceae > Mycobacterium > Mycobacterium agri. The sequence continues at coordinate 72,286 of NZ_PDCP01000028.1, read as the reverse complement.
GCAGCAGCCAGGCGGCCGCCGAGATGTTGACGACGCGCATCGCGGCGGCCCTCGACCGGCTTGGCGCCGCCGACGCCGACACCGCGCACGACATCGTCGAGGCGTTGACCCCGGCGCAGGCACCGCCCGTGCCGACGCTGCCGACAGGCGCTGGTCCTGTCCCGCTCGCCGACGTCGTCGCCGGGTGGTCGGCGATCGGCCAGGACCGGATCGCCGCTCAGATCGCTGGCATGGCACCCGAACAGCGGCAGCGGCTCATCGACGAATTCCCCAAGCAGGTGGGCAACACCGACGGTGTCCCCTGGCCGATGCGGATCGCGGCCAACCGCATCAACATCGCGCAGGCCATCGCCGACGAGCGCCGCGCCGAACGGCCCGGGTCCCGCGAGCGCATCGCGTTCTATCAGGGCCTGCTCGCAGAGGTCGACGATCCCGCCCGCACCGGCAGGCGCATCGATCGGAAGATCCTCGCGTTCGACCCCGATCGCTCCTCGCTGATCGAACTCAACGGCGACCTGGCCACCGCCAAGAGCGTCGCCGTCCTGGTGCCGGGGATGAACACGACGTTGCAGGGTTCGGGTGAGAACACCAAGACCGCAAGGCGGTTCGTCTCGGCCACCCGCGGCGAGGTCGCCACGATCACCTATCTCGGCGGCCCGTTCCCGCGCGGCGACAACATCGCAGAAGGCCTGATCGACGCGGCCGATCCCCGTTATGCCCTGGACATGGCCCCTCGCCTGGTGGCCTTCAGCGAGGACGTCGACCGCACCGTCGACGCCACCGGCCGCAAGATCCCGGTCACCTATATCGGCCACTCCTACGGCGGCTCCATCATGGGCACCGCTGAGGTGTTCGGTCTCACCGCCGACCGGACGCTGTATCTGGCCGCCGCTGGCGCCGGTGTCGGCGTCGACGACCCGTCCGACTGGCACAACCGCAACCCCGACGTGCTGCGCTTCTCGATGACCGCCCCAGGCGACCTCATTCAGCTCGTGCAGGGCAGCCCGACCAGCCCGCACGGCGCGGATCCCGACGATATGCCCGGTGTGATCCATTTGGACGCAGGCCATTACGACGACGGCCGGTTGATGGCCGGCCCGCAGGCGCACGGCGACATCATCAACGTGCCGTCCGATTCGTGGCGCGCCATCCTCGCGGTAATCACCGGCGATTCCGCAACTCTGCACAAAGCGGGATGAGCGTTGGCAAGATTTAACGAATGTCGTCCCGCAGCGCACCGGTCGACGGATTCCGGCTGGCATTCGACCGGCACGGCACGATCGGCGCACCTGCGGTGGTGCTGCTGCACGGCTGGCCGGGGAACCGCCACGACTTTCGCCGGGTGGTCCCATTGCTGGCCGACGAGGCCGATGTCGTCGTGCCCGACCTGCGCGGGTTCGGCGGATCCGACAAGCACGCGGTCGATGTGCGGCACTTCTACAGCGCCAGCGCGCAGGCCGGCAGCGTTGTCGGACTGATCAACGAACTGCGGCTGACCGATGTGGTGCTGGCCGGCTACGACGTCGGCAGCCGCGTCGCGCAGAGCATCGGACGGATGTACCCGGACCTGGCCAAGGCGCTGGTGCTGTCACCGCCGCTGCCCGGGGTGGGCGACCGCGTGTTGTCGCCGCAGGCGCAGCGCGAGTTCTGGTACCAGGCCTTCCATCAGCTTCCGCTCGCCGACCAGCTCATCGACGGCAACCTCGACGTCGTGCGCGACTATCTGCGCCATTTCTGGAGCCACTGGTCGGGCCCGAATTTCGAGTTGGCCGACGATGATCTGGAACGGCTGGCGTCCGACTACGGGCTGCCTGGCGCGTTCACCGCGTCCATCGCCTGGTACCGGGCCGGCGCGGGCATGGTCGAGCAGTCGCTCACCGAGCCCCCGCCCGACCGCGCCATCAAGGTGCACGCCTCGACGGATGTGCTTCTCCCCCAATTTGATCCGCTGTTCCCCCGCGAGTGGGCCGACCGGCTGGACGACTACTTCGTCGACGCCACGCCCCATCTCGTGGACGGCGCCGGGCATTTCACGCCGCTGGAGTGCCCGCAGGAGTTCGCCGACCTCATTCGCGATCGCTTGCATAGGCCTTGACGACGCAGCAACGCCCGCCGTGTTTGCCGACGCTTGCGTTACGCCGCAACGGACTTCGGTGAAGGGCCTCCAACACTGCTGTCGCCCGGCTCTTTCCGAATGCGCCCAGCGGCGTGTAGTGTTCGCAATCGCGCGCCCGCTCATCGGGTCAGCGCCTGACACCACGACTCGAACGAAAGGATTCACCTACTACATTCGCCGCGTTCGCGGCGAGGCCCGAACAACGTCAGGGCCGAAAAGCACCACGGGAGCACACATTCGTGCTGAGAGGACGGGTAGGCCCGTCGACCGTATGAACCTGTCCGGGTAATGCCGGCGTAGGGAGAGGAACGTTTTAGCATGTCGCAAAATTCCGATGTCATCACGGCTGCGTCGGTGACAATTGGCCCGATCGCGGGCAGCACGAAGGTGTATCGCGACGGGGTGCCCTTCCGCCGTGTCCATCTGACCAACGGTGAGCACGTCGATCTGTATGACACGTCGGGTCCGTACACGGACCCGAACGCGACGATCGACCTTGAAGCCGGTCTCGGGCGTCGGCCTGTGGTCCGCGACCGGGGAACTCAGTTGCAGCGGGCCAGGGCCGGTGAGATCACGGCCGAGATGGCGTTCATCGCGCAGCGCGAGGGTGTCGCGCCGGAGTTGGTTCGCGACGAAGTGGCCCGCGGCCGGGCGGTGATCCCCGCCAACCACAATCATCCCGAGGCCGAGCCGATGATCATCGGCAAGGCGTTCGCGGTGAAAGTCAATGCCAATATCGGTAATTCGGCCGTCAGCTCGTCAATCGCCGAAGAGGTCGACAAAATGGTGTGGGCTACCCGCTGGGGGGCCGACACCATCATGGACCTGTCCACCGGCCGCGACATCCACATGACGCGGGAGTGGATCCTGCGCAACTCCCCCGTTCCTGTCGGCACCGTCCCGATCTACCAAGCCTTGGAGAAGGTCAACGGCGACCCCGTCAAGCTGACGTGGGAGGTGTACCGCGACACCGTGATCGAGCAATGCGAGCAGGGCGTGGACTACATGACCGTGCACGCCGGCGTGTTGCTGCGCCACATCCCGCTCACCGTTGACCGGGTCACCGGCATCGTGTCACGCGGCGGCTCGATCATGGCCGCCTGGATGCTGGCCCATCACACGGAGTCGTTCCTGTACACCAACTTTGACGATCTCTGCGACATCCTGGCCCGCTACGACGTCACGTTCTCCCTCGGCGACGGCCTGCGTCCCGGCTCGATCGCTGACGCCAACGACGCCGCCCAATTCGCCGAACTGGCCACCCTCGGCGAGCTCACCACCGTGGCGAGAACCCACGGTGTGCAGGTCATGATCGAAGGGCCCGGCCACGTGCCGATGCACAAAATCGCCGAGAACGTGCGGCTGCAAGAGGAGTTGTGCGACGAAGCCCCGTTCTACACGCTGGGGCCGCTGACCACCGACATCGCCCCGGCCTACGACCACATCACCTCGGCGATCGGCGCCGCGATGATCGCCCAGGCAGGCACCGCGATGCTGTGCTATGTCACGCCGAAGGAACACCTCGGGCTACCCAACCGCAAAGACGTCAAGGACGGTGTCATCGCCTACAAGATCGCCGCCCATGCCGCCGACATCGCCAAGGGTCATCCCAACGCTCAGGCCCGCGATGATGCACTTTCGAAGGCGCGCTTCGAGTTTCGGTGGGAAGACCAGTTCAACCTCTCCCTCGACCCCGACACCGCCAGGGACTTTCACGACGAAACCCTGCCCGCGGCACCGGCCAAGACCGCGCACTTCTGCTCGATGTGCGGTCCTAAGTTCTGCTCCATGCGCATCAGTCACGACGTGCAGGAAGCGATGGCCCAAAAATCACGGGAGTTCGCCGAGCACGGGAACAGGGTGTACGTCCCGCTGGTCAGCTCCGCTCCGCCCAGCCAAGGCGCCGGCTGATCACCTCGGCGGCCGCCATCGTCTGCTTGGCGACGTCGGAGAACCGGTCCGGGCTCAGCCGATATGCCGGTCCTGAAACACTTAGCGCAGCAATCACTTTCGAGTTCGCGTCGTACACCGGAGCCGACACCGCGTTCAGGCCGACTTCGAGTTCTTCGGTGACGCTGGCCCAGCCACGCTCGCGCACGGCGGCAAGCTCGCGTTCGAGGTCGGCGAGCGTCACGACGGTGTTGTCGGTGAACGACTCCAGCTCGGCGTTGAGCCGTTCGCGAAGCTCGTCGGGTTCCAGGTCGGCGAGCAGCACCTTGCCGCTCGACGTCGCATGCGCGGGACAGCTCTGACCGACCCAGGTGCGCAGCGTGATCTGTTCGGGACCGATCGCCTCGACGATGTTGACGATGCGGTCATCGTCGAGGATCGCCAGGTTGGTGGTCTCCCCGACGTCGGGGGCCAGGCTGTCGCACACGTCCTGGCTGAGCTTGACCAGGTCGAGGTGGCTGCTGCCGGCCCGCGCCAACCGGGCGATGGCGAATCCGAGCCGGTACTTGCCGCGTTCGGATGCCTCCTCGACGAAGCCGCGCGCCGCCAGCACCGCGATCAACCGGGACACGGTGGACTTGTGAACTCCCAGCTCAGAGGCGATTTCCGTGGCCCCCGCCTGGCCTAGGTCGGCCAAAATTTCCAGCACCTGTAACGCGCGGTCGACGGACTGGACGGTCGCGTTGGTCCTCTGTTCAGCGGCCCCCATGATTAGCCCAGCCTATCGGGGCGGGATCGTAGTGCTGAGGCCCCCGTCGCCGAGGACGGATTCCAAACGATTCCAGACCGGCTAGGTCAGGTGTTGCGGATGAGGTCGGCACACTTCTCCGCCATCGTCATCACCGTGATGTTCGGGTTCACCGCGGGCAGTTTCGGCATCGCGGACGCGTCCACGACCCGCAGCCGGGACGTGCCCTTGACCCGCAACTGGGGATCGAGCACCGCCATCGGGTCGCTGAGCGATCCCATCCGCACGGTGGCCGCGGGGTGATACACGGTGTTGTGGCATTGATGGATGTAGTCGAGCAGTTCGTCGTCGGTGGTCGCGTCCGGACCCGGCGCGAGTTCGCGGGCCACCCACGGCGCGAGCGGCGGCTGCTCGGCGATCGTGCGGGCCAGGCGCACACCCGCCAGCATGATGCGGTCGTCGTAGCCCTCCGGGTCTGTGAAATAGCGGGGGTCGACGCGGGGACGATCGCGGAAGTCGCGGCTGCGCAGCCGCACGGTGCCCCTCGACCTGCCCTGAGTCACGTTGGGCGTCAAACAGAATCCGTTGTCGGTCGTCGGATAACCGCGGCGCAATGTGTTCATGTCGAACGGCACGCTGCCGTAGTGCATCATCAGGTCCGGCTGCGTGCAGCCGTCGTCGACGGTGGTGAACAGGCCGATCTCCCACCACTGCGTCGACGTCGTCACCATCGGCTGGGCCGCCTCCCAGAACACCAGCCCCTCGACATGGTCGTCGAGATTCGAACCGACGCCGGGTGAGTCGACGCGCACGTCGATGCCGATCTCGCGCAGATGCACGCTCGGCCCGATCCCGGAGAGCATCAGCAATTTCGGGGTGTCGATCGCGCCGGCGGTGACGATGACCTCGCGGCGCGCAGACACCGTGTCGTAGCCGGTGAGGTCGGGTCGCTGGTAGCGGACCCCGGTGGCGGCAAGGGCGTCGTCGAACAGGATTTCGGCCACCCAGCATCCGGTCCGCACGTCGAGATTGGGTCTGGCTTCCAGAATCGGGTGCAGGTATGCGCGCGAACTGGACATCCTGATGCCACCTTCATCGGCGTTGATCTGGAACCAGCCGGCGCCGTTGCGGACGGTCTCGCCGCGGTTGAACGCCACCGTCGGCATGCCGACCATCGCCGCCGCCTCGAGAACCGCTGTGCCGCAAGGGTCTTTCGGCGGCACGTCGCGCAGCGCCACAGTCTGCTTGACCCGCTCGGTGAGCGGCAGGATCTCCGCTGCGCTCCAGCCGACGGCGCCCATGGTCACCCACTCGTCGAGGCACTCCGCTGGCGGCAGGAACGCGATACACGAGTTGTGTGATGAGCAGCCGCCCAATACCTTTCCCCGGGCGTGGCGCATGAAGGAGTTGCCCCGCTCCTGCGGTTCGACCGGATAGTCCCAGTCGTAGCCGGAGTCCAGCAGGTGCATCCACTCCGACAGCACCAGGATGTTGTCGTCGCCGACGTCGGACGGCCCGGCCTCGAGGAGGCACACCGTGACGTCTCTGTCCTCCGACAGCCGGGCCGCCAGCACACAACCGGCGGTACCGCCGCCGGCGATGACATAGTCGAAAGTTCCGGTGTCGCTCATGTCAGGTCTGCTCGATGGCCATTGTCGTCCCTTCTAGCCCTTGAACCAGCCGGCCGCCTGCGGCGCGGTGTTGTGCCAGATGTGTTTGATCTCTTGATATTCCGCCAGCCCGGTCGGGCCGAGCTCGCGGCCGTTGCCGGATTGCCCGAATCCGCCCCACTCCGCCGCCGCGGTGTAGTAGCCGAAATCGTTGAGCCACACCGTACCGTGCCGTAGCGCCCGCGCCACACGCTCGCCCCGCGCCGGATCGGAGGTCCGAACGCCCGCCGCGAGACCGTACCTCGTGTCGTTGCCGAGTGCGATCGCTTGCGCCTCGGTGGTGAACCGCTCCACTGTCAGGATCGGGCCGAATGTTTCCTCTTGCACGATCCGCATCGATCGATCGCACCGGTCGAAGATGGTGGGCAGGAAGAAGCTGCCCTTGGCCAAGGCCGGGTCGCCGGGCCGTGTCCCGCCGGTCACCAGCTTGGCGCCTTCCGAAATACCCAGCTGCACATAGGATTCGACCTTTGCGAGGTGTTGTTCGGAGACAAGCGGTCCTGTTTCGGTGGTGGGATCCATGCCGTCGCCGACGCGGATCTTCTCGGCGCGACGAGCAAGGTCGGCGACGAAGTCGTCGGCGATGGACTCCTCGACGATCAGCCGAGTGCCGGCCGAGCAGACCTGCCCGGAGTGGAGGAACACGCCGGTCAGCACGTGGTCGACGGCGTCGTTCCAGGCGTCGCTGCGGCCGATATCGGCGAAGACGATGTGCGGGTTCTTGCCGCCGAGTTCGAGCGCCACCTTGGTGACGTGTTCGGCCGCCACCCGGGAAATGGTGCGCCCGGTGGCCACCCCGCCGGTGAATGAGATGAAGTCCACGTCGGGCGTGTCGGTCAGTGCAGGCCCGAGCGTCGCGCCGCTGCCCTGCACGAGGTTGACCACCGATGCGGGTACGCCGGCCTCTTCGAGCAGGCGGGTGAAGGCGATCGTGGTGAGCGGGGTGACTTCGCTCGGCTTGGCGACCATGGTGCAGCCGGCGGCCAATGCCGGAGCGACCTTCCACGACATCTGCAGCAGCGGATAGTTCCACGGCGCGATCAGCACGCACACCCCGATGGGTTCGCGCACGACGCGGCTGACGACGGCGGCGTCCCCGACGTCGACGAGCCGATCGGATTGAACGCCAACGAGCCGCGAGTATTAGCGGAAAACCGCCGTCACGTCGTCGATGTCAATACGACTCTCGGCCAGTGTCTTGCCGGTGTCTCGGGTCTCCAGCTCGGCCAGCAACTCCTTGTCGCGCTCAAGCAGATCGGCGACACGGTCGAGCAGCGCGGCGCGCTCGGTGACCGGTGTGGAAGGCCATGCGCCGTCGTCGAACGCTCGGCACGCGGCGGCGACGGCGTCGCGGGCGTCGTCCGGGGTGGCCTCGTCCACGACGGCGACGACGCTCCCGTCGGCCGGGTTGATGATCTCGCGAGTTCCACCGTCCGATGCATGCCGCCACTGGCCGCCGATCCAGAGGTCGGGTTCACCGTTCATGAGCCCCCTTTCACGGCAGCAGCCTAGGCGCCGTCAAGCGCCCCAGACGACATCACGCACCGAGACGGGAGACTACCCATTGGTGGAACTCCGCGATGTGGTGTTCGACGGGCACGAGAACACCGCCGTTGCGATAGGCACGCGACGACATCGCGGGCTGGGTTCGCTCGCAGGCCGCGAAGTCCTGCTGGTTGACCCGGTGGAACAGCTCGACCGAATGCGACACGTCTCGCCCTGCGGCGACCACGTCTGCGGTGTAGAGCCAGTCGCATTCGACGATGGTCCGCGACGGCGACATCGGGTACATGCGGTGGAAGATGATGTGGTCGGGCACCAGATTGATGAACACCGTCGGCTTGACGGTGATCGCGTAGTAGCGGCGGTCCTGTTCGTCGGTGATGCCCGGCAGGCGGTCGAAGCCAGCCGCGCCGTCCACGGTGAATCCCGCTACGCCGGGCCCGAATTCGGCACCCCGGCCGGTGTTTGCCTGTGCGGCGACGCCCTTGGCGAATTCGGGCAGCACCCCGACGAGTTCCGGATGGATCGACGAGCAGTGGTAGCACTCCATGAAGTTCTCGACGATCAGCTTCCAGTTGGCGGCCACGTCGTAGACCTCGCGATGGCCGACGTCGAGGCCGCCGATCCCGTACCGGTTGATGGTGTCGGGATCACCGAGCGTGCGGGTGGTTTCGGCGACGACGTCGTCGAACGGCGGCGGGGTGTCCGACAGACACACCCAGGCGTAGCCGAGCCATTCGGTCAGCGCGACGGGGATCAGCCCGTAGCGGTAGCGGTCGATGCCCGCACCGGTTTCGTCGGTCAGCGACCCGATGTTGGGTGCGGCCACCAGCTTGCCGTCCAGCGCGTAGGTCCAGGAGTGATACGGGCAGCGCAGGTTGCGCCTGACCTGGCCCTCGGGCTCGGTGCACAGCTGCGCGCCGCGGTGTCGGCAGACGTTCAAGAACGCCCGCAGCAACCCGTCGCGGCCGCGCACCAGCAGCACGCTCTCGCGACCCACCTGAACCTTCTTGAACTTGCCCGGCGCGGCCAGCTCCGAGGAACGCACCGCGCAGATCCACGTGCTTTCGAAGATGCGCTCCTGTTCGGCGGCGAAGACCGCGTCGCTGACGTAGTGGTTGCCCGGCAGCGTGGCGATGAGCGCCGGTGGTGGCTGCATGGTCGGAGAGCTCATGTGGTCACCAGCCGCCCAGGGTCGAACAACGAGATGGGATGGCCGGTCGCACCGTCGATGGCGAGATCGGCCAGGATCTCCCCGACGACGGGGACGAATTTGAAGCCGTGTCCGGAGAAGCCGCAGGCCACGGTAATGCGGTCGGCGTCCGGGTGACGTGCGATGACGAAATGCTGATCGGGCGTGTTGGAGTACATGCACGTCGCGGTGTGCACACAATCGCCGGCCAGCGCGGGCAACAGCGCGGCGACCCGATCACGCATTTCGACGATCTCCTGCTCGCTCACGGTGCGGTCGATCGTTTCCGGCGTGCAGACGATTCCCTTGCGGAAGAACGCGACCTTCACGCCGCCGCCTGGCCCGTCGATCGCGGGGAATCCGTAGGCTTGCGCGCCCTCGACGTCCTCGTGGATGAAGATCGGGTGGTCCACGAAAGACCCTGTGCCGCCGACCGGATCGAACCAGTACAGCACCTGCCGCTCGATGGTGATCGGGATGCCGAAGTCGGCGAGCAGCTGCGGTGCCCACGCGCCGGGGCAGATGACGAGGTGGCCCGCCGTGTAGGTGCCGCGCTCTGTGGTGACCGCGACACCGCCCGAGGTGTCGTCCCAGCCGTGCAGGGGCTCACCGAAATGCAGTTCGGCACCGGCCGATTCGGCCAGGTCGATGTGGGCCTGCACGGTCATCTCCGGCCGGGCGAACCCCGCCTTTGACTCGTAGAGCGCGACGTCGCCGGGATACGGGGTGAAAGTCGGGAAACGGCGCCGGATCTCGGCCGCATCGAGCATCTCGTGCGGCAGATCCCATTCGCGGCTGGCCCGCTGGCTGCCCGCGACCGTCACGCTGTCCGGCGGACCCATGAACAAGCCACCTGTCAAGCGGTACACCTCGCGGCCGGTGTCGGTGGCGAGCTTGTCCCACAGCTCGTAGGCGCGCAGCAGCAGCGGCACGTAGGCCGGGTCCTCGAAGTAGGACTGCCGGATGATGCGCGACCCGCCGTGGCTGGATCCCCTGTCGTGCGCCGGGCCGAACTTCTCCAAACCGAGCACACGCTGCCCACGTGCGACGAGGTGATACGCTGCGGCGCTTCCCATTCCGCCGAGGCCGATGACGATGACGTCGTAGCTCATCTGTCTCGTCACCTCTTGATCCGCGCCATCTCGGGGTCGACTACCGGCTCGGTGTGCACAGTGGCGGTCGAGCGGGTGCCGCGGTAGTCGACGGTGACGGTGTCACCGATTCGGGTGCTTGCGGGCAGCCAGGCGTAGGCGATCGTGCGCCCGACGGTGGGCGAATACCCGGCGCTGGTCACATACCCGGCGCAGCGCCCGTCGACGTACACAGGTTCCTTGCCGAGCGCGACTGCAGACGGGTCGTCGAAGACGATGCTGCGCAACAGCTTCTCGGGCGCGACTGCGCGCTCGAGCGCCCCCTTGCCGATGAAGTCGTCCTTGGTCATCTTCACCGCGAAGTCGACGCCCGCGGCCTTGGGCTGGTGTTCGGTGGTCATGTCCGTGCCCCACAGCCGGTAGCCCTTTTCGATGCGCAGGCTGTTGAACGCGATCCGCCCGGCGGCGATCACCTCGTGGCGCTGGCCCACGTCGAAGAGCAAATCCCACAGTGCTGCGCCATATTCGGCGTTGGCGTAGATCTCCCAGCCCAGTTCGCCGACGTAGGACACCCGCAGCATGGTGACGGGTATCGCGCCGAGATGCGTCTGCAGCGCGCGGAAGTACTTGAAGTTTTCGTGCGACAGCTCATCAGGGCACAGCGGCTGCACCAGATCGCGGGCCAGCGGCCCCCAGACGCCGAGGCAGCACGTGCCGCCGGTGATGTCGCGCAGCGTGACGCCGTCGACGAGGTGACGGGCGAACCAGTCGAAGTCCAGTGGACCATTGACGGCCACCTGGAAGCGGGTGTCGGCCAGCCGTGCCACGGTGATATCGCTTCGGATTCCGCCGGATTCGTCGAGCAGCATCGTGTAGGTCACCGACCCGACGCTCTTGTCGACATTGTTGCTCGTCATCTGCTGCAGGAACGACGCCGCGTTCGGGCCGGCGACCTCGTAGCGCGTCAACGGCGTCATGTCATAAATCGCGACACGTTGCCTGGTCCAGTGCGCCTCGGCGATCGAGATCGGCGACCAGAACCGCGACGACCACTCGTCGCGGTCGGGAAACGCCAATCCGCCGTCGCGAAGCCGTTGCGCCAGCTCGGCGTTCGCCTCGAACCACGCCGGACGCTCCCAGCCCGCGCCCTCGTAGAAGAACGCGCCGAGTTGCTTCTGGCGTTCGTAGAACGGGCTGGTGCGAAGGCCACGCAGCGCGCTGCGGAACTGGTAGGGGTGAATGATGTCGTAGACCTCGACGAAGGCCTGAGAACTGGTCTGCATGATGAACTCGGGACTGCGGGCGACGTCCTCGAACCGGTACAGGTCGCACTCATGCACGTCGACCGACGGGACACCGTCGACGATCCACTCGGCCGTCGCCTTGGCCACCCCGGCCGAATGGGTCACCCAGACGGCCTCGGCGACCCAGAACCCACTCAGGTCGCGGTGCTCCCCCATGATCGAGAAACCGTCGGGGGTGAACGAGAAGATTCCGTTGAACGCCTCCTCGACTTTCGAATCGGCAAGCGCCGGAATGAGTTCCGAGGCCGCCGACCAGGCGGGCGCAAAGTCGTCCTCGGTGAACGGCAGCATCGACGGCATCGGTTCGCCTGCGGTGTCGGCCATCAGCGTGGATATGTCGACCGGCATGGGGCGATGGTTGTAGGAGCCGATGCCGAGGCGATCGACGTGTTCGCGGAAGTACAGGTCCTGATCCTGGTGCCGCAGAATCGGGTAGCTCGCCTCCGACGCTTCGGTGTTGCGCCCGACCAGCGCGGCGATCTGCCCGGTGCGGGCGTACTGGTGCGCCATCGGCACCAGTGGCACGGTCAAGCCGACGGTCCTGGCCAGCTGCGCACCCCAGAATCCCGCCGCGCACACCACGATGTCGGCGTCGATCACGCCGTCGGCGGTGCGCACACCGGTCACACGGCCCGCCCTGTCGACGATCCCGAGAACTTCGGTGTCGGGCACGAAGGTCGCGCCGCGGGAGATCGCCCGGTTGGCTTGGGCTTCGGCTGCGCGCACCGCCTTGGCCAGCCCGTCGGTCGGGGTGTGAAAGCCGCCGAGGATGTGGTCCGGGTCGATCAGCGGATGCAGTCGCGCGCATTCGTCGGGATCCAGCAGCCGACCCTCGATCCCCCACGCGGCGGCCCAGCCCGCCTTGCGGTGCAGATCCGCCCAGCGCTCGGGTGTGGTCGCCACTTCCAGCCCGCCGACCTGGTTGAAGGCCCACCCGCCGGGGTGCTCGAGCGCGCAGAATTTCTGCACCGTGTAGCTGGCGAACGCGCTCATCGTCTTGGACGGGTTGGTCTGGAACACCAGGCCGGGCGCGTGTGACGTCGAGCCGCCGGTGGTGAACAGCGGGCCGCGATCCAGCACGGTCACCTCGGTGACACCACGTGCGCTCAGTTCGTCGGCCAGCGAGGTGCCGACGATGCCGGCACCGATCACGACAACGTGGGGCATGATGCGCCGTCCTTGGGAGCTTGTTGCCTATGACGCAACGCGTTGTGCACTGCGCAACAGATGCTCCCTCCCAACGGGCGCGCCGTCAACCGCAAAACGCCAAAAATCAAGCCTGCAATTGGCTGTGAACGCCCCGAGGGGTCGAAGAGGCTATTCGCTCTTGGAGGAGCCGGCTTCGGAGCTTGAGTCGCTGGAGGAGCCGGAGGGACCCGCGCTGCTCTCGGGTAGCAGCGCCGTGAGCGCCGAGCCCGTGATGCGGCGGAATGCCCGCCGCGGCCGGTTCGCGTCGAGGATGGCGACCTCGAGCGTGTCGGGGCCGAGCGCCCGCGGTTCGGAACCTTCACCCACGACGTTGAGCGCGTCGACGGCGATCTTCACGGCGTCGGCGAGTTTTGCGTTCTCGGTGTAGGACTCGTTGAGCTTCTCGATGATCGGCTCGGTGGTGCCGCCCATCACGACGAAGTGCGGCTCGTCGGCGATGGAGCCGTCATAGGTGATGCGGTAGAGCTCGGGCGCCTTGGTTTCGCCGTAGTGGGCGACCTCGGCCACGCACAGCTCGACCTCGTATGGCTTGGCCTGTTCGGTGAAGATCGTGCCGAGCGTCTGCGCGTAGACGTTGGCGAGCTGGCGGCCGGTGACGTCGCGGCGGGCGTAGGCATAACCGCGGGTGTCGGCGTATTGGATGCCGCCGCGGCGCAGGTTGTCGAACTCGTTGAAACGCCCGACGGCGGCGAAGCCGACCCGGTCGTAGAGCTCGCTGACCTTCTGCAGCGACCGCGACGGGTTCTCGGCGACGAACAGCACACCGTCTTCGTAGGCCAGCACCACGACGCTGCGGCCCCTGGAGATGCCTTTGCGCGCGAGCTCCGAGCGCTCACGCATCGCCTGCTCAGGCGATATGAAGTATGGAAAACTCACGTATCTCCCCGCGCATCGGTCGAGCGGTGAACGCCGTCAGGGCCGAAAGTGTCTGCCCGAGAGCGGCTTTCGATGACCTGCTGCGCCAACTCGGCGATGCGTTGCTCGGGCACCTCCTGGGCGCCCTCGATGTCGATGAGCACCGCCGTCGGATATATGCCGCGCACCAGGTCGGGCCCACCGGTCGCAGAGTCGTCGTCGGCGGCGTCGTAAAGCGCCTCGATGGCCACCCGCAGGGCCGAATCGGCGTCGGTCACCTGCGAGTACAGCTTCTTCATCGACGACTTGGCGAAGATCGAGCCAGATCCCACCGACTGGTAGCCCTCTTCTTCGAAGTTCCATCCGCCCGCCGCGTCGAACGACACGATGCGCCCCGCGGCCTGCGGATTGGGATCGTCCAGGTCGAACCCGGCCAGCAGGGGCAGCGCGACGAAGCCCTGCAGTGCCGCGCCGAGATTGCCGCGGACCATGGTGGCCAATCGGTTCACCTTGCCGTTGAACGTCAGCGCCACGCCCTCGAGCTTCTCGTAGTGCTCGAGTTCGACCGCGTAGAGGCGGGCGAATTCGACCGCGATCGCCGCGGTGCCTGCGATGCCGGTCGCGGTGTAGTCGTCGGTGATGTACACCTTCTGCACGTCGCGACCGGCGATCATGTTGCCCTGCGTGGACCGACGGTCACCCGCCATCACAACGCCGCCCGGAAACTTCAACGCGACGATCGTGGTGCCGTGCGGCAAGGCGTCACCCGCACGGCCCGCCTCGCCGGCGGTGGCTCTGTTGACGGGTAACAGCTCGGGCGCCTGGCGGCGCAGAAGTTCAGAAAAGGACGACAGGTCCACAGGGACAGAGGGCGCTCCGGGAAGGGGGGACGGAAAGGTTAGCTGCTCGCGGTGCGGCCAGCTCACTGTCCGCCCTTCTGGACGTATGCGCGCACGAAGTCCTCGGCGTTCTCCTCGAGAACGTCGTCAATCTCGTCGAGCAGGTCGTCGGTTTCCTCGGCCAGCTTTTCGCGACGCTCCTGCCCGGCGGCCGTGCTGCCGGTGAGGTCGTCGTCCTCTCCGCCACCACCGCCACGCTTGGTCTGCTCTTGAGCCATCGCTGCCTCCTGAATTCGTCATCGGCGGGCTCTGTCGCCGCCCGCCGGTTCCTCCACAGTACCGGTCGACGGCCAAATTGCCCGGGATAGCTGTGCTAAGTCGTGAGCTGTTCCACCAGTTCGGCGGCGCTGTCCACTGAGTCCAGCAACGCCCCGACGTGGGCTTTACTTCCTCGCAGCGGTTCCAGGGTGGGAATCCGGACCAGCGAATCGCCGCCGAGGTCGAAGATCACCGAATCCCAGCTGGCCGCCGCGATGTCAGCGCCGAAGCGGCGCAGACACTCGCCGCGGAAGTAGGCGCGGGTGTCGGTCGGCGGATTGTCGACGGCGTCGCGCACCTGCTGTTCTGTGACCAGACGCTTCATCGATCCACGGGCCACCAGGCGGTTATAGAGGCCCTTGTCCAGGCGCACATCGGAGTACTGCAGGTCGACGAGGTGCAGCCGCGGCGCCGACCAGGCCAGGTTCTCCCGATTCCGGAAGCCCTCGAGCAAGCGGAGTTTGGCGGGCCAGTCCAGGATCTCGGCGCACTCCATCGGGTCGCGCTCGAGCAGGTCGAGCACGTGGGCCCAGGTTTCGACGATGTCGGCGGCACGCGGGTCGGGGTCGCGGCTGTCCACCAGCTTGGCCACCCGGTCGAGGTAAATCCGTTGCAGCGCAAGGCCGGTCAGTTCGCGTCCGTCGGCCAGCGCGACGGTGGCGCGCAGCGACGGGTCCCGGCTGATCACGTGCACGGCGTGCACCGGCCGGGCCAGCGCCAGGTCGGAGAGGTCCATGCCCTCTTCGATGAGATCCAGCACCAGCGCCGTGGTGCCGAGCTTGAGGTAGGTCGACGTCTCCGACAGGTTCGCGTCGCCGATGATGACGTGCAGCCTGCGGTACTTGTCGGCGTCGGCGTGCGGCTCGTCGCGGGTGTTGATGATGCCGCGCTTGAGCGTGGTCTCCAGGCCGACCTCGACCTCGATGTAGTCGGCGCGCTGCGACAGCTGAAAGCCGGGCTCATCCCCCGACGGGCCGATGCCGACGCGGCCGGAACCGGTGACGACCTGCCGCGACACCAGAAACGGCGTGAGGCCTGCGATCACCGCCGAGAACGGCGTCTGGCGCGACATCAGGTAGTTCTCGTGCGAGCCGTAGGACGCGCCCTTGCCGTCCACGTTGTTCTTGTAGAGCTGCAGTTTCGCCGCCCCCGGCACGCTGGCCACGTGCCGCGCCGCCGCCTCCATCACCCGCTCGCCCGCCTTGTCCCAAATGACGGCGTCCAGCGGGTCGGTGCACTCCGGCGCCGAGTATTCGGGGTGGGCGTGGTCGACGTAGAGGCGCGCGCCGTTGGTCAGGATCATATTCGCCGCGCCGACCTCGTCGGCGTCCACCACCGGCGGCGGGCCCGCCGACCGGCTCAGGTCGAAGCCGCGGGCGTCGCGCAGCGGGGACTCCACCTCGTAGTCCCACCGGGTGCGCTTGGCTCGCTGGATGCCAGCGGCAGCCGCGTATGCGAGGACCGCCTGTGTCGACGTCAGGATCGGATTGGCGGTCGGGTCGGACGGCGAGGAGATGCCGTACTCGACCTCGGTCCCGATAATCCGTTGCATGCCACCAGCGTAGGCGACAGGTGGATCTCGGCTATTTCGGCCCGTGATTGCCGCCGACGCCGACCACCGTCATGCCTGTCAAGGCGGGACCTCATGGCTCGGGCGCAAGCCCTGTCTCAGAACTCGACTGACGTGGGCGAACTCGTACCGTTGTCACACGACACGGTGCCGGTGCGAGTTCGGCCAAGGCGGATCGCCGGAACGAACAGGTCGGCAGACCCGTTGGCCGGCAGGGCGAAGGTGTCCGAGAATCCCTCGGACGAGTAGGTGTATTGAGATGCGACTCCACTGCGGTCAGTGAAGGTGAACGTGACTCCTGCAAATCCGGGTTTCGCCGAGACCGCCGGCCCCTGGAGGGGCTTCTTTTCCGGCGGCGCCTCCGGCGCAGGTTTGTCAGCGGGCTTCTCGGCTGGAGGGGCAGGCGCAGGAGCGTCGGGGGCGGGGGCCGCTTTGCATACCAGCTTCGTGACAGATTCCCAGCTTGCCGCGTTGCCTTGGGGATCGGTGGTTCCTCCAAAAACCGTGCCGTCGTCGCGGACGGTGCCCTTGTATGAACCTATCGGACCCCCATTCCAGTTGATATTGAATGCGACAGTCTGGCCTGAAATGCCGCCGTAGGCGGCGCCGTTATTGGCCATCTCCTGCCGGTTGTTGAAGGAGTTGACCCTACCGCCGTTGACTTTCGGCCCGAACGCCACGATCTCCACCCGGGAAGCCGTTGCTCTGGTTCAACACGAAGGCCCCGGGAAACTCGTATTGGCAGTCGTCAGCCGGGGCTAAGCGGTACGGGGTGGCATGCCCTACCGGAAGGGGGATAAAACCGGCTGCGCAGACCGCGGTCACAAACCATGTAATAGTCGTTGTGCGATTGAGGACCCGCATGGCGCGTCCTTTCGGAAAGGGGAACACTTCGCAGACCACCACGTTAGGAAGGCTGGACAGTAAAGAAATCGGGTGTTTCCCTATATTTTTGCGGCGTATGCAACGAATTCATTCTCGTACGCTCACGAATTCAATTTCGGAATTGCGCGAGGGTCTTCCGCTGATCGCATAGCGGAATTCCAGCTCAAAGGGAACGCCTCCCAGTAGCCTGCGACCGTGCCTTGCAAGCAGGACAATTAGAAGGAAGGTCGATGCGGGCTGCCGATCAATGGTTCCTCGAACGCGGGTTGCCCGCGGTGCTGCGGCCAGGGGCGTTGGTGCGGCGGCTGTGGCCGCGCTGCGCGCCCGTGCTGGCCGCGTTCGCGGTGTTCATGGCCAACTCGATCGCCGTCGTCCAGATCACCGGTAAGCACACCGTCAACATCGACGGGGAACCGACTCGCACCGAGTGGTTCGTGCTCGGGCTTCTCGTCGTCGTGCTCCCGGTCGCCGCGGCGGTCGGCTGGGGCGTGTCGCGCATCACGAGTGTGCGCGCGAGGACGCTGGTGGCGGCGGTCGCGGTGCTCGTCGTGGTCGCCGGCGGTATCTTCGGCGGGCCCAGCCGCAACATCTTCGGGAACCTGGTGTTCGAGGCCGTCGTGATCGCCCTGGTGTTGGCGCTCACCGCGTGTGGGGTCGGCGCGATTCTCGGCTGGGGTCTGCGGACCGCGGCCGACAATCTCGCTTACCTGGGCCCGCTGCTGGTGCGCGCGCTGCCCGTCGTCCTGCTCACCGTCCTGGTCTTCTTCAACACCTACGTCTGGCTGATGGCCTCGATCGTCAGCAGACCCCGGTTGTGGCTGGCGCTGGCGTTTCTGGGGTTGATCGCGGTCGCGTTCATCGCATCGTCCACGGTGGATCGGGTGCGCCCGATGCTGACCGGTTCGCGCCAGGCCGCCGACGACGACGTCCGGTTGACCGGCACCCCTTTTGAGGCGATGCCCGACCCGCGGTCGGCCGCCCCGCTGTCGCGGATCGAGCGCGTCAACGTGGTCTTCGTGCTCGTCACGTCGCAGGTGCTGCAGGTCGCCCTGGTGGCGATCGTGGCGGGGTTGATCTTCTTTGTCCTCGGGCTCATCCTGCTCAGCCCCGAGCTGCTGGCGCAGTGGAGCCGCAACGGCTCGGCCGACGGCCAGATCCTGGGAATGACGCTGCCGGTCCCGCAATCGCTCATCCAGACCACCATGTTTCTGGCCGCGTTGACGTTCATGTATGTCAGCGCGCGCGCCGTCGGCGACGCCGACTACCGCGTCCAGTTCCTCGACCACCTGATCGACGACCTGCGGCTGACATTGGTTGCGCGCAGCCGCTATCGAGCCGACGACCTCCAAACGGGTGCACCGGCGGATTTGCCGCGCGGCGATTCGTAAATCAATCTAAGCGTTTTCTCAGCGGACACCTGAAAAGCTCGCACGCCTGCACATCAACGGTGAATGGCAGTGCGCATTTTGTCATGAGCAAACACAGCAAGGGAGAACATGAGAGTCATAGGTCGGATGCTCATCGCGATGACGACGGCGATCACAGCACTGTTCGCCGGCAGCGGGACCGCACACGCGGGTCTGGACAATGAGCTGAGCCTGGTTGACGGTCAGGATCGGACGCTGACGGTCCAGCAGTGGGACACCTTCCTCAACGGCGTGTTTCCTTTGGACCGCAACAGGCTGACTCGCGAGTGGTTCCACTCGGGTCGGGCCAAGTACATCGTCGCCGGCCCAGGCGCCGACGAATTCGAGGGCACGCTCGAGTTGGGCTATCAGATCGGCTTCCCGTGGTCGCTGGGTGTGGGCATCAACTTCAGCTACACGACTCCGAACATCCTGCTCGACGACGTGAACATCAACCCGCTCAGCGCTGGCTTCAACCCGCTGGGATCGGTTATCACGCCGAACCTGTTCCCCGGCGTCTCGATCAGTGCCGACCTGGGCAACGGCCCCGGCATCCAGGAGGTCGCCACGTTTTCGGTTGACGTGACAGGCCCGGAGGGCGGGGTCGCGGTCTCGAACGCCCACGGCACCGTGACCGGTGCGGCCGGCGGTGTGCTGCTGCGTCCGTTCGCCCGCCTGATCTCGTCGACCGGCGACAGCGTCACCACCTACGGGGAGCCGTGGGATATGCAGTAGCTTCGCGCCATGCGGGTGCTCATCGTCGAGGATGAGGAACGGCTGGCGTCAACGCTGTCGATCGGATTGCGGGCGGAGGGGTTTCTCGTCGTCCACGTCTCCAACGGCGTCGACGGTCTGTGGCAGGCGGCGGAGCACAACTTCGACGTCATCGTCCTGGACATCATGCTGCCCGGGCTCAACGGATACGAGGTCCTTCGGCAGCTGCGCGAGCGCAACGTGTGGACACCGGTGCTGATGTTGACCGCCAAGGACGGCGAGTACGACCAGACCGATGCCTTCGACCTCGGCGCCGACGACTATCTGACGAAGCCATTCTCGTTCATCGTGCTCGTCGCGCGGTTGCGGGCGCTGGTGCGTCGCGGCGCACCGCAGCGGCCGACGATGCTGACCGCAGGCACGCTGAGTCTGGACCCGGCGCGCCGGGCGGTCGAGCGGTCTGGAACCCCAATCCGGTTGACGCCGAGGGAATTCGGGCTGCTGGAGTATCTAATGCGCAACAAGGACACCGTCGTCACCAAGGCCGAGATCCTGCACAACGTGTGGGATGAGCACTACAGCGGGCCCGACAACGTCGTCGAGGTGTACGTCGGCTATGTCCGCCGCAAGATCGATATCCCCTTCGGCACCAACACGATCGAAACGATCCGCGGCGTCGGCTACCGCTTGGAGTCCGGGGCGTATGCCAGGGGCAACTGAACCGTCACCCTGGCGCCGCCGCCCGGCCGATCGGTGATCGCGACCCTGCCGTGGTGTGCGGCAACGATTTCTCGCACGATGGCCAGGCCGAGCCCGGCACCGCCCGAGCTTCGCGAGCGGCCCGCGTCGAGCCTGACGAACCGGTCGAAGACCCGCTCCCGATCCTGCGGGGCGATGCCGGGACCGTCGTCGTCGACGGTGATCACCGCGTGCCCGTCGCAGGACCGCGCCGCCATCGACACCGCGAACTTCGCGTGGGTCGCCGCGTTGTCGGCGATGTTGCGCAGCATCCGCGACAACCGGGCCGCGTCGCCGGTGATCCTGGTGGGCGTGATGTCGGTGCGGATAGTCAAAGGTGTTTCGCGAGACAACCTTTTGGCTTCCGCCCCGACCAGGTCGTCAACGTCGACGTCGTCGTGGGCCGTCGCCAAGCCATTTTCGTCGGCTCGCGCCAACAGCAGCAGGTCGTCGACGAGCGCTTGCATGCGGTGCACCTCGGGGATCAGCGTGGTCTTGGCCCATTCGTCGTCGAACAGTTCGGGATGGGCGACGGCGACCTCCAGCGCGGAGATGATGGTGGTCAGCGGGCTGCGCAATTCGTGGGATGCGTCGCCGACGAACCGCTGCTGCGCGGAGTGGCCCGCCTCGATGCGGGCCAGCATCTCGTTCATCGTGACCGCCAGCGCCGCGACCTCGTCGCGCTTGTCGGGCACCGGAACCCGCTCGGTCAGGTCCGACGTGCTGATCTCGGCAACGCGCGAACGGATTTCGTCGACCGACCGCATGGATCGCCGCACCAACAGGTAGGTCATGGCGCCCGAGGCCAGCACGACGATCGGCGCGGCCAGCGCCAAGGCGATCACGACGGTCTTCACCGTCGAGAAGACGACCTGACTGTCCTCGCCGACCAGCACGGTGTAGCGGCCGTCGGGACCGTCGACGGTCTGCGCGCTGAACCGGATCTGCCCGTACGGCGACGCGTGTTCGGGCATGCCGATGTGCAGCCCGTCGCCGATCTGGCTGATCGGGACCATCGGGGTGTCCGGCGCCGACGAGGAGCGCCGCACCACGACGCCCTGAGGCGTGATGACCTGTACGTCGAGGATCCGCTCGTCGGTCTGCAACAGCGCCGGGTCGAGGCCTGCGGCGCCACTGGTTTCCAGCACCGCGGCGACTTCGCCCATGCGGGCGGCGGCGGCGCTGTCGATTCCGGACAGCATCGACCGATACAGCACAGCTGCCAGGATCGCGCCCGCCGCGGAAAGCGCCACGAACACGACGGTGGAGGCCACCAGCGCTGAGCGTACGGATATGCCCCAACTCCACGCCCGTCCTCGACGCATCGGCACCAGTGCAATCTAACGCGCGACGCCAACCTCCAGCCCGAGACTCACTTCTTCCCGCGAGCGTGCGTGTCTGCGGGCGACACGTCGGTGAAAGTCGGGAGTTTACGCACGTTCGCCGGCGTCAAACTTCCACGAGCGAGTAGCTATTGGCGAGATCGTCCTGGGTGACGCACGCATGCCGCCCCGTAGTGTCCACCCGCAAAGGTGTCGTCGGGGTGCGTGCTTCATAGCGCCAGCCCGGCGGAAGCGACAGCCGAGTCGCCAAACCAGGCAGGTCGGCCAACGACAGCGTGCGGTCGACGGTTTGGCTGAACGTCTGCATCACCCAGCGCTTTCCGTCGGGGTCGATGAGCTCGTAGATCTGCCGACCTGCGTCGAAAACGAAGACCGCCTTGCGGTCGACCCGGTTGACCTGGTACGGCGACGGGTTCATCGACGACAGCTGCACGGTGGCCTGCAGGATCATCTCCAGACCGCCGAATGCCTTGCGCTCCAATGAGTCCGGGCCGACCTTGCCGATGCTGCTCATCAGCCAGTAGCGCGGCCCGTTCAGCAGCGCAGCAGCTGCGCCGTTCTCCTCGGCAATCGCCTTGGCGTCCAGCGTGTCCCACAGGTCTGCCGGACAGTCGTTGAGCGGGAACGTGTTGTACACCGTCGCCTGCACCCCGGAGTTGCCCGCAGTGACGAGCAGCACTTCGCCGTAGCGCTTGCCGAATACGCCGTCGCGCATCGTGATGTCGTCCCGACATACAGCGAAACGTAACCCGGGCCCGGCGCGAGCGTGCGCAAACTCCCGACACTGATCGGCGTGTCGGCTTCAGACACGCACGCTCGCGCCGAGGGGGGCCTCTCGGGTGTCCTTCCCCGGTGAGCGAAGTGACCTAGGGCTACCGAAGGTGACCTACAGGTACTGGCCCAGGTTGCTCTCGGTGTCGATGGCCCGCGACGCGCTTGACGACTTGCCGGTGACCAGCGTGCGAATGTAGACGATCCGCTCGCCCTTCTTGCCCGAGATCCGTGCCCAGTCATCGGGATTGGTGGTGTTGGGCAGGTCCTCGTTCTCGGCGAACTCGTCGACGATCGAGTCGAGCAGATGCTGGATGCGCAGGCCTGGCTGCCCGGTCTCCAGCACCGACTTGATCGCGTTCTTCTTCGCACGGTCGACGACGTTCTGGATCATCGCGCCGGAGTTGAAGTCCTTGAAGTACATGACTTCCTTGTCACCGTTGGCGTAGGTGACCTCCAGGAACCGGTTGTCGTCGATTTCGGCGTACATCCGGTCGACGACCTTCTCGATCATCGCCTTGATGCAGGCCGCCCGGTCGCCGCCGAACTCGGCGAGGTCGTCGGCGTGCACCGGCAGATCCTCGGTCAAGTACTTGCTGAAGATGTCTTGCGCCGCTTCGGCATCCGGCCGCTCGATCTTGATTTTGACATCCAGCCTGCCGGGCCGCAGGATCGCCGGATCGATCATGTCCTCGCGGTTGGAGGCGCCGATCACGATGACGTTCTCCAAGCCCTCGACGCCGTCGATCTCGCTGAGCAGCTGAGGCACCACGGTGGTCTCGACATCGGAGCTGACGCCCGTGCCGCGGGTGCGGAAGATCGAGTCCATCTCGTCGAAGAACACGATCACCGGGGTGCCCTCGGAGGCCTTCTCGCGAGCCCGCTGGAAGATCAGCCGGATGTGACGTTCGGTCTCACCGACGAATTTGTTGAGCAGCTCCGGGCCCTTGATGTTGAGGAAGTAGGACTTCGCCTCGCGGGCGTCGTCGCCGCGCACCTCGGCCATCTTCTTGGCCAGTGAGTTGGCCACCGCCTTGGCGATCAGCGTCTTGCCGCAGCCGGGAGGCCCGTAGAGCAGCACACCCTTGGGCGGGCGCAGTGAGTACTCGCGGTACAGCTCCTTGTGCAGGAACGGCAGCTCCACGGCGTCGCGGATCTGCTCGATCTGCCGGCCGAGACCGCCGATGTCGCTGTAGCTGACGTCGGGCACCTCCTCCAGCACCAGGTCCTCGACCTCGGCCTTGGGGATGCGCTCGAACGCGTAACCCGCCTTGGTGTCCACCAGCAGTGAGTCGCCGGGGCGCAGCTTGCGGGGCCGGCTGTCGTCGCCCCCGTCGTCATAGCCGTCGGGCAAGTCCTTGGCCGCCACCAGAGGCTCGGCCAGCCACACGATCCGCTCCTCGTCGGCATGACCGACGACGAGCGCGCGATGACCGTCGGCAAGAATTTCGCGCAGGGTGGAAATTTCTCCCACCGCCTCGAAGTTGCCTGCCTCCACCACGGTCAGCGCCTCGTTCAGCCGGACCGTCTGGCCCTGCTTGAGCGACTTGACGTCGATGTTGGGGGAGCACGTCAACCGCATCTTGCGGCCGGAGGTGAACACGTCGACGGTGTCGTCGTCCTGCACGCTCAAAAGCACGCCGTAGCCGCTCGGCGGCTGGCCGAGACGGTCGACCTCCTCGCGGAGCGCCAGCAGCTGTTGACGGGCCTCCTTGAGGGTCTCCATCAGCTTGGCGTTCCTGGCTGCCAGCGAGTCGATCCTGGCCTCCAGCTGGTGCACATCACGCGCGCTACGGAGGCCGCTCGAAGAACCCACCGCGTTCTCCAGCTGCTCGCGCAGGGCTGCCGCCTCTCGGCGCAGCTGTTCCAGCTCTGCCGCGTCGTCGCCGGACAACGGTGTCCCGTAGGATTCAGAACGCTCTGTCTCGCTCATGTTGCGCTCCCTTCCGCACCGGAAGTGGTGCAGTAACAACTTCAACGCTACCGGCGATTCAGCCGTTGTGTGTCGTCTAGCGATTCGACACACCAACAGGGGTTGTTAACCTGATGCCTGACTTGGGCCGATCGAAAGGAAAGACGTGACCCTGAAATCCCTCGTAACCGGCGTTGCAGCGGCTGCTGTGATGGGTGGTGCCGCGATGGGTGTGACTTCCATTGCATCCCCTGCAATTGCTTCGGCGGACGACTGTGTCGATACCGGAACGTTGCAAAACGTGCTCAACACCCTGATCGCGCCGGGCGTTCCGTTCAGCTCGCCCGGCAAGAGCAGTCTGGTCGAGGGTGGCGTCGGAATGGTGAAAGGTCGGCTCGCGGATGGCGCCCTGAGGAATGCGTACGCCGACGGCACCCTGCCGACGACGATCACCGTTGCTCCGCCCACCTGCTCGGGCAATTCGGCAACGTCGGTGGTCTCGGCGGCGGGCAAGAGCATGCCGATCACCTTCGTCAACGAAGGCACGTGGAAGGTGTCCAGCGGGTCGGCGGCGACGGTGCTCGCGGCCTTCAGCTGACCGGAGCATCCTGAATCTGACGAACGTGCGAGGACGGCCAACGGTGATTCCGTTGGTCGTTTTCGCGTTTTGCGTCCTGCTGCTGTCGGCGTGTACCACCGATGCGCCTCCCGCGGCCGAACCGGCCACCACGCCTGTGGTCGCGCCGCCAGCGCCCGCTCCCGTCGCCGCTCCCCTGCCGCCGGCGCAAGCGTTGATCGATGTGCTGGCCCGGCTGTCGGATCCCGCCGTCGCAGGCGCGGACAAAGTCGGCCTCGTCGAGTTGGCCACCGCCGACGACGCTGCCGCACTCGACAAGTTCGGCAAGGCGCTGGCCGACAACGGGGCGCTGCCGCTGTCGTTCGAAGCCACCGACCTGAAGTGGTCGGAGGCCGATCCCGGCAATGTGGTGGCGGCGGTCGATGTCACCACCGCCAACGATCCGCCCGGCAAGTTCAGCTTCCCGATGGAGTTCACCCCGGTTCGCGACGGTTGGCAGTTGACCCGCAAGACCGCCGATCTGCTGCTCCAGTTCGGCGACAGTGCCACTGCCAGCACCCCTCCTCGCTGACGATTGCCACATGTGGATCGGGTGGCTGGAGTTCGACCTGCTGCTGGGCGACGTGCGGTCGCTGAAGCAGAAGCGATCGGCGGTGCGCCCGTTGATCGCCGAGCTGCAGCGCAGGTTCGCGGTGTCGGTGGCCGAGACCGGCGCACAGCAGCTGTACCGCCGCGCCGGCGTCGGGCTGGCGGTGGTGTCGAGCGACCGCAGGCACGTGGTGGACGTGCTCGATGCGGCCGAACGCCTCGTCGCCGCGCGCCCCGAGATGGAGCTGCTGTCTGCGCGACGCGGCTTGCGGCGCAGCGACGACGACTGACGTGCGCTAGATCTGGCGCTTGCGCCGCAGCGGCATCGGCGCGACCGCGCCGGGAGCCAGCCTTCGCGCGCTGATCAGAAACGCGGTGTGGCCCCGCATGCTCTGCTGCGGGCGCACCGCCAATCCGACGACGTGCCAGCCGCGCTGCATCGTCTCCCACGCCCGCGGCTCGGTCCAGCACTGCTGCTCGCGTAGCGCCTCGACGGTGCGCGACAGCTGGGTCACCGTCGCGACGTAGACCATCAGCACACCGCCAGGCACCAGTGCGCCCGCGACGGCGTCGAGCACATCCCACGGCGCCAGCATGTCCAGCACCACCCGGTCGACTTCGGGCCCGTTGTAGTCGGCGAGGTCGGCGATGACCAGTTCCCAGTTGTCGGGTCGCGCGCCGAAGAAGTTGGTGACGTTGCGGGAGGCGTGCTCGGCGTGGTCGTCACGCACCTCGTAGGACACCACCCGACCGTCCGGGCCTACGGCGCGCAGCAGCGAGCACGTCAACGCGCCGGAGCCCGCTCCGGCTTCCAACACCCTCGCGCCGGGAAAGATGTCGCCCTCGTGCACGATCTGGGCCGCATCCTTGGGGTAGATCACCTGTGCGCCGCGCGGCATCGACATCACATAGTCGACAAGCAGCGGCCGCAGCACCAGAAACGGATCGCCGTTGGTCGACTTCACCACGCTGCCCTCGGGCAGCCCGATCACCGCGTCGTGCGAGACGACGCCGCGATGGGTGTGGAATTCCCCGCCGGCTGCCAGCACCACGGTGTAGTGCCGGCCCCGTACGTCGGTGAGCTGGACCCGATCACCGACCTCGAAGGGACCCGTTCTGCGCACAGCAGATCAGCCTGCCAGCAGACGCGCCGACGATTGTGCCCGGGGTTGTCGGACCGCAATCATAGGCTCTGCGCATGGACCGCCAGCGAGAAGCCGAACGCGGATCGCGCAATGATCCGAGGCTGGGCGGCGCAGCGCGGCCGGAGCAGCGCCGTCCCGCGCTGTCGCCGTCACGGGCCAGCGATTTCAAGCAGTGCCCGCTGCTCTACCGGTTCCGGGCGATCGACCGCTTGCCGGAGCCGTCGTCGATCGCTCAGGTTCGCGGATCGGTCGTGCATGCGGCGCTCGAAATGCTCTACGCGCAGCCTGCGGCCGATCGCGTGCCCGCAACCGCGATGGCGTTGGTCGGTCCGGCCTGGGAGCGTGTCGTCGCCGCCCAACCCGAACTCGCCGACGACATCGAGCCCGCGGCCGCGACGGAGCTCGTGCACGAGGCGCGGGCGCTGCTTTCGGGCTACTACCGGCTCGAGGACCCGACGCGGTTCGAGCCGGAATCGTGCGAGCAGCGTGTCGAGGTCGAACTCGCCGACGGGACACTGCTGCGCGGGTTCGTCGACCGCATCGACGTCGCGCCGACCGGTGAGGTGCGTGTCGTCGACTACAAGACCGGCAAGGCGCCACCGGAGGCGCGGGCGCTGGCCGAGTTCAAGGCGATGTTCCAGATGAAGTTCTATGCGGTCGCGCTGTTGCGGTCCCGCGGCGTGCTGCCGACCCGGCTGCGGCTGCTGTATCTGGCCGACGGCCAGGTCGTCGACTACTCCCCCGACCTCGAGGAACTCGAACGTTTCGAGAAGACGTTGATCGCGATCTGGCGGGCCATCCAAACGGCGGGCGCCACAGGCGATTTCCGGCCCAATCCGTCGCGGTTCTGTGACTGGTGCGCCCACCACGCCCACTGCCCGGTGTTCGGCGGCACACCACCGCCCTACCCGGGCTGGCCGGAGCATCCCGCCGAAGGGGGCGATGACGCGGTGCTGTTCTCGGCGGAGCCCGCGGCATGAAGGGATCCCATTACCGTCGGCTCGGCACCGACGGCGAGTATCAGCTCTTCGAATCGACCGACTACACCCGCAGCAACTGGGACCGCGAAATCCAGCACGGCTCACCGCCGTTGGCGTTGATGACCAAGCTGATCGAGGAGCTCACCGGCGATGCCCCGATGCGGATCGGCCGCGTCACCATGGACATCCTCGGCGCTATTCCGGTTGCGCCCGTTCGGGTTCGGGC
Organism: Mycolicibacterium agri; assembly: GCF_002553505.1. Classification (GTDB taxonomy): domain Bacteria; phylum Actinomycetota; class Actinomycetes; order Mycobacteriales; family Mycobacteriaceae; genus Mycobacterium; species Mycobacterium agri. Next base: position 44,696 of record NZ_PDCP01000028.1, on the reverse strand, counting down.
CTGGATCGATCGCCCAGGCAGTCGCATCATGTTGCTGGCGGCCGAACTGGTCGCCGCACGCCCCGGCGGCCCGGACCGAGCCGTGGCGCGCGCGTCGGCCTGGCTGTTGGCCACCAGCGACACCACCGATGTCGCCACCGACCGTCACCCGCCGCTTGTCGAAGGCGACAAAGATCCGATGCCACACAAGTGGGAAGGCGCGACGGGTTATCTGGAGGCCATCGACTGGCGCAAGCAATACGGGCTCGACAACGGGTCGCCGGTCGCGTGGATGAGTCCGCTGCTTCCTCTGGTCGATGCCGACGACATGACCCAGATGCAGCGCCTTGCGCTCGTGGTCGACTGCGCCAATGGCGCCGGCGCGGCGATCGACCCCGAGCAGTTCGTGTTCATGAACACCGATACGACAGTGCACATCCATCGGGTGCCGGTCGGCAACGACTTCGCGCTGCGCGCCCGAGGATCCATCGGGCCCGACGGCATCGGCGTCACCACCGCCGAGATCTTCGACCGGCAGGGCTTCATCGGCACTTGCGCCCAGACACTTCTGGTGCAGCGGCGATGACGCCCGACGAACTCGTGTGGCAGTTCGATTTGTGTTGGGCGCTGGTCGATTTGCACCTTTCGGCGCTCCGCCCGGATGATTCTCTCTGGGAACCGGCGCCGTTGACATGGACGGTGCGCCCGGACGCGTCAGGGGTGTGGCGTCCGGACTGGGCGGATACCGAGCCCGACCCGGTGCCGGTCCCGACGATCGGTTGGCTCACATGGCACATCACTTGGTGGTGGTCGGTGACCATCGACCACGTCTCGGGCGCCAGCCCGCGTGCCCGCGAGAGCGTGACGTGGCCGGGCAACGGCGACGTCGCTGTCGCGGGGCTTCGGACGCTGGCCGCGCAATGGCGCAACCTGCTGCGTACCCGCACCGAGGCTGACCTCGCGGCACCATCCTCGTTTCCGTGGAGCACGGCGAGCGGCCGCACCGTCGGCCATACCGCTCTGTGGGTGAACGTCGAGCTGACCAAGAACGTCGCCGAGATCGGACAGCTGCGAATCTTGCGCGCCGCCAGCTAGATACGGCGCAGATCAGATGGAGCCGGGCATTCCTGGCATGGACCCAGGCATTCCCGGGATGGTCCCGGGCATCGAGGGAGGGCCGCTGCCGTATGGCATTCCGCCAGGCATGATGCTCCCCGGCAGATCACTGCCGATCGGCGGCGACGGCGGTGCGGGCGCTGCAAACGGTCCTCCCGCACAGACCCCGTCGCCCGGGGATGCGATGCACGCAGGATCCGCGGGGCCCGTCGGCAACCCCGGTCCGCTGCCGTCGCAGCCGACCAACTCCGGTGCCGCGACGCAATTGGGTTGGTCCGCATTGGGGTCGGCATTCGCCTGGCCTACGGCGCCCATCGCCGCCATCCCGATGAGTACCGCGGCTACAGCAAGCCTCATGATCGCTCCTCACGTCAAGGACCGATCGTCGCACGGCTGTTTGCTGCGTGACGCAGAACCGAATTTTCCACGCGTGCTTGTTAATTGACGTTCGCGTTGCTAACCGACCCTGGTTGGTCGATCGGACGGATTAGAACCAGTGCGTCGACTCGGCAAATGTCGGCGGGTGATGGCCGGCGGGTTCAGACCCCGTAATCGCGCGGGCGCAATCGCCAGTGCGCTGTAGTGCTTGGCAGATCACCGTGCAGCACAGGATATTTCGCTAGCCCCGCGCTCGTGCGCTTGCAACTCATCGTGTTCTCTAACAACCTTCGGACGCGCCGCGGACATCCAGCTCCACGGTGTTGGATGCGAGTGCGCACCTGGCCCGGCGTCTCAGCGGAGACCCTATCGCGGTATGCTGAATGCAACACACAGGAAGGAAACGTGCGTGCCGTTCGAACCAGTGCAACGCCCCGCTGGTCTCAGCGATCTTGCCTATGAACAGCTGCGGTCCCGCATCCTCGACGGCGACTTCCCGGAGGGACGCCGGATGAGTGTCGTATCGATAGCAGAACAACTGAACATGAGCCGAAGCCCGGTCCGGGCGGCCGTCGAGCGGCTGGTGACTGAAGGCCTGCTGGTGGTGACCGCGGTGGGTATCGAACTCGCCCAACTCGACCACGCCGACCTGATTGAAGGCCTCCAGGTGCGGTCGCGGCTGGAAGGACTCGCCACGAGGCTCGCAACCGACCGCCTAATGGCCGATGATTTCACCAGCCTGCGCAAGAACCTGACCCTTTTCGACGCGGCCGTTCGGAGCTCCGACACAGTCACGGCGCGTCGGCTCGATCTCGAATTCCACAGCGTCATACGCGACAAATGCGGCAATCGTCTCCTGGTCGAGAATCTTCGCCGCGTACAGGCGCGGGTGATTGTGGCCACCTACATGACGGCGTGGGTGCCAGCGCACGAGGCCGTGATCGACGAACACGCCGCCATCCTGAAGGCGCTGGAAAAGCGCGACGCCGACGCAGCCGAGCACGCCGCGATCGAACATCTCGAACGCCTCATTACGCGCGTCACCCACTACTTCAGCACCGCCGAAGCCACCGATTCGGCTGACACCGGCGTGCCGACGTCCCTCTAGTCGCCGGTTGCCAGCGGGCACGACCATTGCAGACGGTCGGCGCGCCCGTCATTGCCCCTTCATTGCATGGTGCGGCGAGCTCACCCATTGCGCCGATTCGCCTCTGCCGCCGCGGCCAAGCCTCCTCGATCACAGCCCCTTTCTGAATCCTGCATGCAGGATGTGATATTGACGACAACCTGCCATTTTTCGTTGACCGACCTGCATGCAGCATGCAGAATCGACGTCAAAGGAGGCAACTATCGGGTGAAGGGCCAGGACGCCACGCCACAGACCGTCCTGCGCAGGGACGCTGCGCGTAATCGCCGCCGCATCCTGGAGGCGGCACGGGTGATCGCGAATGACGGGAAACCGCTGCAACTCAACGTTGTCGCACAGCGCGCAAACGTGGGTGTCGGCACCGTCTACCGTCACTTCCCCAACCCGGAGGCCCTCACCGAAGCGCTTGCCTCGGACCAACTCGCCTCGCTCATCGAAAAAGTTCACGCTGCACCGCGAACATTGCCGGGACTACGGGGTTTCTTGAGATGTGTCTTGGCGCTGTTAGTGCGCGACGGCACCTTCGCAAGCGCTCTGATCGATCCCGTCACCGATGAAATGAAGAAGCAGCGTCATCGTCTTCTCAACGGGCTTCGCACCCTCATTGCCGGAACCGTCGCCGCCGAACCGTTGGCGTTTCCAGCGCTCGCGCCGTCCGAAATTCTGCTGCTGCTCTGCGGCGTCGGATTCGGCATTCGACACGCGCCCGACCGGAATGACCCGGCATTCCTCGACCGCTACCTCAAGGCCCTGCTCGACGGAATACTTCCTCGCCACATCGCTTAGAGCGCTCCGAACGGCGGTCGCTGGACCGGCCGCCTCGCATCACGTCGCGAACCGACAGCCTGAAACGGAATACCTATCCGGTAATATCGAGCAATGGCATTGGGTTCCACGACCGCGGCGGTAGATCTGCGTAGCGATGGCCGACGTAATCGCGACCTCATCCTCGAAGTGGCCCGAAACCACATCGCCGAAGGTCGTCTCGAGTTACCGATGAACGTCATAGCTCACGAAGCCGGTGTCGGTGTCGGCACGGTGTATCGACACTTCCCGGACCGACAGTCGCTGCTGGAATCCGTTGCGGCCGAAGCATTCGACGAAATCAAGACGATCGCGCGCAACGCCGCCGACGAGCCGGATCCAGCACAATCCCTGCGCAAACTACTCAACGGCTCCGTCAAGTGCTTTCAGCGCCGCCCCGGCCTCGCTGCTGTACTCGAGTCCCCGCAGTTCGCGTGTATCGAAACCGTTGAGATGGCAGCCGTTGTGGCTGAATCCATCCGAACGGTCCTGAAGAAGGCGCGAAAGGCCGGACTGGTGCGTGCCGGCGTTTCAAGCGACGACTTGCGCTGGTTGATGCTGGGCATTCATCACGCCGCCACGATCAGCGTGGAAGGCCCCGGCCGTCATACCCGGTATCTCACCATCGTGATGGATGGGCTTCGGCGACCGGCGGCACGCGACAGTTAGCACAAGCCTTCTAGGACAGAAGAATTCGGGAGTCCCGATCGGACGGTGCATCCGAACCGAATGCACCGTCCGATCGATCTTCATCAGGGACTGCCTTCCTCAGCGGGTGGGACGCAGCGCGTCGATCGTCAACTCTTTCAGGTTGCGATATCCATCGACGGCCATGATGAGGTCTGCCTCGGCCAACAGTGAGCGCGCGACGTGCTCGATGCCCCGAGAGCCGCCCAGTGCGGCACCCCACGCGTACGGACGCCCGATTCCCACGGCCGAGGCACCCATGGCGAGCGCCTTGACGATGTCGGCGCCCGTCCGGACCCCGGAGTCGAACAACACCGGCGTGTCACCGGAGGCCTTGACGACGTCGGGCAGGCAATCAAGCGCCGGGAGCCCACCGTTGGCCTGACGGCCGCCGTGGTTCGAGCAGTAGATGCCGTCGACGCCTGCGTCCACCGCGCGGCGCGCATCATCGGGATGCTGGATGCCCTTGAGGATGACGGGCATCTTTGTGATCGACCGCACCCAGTCGACGTCCTCCCACGTCACCGAATGCCCGAACAGGCCGTGCCAGAAGTCTGCCGCCAGCCTCGGGTTGGCGCGCAGGGCATCCGCCTCCACGCCCGAGTGGGCTTTGAACTTCGCCTGAACACCGGATCCGTCACGTAGTTGGTCAAGCACAACCCGCGCAGGAACGGGAAGTTCGAGATCGTGAGATCCCGTGGCCGCCACCCGAAGATCCAGGTGTCGAGGGTGATCACCAGACCGTCGTAACCGGCCTTCTCGGCGCGCAGGATGAAGCTCTCGGCAAGGTCGCGATCCTCGGGGAAGTAGATCTGGAAGTAGGCCGGTGTGTCACCTGCCTGCTCGCGAATCTCTTCCAACGGACTGACGGCAAGCGTCGAGGTGATGTACGGCACGCCCGTACGGACGCTGGCCTGCGCGCTGGCCACATCGCCGTGGCCGTCCTGCGCACACAGGGCGATCACACCGATGGGCGCGAAGAACATCGGCGCCGCCCACTTCTTGCCCCACAGCTCGACCGACAGGTCGCGGTCGGTGGCCGCTGCGAGCATCCGGGGCATCAGCCCCCAACGCGTGAAGGCGTCCACATTGGCCCGCTGGGTGTGTTCATCGCCGGAACCACCTGCGACATAGGACAACACGCTCGGGGGAAGCGCTTGCTGAGCGTGGGCCTCCCAGTCGGCGTAAGACATGGGAAGAGTGGGTAGAACGCCTACCAGCCCATCGCGATATATCTCGTTCTCGTAGTCACCCCAATTGGTCATCGCTCTCCTCAAGTAGAAGTTATTTTCGTGTTCGAAAGGTGGACCCCGCACCGCGCTGAGGATGCGATCGGGCCTGTTGTACCAATGCAAACCAGCGTCTGGCTCGAAGCATTGACTTCGTGATCTTCCCCGCGGCAGACCGTGGTGTCAATCGGAGTATCGGATAGTTAATCCGGTTATTTGCGAAGGCTCAAGGCTGCCGGAGATCCCAATTATCCGGCAGGCGTGAGCATTTGATCACGACTCGACACACTTTCACACCGGATATACGGTGTGCGCGTGACAGCAGTCGCTGACCATGCCATCTCGCTTTTACAGATGAGCGGCGTCCGCCGCGTGTACGGGCTGCCCGGAGACAGCCTCAACGGATTCACTGATGCCATTCGGCGATCCGGTGAGATCACCTGGGAACACATACGTCACGAGGAGACGGCCGCGTTCGCTGCTGCGGCCGACGCCGCGCTGACCGGGCAACTGGCGGTGTGTGCGGGCAGCTGCGGGCCCGGCAACCTGCATCTGATCAACGGGCTGTTCGACGCGCACCGAAGCCGGGTACCGGTCCTCGCGATCGCCGCTCACATCCCGCGCGGCGAGATCGGCTCGGAGTACTTCCAACAGACGCATTTGCAGGAACTGTTCCGCGAGTGCAGTGTCTACTGCGAGCTCGTCAGCATCCCTGAGATGGCGCCCCGCATCCTCGCGATGGCGATGCGCACGGCCGTCGAGGAGAATGGCGTCGCGGTCGTCGTCATACCCGGTGAGATCTTCCTGCAACGCATCTCGGAGCAACCCGTCCGCCCAATTGCGGCCACCAAGTCGGTGTTGCGTCCCGACGACGAGTCCGTGCGCCGCGCCGCCGACCTTCTCAACGCCGCCGAACGAGTCACCATCCTCGGTGGCGCGGGCGTCGCCGGGTCGCACGCCGCACTGATCCAACTTGCCGAGACTCTGCAGGCGCCCGTCGTACATGCGCTGCGCGGCAAGGAATTCATCGAATACGACAACCCCTACGACGTCGGGATGACCGGCCTGTTGGGCTTCGCCTCCGGGTACAAGGCGATCAAGGAGGCCGACACCCTGCTGATGCTGGGCACCGACTTCCCGTATCAGCAGTTCTATCCCGACAACGCGACCGTCATCCAGGTCGACATCCGCGGCCGAAACCTGGGCCGGCGCACTCCGATCGAACTCGGGCTGCGCGGCACCGTCAAGGACACCCTTGCTGCGCTGCAGCCGCTGTTGCACCCGAAACACGACCGCGAGCACGATCATAAACTCCTCCAAGAGATGTTGATCAGGGCCAGGGCGGCGACCGACAGCAGTTCTCCAGCGACGCGTCGGGATGCCGCAGCCATCTTGGCGCTCGCAGCGTGGAACCGAAGTGACCTTCATGACGCGATGCGATGGCTCGCAGGTGACACCCCGCTGTTGATGGCACCGGTACTTTCCTACTTCCACGATCACTTGATTCTGTCGGCGCGGGTAGCGTCGGCAGCCGGCGATGCCGGGCTCCGCGCGCGCGTGCTTGCTGCCATAGACACGTTGGGTCGTGAGCACCCCCCTCTGCCGCTGGTCGCCGCGGTGTGCCGGTACGCGCAGGCTATTTTTGACCGGGACCCGGACACCGTCATGGCTGAAGGTCTGCACCTGAAGGAGCATGGGCGGCCCTTGTTGTACGCGTGCGCCGCACAGGATGCGGCGCGCGAGTTCAAACACGTCGGGCGCACCCATGAAGCCGTCGAGGTGCTCAAGGCTGCCTTCGACACCCTCGCTGACTGCGGTGCAGTCGCGGACGCGCGCCTGGTCGGTCGGCAACTGCGTCAGCTGGGCGTCATCCGGCGCCTGCCAGCTCGCCGACACGGGCGCACCGGCTGGGACAGCTTGACCGACACCGAAATCAAGGTGGCGCACCTCTATACGCAAGACGGAGCCACCACCCGGAGTGTCGCCGGAAAACTGCACCTGTCACCGCACACCGTCAAGACGCATGTCCGAAACATCTTCGCGAAGTTGCATATCAGATCCAGGGTCGAACTCGTCCGAGTCGTGCAAGGAAGAAACGGTTAGCAACCGGGGTGGTGCGTCCAGGCGGACTGCAGCCCTGAACGTACACCGCTGCACCACAACGTATTCCGCAATCTAGCTTATGACCGAGATTGCAACTTCCAATAACTCCGGCGGATCGTCCGCCATTAGCATCGACCGGAGTTGAACGAGAGGACCCGGTCTGTGAGCGATACGCCAAGTAACAATGCATCGAAACCAGTTCTGATGCTTGTCCACGGATCTTGGTTTGGCTCATGGAGTTGGGACGCGGTCCGTCAGCAACTCACGGCCAGCGGGTGGCAGGTTCGCACCGTTGATCTGCCCAGCGTCGACTCCCGCGCCAAACCCCGCTTCGACCTCTTCGACGATGCCGCACAGCTCCGCACCGAGCTCCAACAGATCGACGCACCTGTGGTCGTCGTCGGTCATTCCTACGGTGGAGCAGTCATCAGCCAAGCTGCCGCTGGTATGCCCAACGTCGTTCATCTGGTCTATGTCTGCGCTTTCCAACTCGAGGTTGGCGAATCGATACTCGGCGTCGTGGGTGTCGCCCCTAGCTGGTGGATCATCGACGATGACACCGTTACCGCGAAGGATCCTTTAAGCCTGTTTTTTCACGATGTACCGCGCGAATCAGCGGAACAGGCGATCGCCCGCCTCAAACCGTTCACCCTGAAAGCGACCAATCAAGCACTCACTGCCGCAGCCTGGCACACGATTCCGTCGACATATATTGTGGCCGAACACGACAGAGCCATCCCAGACGGCCAGGACCATTTCGCCAAGCGTGCAACCTACCGACGGCAACTGCCTTCGGGTCACGTACCCCAATTATCGATGCCGTTGTCACTCACCAAACTTATTCTCGAAGCCACCAGCCGAGGGCACACCATATCCACGGAGTGCGCCGGACGCGGCGGGTCCCACCTACACAAGTGATTCCTGCACCACCCGCACACGGGCGCTGCCACCGACGACGTGTCGTGTCGACACACCCCGCACCGGTTTTAAATCATACTGTGAACGATACAAAGGTTGTGGCACAGCATATTTCGTACTCTGGCGCGCGGTGTGGCCGCGATGCCGGAGAGGCTCAAAGTGTGGTCGATGTCGACCATGTGCATCGCACCGATACGACTCGAGCGGTCACCGGCTGCGGCACGCAGCTTGACCGTCGGAGGTTTCTTGTCACTAGCGATGTTGGCGTTGGGCGTGGCGTGCGACTCGGGCACGGTTGCCGCAGAGCGCCGAACACCATTCGCGGCGATGCTCTTTGATGAAGAAATGGGCACATGCGGGTGCCTCGCATGCACGCAGCAACGCCCAACGAGGACTGGTAGCGAGCTCGACGGTCTGTCTGGCGACCACCGTTATCAGCGCCTCGGAGAACGCCTTTGCCGACCATGCGTCGTGACGAGTAAGCACGTGACGACGAGTGAAGGACAATTCGGGCCAGACGGGATTCGCCGCAGAAGCCGCGTTGATCAGCGACACGGCAGTGGCGGTATCGGGCACCGGCGACGCCACCAAATCCCGAGAATCCTTGGTAGCGTCCGCAGCCAGTCGCCGAATCGCGTCACGCAGGTCGATCAGGCGTCCGGCCGTCTCGGCGCACACCCCGTCAGTTGCATCGAGCGCCGGCGACATCGGCAGACGCTTACCGACCGCGCGGATCCATATGCGGACATAGTCCAGTTCCGCAAGCGCGTCGTGCACACCATGTCGATCGATCCAGATTGTATTGGCAAGCGCGAGTGGAGCGGGCTCTTCCACACGCGGCGCCGGTGCCGCTGCCGTCATGGTGGCGCCCCGACCCGGGCCTCCCACAGCATGTCACCCATGCCGCAATACTAATGGTTACGCCGTATTCACGCCGTTACGGCGCTCGCCCGCCGGTCCAGCGGTTGCTGACCTTCGGATTGCCCCGACCTGGCGCGCCCCTATTCATTCACGTTGCAAGACGATCTGTGTGGCATCAGTCCCTTGCGCACCAACGAACTAATGGTTATTCTCAATATATCCATTAGTAAGATGCTAACCACTCTCCGCCGCACCAACTCTCGTTAGGACGAAACCATGACAGTGTCGACCTCTTCGATCATCGAACGCGCATTGCCGCTTTCGGCTTCGGACAAGATCGCGGCGATGCTCGGCCGTTACGGCTTGGTGATCGTGATCGGATGGATCGGCGCCTTGAAATTCGCGAATTTTGAGGCACACCAGATTCAACCGTTGGTGGCCAACAGCCCCTTCATGGGTTGGCTATACAACTTCCTTCCGGTGTACACGTTTTCAGCACTGCTCGGAGTCTTCGAGGTGACCGCGGCGGTGCTGCTGGCCATCAAGCCGATCGCACCGAGACTGTCGATCCTCGGCAGCCTGATGGCGATCGTTCTGTTTGTCTTCACCGTCAGCTTCTTGTTCAGTACCCCCGGCGTGAGTGAACCTGCCGGCGGGGAATTCCCGGCCATCTCGCTGACGGCAGAGTTTCTGCTCAAAGACATTCCGCTACTGGGTTTATCATTCTGGACGCTGTCTGACGCCCTGCGCGCCAGCCAACGCCGTCGTGGCTAGGGCAGCACATAGCTGCAGACCAGGATCGGCTGCCGGTCGTCTTCCCCGCCCGCGTCGGCCGCCATCAGCCGCAATGTCGAGCTGAGTTTCCTGCTTGGCCACCGGGACCCGGCGGGGCCGGCTGATCCGGCCCCGCCGGGTTCCGAATGATGGCCGCAACTCTCGGTAGCGCCTGTCTGTCGGCGAGCACCAATCACAGCAGCACAGCCCCGCCGGTATATGCAAGCGACGTCAAAGATGGGACCTGACAATAAAACAACGATATATCGCCCTACCTTGGCAGCGCGCAGATCATCGCTACGCCGAGTCCAACTGCTCGCTACGCCGGCCATCTCCAGCTCGCCTTCGGCGGAGACATTGAGGCATCGTTTGATGCTCCACAACTGGCGACGAAAGATGGCGGCATCGCTACACCAGCCGTGCCGACGAAGTCAGCCCGAAACCGCGACGACGTTCTCAGCGGTCCGCCAATTGCACTGTCACGCAAGTAATCACCAGAAGACACCAACCGCACATCGATTCGATCAGTTGATGGCGGTCATAAGAACTTCCACACACCCTGCCCCTTCCCCACGTGCATACTGACAGCGTCTGTGTCACTAGTGATCTGACACCGCCAAGAGATTGAACTGCGCCTGACCTCGCGCGACGCGGTCGCGGTTGCGTTCCTGGCCTCACCGTCTGTCAGCTACATCAACGACGCGGTATTGCAAGCCACCGACGGTGCTATTGCCCTCGCCTCGTAGCGGTCATCCCGACCGCAATCACGAAAGGAAACAAAGACAATGACAGAGACCTTTGACGTCATCGTGCTCGGCGCCGGCCCAGTCGGCCAAAACGTCGCCGCGCGCTGCCGCGCCGCAGACCTTACCGTCGCGGTCATCGACCGCGAACTCGTCGGCGGGGAGTGCTCGTACTGGGGTTGTATTCCGAGCAAATCACTGCTGCGTCCGGTGCTCGCCGTCTCCGATGTGCGTCGCATCGACGGCGCCCGCGAAGCCATTGGCGGCCCCATCGCGGCGCCCCGTGTGTTCGGCAGACGCGACCGCTATGTCACCAACTGGGATGACAGCGGCCAAGCCGCGTTCATCATCGACGGGCTCGGCGCAGCCCTGTATCGAGGTCATGCCCGGCTGGACGGTCCTCGACGGGTCGCGATCACCACGGCCGATAACGACCTCGTCGTGCTCGACGCACGTCAGGCGGTTGCGATTTGCACAGGCAGCACGGCAACAGTGCCCGACATCCCTGGTGTGGCCGAAGCAAAGCCATGGACCAACCGCAAGGCAACCGACAGCAGCGCCGTTCCCCCGCGGCTGGTCGTGGTCGGCGCGGGTGGCGTCGGCGTGGAGATGGCTACGGCATGGAACGGCCTCGGCGCCAACGTGACCCTGCTGGCGCGCACTCCCGCACTGCTCCCCCGCATGGAACCGTTCGTCGGAGAACACGTCAGCCGCGGACTCACTCAGGCGGGCGTCGAGGTTCATACCGGCGTTTCGGTGACCGAACTGCACCGCCCAGGCGGCACCGGACCAGTCACGGTTGAACTCGACAACGGCGAGAATCTCGAAGCCGACGAGATCCTGTTCGCGATCGGACGATCACCCAACACCGCCGATATCGGTCTAGAGACGATCGGTCTGAGCCCAGGCTCCTGGCTTGAGGTCGATGACACCTGCCTCGTGCGCGGTGTTGACGACAACTGGCTCTACGCGATGGGTGACGCGAACCACCGAGCGCTGCTCACCCATCAAGGAAAGTACCAAGCACGCATGGCCGCCAACGCCATCAGCGCCCGCGCTCATGGACAACCGCTCGAGACCGCACCGTGGGGCACCCACGTCGTCACGGCAGACAAGCAGGCGGTCCCCCAAGTCTTCTTCACCGACCCGGAAGCCGGCTCCGTCGGCCTGACCGCCCAACAGGCCGAGCATCGAGGCCACCGCATCAAAATCGTTGACGTCGACATGGGCGAAACCGTCCCTGGCGCAGCCTCTTACGCCGACGGCTACACCGGTCATGCGCGAATGATCGTCGACCTCGACCGCGACCGCGTGCTCGGAGTCACCTTCGTCGGACCCGGTGTAGCTGAGCTCCTGCACTCGGCCACCATCGCCTTGGCCGCACAAGTACCCATCAACCGCTTGTGGCATGCCGTGCCGTGCTTCCCGACCATCAGCGAAGTGTGGTTGCGGCTGTTGGAAGCCCACCGCGACACCCCGGACAGTCAGTAACCGAGGAAACGTGAGCCGGAATGTCAACCGTCCGGCCGACTTCGAAGGAGTGAAATGGAATGCCCGTCCTCACCAGGCGCCGAATCGCGACCCTCGCCGGCGCCCTGACCATGGCGGCCGTATTCGCTGCCGGATGTCAAAGCAGCGGCGACCAAGAACCATCAACGACAACACCCACGACAACGACACCCACCTCGGCAACACCGCCACCTACCACCACGGCCCCGCCGGCTCCCCCGACGGAGAAGCGGATCGATCCCACCGGCGGAAACCTGTTCACCCCGGAAATCAAGGCACCGCCTGCGCCGACGGAACCGCCTGGGGTGCACCGCAACAAGCACTGACGAGACGCCACACCCACCGACAGGAGTTTGCTCATGTCCGTCCATTGCCTCGGTCGACGCATGCTCACCGCCTGTGCGGGTGCTGCGCTGATCGCACTGATCGCCGCATGCGGGGGTGGCACCGCCACAACACCGTCGCCGACATCAACGACAACCACCACGACAACCACGACACCCAGCGCACCCCCCGCGCCGCCGCCAGCTCCCACCGAGAAGGACATCAACCCGACCGCAGGCAACCTATTCACCCCCAACGTCAAAGCACCACCCGCGCCGAACGTCCCACCCGGCCAACACCCAGGACTCCACGGCATTCCCTGATCGGTGTCCGCCTCACGACGAAGGCAGTCAGCGGGCGCCCGAACACCGTGCGGCACAGAATGAAACGCGCATGCTGCTGTTGCGGCGGGCGCACGGCGAGCCTCCACGCGCGCCGGATCCGACGCCAGCGCAACTACGGCGACTCGCCGGCCGCGTGACCGTCGCGATCGGCGAACATGATATGCCGGATTTCCATACCGGCGGGAAGGCGTTGGTCGAAGTTGCTGACACAAGGCAGCTCGTCGTGATTCCCCGGTTCTCCGCACCTGGCGCCACTCGGCCAACCCTTTGTGAGCTGATACAGGAGTTGACCGCGACAACCCGCCGAGCGTGAAGCATGTGCGAGCAAACAAACGAAATTTCGCAGAGGTTTCACATTCGGCGGCTGGCGAGCGCTCGACAGAACTTTCGACGAGATCCCAAGTCCACGTTGGACATAGGATCGACCTCGATCCGGTCGTCGAGTGACAGGAGTCGAGATAGTGCCCACCGCGACAACCGCGGCGCCCCAGGAAGTGTCGGTCCTCCGCAAAACACTGGGCCGACTCGACATCGTCTTTCTCGCGGTGTCGGCGATCATTGGCATCGACCTGATCGCGGAGATCGCAGCTATCGGCGGTGCAGAGGCGTTCACGTGGGCGGTCGTGATCGCAGTCACGTTTCTATACCCCTACGCCCTGGTGACAGCCGAACTCGGCAGCACATTCCGAAGCGAGGGCGGACCCTACATCTGGGTGCGGCTGGCTTTCGGCAAGCTGGCCGCCGCGGTCGCGACGATGTACTACTGGATCACCAACCCGATCTGGCTGGGGGGTTCGCTCGCCTTCATCTCTGCGGCGACGTGGGACGCATACATTCACCCGTTGGCGTCCGGCTCATTCGGAGACTACCTGTTCAAGTTCACATTCGTCTGGTTCGCCATCGCCACCGCCATCATCGGGCTGCAGTACGGTAAGTGGATCGTTGCGGCCGGCGCGATCTGCAAAGTGTGCCTGCTCGTCTTCTTCGTCCTCACCGTCGTGATCTACGGCGTCAAGTACGGCGTGCATGGGTATGCGGCAGGCGACTTTTCGCCAACCATGGCCGGGTTCCTGGGTGTCACCCCTGTGATGCTGTTCGCCTTCGTCGGATTCGAGGCCCCCAACGGCGCCGCCGAAGAGATGCGCAACGCCCGCCGAGACGTGCCTATCGCCGTGGCCTCGTCTGGATCTGTGGCCGTCGCGTGTTATCTGGTTCCGATCTTCGCAATCCTGGCCGTCGTCCCCGCCGACCAGATCTCCGGCGCCAGTGGGTTTCTGGACGCTGTGCGCGAGGTGTTCAAGGTCTACGGGGACGCGGCTTCGCCACTGTTGGTGGCTACAGCGGTGCTGTTCATCTTCATCGCACTCACCCAGGGCATGGATGATCGCTTCTGACCGGGTGCAGGCCAGTGCGGCCGCCGACGGCGCATTTCCCCGTTACTTCGGTGTCTTTTCACCGAGATTCGGTACACCTGTGCGGATGAACGTCCTGTCCGGCGCGATCGCCACCGTCTTCACCATCGCCGCTACCGTGCTGGTGTCCGGCAGCGTCGCGTCGGTCTTCCATGTCGTCTTGACCGTGGCGATCACGACCTTGCTGCTCAGTTACCTGGTGATCTTCCCGACGATCGTCCGGTTGCGCCAGCGCTACCCCGACGTCGAACGGCCGTACCAGGTGCCCGGCGGCCACGCCGGCCTCTGGCTCAGTACCGTGCTGATCTACCTCTGGGTGGTGTTGGGAAGTTGGGTCGCGGTATTCCCCGGCACGCTTGAACCGTTGATTGGGGTGGACTACGACTTCGCCGAATCGTGGGGTGTCTCGCGTGCCACCTTCGAATTCTTCACCATCGGAACGTTGGTCGTCATCGCGGCCGCGGCTCTGCTCGGCTACATATGGACACGGCGGTTTCAACCCGGCTCCGACACCGAACAACGCTTTCTCGCACCCGGATCGTGACTCGTCGCCAAGCGAATCTGCGACGGAGCTTTTGATCAGCGAGAGCTCCGGCCAGTACGCGTCGCGTAGGCGAGTCGCCGTACCCGGCCCGTTGGGGTTCCACAAGATCTCTGGTCCGCCAACTCACCCTTACTATATGTGCTTGCATCTATATAGATGGAGTGCAATACTTGAGGCATGGACGTCTTCGAGGCAGTCGCCGAGCCCAGCAGGCGGGCGTTGCTCGACGTGCTCACCGAGGGCGAGCGCACCGCGGGTGAGCTTGTCGCCACGCTGCCCGGCCTGACGCAGCCGACGGTGTCGCGGCACCTGCGGGTGCTCCGCGAAGTGGGTTTGGTGGAGGTACGGCCCGACGCCCAGCGCCGGATCTATGCGCTGCGCGCCGACGGCCTGATGCCCATCGACGAGTGGATCGAGCGCTACCGGCGCTTCTGGGCGAACCATCTGGACGCCCTCGAACGCCACCTGGAAGCCAAGCACGGGAAGACCTCATGACCGCGCACGACGGACGACTCACGATCAAAGGTGATCACGCGATGCTCACGTTCGAGCGACGGCTGCCCTACCCCATAGATACGGTGTGGTCGGCGATCACCGATCCCGCCGAACGCGCACAGTGGTTCGGCGAGACGACAATTGAAGCCCGCGAGGGCGGCCAGATCGAAATGGTCGCCACTGGCCCGCCGCTACCCGTCGAGAGGAAGCGGATGACCGGCCGCATCCTCGTGTGGGATCCACCGCGCGTGCTTGAACACGAGTGGAAGCAGGCCATCGTCGAACACAGCGTCGTGCGTTACGAACTGCATCCCGACGGCGACGGCACGCTGTTGCGCTTCACGCATCGTGGGCTCGGCCCGCGCAACGCGACCGGCTTCCGCTTTGGCACCCACGCGTTCTTCGACCGGCTGGAAGCCTACCTTGCCGGCGGGGAGCCGCCCGACTGGAGTACCAGACGGCAGGAAATCGTCCAAGCACAGATGGAGACGAAATAACATGATACACAATGGATCTCACGTTGCCGCGCCATCCGTCGCGGTCGCCTATCATTCAGGCTTCGGCCACACCGCTACCCTGGCCGAAGCCGTTGCCGCCGGCGCCACCGACGCCGGCGCTCACGTCACGATGATCTCCGTCGACAACATGGCCGACGGGCACTGGGACGTCCTCGATGGGGCCGACGCCATCATCTTCGGCAGCGCCACCTACATGGGCAATGTGTCAGCGGCATTTCAGGCCTTCGCCGAGCAGACCGGACGGCGGTGCATGAACGGCACGTGGCGTGACAAGGTGGCCGCGGGATTCACCAACTCCGGCGGCAAGAGCGGCGACAAGCTCAACACCCTGATGTCGCTGGCGGTGTTCGCCGCGCAGCACCATATGCATTGGGTCAGCTTGGGTTTGAGCGCCGGCTGGAACACGTCCACCTCCACCGAGGACGACCTCAACCGGCTGGGCTTCTTCCTTGGCGCCGGGGCGCAGACCAACGTCGACGCCAATCCGGACCAGGTTCACCCGTCCGATGTGCGGACGTGCCGGCACCTCGGCCACCGCGTCGCGTTGGTGACGCGCCAGTTCAACCTTGGTCGAGCGGCGTCATCTCCTGCAGCATCGTCGGCACCAGCTCGCTGACCGTCGGGTGGATGTGCATGGTGCGTGAAATCGCGGTGTAGGGATCCTTGGCCGACATGACGTCGAGGATGGAGTGGATGACCTCGTCGCCGCCGACACCGAGGATGGCCGCACCGAGAATCTCCTTGGTGTCGGCGTCGACGACGACCTTCATGAAGCCCTGGGTCTCGCCCTTCTCGACCGCCCGCCCGACGCGGGTCATCGGCCGCTTGCCCACCAACGCTTTTCGGCCTGACTTGCGCACCTGGTCGACCGTCATGCCCGCCCGGCCCAGCGGCGGGTCGATGTAGAGCGCGTAGGTGGGCACGCGGTCGCTGATCCGGCGCGGATCGTTGTCCAGGAGGTTGGCGGCGACGATCTCGAAGTCGTTGTAGGACGTGTGGGTGAACGCCCCACGCCCGTTGCAGTCGCCCATCGCCCAGATGTGGTCGACGTTGGTGCGGCAGTGGTCGTCGACGACGATGTGGCCGCGCTCGTCGGTCTGCACGCCCGCTTTCTCCAGGCCGAGTTCGTCGGTGTTGGGGCGCCGCCCGACGGCGATCAGCAGATGCGAGCCGGTGATGGGGTCCACCGCAGCGCGTGGTGTAACCTCGAAGCCGTTGTCCCGCTTGTTGAACGAGATCGAGTTCGCGTTGAGTTCGACCGCGATCCCTTCGTTTTCGAGGATCTCTTTGATGGCCGCCGAGACGTCCTCGTCTTCTCGCGAGGTCAGGCGCGGACCGCGCTCGATGACGGTGACGCGGGCGCCGAAGCGCCGGTACATCTGCGCGAACTCCAGGCCGATGTAGCTGCCGCCCACGATGACGAGGTGCTCGGGCAGCGTATCGAGTTCGAGGATGCCGACATTGGTCATGTAGTCGATCTCGTCGAGTCCGGGCATGTCGGGTACGACCGCCCGTCCACCGACGTTGAGAAAGATCTTTTCGCCGTGCAGCAGCCGGTCGCCGACGCGGATTGTGTGCGGGTCCTCGAAACGAGCATGCCCATAGATGAGCGTGCAGTTGTCCATACCTTCGAGCCACGACTCGACGCCGTTGCGGTCATCGGTCATGACCTTGTCTTTGCGCGCTTTGACTTTCGTCATGTCGACAGCGACATCCCCTGTACCGACGCCATATTCGGCGCCGCGGCGGGCGGTCTGCGCGGCGTGGGCGCTGGCCACCATCGTCTTGGTCGGAATGCAGCCGTAGTTCACGCAGGTGCCGCCGACCAGCTTGCGTTCGATGACGGCAACGGTGTGCCCTGCCGCAGTCAGTCGGCCCGCCAGCGGCGGTCCAGCCTGGCCTGCACCGACGATGATCGCGTCGAAGTGCTCTGTGCCCGTAGCCATTTAGATGACCGATGCCAATCCGACGACGACAAATCCGGCGACGACCGCGACGACGTCCTCGATGAGTGCGATCGGCAGATCTCGTCCGCCGATGGCTGCGACGAGGCGTTGACGTGCCTCCGCACCTCCGAGCGTGCCCGCGACCGCGCCGATCAAACCGGCGCCGATCGCCCCGACGACAACCCACGCGGTCGGATTCAGAACGGCACCCGTGGCGAGCACGGCCGCCGCGAATCCCCCGGTCGCCAGCCTGGCACCGAACTGCATCGCCACCCGCCTGCTCGGTGTGTTCGGCAACTGGTCGGAAACCAACTCCCCCAACGCCAGGATCGTCAACACCGTGACCGTGACGGGATGCGCCATCCACTCTGCCCAGGTGCCGTCGAGGTTTATCCAGCCCAGCGCTGCCGCCCAGGCGGCCGCCGCGGGAGCGGTCAGTGCACGTAGACCGGCGACGACACCGATCAGCAGGGCGAACAGCAAAACCAGGAAATACGTCATGCGGACCTCCGGACCGTGGACGGACATCCGGACGCTAACACGCAGACGGATGGGGCACCGGCTGAATCAGAACCGGCAGAACCTGATGTCGGAGGCCAGTATTGCCTTGGCGCCGATGGCCGCGAGTTCGTCCATGATCGCGTTGACGTCGCGGCGCGGAACCAGTGCGCGCACCGCCACCCACGCTGGATCCGCCAGTGGCGCGATGGTCGGCGACTCCAAACCCGGTGTGACAGCGGTGGCGGCGTCCAGAACGCTGCGCGGGCAGTCGTAGTCCAGCATCAGGTACTGCTGGCCGAACACCACGCCTTGCACGCGGCCCACCAGTTGGTCGCGGGCGGCGGCGTTGTCGTCGCTGGGGTGTGTGTTTTCGATCAGCACGGCTTCCGAATCGCACAGCGGCTCACCGAATGCGACCAGGCCGTGCAGGCCCAGCGTGCGCCCGGAACCGACCACGTCGGCGATAGCGTCGGCCACTCCGAGCGCCACAGAGATCTCCACCGCACCGTCAAGCCGGATGACGGTGGCCTCGATTCCCCTGGCCGCCAGATCTTTTCGGACCAGATTGGGAAATGCGGTGGCGATGCGCTTGCCGGCCAGATCGGCGACCGTCCAGTCGCTGCCCTTGGGTGCGGCATACCGGAACGTTGACGTGCCGAAGCCCAGCGCCAACCGTTCGCGGACTGGCGCATCGGATTCGGCGGCCAGATCCCGACCGGTGATACCGAAATCAAGCTGCCCCGATCCGACGTAAATGGCGATGTCCTTCGGCCGCAGGAAGAAGAACTCGACATTGTTGACGGGGTCGATGACCGTCAGATCCTTGGGGTCGGTGCGGCGCCGGTAGCCCGCCTCGGAGAGGATCTCGGCGGCCGGCTCACTCAACGTGCCTTTGTTGGGCACCGCGACGCGAAGCATGCCGTTCATAGCTTCCCGTACACGTCGTTGAGGGTCAGGCCGCGGGCGATCATCAGCACCTGCGTCCAGTACAGCAACTGGCTGATCTCCTCGGCCAGCGCGTCGTCGTCCTCGTGCTCGGCGGCCAGCCAGACCTCGCCGGCCTCTTCGAGGATTTTCTTGCCGAGGCCGTGGAGGCCGCCGTCGAGGGCGGCGACGGTGCCGCTGCCGGCAGGCCGGGTGCGCGCCTTTTCGCTCAATTCGGCGAACAGCGCGTCGAAGGTCTTCACGGCAGGCGATTGTGTCACGCGCCCGCCGCGCCGGTCACGCGGGTTTCCGCCGACCAGGCTTCAGTGCGCCGGGGTGACGTGCGCCTCGGCGTGCATATCCTCCAGGTGCTTGCCCTTGGTCTCCTCGACCCAGCGCCACACGAACAGGAACGACAGCACCGCGCAGATGGCGTAGAAGCCGTAGGCGATGCCCAACGAGAAGTCGCCCAGCGCCGGGAAGGACGCGGTGATCGCGCAGTTGGCGACCCACTGGGCAGCGGCCGCGAGGCCGAGGGCAGCGCCGCGGATGCGGTTGGGGAACATCTCGCCGAGCAACACCCACACCACCGGGCCCCACGACATGCCGAAGGACACCACGAACAGATTCGCCGCGATCAGGGCGATCGGCCCCGCGGCGCCCTCCAGATGCGGCTGCCCGTCTACGACGGGGGCTGTGCCGAAAATCACCGCCATCGTGCCCAAGGTGATCGCCATGCCGGTGGAGCCGACGAGCAGCAGCGGCTTGCGCCCGACCTTGTCGATCAGCGCGATCGCGATGAGCGTGGTCGCGATGTTCGTCACCGACGTGATCACCGTGATGATGAACGCCTGGCTCTCGCCGAACCCGACGGCCTCCCACAGGACATTCGAGTAGTAGAAGATCACGTTGATGCCGACGAACTGCTGGAAGATCGACAGGAAGACGCCGACCCAGACGATGCCGTAGATGCCACCGGTCGGCTTCTTCAAATCAGCCCAGGACGGCGGCTTTTCCGCCTTCAAGGATTCCTGGATTCGGGTGATCGTCAATTCCAGGTTCTTCTCGCCGAGCAGTCTCGTCAGCACCCTACGTGCTTCCGGAATCCGGTATGTCGCAACGAGATAACGCGGTGACTCGGGAATCGTGAAGGCCAGCGCGCCGTACACGACTGCGGGAACCGCCATCACGACGAACATCCAGCGCCACGCCTCCATGCCCAGCCACAGCACCTCACGCGAGCCGCCGGCCAGGTGCGCCAGCAGCGCGTCGATGGCCAGTGAGACGAAGATGCCGCTGACGATCGCCAGCTGCTGCAGCGACCCCAGCCGGCCGCGGATCCGCGGCGGGGATGTCTCGGCGATGTAGGCCGGCGCGATGACCGACGCGACACCGACACCGATACCGCCGACCACCCGGAAGAATGCGAACATCCCGACGTTGGCCGCAAGACCCGTGCCGAACGCGCTGATCAAGAACAGCAGCGCGGCGATCTTCATCACCGACAGCCGGCCGATCTTGTCCGCAAGCCGGCCCGCGACGACCGCGCCGAGCGCGGCGCCGATCAACGCCGCCGCGACCGCAGCACCGGTCACGCCCTTGCTGATCGCGAAGTGGTCCTCCACGGCCGCCACGGCGCCGTTGATGACCGCACTGTCATACCCGAACAGCAGGCCGCCGAGGGCCGCTACGGAGGCGATCAGGACGACACGGCCGCTGTGTTCGGATTCTTCGTAATCGACGCCTGATGTGGCTTCACCCGCGGGTCCGTGAGTCATGGGACGCCCTTCCGCAGCGTTGCGTGATAGACGTCACATTAGATCACAAACGCCCAGTCAGGCGGTCCGTTCTTCAAACTGCGTAATCAGTTGTGAATGAACGGCACGCAGGTCATCGACGCTGAATTCGGCCAGCGACGACGCGTGACGACGGCGCGGGCCGCCTGGCACCGCTACATCGTTGGGCACCACCAACACCGGGCACCCGGCGCGCTCGGCCGCGGCAGTTCCGGTGACCGAGTCCTCGACAGCCAGGCAGTCCTCCGGCGCAAGGCTCAGCAACGCTGCGGCACGCATGTACGGGTCCGGCGCTGGCTTGCCCTTTGCCACTTCGTCACCGCACACCGTGACCGAGAAATAATGGCGGCCAATGCTGTTGAGCGCGCGATCGGTGAGAACGCGCTCGGTATTGGTCACCAACGCCATCGGGATGCGCTCGGCGGCCAGCTCGTCCAGCAACTCCTTGGCGCCCTCACACCATGGCAGACCTTCCTCGAACAGGTCTGCGGTGTAGTCGCGAAGCCACCGGTTGGACTCGGCCATCGCGGCCGGGTCGAATTCCAAACCGAGGTCGTCATAGACGATCCGGATGGTGTCCTCCGCGACACTGCCCACCATCGACTCTCTAACCGCGGGAGTCAGTTCGCCGCCGAGCCGTTCGTAGAGCGCAGCCAGGGAGATATCCCAGAGTTTTTCGGAGTCGATGAGGGTGCCATCCATATCCCACAGCACCGCCTTCACATCCGCGATTGTGTCACGGGTCCGAGTTAGCGTGAAATCATGACGATTCTTGTGACCGGGGCCACTGGAAACATCGGACGACGCATTGTCGATCACCTGATCGACCTGGGAGCCAACGACATCCGTGCGCTGACGACCGACCCGGCCAAGGCCGACCTGCCCGATGGCGTCACACCGGTTGTCGGCTATCTCGGCAAGCCCGAGACACTGCCCGCCGCGCTGGAGGGCGTCGAGCGGATGTATCTGGCGCCTTTGCCCAGGACACTTTCGGCCACACTCGAAGCGGCGAACGCGGCAAACGTGCAGTACGTGGTTGCCCTGTCCGGCAGCGGGCACTGGCAGGAACACGCCGATCAAATTGCGGCATCGGGCCTCGTCAACATCCAACTCGGGCCGGGCGAGTTCATCGACAATTTCACCATCTGGGCCGAGCAGATCCGCGCGACCCGAACGGTCCGCGAGCCGTACCCGACGACCGTCGAGGCACCCATCACGATGGACGACATCGCGCGCGTCGCCGCGACGCTGCTTGCCCGGCCGGAGCAGACCCACTTCGGGAAGCTGTACCCCATCACCGGTCCTGACGCACTGACCCGCGCCCAGATCGCCGAGCAGATCGGCGTCGGGATCGGCGTCGAGGTGAAATACGAGCAGTGCGGCCGGGAAGAGGCGGAGAAGGCTCTGCGGCCTGCCATGGGCGAGTACGCACGCTGGTATCTCGATCAGATCGCAAGTGGCGTCGACGTCCCTCAGCAGGCCAATCAGCTGGTCGAAGAGCTCACCGGAACGCCGGCTCAGTCAGTAGCGCAGTGGGCGCGTCAGAACGCCGCCCAGTTCGCCCCGACCTAGACGTTTTTGACATCCCGGACGCACTAGACGTTGAAGTACTTGGCCTCGGGGTGGTGCAGCACGAACGCGTCGGTGGACTGCTCGGGATGCAGCTGGAACTCCTCGGACAGGGAGACGCCGATGCGCTCGGGCTCGAGCAGTTCCGCCATCTTCGCCCTGTCCTCCAGGTTGGGGCAGGCGCCGTAGCCGAAAGAGAAACGCGCACCGCGGTAGCCGAGTTTGAAGAAGTCCTCGACGGAGTCGGGGTCTTCGGCGACCATCGCGTGGTCACCGAACCTGAGCTCCTCGCGAACGCGCTTGTGCCAGTACTCGGCCAGCGCCTCGGTCAACTGCACACTGATCCCGTGCACCTCCAGGTAGTCGCGGTAGGCGTTGGACGCGAACAGCTGGTTGGCAAAGTCAGCAATCGGCTGGCCCATCGTCACGAGTTGGAACGGCAATACATCGACCTGACCGAGTTCAGCGGCCCGCTCGCGCGAACGGATGAAATCGGCGACGCACAGGAACCGTCCGCGCTGCTGGCGCGGAAAGGTGAACCGCACCCGTTCGGGCGCATCCGGTTTCGGCTCCGACAGCACGATCACGTCGTCGCGTTCGGAGACGGCCGGGAAGTAGCCGTAGACAACGGCAGCATGCGCAAGGATGCCGTCGGTGGACAGTCGGTCCAACCAGTAGCGCAGCCGCGGCCGTCCCTCCGTTTCCACCAGGTCCTCGTAAGAGGGGCCTTCGCCGCCGCGGACACCGCGTAAGCCCCACTGGCCCAAGAAGAGTGCGCGCTCATCGAGCATTCCGGTGTAGTCGGCGACCGCGATGCCCTTGACGATCCTGGTGCCCCAGAACGGCGGGGTTGGTACGTCGACGTCGACGGCGACATCGGAACGCTCCGGTATCTCGACCGGTGTCTCTTTCGCTTTGCGCTCAGCGGCAATGCGTTTCGAGCGCTCGTGCCGCGCCTTGCGCTCGGCTTCCTTCTCCCGCGCGGCGATGGCTTCCGGGCTGTCGGTATCGGGAGCCTCGCCCCTCTTGACACTCATGATGCTGTCCATCAGCCGCAAGCCTTCGAATGCGTCGCGCGCGTAGTGGACTTCGCCCTCGTAGACCTCGGCGAGGTCGTTCTCCACGTAGGTGCGGGTCAGCGCGGCGCCACCGAGCAGCACGGGGTACTTCTGGGCCACCCCGCGGTTGTTCATCTCCTCGAGGTTTTCCTTCATCACCACGGTTGACTTCACGAGCAGCCCCGACATGCCGACGACATCGGCGCTCTTGTCCTCCGCCACTTCGAGAATGTTGGAGATGGGCTGCTTGATGCCGATGTTGACGACCTCATAGCCGTTGTTGCTCAGGATGATGTCGACCAGGTTCTTGCCGATGTCGTGCACGTCGCCCTTGACCGTGGCCAGCACGATGCGGCCCTTGCCTGCGTCGTCTTCGGCCTTCTCCATGTGCGGTTCGAGGTAGGCCACCGCGGTCTTCATCACCTCGGCGGACTGCAACACGAACGGCAGCTGCATCTGGCCGGAGCCGAACAGCTCACCGACGGTCTTCATGCCGGCCAGCAGGTTCTCGTTGATGATCTCCAGCGGCGGTTTCTCTTTCATGGCCTCGTCGAGATCGGCCTCGAGGCCGTTGCGTTCACCGTCGACGATGCGCTGTGCCAGCCGCTCCATCAGCGGCATCTTGGCCAGTTCGGCGGCCCGCGATTCCTTCGACGACGACGCGGACACACCCTCGAACAGCCGCATCAGCTCCTGCAGCGGGTCGTAGCCCTCGCGGCGGCGGTCGTAGATCAGATCCAGCGCGATCGTGCGCTGCTCTTCGGGGATCCGGTTCATCGGCAGAATCTTGCTGGCGTGCACGATCGCCGAATCCAGCCCTGCCTCCTGGCACTCGTGCAGGAAGACAGAGTTCAGCACTTGGCGCGCAGCGGGATTCAGCCCGAACGAGATGTTCGACAGGCCGAGCGTGGTCTGCACATCGGGATGCTTCTGCTTGAGCTGTCGGATCGCCTCGATGGTCTCGGCCCCGTCGCGGCGGGATTCCT
Source organism: Mycolicibacterium agri (assembly GCF_002553505.1). GTDB lineage: Bacteria > Actinomycetota > Actinomycetes > Mycobacteriales > Mycobacteriaceae > Mycobacterium > Mycobacterium agri. Next base: position 20,031 of record NZ_PDCP01000028.1, on the reverse strand, counting down.
CTTGCCCGGTGCAGATGGTGAAGGTCAGGCAGTCGATGAGGATCGACGACTCGTCGACGCCCCAGTTGCCGGTGATGTCGGCGATCAAGCGCTCGGCGATCTCGACCTTTTTCTCAGCGGTGCGGGCCTGGCCCTCTTCGTCGATGGTCAACGCGGCGACGGCGGCGCCGTGTTCAGCCACCAGTTCCATCGTCTTGTGGAAGCGCGATTCTGGCCCGTCGCCGTCCTCGTAGTTAACCGAGTTGATCGCGCAGCGGCCACCGAGATGCTCCAAACCGGCCTGCAGCACTGCGGTTTCGGTGGAGTCCAGCATGATCGGCAGCGTGGAGGCGGTGGCCAACCTACTGGCCAGCGCCGTCATGTCGGCGGCGCCGTCACGGCCGACGTAGTCGACGCACAGGTCGAGCAGGTGTGCCCCGTCGCGGGTCTGCTCCTTGGCGATGTCAAGGCACTTCTGGTAGTCCTCGGCGATCATCGCCTCACGGAATGCCTTGGACCCGTTGGCGTTTGTCCGCTCGCCGATCATCAGCACCGACGCGTCCTGATGGAACGGCACCGACGTGTACAGCGACGACACCGCGGGTTCGTACGTGATGTGACGTTCGGCGCGGGTCACGCCGGGGATGGCTTCGGCGACGCGGCGGATGTGCTCGGGCGTGGTGCCGCAGCAGCCGCCGACTAGCGACAGGCCGTAGTCGGCGACGAAGCCGGTCAGCGCCTCGGCGAGTTCGTCGGGCTGCAAGGGGTATTCGGCGCCGTTCGGGCCCAGCACAGGCAGTCCTGCGTTCGGCATCACCGACACCGGGGTGCGGGCGTGCTGCGACAGATAGCGCAGATGCTCGCTCATCTCCGCGGGACCCGTCGCGCAGTTCAGCCCGATCATGTCAACGCCGAGCGGTTCGACCGCCGTCAACGCGGCGCCGATCTCGCTGCCCAGCAACATGGTTCCAGTGGTCTCGACGGTGACGTGCGCGAAAACCGGGATGTGGCGGCCGAATTGGGCCATCGCGCGGCGCGAGCCCAGCACCGCGGCCTTGAGCTGCAACAGGTCTTGGCACGTTTCGACCAGGATTGCGTCGGCCCCGCCCTCGAGCATGCCCAGCGCCGCCTCGAGGTAGGCGTCGCGGATGAGTGCGTACTCGGTGTGCCCGAGCGTCGGCAGCTTGGTGCCGGGCCCCATCGAGCCGAGCACATAGCGCTTGCGCTCCGGTGTGGTCATCTCGTCGGCGACGCGGCGCGCGATGGTGGTGGCCTTCTCCGAAAGCTCGCGGATCCTGTCGGCGATGTCGTAGTCGCCGAGGTTGCTCAGGTTGCAGCCGAAGGTATTGGTCTCGACCGCGTCCGCGCCGGCCTCGAAGTAGTTGCGGTGAATCTGCTCGATGACATCGGGGCGGGTCTCGTTGAGGATCTCGTTGCAGCCCTCGAGCTGATTGAAGTCGTCGAGGGTGAGATCCGCCGCCTGCAGCTGGGTGCCCATGGCGCCGTCACCCACCAGGACCCGCTCCGACAGAGCGTCGAGGAGGTCAGTGTCATAAGCGCGGGCGTCAGGAGCAGTCACATAGTCAGGGTAGTCGGTCTATGCAAACGGCCCGCCGGTCAACGCGCGTTTGCAGATCGCTCCTGGTCAACGGCGTAAACGGAGCGTCGCACATCGGGGCGCCGTCAAACACGCGCCGGCGCCGGGCCATGGCGGCTCCTTTCCACCCCTCAGGCCTTACGCTGAAGTTGTGACGGCGGCGAAATCGAGCGGACGCGAACTGCCCGAACTGCGCAACACGGTCGTGATTGCAGCGTTCGAAGGGTGGAACGACGCTGGTGACGCCGCCAGCGACGCGCTCGAGCACCTGGACGCGATCTGGGAGGCCGAGCCGATCATCGAGATCGACGACGAGTCCTACTACGACTACCAGGTCAATCGCCCGGTCATCCGGCAGATCGACGGCGTGACCCGCGAGCTCGTCTGGCCGTCGATGCACATCTCGCACTGCCGCCCGCCAGGATCCAATCGCGACATCGTGTTGATGCACGGCGTCGAACCCAATATGAAGTGGCGCACATTCTGCGCCGAGCTGCTGGCGATCGCCGACAAGCTCAACGTCGACACCGTCGTCATTCTCGGCGCGCTGCTGGCGGACACGCCGCACACGCGGCCCGTCCCGGTGTCGGGCGCGGCCTACTCCCCCGATTCGGCTCAGTTCTTCGGGCTGGAAGAGACCCGCTACGAAGGCCCGACCGGTATCGCTGGCGTGTTCCAGGACGCCTGCGTCGCCGCGGGCATCCCCGCGGTGACCTTCTGGGCCGCAATCCCCCACTACGTCTCGCAGCCGCCCAACCCAAAGGCCACGGTGGCGCTGCTGCGCAGGGTCGAGGACGTCCTCGACATCGAGGTGCCGCTGGGCGATCTGCCGAGCCAGGCAGAGGAGTGGGAGCAGGCGGTCAGCGAGATGACCGCCGAGGACGAGGAGATCGCCGACTATGTGGCATCCCTCGAACAGCGCGGCGACGCCGAGGTCGACATGACCGAGGCGCTGGGCAAGATCGACGGCGACGCCCTGGCCGCCGAGTTCGAGCGCTACCTCCGCCGCCGCGGCCCGGGCTTCCGCGGCTGACCACCCCCTCACTCATTTTCGGCGAGCGGGCGTGTCTGCAGCGGACACGCCGATGTTTTGTGCGATTTCGCGCACGCTCGCGACGGCTAAGCGCGCGCGCGAGAGCTGGGCGCCACCGATGTGCGGCACACCAATAGGTGGCCGACGACACCGGAACGTGGCCGCGAGCGTGCGCAAACTCCGGTTTTCCTACGGCGTGTCGGCTGCAGACACGCCCGCTCGCCGTATGGAGGGAAGGGGAACTAGACCTTTTCGGGTTTGGGGGCTTTCCACGTGCCGTTGAGCGCGTCGGGCTTGGGCCAGTACAGCCGCAGCACCAGCGCGAACGGACCCTTCGGCGCAGGCAGCCAATTGGACTCCTTGCCGGCGCCCGGCGACTCGTTCTGGATGTAGAACGTGTAGCCGCCGTCGCTGTCGGGCACCAGGCTGGGCAGCATCGGCGAATTGATCAAATACCGATTGATCGGGTTGTCCACCAGCAGGCTCTGCGGCAGCTCGTACATCGTCAGCGACCAGAACGCGTTGACCGGCGGCAGCTGGTCCTTGCCGAAGCGGTAGACGTACTTGTCGGCCCCCGACAGGGGTTCGCCCGAAGAGTCGGTGGTGAAGCTCGGATACATGGCCTCGGCGGCGGTGTTGCCGTAGATGCCGAGCACCGCCCCGGCCATCCGGTAGAGGTAATTGCCTTTCAGATCCGAAGCCGAACCGAAAAAGTCCGCGGCGCCGACGTCGCCGGTGTCGACCTTCTGTTTCTTGAAATCGGTGAATTCCGTCCAGGCGTCGGCCATTCCGGCCTCCACCGCTGACCGCATCTCGGGGCTGAGCTCGTCGGCGTCGAAGTCGCCGTCGGGTCCGATGCCGATGGACGCGAAGCGCTCGCGCAACCCGTCCTCGTTGGGCAGGGCCGGCGCGAAACGCATTGCGAAATTCAGGATTTCGAAGAACTGCGGAGACGTCCGCTGCTGCTCCGGGGTGAGCGGCGGCACGAAGTCGATGGCAGGAGCCGGCGCGGGCGGCGGCTGGTTCAGGTAGACCGACAGCGGCGTCACCTGATAGCCGGCCTGAATCCTCTTGACCTGTTCCAGGTCGGAGGGGCCGAACAGCTGCGTGCGGTAGAGCACCAGCATCAGGTCGGTGTCGGAGCGGATCACCTCGTCGATGCCGTCGGGCTTGTCGCCCTTCCAGTTCGGCCCGGCCAGCAGGTACGTGCCGCCGCCGTTGCCCGTCGTGCGGCTGCCGACGTAGGCGGTGTTGTAGGTGTACAGGTCGACGAACTGCAGGGAGTAGTAGCGATCCTGCTCGATCGGGGGCACGGTCAACACCAGCGGCTCGGTGCGCAGATCGGCGCCGACGGCCGAGTACGGCGTGTCCGAGTTCGGCGTCTGGACGGTTTTGTCCTCGGGCGTGAAAACCCTTGCCGTACTATGGATTTCGTTCCAGCCGCCCTTGTACTCCGGGTTCTGCTTGTTGACGAAGTAGGAGTACATCACCCGATAGTTGTCGACCATCGGAAAGCCGTAGACGTAGGCCTCCTTGGCGATCGCACGGGCTTGCTCAGGTGTCACGGCAGCCGGCTCCGGCGCGGGGGTGGTCGTCGGCTCGTCTACCTCCTCGGCAGTGCAACCCGCGAGCAGGAGTAGCGCCGCGAGAAGCAGCGCGACGCGCCGAATCACCCGTGTTCCAGCGCTTGGTTGCGAGCGCTCATCGAGCGGCCCGCCGCGGCCACCTCGGCGTCCATCTTGTCCAGCAGATCCGGCACCGACTTGAGCACGGGGGCTTCGCCCACCGGCGACGACAACAGCGGCTTGAGCCACCGCATCACACCCACCCACTGCGGGCAGTTGATGCGGCGCTTGCGTTCCTCGATGCCTCTGACGAACGCCTCGCCGCACCGCTCAACCGACGTGGTCCTGCCGAGCGGTTTAGGCAGTCGCTTGAGCATCTCCAGGAACGTCGACAGGTCCGACTTGCTTTCCCGCACCATCGGGGTGTCGATCCACAGCATGTGCGCCGAACCGACGGCGACACCGCGGTGGGCGACCTCCAGCCGCAGCGCGTTGGCGAAGTGCTCGACTGCGGCCTTGGAAGCGTCGTAGGGCGCCATGCCTGCCGCCGCGGCGTAGGCCGCCGCCGACGACACGATCAGCACATAGCCGCGGCGCTCGATCACCGAGGGCAGGGCCGCGCGCACCGTGTGGAATACACCGACGACGTTGACGTCGATGAGCGTCTTGAACGCGTTGGGGTCGACGCCGAGGACCGAGCCGTATGTGGCGATGCCGGCGTTGGCCATCACGATGTCGATTCCGCCGAACTTCTCGACGCCCGCATTGACGGCGGCCTCCATCTCGCCGAGATCGCGTACGTCCGCCACGACGGTCAGCACCCGCCGCTCATCCAGCCGACCTGCCACCTCCTTCAGCTGCGCCTCGTCGATGTCGGTGAGCACCAGCTTGGCGCCCTTGTCATGCAGTCGGCGGGCGACTTCGGCGCCAATCCCGTTGGCGCCGCCGGTGATGAAGACGACCTTTCCGTTCACAGAACTCATGGCCGCAGGTTACAGCTCGACGCCCAGCAGCGCGTCGACCGCTGTGGCCACGGCGCGCGGCGCGGCGCTGTCGTGGCCACCGTAGGTGAGTGCGTCGGTCGCCCAACCGTCCAGCGCCGCAAGCGCCTTCGGCGTGTCGAGGTCGTCGGCGAGGTAGCGGCGGACCCTGGCGATGACGTCGGTCGCGTCGGGCCCCGCATTCAGCTCGGTGGCCGCGCGCCACCGCTGCAGGCGGGCATTGGCCTCGTCGAGCACCTCGGGGCTCCACGACCGGTCTGCGCGGTAGTGTCCGGCCAGCAGCCCCAGCCGGATCGCGGCCGGATCGACGCCGTCGGCGCGCAGCTGCGATACCAGCACCAGGTTGCCGCGGCTCTTGCTCATCTTGTGGCCTTGCCAGCCGATCATCCCGGCGTGCACGTAAAGGCGGGCGAATCGCCGCTCCCCCGTTACACATTCGGCGTGCGCGGCGGAGAACTCGTGATGCGGGAAGATCAGGTCGCTGCCCCCGCCCTGAATGTCAAGGCCGGTGCCGATCCGGCTGAGCGCGATCGCCGCGCATTCCACGTGCCAGCCCGGCCTGCCGGGGCCGAACGGCGACGGCCAGCTCGGCTCTCCGGGCCGCTGCGCCCGCCACAGAAGCGCGTCGAGTTGGTCGCTCTTGCCTTTGCGGTCCGGGTCGCCGCCCCGCTCACCGAACAGGCGCAGCATGGTGTCGCGGTCGTAGCCGGATTCGTAGCCGAACTGCACGGTGGCGTCGGCGCGGTAGTAGACGTCGGGATGGTCAGGGTCGTCGACGATGTATGCCGCCCCGGAGGCCAGCATCTTCTCCACCAGCTCGACGACCTCGGCGATGGCCTCGGTGGCGGCGACGTAGGAGTGCGGCGGCAGCACCCGCAACGCGGACATGTCCTCGGCGAACAGCGCCGTCTCGCGGTCGGCCAGCTCGCGCCAATCGACACCGTCGCGGTCGGCCCGCTCGAACAGCGGGTCGTCGACGTCGGTGATGTTTTGCACGTAGTTGACCCGATGGCCGGCGTCCAGCCACAGCCGGTGCACCAGATCGAATGTCAGGTAGGTCGCCGCGTGGCCGAGGTGGGTGGCGTCGTACGGGGTGATGCCGCACACATACATCGTCGCCGTCTCGCCCGCCGCCACCGGCCGCACCTGCCGGTCGGCGGTGTCGTACAGCCGCAGCTGCGGACCGCGTCCCGGCAGCACTGGGAGGTTGGGCGCCTGCCACGACTGCATGCTTTCGACTCTAGGGGGTTCGAAATGGAGGGTTCCTGACGACCGACCGGATTGCGGTCAGCAGCACGTCGGCGAGCTCGGCGCGGCACATCAGCAGGTCCGGAAGATAGGGGTCGCGGCGGTTGTAGAGCAACGGCGAGCCGTCCAGCCGTGAGGCGTGCAGCCCCGCAGCGCGCACCACGCCCGCAGGCGCCGCAGAATCCCATTCCCACTGCCCACCCGCATGCAGATAGGCGTCGACGTCGCCGTTGACCACGGCCATCGCCTTGGCGCCTGCGGACCCGATGCGGATCAGCTCGATGTCCATCTGATCGGCCAGCCGCCACAGCACCGCTGGCGGACGGCTGGCGCTGGCGGTGACGCGGATCGGGCCCTCCCCGCGCGGAGGCGGCGGAACGACGGTGTCGGTGCGGTACACCCTCCCGAACGCCGGCAGCGCGACGGCCGCGTCGGTGATGCCGTCCTCGGCGCGTCCGTCCCCGGCCCGCTGCCACAGCGCGATGTGCACCGCCCAGTCGTTGCGCAGCGTGGAGAACTCCCACGTGCCGTCCAACGGGTCGACGATCCAGACGCGGTCGTGGTGCACCCGCGACAGGTCGTCGACGGCCTCCTCCGACAGCACCGCGTCGCCGGGTCGTTCCCGCGCCAACCCTTCGAGGATCAGCTCGTTGGCCCGCTTGTCGCCGGCATCGCCGAGGTCGTAGGGGTCCCAGTAGCGTTCCTCCTTGCGCACCCGGAGGAGGAGCTCACCGGCTTCGCGGGCCAGCTCGGCGGCCAGCGCTGCGTCGGTGAGGGTCACCCCTGCAGTATTGCCGAACGGCGCGGTGGTGACCGATCGGGGCGCGCGGTCCTACCGCCACAACGCAGCGACGGCGCAGGCTTCAGAAGGCAGGCCACGGGATCGGCCGGTGCCGATCAGGCGACGGCATGACCGGATTGTCCAGCAGCGCAATGGCTCTGCGGCGCAGCGCGGCGACCTCGCGGCCGGTGATGTGCTCCCGAAGCTGCTCGCCCAGCGGCCCTCGCACGTCGTCGCGCAGCCGGGCCACGGTCTCGAGCGTCTCGTCGTCGACCGGCTTGCCCGCCCAACCCCACAGCACCGTGCGCAGCTTGTCCTCGACGTGCATGCTCACCCCGTGATCGACGCCGTAGACGCGGCCGTCGACACCGCACAGGATGTGGCCGCCCTTGCGGTCTGCGTTGTTGATCAGCACGTCGAACACGGCCATCCGGCGCAGCCGACTGTCGTCGGCGTGCACCAGCGTGACCTCGTCGCCCGCGTAGTCGTAGGCGCGCAGCACCGGCAGGAACCCGGGTGGGATATGGCCTGCCGGCAGTAGATCAACCAGATCGGGTCCCGACTCGGGATTCTCGCCGACCTCGTCGCCGGGCTGGTCGACCCACAGCTGCAACATCCCCCTGCCCGCGGGGCCGTCACGAATGATCGTGTAGGGCACGATGTCCCAGCCCAGCGCCGACGACACCAGATAGGCGGCCAGCTCGCGACCGGCCAGCGTGCCGTCCGGGAAGTCCCACAACGGCGCCTCGCCCGCGATCGGCTTGTAGACGCAGTGCACGGTCAGGCCGTCGAGTTCGGCCTCGCACAGGAAGGTGGCATTGCTCGCGGAACGGATGCGGCCGATGACGGTCAGCTCACCGCGCCGCAACGCCTCGCGAGCTCTAGAGTTCGCTGTCATCGTCGGACTCGAGCAGGCTGCGCCGATAGCCATTCGTGCGCACGCAGATGTGCCCCTCCGGGTCGAGAGGCTCGTCGCACAGCGGGCACGGCGGCCGGCCGGCCGAGATGACACGGTTGCTTCGGGTCGCGAACTGACGCGCGGATTCCGGGGTGAGGAAGACGCGCACGGCGTCGGGTCCTTCCTCGGCGTCGTCGAGCACGACCGAGGCGTCGAATTCGGTCTCCGAGACCGCCAGCAACTCGACGACCACGGTTTGCGCCTCAGAGTCCCAGCCGAGGCCCATCGTGCCGACCCGGAACTCGGCGTCCACCGGGGTGATCAGCGGGCTCAGATCCTCCGGTTCGGTCTCCGGCGGGATCGGGGTGCCGAATCGGCGGTTGATCTCCAACAGCAGCGCCGCGATCCGCTCAGCGAGCACCGCGACCTGCTGCTTCTCCAGCACCACCGAGACCACCCGCTTGTCGTGCACCGCCTGCAGGTAGAAGGTCCGGTTCCCGGGCTGGCCGACGGTCCCGGCCACGAAGCGGTCGGGTGTTCGGAAGACATGGATTGCGCGGGCCATTGCCCTTCCAAAATACCGCGCTCAGTCCGTTGAGCCGCCCACCACCGCGTCTCCGGGCGGCACGTCTTTCGACTCGCCGTCGCCCTTTTCGGAGGGTTTTGCCGTCAGGCTCGACGCGAGGTGGTCACCGGTGTGGTTCACGTGAACCACGAAGGGCCGCAGCGCTGTGTACCGGATCACACTCATCGACGCGGGATCGGCGGTGATGCGCTGGAACGTGTCCAAATGGGTGCCGAGCGCGTCGGCCACGATCGCCTTGATCACGTCGCCGTGCGTGCAGGCCAGCCATAGCACGTCGCCCTCGTGCTTCTCGGACAGCGCACGGTCGTGCTCGCGGATCGCGGCCACTGCGCGGGCCTGCACGTGGGCCAGGCCTTCGCCGTCGGGGAACACCGCCGCGCTGGGCTGCTGCTGCACCACCGCCCACAGCGGCTCCTTGACCAGCTCGCCGATCTTGCGGCCGGTCCACTGCCCGTAGTCCACCTCGGAGATCCGCTCGTCCAGCACCGGCTCCAGTCCCAGCGCCGACGCCAGCGGTTCGACGGTGCGGCGACACCGCAGCAGCGGCGAGGACACGATGGCGCGGATCGGCAGCGAGCCGATGCGCCTCACCAGCTCCTGGGCCTGTTCGCGCCCCTTCTCGTCGAGGTCGACGCCCTCGCTGCGGCCCGCCAGGGTCTGGGCGGTGTTGGAGGTCGAGCGGCCGTGCCGCAGCAGGATGACGGTCACGATGCGGCCACCACCCCGGTGCCGAGCAGGATCAACACCACCGCGCCCAGCGCGATGCGGTAGCCGACGAACCAGTACATCGAGTGCCGGACCAGGAACCGCAGGAACCACGCCACCGCGGCGAAGCCGACGATGAACGCGATGATCGTGGCGACGAGAAGCTGAGCGCCACTTGCGCTCATGCCCTCGCCCACCGGATGGAAAGCGTCCTTCAGGGAGTACAACCCGGATGCGAACACCGCGGGAATGGCCAACAGAAAGCCGAATCGGGCGGCCAGTTCGCGGTCCAAGCTGAGAAACAGGCCCGCGCTGATCGTCGCGCCGGATCGCGATACGCCCGGCACCAGCGCCAAACATTGGGCCAGCCCGACGATCACGCCGTCGCGCCACGTGAGTTGTTCGACATGGCGGGTCTGCCTGCCGAAGTACTCAGCGGCTGCGATCACCGCGGAGAACACCACCAACATCGTCGCGATAAGCCACAAATTCCTTGCACCCGTACGGATTTGGTCTGTGAAGAACAGGCCGACCACGCCGATCGGAATGGTGCCGATGATCACATACCAACCCAGACGGTAGTCCGCGTTGCGACCGGTGGCGTTGAAAAGGCCAGTGACCCAAGCCTTGACGATTCGGGCGATGTCACGGGCGAAGTACACCACCACCGCAAGCTCGGTGCCGATCTGCGTCACCGCAGTGAACGATGCGCCCGCGTCGTCGGCGAAAAACAACCGCGACGCAATGGCCAGATGACCCGATGAGGAGACCGGCAGGAACTCGGTAAGCCCCTGCAGCACCGACAACACGACGACCTGCAGCCATGACATCGCCGGCGCCTCGATCACGACGACGACCGTACCGTGAAGGTTCGTCAGCGCGCTGAGCGCGGCACCGGCTGCGCGTTGGCCACCGCGTCGCGCACGGCTGCCACCAGGCTGCGTTCGTCGAACAAGTCGATGTCATTTGCCTTTCGTGTTGCGGTGGCGATGACATCTTCGGCCTGCGGAACGGGACCGGACAGTCGGGGACGGTAGACCTCGACGATCAACTGCTGATGTTCGACATGGAAAGAGAAGCTGCGCCCCTCACCCGCTTGGCCAAATCCACTGGCGTGCAGACCAGTCCAAACATCTTCGATAGCAAACCCGCTGTCGGCCGAATAACGATTACTCGGCGCAAGGCTCATGATCAGACCATACCCCGTGAGTGCGCGTGCATACACTGGCTGTTCGATTCCCATTCACTTTGCACCGCAGAGAGCTACCCGTTGAAGACACGCGTCAAACCTGCAGGTCAGTTGGCCTTTTGCAGCGCTCTTCTGCTGGTCGCATGCGGCGTGGGGGCGTGCTCTTCGAATCCGGCCGACACGCCGCCACCGACGATCACACCCGCGGAGGCCGCGGTTTCTCCGCCCACGACGCGCCCGCCTGCCGGACAGGTGCGCCCGCTGAGCGGTAACCCGTTCGCCGCGCTGTTCGATCCAGCAACGGCGTCACTGGTCGCGCTCGCCCCCGACAAGCCCGGCACGGCGGCGCTGACCGTCGTGCCCGCCGACGGCGCCACCAGGTCCGTTGCACTGCCCGCCGCCGCGACGGCGATCGCCGGCGCCGACGGGCGTGTCTACGCCGCCACCCGCGGCGGGTACTTCGCCGTCGACGTCGCGACGGGACGCGTCGACCGGTTCGACGTCGACGGGCAGGCCGGCACCGAGTTCACCGCGATCGCGCGGCGCGCCGACGGCAGGTTGGTGCTGGGCAGCGCCGACGGCGCGGTCTACACGCTGGGCTCCGACACCACGGTGGCCGCGCAGTTGAAGATCTTCGCGCGGGTCGACGCGATCGTCACGCAGGGCGATACCGCGGTCGTGCTCGACCGCGGCCAGACGTCGGTGACCACCGTCGACGCCAGCGGCGAGAAGGCGCAGCACGCCCTTCGGGCAGGCGAGGGCGCCACCACCCTGGCCGCCGACTCGATGGGGCGCGTGCTCGTCGCCGACACCCGGGGAGGCGCATTGCTGGTGTTCGGGACCGATCCGCTGATGTTGCGGCAGCGCTACCCGGTCCGCGGCGCCCCATACGGCCTGGCAGCGACGTCACAACTGGCGTGGGTGTCCCAAACCGAGACCAACACCGTGATTGGTTACGATTTATCGACCGGAATTCCCGTGGAGAAGGTGCGTTACCCAACCGTGCAGCAGCCGAATTCCCTGGCCTTCGACGAGGCATCTGGCACCCTGTATGTGGTGTCGGGTTCGGGAGCAGGAGTGCAGGTGATTCCAAACGCCGGAGTGGCCCGGTGACGGCGGTTCAGCGTGGCCGCATGCCACCGGGGTGGGATGCCGATCTGTCAGACGAATACGACTGGGTGCCGCTGCGGCTGCCGCCCGACCTCACTCGCATCAGCGCCTCCACGCGGCTGTCCATCGAGGCGGAGTATCGCGGCTGGGAGTTGACCAGGGTCCGGCTGTACACCGACGGCAGCCGCCGAGTGTTGTTGCGCCGCAAGAAATCTGCCGCCAACAGCCTGGACATCGCCGACCAGCCAGCGATGTAAGGTGGCCTACCGCACCCTTCGACGGGCCCTCTTCCTGGTGCCGCCGGAGCGCATCCACACCTGGGTTTTCGCCGGTCTGCGCGCGGCGACGAAGCCGGGACCGGCCCGCGAAGCCCTGAAAAAGAAGCTGGCGCCGCAGGATCCGGTGCTGGCGAGCACCGTGTTCGGCGTCCGCTTCCCCGGGCCGATGGGGTTGGCGGCCGGCTTCGACAAGAACGGCGTCGGCCTGCACACCTGGGGTGCGCTTGGCTTCGGCTACGCAGAGGTGGGCACCGTCACCGCGCAGCCGCAGCCGGGCAACCCGAAACCGCGGATGTTCCGGCTGCCCGCCGACCGGGCGCTCCTCAACCGGATGGGGTTCAACAACGACGGTGCGGGCGCGCTGGCGTTGCGACTGGCGCAGCACACGCCGGACGTGCCGATCGGGGTCAACATCGGCAAGACCAAAATCGTGCCGGCCGAACGCGCCGTCGACGACTACCGGGAAAGCGCCCGGCTGGTCGGCCCGCTGGCGACCTATCTGGTGGTCAACGTCAGCTCGCCGAACACGCCCGGGCTGCGTGACCTGCAGGCTGTGGAGTCGCTGCGGCCCATTCTGGCGGCGGTGCAGCAGGAAACGAGCACGCCGGTGTTGGTGAAGATCGCGCCGGACCTTTCCGACCCCGATATCGACGAAATTGCCGATCTGGCAGTCGAATTGGGGCTGGCCGGCATCGTCGCCACCAACACCACGGTGTCGCGGGAGGGGCTTGTCACGCCGGGCGTCGACCAGCTCGGGCCCGGCGGGATATCCGGTGCGCCGCTGGCCCGGCGCTCGGCCGAAGTGCTGCGTCGGCTTTACCGGCGCGTCGGCGACAAGCTGGTGCTGATCAGCGTGGGCGGCATCGAAACCGCCGACGACGCCTGGCAGCGCATCACCGCGGGCGCGTCGCTGCTGCAGGGCTACACCGGCTTCGTCTACGGCGGCGGGCTGTGGGCCAAGCACATTCACGACGGCATCGCCGAGCGGCTGCACGCCGGCGGCTTCGCGTCGCTGTCGGAGGCCGTCGGCTCAGCGGCGCGTTAGCGACAGCGTCAGCATCGGCAGGTCGAGCTCGGGGGTCTGCAGCGCCGCCGCCAGCGTCGGCTCGATGCGCGCCCACGCCTGCGGATGGTTTTGTGCGTAGTTGTCCAACGTCGCCTTGGCCGCCTCGCGGTCCATGGGCGTGGCCACCGCGGGCACGTCGCGGTCGAATCCCACGCTGACCCGGACATGCGGGTTGGCCACCACGTTGCGGTACCACTGCGCGCGCTCGCCGAAGCCGGAGACGATCACGTACTCGTCGGGAGCGGGCCGTTCGACCACCTCCAGCACGGCGTAGCGGCGGGCGCCGGTCTTGCGGCCGATGTGCTCGAGCAGCAGCAAGCGGTGGCCCATCAGGAAGCCGAGCCGCAGCCGGTAGAGCCAGATCGGCGCGCGGACCACCGCGCGGTTCTGAAGTAAGCGGGCGAGAAGCTCGCTAATTCTGCTCACTCGCTAATTCTGCTCATAGGTGCCGTGGATGATGGCCCGTCCGACGGCCTGCTGGAACAGGTTGAAACCGAGGAACGCCGGCGTCGCGTTCTCGGGGAGGTCCAGTTTCTCCACGCCGACTGCGTGCACCACGATGAAGTAGCGATGCACCCCGTGTCCCGGCGGCGGCGCCGCGCCGATGTAGCGCTTCATCGCCGCGTCGTTGGCCAAAGTGATTGCGCCGCCTGGCAATTCGCTGCCGTCGCCAGCGCCTGCGGGCAGTTCGGTGACCGAGGCGGGCAGGTTCGCGACGGCCCAGTGCCAGAAGCCCGACGCCGTCGGCGCGTCAGGGTCGTAGACGGTCACGGCGAAGCTGCGGGTCTCCTCGGGGAAGCCAGACCAGCTCAGCTGCGGGGAGATGTCCTTGCCGCCGGCGCCCATGATGCCGCTGACCTGATCGTTGGGCAGCGGTTGGCCGTCGGTCACCGATTCCGACGTCAGCGTGAACGACGGCAGCTTCGGCAGATGGTCGTACGGGTTGTACGGGAATGCCATTGGGATCCTTTCGTCTTGTCGTATTGCTATTCGTCGGGCTAGCAGTGCAACAGGAAATGCTCGAGAACTTCGGCGCCGAACGTCAGCGCATCAACGGGTACCCGCTCGTCGACGCCGTGGAACAACGCCGCGAAGTCCAGATCGGGCGGCAGCTTCAGCGGCGCGAACCCGAAGCAGCGGATGCCCAGCTTCGCGAAGTGCTTGGCGTCGGTGCCGCCGGACAGCATGTACGGCACGGTGCGCGCCTCGGGATCGGCGGCCAGGATTGCGTTGTTCATCGCCTCCAGCAGGTCGCCGTCGAAGCTGGTCTCGTAGGCCGGCAGGTCGGTGATCCACTCACGGGTGACGTCGGGGCCGATGAGTTCGTCGACCTCGCGTTCGAAGGCCGCCTGCCTGCCGGGCAGCACGCGGCAGTCGACGACGGCCTCCGCGGTGCCCGGGATGACGTTGGCCTTGTAGCCGGCCTTGAGCATGGTCGGATTGGCGGTGTCGCGCAGCGTCGCGCCGACGATCTTGGCGATCGGGCCGAGCTTGGCGATCGTGCCCTCGAGGTCGGGCGAGTTGACGTCGAAGGTATAGCCCGTTTCCTCCGCGACGGCGGTGAGAAACTGCTCGACCGCGTCGGTCATCACCACCGGGAACTGGTGGCGGCCCAGCCGGGCGGTCGCCTCGGCCACAGCCGTGACCGCGTTGTTGTCGTGCACCATCGAGCCGTGGCCGGCGCGCCCGCGCGCGGTCAGCCGCATCCACTTCATCGCCTTTTCGGCGGTCTCGATCAGGTACAGGGTGCGTTCCCCGCCGTCGCGGCGCGGGATCGTCAGCGAGAAGCCGCCAACCTCGCCGATCGCCTCGGTGACGCCCTCGAACAGGTCGGGGCGGTTCTCGACCAGCCATTTGCAGCCGTACGTTCCGCCGGCCTCCTCGTCGGAGACGAAGCCGAACACCAGGTCGCGCGGCGGCACCGTGCCCGACCGTTTGAACGCGCGGGCCACCGCGATCATCATGCCGACCATGTCCTTCATGTCGACCGCGCCGCGGCCCCACACGTAGCCGTCCTCGAGGGCGCCAGAGAACGGGTGCACGCTCCAGTCCGACGCCTCGGCGGGCACCACGTCGAGGTGGCCGTGCAGCATCAGGGCCCCGCGGCTGGAGTCCGCGCCCTTCAACCTGGCGAACACATTGGCCCGGCCGGGCGCGCCCGCCTCGATGTATTCGGTCTGGTAGCCGACCTCGGCCAGCTGCTCGGCCACCCATCGGGCACATTCGGCCTCGCCTTTGGTGGTCGCGGGGTCACCGGTGTTCGACGTGTCGAACCGGATCAGCGCGCGGACAAGGTCCACCACCTCGGCGGCAGCATTGAGAGGTTGGCTCACAGTCCCCTTTCCTACCACCCGAGCCGCCGCCGGGTTTGGGCCATGGCCCGCTGATCCGATAGCCTTAGCTGCCCAGCTGTTGTGCGGGGCGCTGTCCGAGTGGCGGAATGGCAGACGCGCTAGCTTGAGGTGCTAGTGCCCTATTAACGGGCGTGGGGGTTCAAGTCCCCCCTCGGACACTCTTCGAACTCTCAGTAGACGTCTCGCACGTAGCGCTTGTCGGCGACGAGTTCGCGCTTGTACTGGCGGGCGGCGTCCTCGCTCATCCTGCCGTGGGTCTTGATGATCTTCGTGAGCGCGGCATCGACGTCGCGGGCCATCTTCGACGCGTCGCCGCACACGTAGAAATGGGCGCCGTCGGACAGCCAGCGCCACACCTCGGCGCCGTTCTCGAGCATCTTGTGCTGCACGTAGACGCGGTCGGCCTGGTCGCGGGAGAACGCCAGATTCAGTCTGGTGAGAAAGCCGTCGCGGGCCATGTCCTCGAAATCGTCTCGGTAGTAGAAGTTTTCGCGGTACCGCTGCTCGCCGAAGAACAACCAGTTGCGCCCGGTGTGGCCGAGCGCGCGGCGCTCCTGCAGGAAGCCGCGGAACGGCGCGATGCCGGTGCCGGGGCCGACCATGATCATCGGCGTTGACGCATCCGCTGGCGGGCGGAAGTGCGGCGAGCGCTGCAGAAACACGGGCACCCGCACCGAGTCCGCGCGGTCGGCGAGAAACGTCGAGCACACCCCGCCGCGTTGGCCGCCCCGCCGCCCCCGGTAGCGCACCACCGACACCGTCAGCTGCACCTCGTGCGGGCTGACCAGCGGGCTCGACGAGATCGAGTAGTTCCGCGGCGTGAGCCGCACCAGCACCTGCTGCCACTGCGCGGGCTCCGCGCGCACCCTGAACTCCTCGACGATGTCCAGGCCGTTGCGGCCGTCCAGCCACTTGGCCAGCCGCGCCGACGGCGCCCGCAGTACTTTGGCGGCCGCTGGGTCGCTGCAGTTCTCGGCGACGAACCGCAGCAGGTCGGGCGTGACCCGGCAGATGTCGTAACAGCGTGTCAGCGCCTCACGCAGCGTCAACGGCGCGTCGTCGACCTCGACGGTCTCCCCGCCGTCGAGTCCGGTGGCGGCCAGCCACGCATCGACGACGGCCGGGCCGTTGGTGGCACACACCCCCAGCGAATCGCCGACCGCGTATCCGACGTCGAACTCGGAGATGTCAACCCCCAACTGCCGCACCTCTTTTGGCGACCGCGGCGCGGTCAGCATCGTGTTGCGACAGAGTTTTGCGCCGACCGGAGCGGCCCTGGTGAACGGCTCGTCCGCCTCGATCGCCTGCTCGGTGTCCGCGCCCAGCATGGCCGCCACCCGGTTCGTCCACTGCGCCATCGGCGCGCTGTCGTGCGCCTCGAACTCAGCGCGGTCCACCAGCTTCTGCGCGCCGAGATGGGCCAGCCGAGCGTCGATCGACTTTGCGTAGCCGCAGAAGTCGGCGTAGGAGCGGTCGCCGATGCCGAGTACCGCGTAGCGCAGCCCCTGCAGCGCGGGGGCGTTCGGGCCGCCCAGGCGGTCCCAGAACGCCGTCCCGTTGTCCGGCGGTCCGCCGTCGCCGAACGTGCTGGTCACGATGACCACGTCGCGTGCGGTCTTCAGCCGCGACAGCGGCACCTCGTCCATGTTGGCCAGCCGCGATCCGCTGATCCGCCTGGCCAGCCGCGCGGCGACGTCCTCGGCGATGCCGGTCTGCGACGCCCACAACACGAGCGCCCCGTCTCCCCTGGCCGCGGGTTCGTCCACCTGCGTGACGGCAGGCGCAGGCCCGGCGGGGCGGGCGCTGACGGCGCACACCTTGAACTCCGGCTGCAACGACTCGGCGTCGACGGCGTCGTTGGTCAACTGGTTGACGGTCAGATGCTCGCCGTGCTCGTCGTTCCAGTGAAACGGCGCAAAGCAATTGCCTTGCCGCACCCGGTCCGTCACGACAGCAGGCAGCACCGCGCGTCCGCGACGGGACGTCAATTCGACCGGCTGGCCGTCGGTGATGCCCATCGCCGCCGCGTCGGATGGGTGCAGCTCGACGAACGGGCCGCTGTTGAGCTTGTTGAGTTTGGTGACCCTGCCGGTCTTGGTCATCGTGTGCCACTGATGCTGCAGCCGACCGGTGTTGAGCACCAACGGGAATTCGCCGTCCGGCAGCTCCCGCGGCTCGATGTGCGGACGCGGGTGAAACACCGCACGCCCCGACGGGGTCGGGAACACGACCCGCCCGGTTTCGACGTACCGGAGGGGGTTGCGCGCATCCCCGTTGGGCGGACACGGCCATTGCACGGGTGTCTGGCGCAGTCGTGCGTAGCTGACGCCGCGCAGGTCATACCCGGTCTGCGGGTTGGAGAAGCGGCGGATCTCGTCGAAAACCTGTTCGCTGGAGTCGAAGTCGAAGTGCTCACCGAAGCCCAGGTGCGTGGCGACCTGGCAGATCAGCTGCCAGTCGGGTCGGGCCTGGCCGACCGGCGGGATCGTGGCCGGCAGCAGCGTCATCGTCCGTTCGGAGTTCACCATGACGCCATCGGACTCGGCCCACATCGCCGCGGGCAGCACGATGTCGGCGTAGCGGTTCGTCGCTGTCGACGCGTACGCGTCCTGCGTGATGACGAGCTCGGCGGCCTGCAGCCCTTCCACCACGGTGCTTCGGTTCGCCACGCTGGCAACGGGATTGGTGCAGATGATCCAGCACGCCTTGATGTCGCCTGCCGCGAGCTTCTCGAACATCCCGATGGTGCCGGGACCGGCGTCGTCGCGGATAGTCCCTGTGCGCAGGCCCCACTGTTGTTCGACGAACTCACGGTCGGCGGGTGACAGCACCGACCGCTGGCCGGGCAATCCCGGTCCCATGTAACCCATTTCGCGACCGCCCATCGCATTCGGTTGACCGGTCAGCGACAACGGGCCGCCGCCCGGGCGGCAGATCGCGCCGGTGGCCAGATGCAGGTTGCAGATCGCGTTGGTGTTCCAAGTGCCGTGCGTGCTCTGGTTCAGGCCCATCGTCCAGCAGCTCATCCATTCGCGCGCCTCGGCGATCATGCGGGCCGCCGTGCGGATGTCGGCTTCCGGAATGCCGGTGATGGCGGCGACGCGCTGCGGTGGATAGTCGGCCAGGAACGCAGGCATGCGGTCCCAGCCTTCGGTGTGTTCGGCGATGAAATCGGAGTCGATGTCATCGTTTTCGACCAGCAGATGCAGCAGACCGTTCAGAAGGGCGAGGTCGGTGCCGGGTTTGATCTGCAGGAAGAGGTCGGCCCGCTGCGCGGTCGCGGTGCGGCGCGGGTCGACGACGATCAACTTTGCGCCGGCCTTCATCCGCTCGGCCATCCTCAGAAACAGCACCGGATGACAGTCGGCCATGTTCGAGCCGATCACGAAAAACAGGTCGGCGCAGTCGAAGTCGGCGTAGGACCCCGGCGGCCCGTCGGCGCCGAGCGATTGCTTGAAGCCGGTCGATGCGCTGGCCATGCACAGCCGCGAGTTGGACTCGATGTGCACGGTCCGCAGAAATCCCTTGGCCAGCTTGTTGGCCAGATACTGCGCCTCGATGGACATCTGACCGGACACGTAGAGCGCGACCGAGTCGGGGCCGTGCTGCTCGACGATGGCGCGCAGCCTGCGTGCGGCCTCGGCGACGGCGTCGTCGACCGGGGTGGGGACCGGCGTATGACCGCGAGACGGCCGCACCAGCGCCGTTTTGAGCCGCCCGCTGTCGGCGGCCATCATCTCGGCGTGTGTGGCGCCCTTGGTGCACAACCGTCCGAAGTTGGCCGGGTGCAGCTTGTCGCCGGTGACGCCGGCGATGACGCGCGCGCCCACATCGGTGGTGACCTCGATGCCGCAGCCCACACCGCAGTACGAGCACGCCGTCCTGGTGACCATCATCCCGCGCTCTCAACCCGCGGGCGCAGGCACCGTACCCGCGAGCTGGCCCGCGCGGCTCCGAGCAGGCCGCATCCGCAGGAACACCACCCACGTCACCATCGCGCAGATCACGTAGAACACCAGGAACACCCAGAACGCGTTGGTCGCCGACTTCGCCTCGCCCACATAGGAAGCGCGCAGCACGACGTTGATGAACACGCCACCCAGCGCCCCGGTCGCACCGGCGAATCCGATCAAGGCACCGGACATTCCGCGCGACCACGCGGCCTTCTCGTCTCGGCTCCAATCGTCGTGGCCCTGCGCCTTCGCTTCGAAGATCGACGGGATCATCTTGTAGGTGGACCCGTTGCCGATGCCTGACAGGATGAACAACGCGATGAAACCGACGACGTAGGCGACCATTTGGCCGCCGGTGGGCGCTTCGGCCATACGGTCGTCGAGGATGCCGGCAACGACGAGGATGCCTGCGGCGAAGATCATCGCGATGAAGGTGTACATGGTGATCTTGCCGCCGCCGATGCGGTCGGCGAGCTTGCCGCCGTAGGGACGTGAGATGGAGCCGAGCAGCGGGCCGATGAACGCGATCTGGGCCGCGTGCAGGGCCGCCTGCGCGGTTGTGTCGCCGGCGGCGAGGAAGTTGATCTGCAGCACCTGGCCGAAGGCGAAGGAGATTCTCAATGACGTTGTCAAGCGGCCGCAGCAGTAGTTGTGGGCTGGTAGACGGCGTGGTCGCGGAGCATTGCCC
>NZ_PDCP01000027.1 GCF_002553505.1 Mycolicibacterium agri | reverse complement strand
GGGGCGGCGGGGGCGGTGGTGGAGGCGGCGGCGGCAACGGTGGCGGCGGCGGTCCCAGCAGCGGCACCGTGATCGGCGGCAGCCCCGGGATCTCCACAATCGTCGTACCGCCCTCCGGAGGACGCGGCGGCTCGGGCCGCGGCGGAGGTGGCGGCGCAGGCGGAATGCCGTTGCTGACGTTGATCGTGACGATCGATCCCGGGAACGTCTGGCCGCTCGGCGACGTGCTCACGACGGTGCCTGAACGCGCCCCGCTGTTCACCCAGTTCGTCTGGTCGGCGACCTGGAACCCGGCGTCTTTCAGTCGCTGGCGCGCCGCATCCACGGTCAGTCCGTTCACATTTGGCACCCGCCCGCCGGGGGCGCCGTCGACGTACACCGGGTCGGTCGGCGGCAGCGTCACCTCGCCGAAATCGTTGGCGATCGGCTTCATCGCCTCGAACCAGGTGCGAGCGGGCTCGTTGCCGCCATAGAGATCACCATCGCCGCAGGCGCGCAACGGGAACGAGCAGATGCCCGACGGCGAGCTGGAGTCGGCGAAGATGTAGTTGGCCGCGGCGTAGCGGTTGGTGAAGCCGAGGAAGCCCGACGACCGGTGCGACTCGGTGGTGCCGGTCTTGCCCGACATCGGCAGATTCCATCCGACCGAGCCTGCCGCGCCGGAAGCGGTGCCGCCGGGCTTGTCGTCCTTGCTCAGCGCGTTGGCCAGGGTGTTGGCCAGCCCTTCCGGCACCGCCTGCTCGCAGGGTTCGATGGTGAACGGCACCTCTTCGCCGTGCCGGTCGATGATCTTGTCGATGGGCGTCGGCGGGCACCACGTTCCACCCGACGCCAACGTCGCGGCCACATTCGACAGCTCGAGCGCGTTGAGCTGGAACGGGCCCAGCGTGAACGAGCCCATGTTCTGCCGCTTGATGAAATCGGCCAGGCTCTCGTTGCTGTCCGGGTCGTAGGCCCGCGCGGTCGCCGGGGTCGCATACGAGCGCATCCCCAGCCGCACGGCCATGTCGACCGCCCGTGGGACGCCCACCTGCTGAATCAGCTTGGCGAACGCCGTGTTTGGCGACGCGGCCAGCGCATCGGTCACGTTCATCGAGCCGCGGTAGTTGCCCGCGTTGCGCACACACCACGTCTCTTTCGGGCATCCCGGCGTGTCGCTGCTGCCGAGCCCCTTGGCCTGGAACGAGCCGGGCACCTGCAGTTGCGCGTTGATGCCCAACCCCATCTCCAACGCGGCGGCAGTGGTGAAGATCTTGAAGATCGACCCCGCGCCGTCGCCGACGAGCGAGAACGGTTGCGGCTGCACGGTTTCGTTGGCGTCGAGGTTGAAGCCGTACGTGCGGTTGCTGGCCATCGCCATCACCCGGTGCGCGTTCTTGCCGGGCTGGATCACGCTCATCACGCTCGCGATGCCGTCGAGGTTGGGGCTGGCGATCTTGTCGATCGCCCGCTTCACCGAGGCCTGCACCTTCGGGTCCAGCGTGGTGCGGATCAGATAGCCGCCGCGGGCGACCTGGTCCTTGTTGATGCCTGCCCGCGCCAGGAAGTCCAGCACGTAGTCGCAGAAGAACGCGCGATCACCGGCGGCGATGCAGCCGCCCGGCAACTGCTTGGGCTGCGGCAGCACGCCCAGCGGTTTCGTCTTGGCCTCGCGCAGCTCGTCGGCGTACTGCGGCAGGTTCTCGATCATGGTGTCCAGCACCAGGTTTCGACGGGCGAGCGCTCCTTCTGGGTTGGTGTAGGGGTTCAGCGAGCTCTCCGAGCGCACCAGCCCGGCCAGCAGCGCGGCCTGCTCCCAGTTCAGCTGCGAGGCGTTGATGCCGAAGTAGGTCTGCGCGGCGTCCTGGATGCCGTAGGCGCCGTTGCCGAACGACAGCAGGTTCAGGTAGCGGGTGAGGATCTCGGCCTTGCTGAACGACTTGTCCAGCGTCAGCGCCATGCGGATCTCGCGCAGCTTGCGGGCCGGGCTGATCTCCACGGCCGCGCGCCGCTCGGCCTCGGTCTGCGCGGTGACCAGCAGTTGATAGTTCTTGACGTACTGCTGCTCGATCGTCGAACCGCCGCGTGTGGTCGGGTCGCCGGCCAGGTAGCCGGACAGCCCGGTCAGGGTGCCCTGCCAGTCCACGCCGTTGTGCTCGGTGAACCGCTTGTCCTCGATCGAGACGATCGCGAGCTTGATGGTGTTGGCGATCTTCTCGCTGGGCACCTCGAACCGGCGCTGCGAGTACAGCCAGGCGATCGGGTTTCCTTCGGTGTCGACCATCGTCGTCACCTGCGGCACGTCGCCCTCGAGCAGCTGAGCCGATCCGCCCGCGACGACATCGGAGGCCCGGTTCGACAGCAGCCCGACACCCCCGGCGAGCGGGAACATCATGGCGGCCACCACAACGCCAGCCAGCAGGCAATAGCCCGCCAGCTTGGCGATCAGCACCCCCGTCGGCCGCCCCTCCGACATTTCCTCAGCGTACTTTCTCCTCTGGCCGGGACCGGCTATTTCGCTCGGACGTTGATTTCGATTATGACGACGCTGCTCAGTCACCTGACGAGGCCTTGCTGAACAGCAGCGCACCCAGTTCGCGTTCGAACCGATCGGCCAGGTCCCACAGGTCGTCGACCAGCTTCGGGCACGAGGTGATGCCTACGTTGAGCTTGCCGGCGAGCGACATCACGGTGATGTTCAGCCCGGAGCCGTGGAAGATCGGCCCGAGCGGATACAGCGCATTGATCTTGGCTCCGCAGGCGTACAGCGTGCGCTGCGGCCCGGCCACGTTCGAGATGATCACGTTGTGAATCGGCGCGTGCGTGAGCGGGGTGTGGCCCGCCAGGCCGAACAGCACACCGAGGGCCGACCGGGCGAACACCTGCGTCCAATCGAGGAGGAGCGACGGCGCGATGGCCGAGCTGTGCTCCTTGGCGTTCACACTCGCGTCGGCGATGGCTTCCAGCCGCTCGCCCGGGTCGGCGATGTGGGTCTGCAGGTTGCAGAACATCCCCGACACCTGGTTGCGGCCCGGCCGGTCGCTGACGTCGTGCACTGACGCCGGAACCATCGCCACCAGCGGCTTGTCCGGCAGCTCGCCCCGCGCCCGCAGGTACTCCCGCAGCGCGCCCGCGCACAGCGCCATCACCACGTCGTTGACCTTGACGCCGAACCGCGCCTTCACCCGCTTCACGTCGTCGAGGTCGAGCTGGGCCAGCGCGATGGCGCGCCGCGGCGTGACCTCGGCGTTGAATCGCGTCGCCGGGGCGGCGAACGGCGCCGCCATTGCCGTCCCGCTGCGGGCGCGCAGGGCCGTCGTGACGATCGTCGACACCGTCTCGGGCACCACCCTGGCCAGTTGCAGCGGGCGGGACAGGAACCGCACCAGCCCGCCCGCGGCGATGCCGATGGACGTTGCACCGCCGGGCCCCTCCACCGGGTCGGGCGGCGGGGCGTCGGGAGTGAGCGTGCACAGCTGGTCGAGCAGATTCGCGGCGGACACGCCGTCCACCGCGGAGTGATGCACCTTCAGCATCAGCGCCAGCGGTCCGCCGTCGCGCACCTTGGTGCCGGCAATCCCCTCGATCACCCACAGCTCCCACAGCGGCTTGTGCCGATCCAGCGGAAGCGACGCGATGTAGCCGCAGATCTCGCCCAGCTCCGTGCGGCCTCCGGGCGACGGCAGCTCGATCCACTGCACGTGACGGGTCACATCGAAGTCTCTGTCCTCGACCCACACCGGGTGATCGAGATTGAGATTGCTGTCGGCGAGCTTTGCCCGAAGCTCGGGCACCGCCGCTATCCGTGACGCCAGATCGGTACAGAGACGATCAAAGCTGTAGCCGCCGGGCACGGTCGAGGTGTCCAACTCGATGACCGAGCAGACATGCAAAGGGACAGTGGAGGATTCGCCGTAGAGGAAACTCGCGTCGAGCCCCGTCAGCCGCTCCATTTACCCGCGGTACCCCGGTTTACGCATTCGTCAAACCTAGGCCACGGTACGGCGACGAACGACGGAAACGGCATTCCGAATCGGAGCACTCCGCTCAACGTTGCCCAGTAGCATCCAGCAAATGGCGACCGATGTGCGCGCCGGGGGTAAGGAAACATACGTCTCGGGGGTGGCTGCCGCGATGACGGTGGTCGCCATGGGCCTGGGCTATGCGATCTCGATCGGTGACCCGACGATCTTGTCGGCCAATCTGCAGGTCGTCTCGGCCGGCCTGCAGATCACCGGAAGCACCGCCACTTTCGTCGCCAGCCTCGCGACGCTGACAATGGCCGCCGCGGTGCTCAGCGCGGGTGCGCTCGGCGACCTCTACGGCATGCGGCGCATGTATCTGGTCGGATTGTCGGGCGCGATCGCGTTCAGCGCGCTGGCCGCGGCCGCGCCGGTGCCCGCGGTGCTGATCGTCGCCCGCGCCGGCGTCGGCGTGACCCTGGCGTTCCTCATCGGCCTGTCGCTGGCGATCACCAACGCGGTTTTCCCGCCGAAGAAACGGGCCGGGGCGATCGCGGCCTACTTCGGCGTCGGCTACGCGGTCGCCACCCCGATGCCCGCGCTGGGTGGCGCGCTGGCTCACGCGATCGGTTGGCGCGCATGCTTTTTCGTCGTCCCCGCGATCGCGGCGATCTGCTTGGTCATCACCTGGCGCTACGTGCCCGAGACGACGCGCGCCGACCGTCGGCTCGATCTTGCCGGCCTGGCGCTGTTCGCGGTCGCGTTGCTCGGGCTCATCTTCGGCACCTCGCGGATGGAGACCGGCGTCGACGCCGTCGGTCTCGCGTCGGTCGGCGGCGGGCTGGCGGCCGGGTTCGCCTTCGTGATGTTGGAGCTGCGCACGCCGCAACCGGCTTTGGACATGAACGTGTTCCGCTCCGGCCGGTTCAACGGCGCCGTCATCGCCGGCGTGGTGTTCAACATCGTGCTCGGCGGGTCGATGGTGCTGTTGGCGTTCTACCTGGTGACCATCCGCAAGGAGTCCCACGAGCTGTTCGGCCTGCTGCTGATCCCGGCCACGGCGATGGCGGCGTTGGGGGCCACCTCGGCGGGCCCGGCCGCGAACCGGTTCGGCCCCCGCACGGTGCTGATCGGCGGGCTCGTCACGATGTTGGCCGGCCTGGTCGTGCTGCGAACGTTCAGCTTGCACACCTCGCGGCCGGTGGTCTTCCTGACGACGGCGCTCATCGTGGTCGGCGGCGCACTGGTCACCACGCCGCAGGCGCAGATCATGATGAGCAGCGCGCCAGCCGATCTCGGCGGCTCCATCTCGGCGGTGAAAAGCGCTGTGAACGAAGGCGGTTACTCGCTCGGGCCCGCGCTGTTCGCGCTCGTCGGCATCAACCTGTTCCTCACCGACAGCGTGCACGACCTGTCCAGGACCGGCCTCACCCGCGCCGAAGCCCGCGAAGCGTTGGTGACGGCGCACGGCGGCCGGGAAGCCCATCTGGTCAATCCCGACGCGGCGCGGCTGGTCATCGACCAGGCGCCCGAGCATGCGATCGACGCGATCCACACGCTGAGCGTGGTCATGGCCGTCGGGCCGGTGGTCGCGATCATCCTTGCGCTGTGGCTCTGCAAACCCACCGGGAGCGACTCGTGAGGGCGCTGCTCGCCGGGGCGGCAGCCGCGGTGGCCGCGGCGTTCGGCGCGCCGACGCTGCCGGTCGCATCGGCCGAGCCCTGCCCTGACATCGCCGTCGCGTTCGCGCGGGCCACAGGCGAATTCCCGGGTGTGGGCGGTGTCGGCCAGGCGTTCGTGGACGCACTGCGCATGCAGGCCGGTGGCCGCACGGTCGGCGTGCACGGGGTGATCTATCCCGCGAGCAACAACTTCGGCGGCGGTCCGGCGTTCACGCAGAACGTCGTCGACGGGGTCAGGGACGAGGCCAACCACGTGCAGGCCGTGCTGTCGGCGTGCCCGAACACGAAAATGGTGCTCGGCGGCTACTCGCAAGGCGCCATCGTGACGGCGTTCGTCACGTCCGACGGCATGCCCGCCGAGATGCCCGCGGCGGATTCGGTGCCTGTGCCGTTGCCGCCCGAGATCGCCGATCGCGTCGCCGCGGTCGTGCTGTTCGGCAAGCCGACGGGCGGCGCGCTGGTCAAGTACGGTGTGCCCGCCGCCGACGTCGGGTCGCGCTTCGTCGGAAAAACACTGGAATTGTGCGCTCCCGGCGACATGGTGTGCTCGGGCGACCCGGCCGGCTGGAACTCGATGGCCCACATGTCCTACACGGGCAACGGCATGATTGCTCAGGCAGCGTCGTTCGCGCTGAGTCGACTGTAATTTCGGTTAATTCCACCGTGGGCGAAAAAGCTTGCGCCCAAATGCATAGTGGGCTGGTGGATGGGATTCCACCAGCCCACGAACGTAAAAGCGCGTCAGACGGCTGTTACGCCGACTGCCTGAGGACCCTTGGCCCCCTGCTCGATTTCGAACTGAACCCGCTGGTTCTCGTCCAGCGACCGGTAGCCGCTGCCCTGAATCTCTGAGTAGTGCACGAACACGTCCGGAGCACCACCGTCGGGAGCGATAAAGCCGAAGCCCTTATCGCTGTTGAACCACTTCACGGTTCCTTGTGTCATTCTTTCCAACTTCTTTCATTTTCACGCGGATGTCGAAGAACATCCGGCTCGACCGTATCACGGATTTGCCAGTTCACTACATTGGCGATTCTGGCGAATGCGCGCTGACGTGCTAATTCCTTGAGGCAACGGCTATTTCGCGAACAGTATTCGCACGCGCTTTTCGCCGGTGTAGCGTCATAAGTGAATCGTCTCGTCGTCAGCGTGATCCGCGGCTCCACAGCGCGCCGGACAAGATCAACGCGCGATCCGATTCGGGTTGCAGGCCCTCTCGCGCTGGCGCTGGGTCTGCTCGACGTGAAGGAAAATCGGTTGTGGTTCATGTAGGTTCTGGTGCGAAAACATCAGTAAGCCAACCTATTTCGTCAACCAATCGTCGACGATCGGCAAGTCCGATCCGGCTCACATTGGCGGCCGAACTCGGCAACGGCCTCGACGGCGGCTGGTGGCCGTATACCGCGTCGGTGGCACGCGAACTTCCCGAGCTGATCGAGACGCTGCAACGCCCGCTGGGCGACATCGTCGATATCTGTGTCAACTGGTCGTCGCTGGCGGGCGTGCCCGACCTCGATTCGCTGTTTCACCGCGGAAACGCCGTCGTACCCGGCCAGGATGCCCGCCGCGTGCAGCGGATCATCACCGTCACCGGCGATCGCGCCACCGCCCGCCTGCTGGTGGTGCCGTGGCGCACCAGCACGGCCCTCGCGGTCATGCTGCTGCGGCGCGCGGCGCGGCTGCCGATCATGGCGGACCACGTGCACACGGACGCATTCCGCATCGCGGACGGGATCGTGCGCGCGGCGTGCGGCCAAGAACCGGTCGAAGTGCATCCGGCCGGGTCCGCGCCGGGTCTTACGCCCGCGCCTGGCAGGTAGAAGCCCGCGGGACGAAAACCGTCGGCAGTGCCACGGTTTGCGACGCCCCATCGGATTCGGCCAGCCGGTCCAGCACCAATTTCGCGGCGGTGCGGCCCATCTCGTACTGCGGCATGCTCACCGTCGACAACGACGGGTTCAGGTGCGCCGTCAACTCCATGTTGTTGAACCCGACGACGGAGACGTCGTCGGGGCACCGCAGTCCCTGCGCGGCGAGCGCTTCGTAGCCGCCGACCGCCAGCAGGTCGTTGGCCGCGAACACCGCGGTCACTTGTTCACGGGCCAAAAGCGCCGTCATGGCCACCCGGCCGGCCTCGATGGTGTAGTCGGTCGCATGCTCGATGACGCCCGCACCCCCGACGTCTGACGCCACCGCGTTCGTGAATGCGGCCAAACGCGTTGCGCTGACGGAGATCTGCAACGGTCCGCCGATGTGCCCGATGCGGCGATGGCCGAGCGCGGCGAGATGCTCGATGGCCGCGCCGATGCCCACGGCGTCGTCGCTCACCACGGCGGACACGTCGACGCCGTCGACGAGCCGGTTCACCAGCACCAGCGGGACGCCTGCGTCGACCAGATCGTGCACCACGCCTTCACCACGCCCCGCGCTCGCGACGATGAAGCCGTCGCAGCGGCGGGTGCGTAGCACCCCGACGACGTCGCGCTCGCGCTCGGCCGAGTTGTCGGTGCTGGCCAGCAGCGGCTCGAAGCCGCGTTCGCGCAACTGATCCTCGATGCCCCGCACGATCGGCGCGAACACCGGGTTGCCGAGGTCGGGAATCACCACGCCGATGGTGTGGGTGCGGCTGGTGCGCAGACTGCGGCCCAGCGGGTCGGGCACATAGCCCAACCGCTCGGCGGCCTGCTGGACTCGCGCGGTCGTTTCCGGCGAGATCCGACCAACAAGCGCCGGGTTGAGCGCCCGCGACGCGGTGCCCGGATGCACGCCCGCTGCCCGCGCGACATCGGCCAATGTCGGCTTGTCCACGCGTCGGAGTCTAGGGGAAGGCGATGACCTGCAGCGCTCTGACCTCTTGACAATCGATTGCCAAACGGGTTTTGATCGAAGCGCCGGATGTCCGGTTCGGCTCACCGCTCGGCAAGGAGGAACCATGCCCCGAATCAGCTACGTCAACCCCGCGGACGTCAGCGACCCCGACCTCGTGCGCGCCCTCGAGGACTCCCGCACCTACGGCACACCCAGGCTGGAGAGCCAGTCGATCCGAGCGCACGTCCCCGCCGTGCTGCGCACGTTCGCGGCGTCATGGCAGCAGGTGTTCCGCGAAGGCGTCCTCGACCACTCGATCAAGGAACTGGCCAGGGTCTACATCGCCAAGAGCCTCGAGTGCGGCTACTGCGCCGGGCAGCGGTCGCACCTGGGGGCCGAGGCCGGCCTGACCGAGCGCGAATTCGACGAAGTGATCGAGTTCCGCAAGTCGACCGTCCTCGGCGATCGGGAGAAGGCCGCGTTGAAGTGGGCCGAGGCGATCGCGTGGGATCCCGGGCTGGCCGACGACGAGGTCTGGGAAGAGCTGCACACCCATTTCACCGAACCCGAACTCGTCGAACTCGGATACTTCATCGGCCTGACGATGGGCCAACAGAGGTTCCTCAAGACGCTGGGCATCAAGCACGGCGAGCTGGGTACCGAAACCCTGGCCGGCTTGGCGCCCGATGTCGCAGAGTCGTTGCGCGAGCAGGCAACTCAGTCCGCGTCCGCCTGAAGCGATGCGGGCGTCGTCGACCGGCGTTACCGGCAGGCGATCACCGCTGCGGGGACGGGCTGCGCCGCGGCGCTTGATGCCGAGTCCTGGC
This sequence comes from Mycolicibacterium agri, assembly GCF_002553505.1. Lineage (GTDB taxonomy): Bacteria > Actinomycetota > Actinomycetes > Mycobacteriales > Mycobacteriaceae > Mycobacterium > Mycobacterium agri. The sequence continues at coordinate 75,102 of NZ_PDCP01000027.1, read as the reverse complement.
TGAGCGAGAACTCGTACCTTGAAGCGGCGTCCTGACACCTGAACGGTGCTGCGAGCGCGCGGCGTTTCCGCGACGCGGGCGCCGGGACTTGCCCGCCTTCGCAGGCGTATCCGTGTGGTTTGTGGCTGCCGCGGGTGCCCGGTACGGCGCGACCTCTCCGACCAGTGCCTTCACCGGTTCCGAGTGCGCGACGACCTCCTGCGGGCGGACGCTGATTCCGGCCTTGCGCATCAGCGCCTGCAGGTCCCGGCGCTGTTCGGGCAGCACGACGGTGACCACGTCGCCGGAGTTGCCCGCCCGCGCGGTCCGGCCGGACCGGTGCAGGTAGGCCTTGTGCTCGACCGGCGGGTCCACATGCACGACGAGTTCGACCTCGTCGACGTGCACACCGCGCGCGGCGATGTCGGTGGCCACCAGCACCCGCGCCGCACCGGTGCGGAAGGCTTCCAGGTTACGATCGCGCGCGTTCTGAGAAAGGTTGCCGTGCAGGTCGACTGACGGCACACCGGCGTCGGTGAGTTGCTTTGCGAGCTTGCGCGCCTGGTGCTTGGTGCGCATGAACAGGATGCGGCGGCCGGTGCCCGACGCCAGATGGTGCACGAGCTCCTTCTTGGCCTGCACCCCGGCGACGTGGAACACGTGGTGGGTCATCTCGGACACCGGTGAGTGCGCCTCGTCGACAGAATGGGTGACCGGATTGCGCAGGAATCGCTTGACCAGCTTGTCGACGCCGTTGTCCAGCGTCGCGGAGAACAGCAGCCGCTGCCCATCCTTCGGCGTCGCGGCTAGAATCCGGGTGACTCCCGGCAAAAAGCCGAGGTCAGCCATGTGATCGGCTTCGTCGACGACGGTCACGGCGACCGAGTCGAGCGAGATGACGCGCTGGCGCATCAGGTCTTCCAGCCGGCCGGGGCAGGCGACGACGATGTCGACGCCGGACCGCAGCGCAGCGACCTGACGATGTTGCGAGACACCGCCGAAAATCGTGGTGACGGACAGCCCGTGCGCGGCCGCCAACGGTTCGAGCGTCGCGGCGATCTGGGTCGCCAACTCACGCGTGGGCGCCAGCACCAGGGCGGCGGGTGATCCGCGGCGCAGTTTCTTGACGCGGGTGACCAGCGGGATCGAGAACGCCAGCGTCTTACCGCTGCCAGTCTTGCCGCGGCCCAACACATCTCGCCCGGCGAGGGAATCGGGAAGCGTCTTCTGTTGAATCGGGAAGGGATTGGCGATGCCGCGGGTGGCGAGCGACTGAATCAGTTTGTCGTCGACGCCGAGGTCGGCAAAGGACAGTTGCGTAGTGATAGTGGTGCCTTTCGGGGCATCGGGTTGCGCTTCGCCGCGCGAAACATCGGCACGAGCGAGCACAAGTGTGGCGAGATTGCCGGTGGGCAATATCGATCGCCGCGAGAAAACCTTGTGCTGTGTGCACGATGGGAAGTAATCCACGACGTCATTGGCGGCATCCGCAGAGCGCCAACGTTGACACCAGCCTACAGGGCGCCGATCTTGCTGGGAAATCGGGCTGGGTGTGGGCCTGGTTACGTCTGACGCAGCACGTCGCGGTGCGTCGTCGCGCCTGTGCGCGCGAAGAGCAGCGTGAACACCGCGCCCGCCGCGGCGGCGACGAGGTAGAAGCTCGGCGCCACATTGCTTCCGGTCTTGTCGATCAGGAAGGTCGAGATGAACGGCGCCGTGCCACCGAAGATCATCACCGAGGCGTTGTAGCCGATCGACACCGAACTGGTGCGCAGCCGGGTCGGGAACATCTCGGCCATGAACGCGAACAGCGGTGCTGCACCGCCGGCGATAAGTGCGCCCATGACCGCCCCGGCCAGGATCGCGACGAACATGTTGCGGCCTTCTGCGATCAGGACGAAGGCAGGATAGGTCAGCACGACAAGCGCGATGCTGGCCGTAATCAGGACCGGTCTGCGGCCGATCCGATCCGACAGCGCACCGCACAGCGGCAACGCGACGATGTGCGCCAGCAGGACGGCGGCGGTGACGATGAACATCTCGCCTGCACCGAAGTCGGTCACTTCCTTGAGATAGGTCGGCATGTAGCTCATGACGGTGTAGAAGCCGACGCCGTAGGTCAGCGTCGCGCCGAAGGCGACTGCGATCCACTTGAACTGCTCGCTGAGGCTGGAGCGCAGCGGCGTCGGGTCCGCCTGCTTCGCGGACACCAGCGCCTGGAACAGCGGCGTGTCCTCGATCTTGAGCCGCAGATAGAGCCCGATGGCGCCGAGCGGCAACGCGATCAGGAACGGCACCCGCCAACCCCATGACCCCATCGCATCTTCCGACAGGCTCGACGTCAGGACCGTCAACAGCACGGCGCCGAACAGGAGGCCGGTCGCCGAGGCGGCAGGCAGAAGGCTCGACAGCAGGCCTCGCTTGTTACGCGGTGCGTACTCGTTGACAAACGATGCGGCACCGGCGATTTCGCCGCCTGCCGAGAAGCCCTGCAGGATCCTGGCCGCCAGCAGCAGCACCGGCGCGGCGACGCCGATCGACGCGTAACCGGGCAGCACGCCGATGATGAACGTCGACACCGACATCAGCACGACGACGGTGGCGAGGCAACGCTGGCGGCCGATCCTGTCGGCCAGTGAGCCGAAGAACAGGCCACCGAGGGGTCGGGCGAAGAACGCGACGGCGAAGGTGGCGAAGACCGCGAGCAGGCCTGCGGTAGGGTCGGAGTCGGAGTAGAACGCGGCCGCGAGCATCGTTGCGACATAGGCGTATACGCCGTAGTCGTACCATTCGACGAAGTGACCGATGATGCCGGCCACCATCGCCCGTTTCATGGTCGACGGATCGGGATGGGGCATGGTGCCTGGTTGATGCGTGACTGCTTCAGTCATGGCGGTTCTCCAAGGTTGTGCGGGTCGGCGAGGTGACGGTCAGAGGTCGGCGAAGTGCGCCCACAGGTTGGACTTCTCCTCGACACCGATGCCTGGGAGGTCAAGCATCTGCACCCGGCCGCCCGTGACCGGAGTGCTGTCGAGGAAGCCGCCGATCGGCTGGAAGACGCCGGGATAGCATTCGGTGCCGCCGAGGCCGAGGCCCGCCGCGAGCGCCAGGTTCAACTGGTGGCCGCCGTGCGGCACGAACCGCTCGCGCGTCCAGCCGAACTGCTCGGCGTCGAGCACCATGCGGATGAACTCCGTCGGGCCGTAGCTCAGCGCGGGATCCATCTGAAGCCAGTCGCGGTCCGGCCGCATGCCGCCGTAGCGCAGCAGGTTGCGTGAATCCTGAACGGAGAAAAGGTTTTCCCCGGTCGCCAGTGAGCCGGCGTAGTTGCGGGCCAGTTCGGCGTTCAGCGCGTAGTCGAGCGGGTCACCGGCCTCCTCGTACCAGAGCAGGCCGAACGGCGCGAGCATTTCCCCGTACGCGAGCGCGGTGTCGAGGTCGAAGCGCCCGTTGGCGTCGACGGCGAGGCGTGATCCGTCGCCGATGGCGTCGACGACTGCGGCGACGCGCTCGGCGTCCTCCGCCAGCGGCGCGCCGCCGATCTTCATCTTGACGTGTTCGAAGCCCTGCTCGATGTAGCCGGTCAATTCCGTGACCAGTGATTGCGGCCCGCCGCCCGGCTGGTAGTAGCCACCCGCCGCGTAAACCCAGACGCTGTCGGCGATTTCGCCGTTGCCGAACCGGTCGGCGACCAGTTTCGCGAGCGGCTGACCAGCCAGCTTCGCCGCCAAATCCCACATCGCCGCGTCGACCGCGCCGATGGCCACGCTGCGATCCCCGTGGCCGCCGGGCTTCTCCCCCTTGAACATCACGGCGTTGACGCGGAACGGATCCAGGTCACCGGTCGACGGGTCGAGCAGCGCGTCGGGTTCGGCCTTCATGACGCGAGGGATCGCGCGGTTCCGGATGATCTCGCCCTGCGCATAGCGCCCCGGAGAGGAGAAGCCGTACCCGGTGACCGGCTTGCCGTTGCGGATGACGTCGGACTCCACCGCGACGATCGACGCGGTCATGGTGGAGAAATCCACGTAGGCGTTGCGGATCTCGGCCGCCATCGGGATTTCGCGTTCGCGGATCGAGGTGATGCGCATGGTCTCAGACCTTCTCTGCTAGCCCAGCTTGAACGGGTCGCGCGTGGTGCCGGATTCGGCCGTGTTGATCCAGACGGCCTTGTCCTCCAGATACGCTTCGATGGCTTCGATGCCGTTTTCTCGACCGATGCCGCTGGCGCCGAATCCGCCGTAGGGCATCTCGTAGCTGACCGTTCGATACGAGTTGACCCAAACGGTTCCGGCGCGCAACGCCTTTGCCATCCGGTGTGCCCGGCCGACGTCACGGGTCCACACGCCTGCGGCCAGGCCGTAGGACGAGTCGTTGGCGATCCGGATTGCGTCCGCTTCGTCGCTGAACGGGATGATGGCGACGACGGGCCCGAAGACCTCTTCACGGGCGATGCGCATCTGATTGTCGACATGGCCGAGAACCGTTGGCTCGATGAACAAGCCGTCGGTCAGCGTGTCGTCATGGGGGCGCTGCCCGCCGTGCAGCAGCCGCGCGCCCTCTTCGGACGCGATCTGGATGTAGCGCTGCACCTTCTGCAGCTGCGCATCGAACGCGACCGGCCCCATCTGGGTGTCCTCGGCCAGCGGGTCACCGAGCTTGATGCCCGCTGCCCGCTCGGCCAGGGCGGCGGCGAACTGATCGTGAATGTCTTTGTGCACCAGCACGCGTGAGCCTGCCGCGCAGGTCTGTCCCGTCGCCGCGAAGATGCCGGCGACCGCGCCGCTGACGGCCTCCTCGAGCGGGGCGTCGTCGAAGACGATGTTGGGCGACTTGCCGCCGAGTTCGAGCGTCACCCGTTTCAGGTCGCCGATCGCGGCCTGCCCCACCTGAGCCCCGACGTCGACCGACCCGGTGAAAGACACCTTCGCGACGCGGGGATCACCGATGAGGGCCCGTCCAGTCGACGGGCCACCGGTGACGATGTTCACCACGCCCGGTGGCACGTCGGCTTCCTCGAGCACCCGACCGAACGCCAACGTCGACGCGCTGGCGTGCTCGGAGGGCTTGATCACCATCGTGCAGCCCGCCGCCAACGCAGGCGCAAGCTTCCAGGTCATCAGCAACAGCGGCGAATTCCACGCGGTGATCGCCGCGCAGATGCCCGCCGGTTCCTTGAGGGTGTAGCCGAAGAAGTTCGGCTTCGACAGAGGAACCGTGGCGCCTCGGACCTTGTCCGCCAGCCCGGCGTAGAACTCGTACCAGTCGGGCAGCCCGTCGAGCTGGCCGCGCATCTCGCGCAGCAGCTTGCCGTTGTCGTAGGTTTCGATCAGCGCCAGTTCCTCCGCCCGTGCGCTGATCACGTCGGCGATGCGCAGCATCATCTTTCGACGGTCGCGGCCCGACATCTGACCCCACGTGCCCTCCAGCGCCTGGCCCGCGGCGCTGACGGCCTTACGAACATCGTCGTCGCCCGCTTCGGGCAGCGTCGCCCACGGCTTCGACGTGTACGGGTCGACGCTCTCCCGGGTGCCCCCGTCGGCGGGTGGCACCCACTTGCCGCCGATGAAAAGGTGGTCGGGCACATTCGGAGCGGGCAGGGGTCGGTTGGTCACGATGGTTCTCCAGTGGGTCGTTCGACGAGCATTTCCAGGGGTGCGAGGTGGCGGTCGATCGCCTTCTCGATCACGCGTGGGTTTCCCTTGCGTAGGGCATCGAGAGTCTCGCGGTGAAGGGCCTCAACGGTTTGCGGGTCTTCGTCTTCGGTGAAGTAGCGCTCCAGCACGACGGTCAGCCGTTCGAGGATCTGATGCTGCATGTAGGCGAGCACTTCGCTGCGCGCGGCGCGCGCCATCTGGTAGTGGAACAGGTGGTCCCAGTGCCTGCGTTCGAGCCCGGGGGCGTTGCGGCTTTCCTCCAAGCGCCGCACCGACAACTCCATGGCGTCGAAATCGTCCTGGGTCGCCCGCTCGGCGCACAGCAGCGCCAGTTGGAGCTCGACCGCGCGGCGCGCTTCCAGCAGGTCGGGCAGCTTGTCGAACTTGTTGGTCGAAAGGCCCAGCAGCGCAACGGGAATGTTGCTTGTCATGACCGTGAGGCCGCCGCCGTTGCCGCGCTGGGTCGAGACGACGCCCGCCATGGACAGGCTGCGCACGGCTTCGATCACCACGGATCTGCTGACACCGAGCCGTGCGGCCAGTTCGTCCAGCGACGGCAGGCGATCGCCCGGCCCGTAGACGCCGGCCCGGATCGCGAACGTGATCTGGTCGATCACTTCGTACTGTGTGCGATGGCCCTGGATCGGGCGGAATACCTCGGCAAAGCCCGGGGTGGCGATCTTTTCGTTGATGGTCATACGGTCACTCCGGTTTTCACGGTCAGCAGTCGGCGCGGGTTGTCGACGAAGATGGCGGCGATGTCGTCTTCGGTCATCCCGCGGTTGCGCAGCCCGGGCAGGACGCGGTTGTGGACGCCGGTCAACCCGGGTCCGCCGAACCGCGTCAGGTGCTCGGACTTGCAGGTGTCCATCGACAGCAGCAACTGGTCGCGGAAGCCTGACCTTGCGTACTCGCAGAACAGGTCAAGTGCTTCGTCGAACAGCGTTGGGCGGTACCACATCAGGGTGTCGAACTCGATCGTGACGCCCGCCTTCAACAGCGCCTCGTGGTAGGAGCGGATGCGGTAGGAGTCTGCGTGCCCGATGATGATCCGCGAGGGATCGACACCCTCCTCGATCAGCACCCGCAACTGCCACAGCCCGATGTCGGAGGCGAAGCTGTGCGTCATGATCGGCAGCCCGGTGCGTGCTGCGGCTCTCGCCGCGGCGCGGTGCACCCTCTCCTCGGTCGGTGACATCCAGTACTTCTCGGTGCCGATCTCGCCGACGATGCCAGGGCGGACGTCGGTGTTGTCCGCGCCGTTCTCGATCTCGGCGACGAGTTCATCGGCGAGGCTGTCCACTGATCGCCGGTCGATCTCGGCGGAGGCCGGGTAGTAGTGGTCGCGGTACCAGCCGCATCCCATGACGACGTGAATTCCGCTGCGCTCGGCCAGATCACGCAGCGCGGCGGGTTTGCGGTTGATGCCGACCGGTGTCACGTCGACCAGGCTCTTGCAACCGGTCGCGGTGAGGTTCGCGAGTTCCTCGCGGATGTAGCGGTCGTCCTCGGGCATGCCCGCGAGATCGAATCGGTGGGTGGCATGCCAGAACCTGGTCAGCAGGTGCTCGTGCATGAGGGTGAAGCCGAGCTCGTCCGGCGCGATCGGCCCGTTGACCGTCATCACGTGTTCGGTCATCGACGTGACCTCTTGTCCGGATCGCCCTGTTTGCATGGCTTTTCCTCGCTAGACGTCTGCGTGAGCCAGCTGGGCGGAGTCGTCGGCGTCGGACGTCTCGGATGCCGAGGACTTCCTCAGCGTCATGGCGACGACGGTGCGGACGGCGGCGACGATCCGGTCCAGCCCGTCGCGCAACCGCTGATCGTCGATCACCAGCGCCGGATAGAAGAACACCGACACCACATCCGCGGACCGTGTCACTCGGACCACGACACCGTGCTCGTAGCACTGGTGCCACAATTGCGCGCGGAACCACTCGGCGTCCACGTCGGCCGGCACCCGGATCTCCAGGCTGCCCAGCAGGCCGATCGCCGAAGCCCTTGCCTGCCAGGGCACTTCGACCCGGGCACGTTCCAGCCCGTCACGCAGCACCGGCTCAGATGCGGCGGCGTTGGCGACCAGGCCCTCGTCGTCGATGATCTTCAGCGTCTCCAGCGCGGCGGCGCAGGCCACCGGGTGCCCGGCGTATGTGTTGACGTGCACGAGGGGCGAGGCCTCGAACGCCTCCTGCACCCTGCGTGACACCGCTGCGGCGCCCATCGGGATGTATCCGCTTGTCAGCCCCTTGGCCATCGTCATGATGTCGGGCTTGACGTTCCACTGCTCGCATCCGAAAAGCTTTCCGGTGCGGCCGAATCCGGTCACGACCTCGTCGGCGATCAGCAGGATGCCGTAGCGATCGCAGATTTCGCGCAGTCGCGGCCAGTAGTCGTCGCTGGGGACTTTGACGGCGCCGGGGATGGACACCGGCTCGGCGATGATGGCCGCGATGGTGTCGGGGCCTTCACGCTCGATGATGGCCTCGGTCTCGGCGATGCAATGCTCGACGCACTTGTCGTCGAACGAGCACTTGCCGCAGAACCCCGCGAACGGCTGGGGCAGCGCGACGAAGCCCGGCACCAGCGGTTGGAACTGCTCCCGAAACGCGGGGATCGCCGTCGCCGTCGTCGCCGCGAACGTCGACCCGTGATAGGACCCGTAGCGGCTCATGATCTTGAACCGGCCGCTCTGCCCCATCCGCCGGTGATAGTCACGGGCCAACTTGAAGGCGAGTTCGTTCGCCTCACTGCCGCTGCTGACGAAGTTGAAGATCGGGTCGTCGACCGGGACGCGGCGGGCCAGCTCGTCGGCCAGCCTGGTGACGTAGACGTGCGATGCGCCCGCCTCGAGCGAGGCGAACTCCATCTGCCGCACCTGGCCTGCGATCGCGTCGGCGATATCGGATCTGCCGTGCCCCGCGACGCAGACGCCGAGGTGGTTGCCTGCGTCGAGCACCCGGAGACCGTCCTCGTCGATCAGGTCGGTGCCCTCTCCTCCGACGAAGACGCGCGGATACTTCCCCGGAAACACGCGGTCGAGGTGGGCGAAGTCCGCTCCGAAGTGGCGGACCCGGCGCAACGCCGTCGACTGCGCCTGGGACCGAGTTGGCATACGCGACAGCTCCAAAAGTTCATAAGTCGAATGTGTATACGTTTGACCCTCGCACTTTTGGACGGTGGCTGTCAACCGCCTGGGAACTAGGTGGGCGGGTAGGGCAGACCGAACTCGTCGGCCAGCAGGCTCTGCACGATGATCATCGCCGCCTGCGATCCCGCCGCGATCGCGCCCGCCACGTACGGCTGCTCGGCGCAGATGTCGCCGGCGGCGAACACCCCGCCTGCGTCGGTCCGATGGATCGCGTCGATACCGACGGAAGCCCCGAGCGGCCCGGGCGTGCAGGCCGCACCCAACTGCTCGGCCAGCGGGGAGCGCTGCTGCAGCGGCGCCTCCACCAACAGCCCGTCGCGCTCCAATCGCGTGCCGTCGGCAAACGCGATGGCCGTCAATTGCCCGTGCTCCCCGATCAATTCGGCGATTCTGCGATCGTCGATCGTCACGCCTGCCTCCCGCAGCAGGCGTTCGTCGTCTGCGGACAACTGGGAGTGGCCGTCGGTCAGCGACACCACATCGTCGCTCCAGCCGCGCAGCATCAACGTCGCGTGCACGGCTTCCTCGCCTGCGGCCAGCGCCGCCAATCGCTTGTCGCGCATCTCCCAGCCGTGACAGAACGGGCACTGGAACACCGACGTGCCCCACAGCTCGGCCAGACCCGGGATCTCGGGCGGGCAGTACTGCATGCCCGTGGCGAGCAGCACCCGCCGCGCCCGCACCTGCTCGCCGCCGTCGACATCGAGCACGAAGCCGTCATCGATGCGGCGGCCGCCGGCCACGGTGCCGCGGCGGTACTCCACGCTCGGGTAGGCCTCGAGCTCGCACCTGCCGGCCTCGTACAACTCGGCGGGCGGGCGCTGATCGAAGCCCAACAGCCCGCCGATGGCCTTGCTCGCGCGGTTGCTCTGCTGATCGGCGTCGATCACGATCGTGCGCCGCCGCGCCCGGCCCAACACCAACGCCGCGCTCAGCCCGGCCGCACCGGCCCCGACGACGGCGCATTCCCATTCAGCGTTTCGATCATTTGCCACGGGCTATCTATATCCCCCGATAGGCGACGCCACACCTCTTTGCGGGGTACACCGGTGTGGTGCTGGTGTCGGTCGGACATGGCGCTCTGGACAGAGAAGCGCTGGTGGCGCTGCTACGCGGGGCGGACGTGGAGGCGCTCGTCGACATCCGTCGCTACCCGAACAGCAGACGCAACCCCGACGTCGCACAGTCCGCGATCACCGAGTGGGCGCGCGACGCGGGCCTGGACTACCGGTGGGAGCCGAGGCTGGGCGGACGACGACGGCTGCCCGCCGACGAGCAACCGGTGGACACCTGGTGGCGGGTGCAGCAATTCGCGGCCTACGCCGCCTACACCCGCACGGAGCCGTTCGCCGACGGAATCGACCAACTGATCGCCGAATCACGGCGCCGCCGGACCGCGATGATGTGCAGCGAGTCGGTGTGGTGGCGATGCCATCGCCGCATCGTGGCCGACGTCGCGGTGGTGAAGTTCGACGTGCCGGTCGCGCACCTCATGCACGACGGCCGGCTCGTCGCCCATGAGCCGTCGGAGGCCGCGCATCTGCGAGCCGACGGACACGTCGTCTGGAACTGACCCCGGTCGATTTGCGGTATCCGTTTCCAGCCGTGCGAACTTGCACTACGTGCGCCAGGATTGGCCTATTGTTAACAATCCCCAGCCCGGATACGCTCCGAGCGTCCTGGACCGCCCTGTCGAGAGGACACCGTGACCGAACTGGCGCAAGCGCTTGTCGGCGGGATTCTCATCGGAGGCCTCTACGTCGCGATCAGCATTGGCTTTTCAATGTCTTTCGGCGTCCTCGACGTCGTCGACCTCGCCGTCGGAATGTGGGTCGTGCTCGGCGCATTCGCCGTCATCGTGGCCAGCGAGAAGCTCGGCGTAGACGCGTTCCTTCTGCTTCCGGTGATATTCATCGTGTTCGCGATCGTCGGCTGGCTGATCGCGCCGTTGATCTACCGCGTCCGCACGAGCAAATACGCCCTGCCCGCATTGATGGGCCTGGCCTTCACCTTCGGCCTGGCCACCGTGATCCGCGGCGGACTGCTCACCGCGTTCGGCTACACGCCCCGCGCGGTGCAGACCCAATTCTTCTCGGGCAACATCACGCTCTTCGGGATCACCGCCCCGGCGATCCGGGTGGCCGGCTTCGCGTTCGCCCTCATCGCGACGGGTCTGTTCCTGGCGTTCCTGTTCTACACCCGCACCGGTCTCGCCATCCGCGCCACCGCGCAGAGCAAAGAGAACGCCGGCCTGATGGGCGTCGACGTCAAGCGGATCAGCAGCCTGGTGTACGCCATCTACACCGGGCTGACCGCGTTGGCGGGCGCGTTGCTCGGCGCCATCTACGCCATGACACCCGAAGTGGGACTGCGCTACACGCTGTTCGCGTTCTTCGTCGTCGTGCTGGCCGGGCTGGGCTCGGTGATCGGCGTGCTCGCCGCGGGCCTGTTCCTCGGTGTGCTGCAGTCCCTGGTGACGACGTACGTCGGCGCCGACTACACCCTGATGGTCGTGTTCGCGGTGCTGTTCCTCGCGCTGCTGCTGTTCCCGCAGGGCATTTCGCGACGGGGGTTGGCATGAGCAGGCCGGCGTCGGGCGGCAACCCGTGGGTGAACCTCGGCGTGCTCGCGCTGATCGTCGCCGCGTTGTGCCTGCTGCCGATGATGACGTCGCCGTATTACGTGCGCGTGGCCACCGGTGTGGCGATGTGGGCCGGAATCGCCCTGTCCTGGAATGTGATCTGCGGTTATGCCGGCTATATCAGCTTCGGTCACGTGGCGTTCTTCGGCATCGGCGCCTACACCACGGCGATCCTGATGCAGCCCGACGTCGACTGGAACTTCTGGGCCACCCTGCCGGTCGCGGCGGTGATCGCGGCGGCCGTCGCGGCACTGGTCGGCTGGCCCGCGCTGCGCCTCAAAGGCGCGTACTTCGCGATCGCCACGTGGGCGCTGGCCGAGGCGGTCCGTGAACTCGCTACGGTCGTCGACATCACCGGCGGCTCAGGTGGTTTGAAAACGCCGATCCGCTTGGACGACAACTTCTTCTTCTACACGATGGTCGGTGCGGCCGCGATCGCCTACGCGCTGTGCTACCTGCTGTTGGAGCGGTCACGCTTTGGCTTCCGGGTGAAAGCCGTGCGGGACAACGAGGTTGCCGCCCGCGCCCAGGGCATCAACACCACCCTGGTGAAGATCGAGGCGTTCGCGTTGAGCGCGGTGATTCCCGCCATCCTCGGCGGCATCAACGCCTACTGGATCACGTTCATCAACCCGGCCAGCGTGTTGAACACCATCATCACCGACCAGCTGGTGGTCATGGTGCTGGTCGGCGGGCTGGGCCACATCTGGGGCCCAGCGCTCGGCGCGACGGCGTTGTTCCTGCTGCAGGAACAGTTGCGCGTCAGCTACGGCGAGACCACCGCCTACATCGTCATCGTCGGCGTGCTGGTGATGCTCGTCGTGCTGTTCCTGCCCGACGGGCTGGTCAGCCTCGGCCGTCGAGCCAGACGAATGCGGTTGGTACGTCAGCTACTCGGCCGAGCGCGCGACGACGTCGCGCCGAGGAAAACTGACGCTCAGACCGAGGAGGTGTCGCGGTGACGGTGCTGGCGGTCGACAACCTGTACCGCTCGTTCGGCGGCATCCGCGCGGTCGACGGTGTCAGCTTCTCGGTCGACAAGGCCGAGATCGTCGGCATCATCGGGCCGAACGGCAGCGGCAAGAGCACGCTGTTCAACCTGCTCACCGGTGCGCTGAAGCCGGACAAGGGCAGCATCACGCTGTTCGACCGCGACATCACCCGCCTGGCCCCATACAAGATTGCGCGCGCGGGTCTCAGCCGCACCTTCCAGATCCCGGCGCTGTTCGTGAACATGACTGTGCGGGAGAACCTTTGGACCGCTGCCGTGCAGTTCGACTGGGACAACGCCACGGCGCGGGCCGATGCGGTGCTGGAGCGCCTCGAGCTGACCCGCGTCGCCGACGACCTCGCCAGCAGCCTCTCCGGCGGGCAGCAGCGGCTGCTGGAAATGGGTCGGGTGCTGATGCAGAGCCCGAAGATCGCATTGCTCGACGAGGTGGCGGCAGGCGTGCACCCGCGGCTGCGCCAGATCATGCTGGAAGCCATCCGCGGGCTGCGCGATGACGGCACGACGTTTCTGGTGATCGAGCACGACATGGAGCTTGCGCAGGACATCTGCGACCGCATTATCGTGATGGACGCCGGAAAGATCGTGGCGCAGGGCAGCTTTGAGGAAATTTCGCACGACCCGCATGTGATGGAGGCGTACCTGGGGGTGACGGCCGAGTGAGCGACGCCAGCGACTCACGCGCCAGCGTCATCAGGGTCGAGAACCTGGACGCGGGGTACGGCAGCGTGCAGATCCTGCACCAGGTGTCGTTGACGGCCCGCACCGGCGACGTCACATGCATATTCGGGCCGAACGGCTGCGGCAAGAGCACGCTGCTGAAGGCGATGGCCGGCGTCATCGACCCGTGGGCGGGCAAGGTCATGCTCGACGACGACGATCTGACCCATCTGCCGTCGCACAAGACACTCGGGCGCGGCATCGCCATGATGCCGCAGGGCGGAGGCGTGTTCCCGGCGCTGTCGGTGCGCGACAACTTGCGGATCGGCGCCTACACGATTCGGTCGCGGAAGCAGCGCGACGCGCGAATCGCCGAGTTGCTGGAGGAATTCCCGCGGCTGCGTGAGCGGTATGACGTTGCGGCCGGGGCGCTTTCCGGCGGCGAGCAGATGATCCTGTCGATCGCCCGCGCTTTGATCCTGCGACCGCGGTTCCTGCTGTTCGATGAGCCGTCGGCGGGCCTGTCCCCCAAGCTCGTCGGCGATGTGCTGGTGCGCGCGGCCGAACTGGCCAAGCGCGGCGTCGGCGTGATCATGATCGAGCAGAACATCCGCGAGGCGTTGCGGGTGGCCGACCGCATGTATGTGCTGGTGTCGGGGCGCAACCGCTTCGAGGGCACACCCGCAGACGTCGAAGACGACCGCGAACTCATCCATCTCTACCTAGGCGGTCGGTGACGATGCACCATTTCGGCCCGCAGCCCGCAGGGGCTACCCGAGAGGAGTAACCATGTCCAGCAACATCAATCGCCGAGTGTTCCTCACCCGGGCCGGGCTGGTGATGGGCGGCGCCATGGCCGCTCCGAGCCTGCTCGCGGCATGCGGCGGCGGTGGCGGAGGAGGCGGCGGCGCGACCGACACCTTCAAGGTCGGCGCCGTGCTCGAGTTGTCCGGCGAATCCGCGACCGGCGGGCAGATCGCGCAACGCGGATACCAGCTGTGGGCCGACACCGTGAACGACAAGGGCGGCTTGTCGATCGGCGACCAGAAGTACAACGTCGAGCTGATCGTGCAGGACTGCAAGAGCGATCCCGCTACCGGCGCCGACGCCACGTCGCGGCTGGTCACCGAGGAGGGCGTGAACGCCATCTTCGGCGCCTACACCAGCGGTGTGCAGATCGCGATGGACCCGATCTGCACGAAGTATCGGGTGCCGTGCATCGCCGGCTCGGCGGAGTCGCCGAACATCTGGAAGAGCAAGCCGGAGTTCACCTTTGGTGTCATCCCTGCGGTCGATACCACAGCGGCCCGGTCGATTCAGTCGATTGTGGAGGTCGCCAATCCGAAGCCGGTCTCGGCCGCGGTCGTCGGCGCGAACGAGCCGTTCTCGGACAACACCGCGGAGGGCTTCCGGCAGGGTGTGCAGGACGCGGGCTTGAACCTGGTGCACTACGGGTTGTTCCCGACGAATGCCGACCTGGCGCCGGTGGCGGGTGCGGTCGCGGCGCAGCGGCCCGACATCGTCGCCGTGGGTGGACACGACGTGCTGCTGGTCGACTTCGTGAAGGCCATGGCCGCAACGGGATACACGCCGAAGGCGATCATCGAGCACTACGGCATCACCGACGCGTCGTTCGCGCAGGCGTTGGGGCGGCAGGCCGACGGCGTGCTGGGGATTTCGGTGTGGCTGCCGACGGCCGCGTTCAGCGACGACCTGTTCGGTTCGGCCGCCGACTACGCCAAGGCGTTCGAGGACAAGTACGGTACGGCGCCGGACTACACCGCCGCCGGGTGCAGCGCGGCCGGGCAGGTGCTGCAGGCCGCGGTGGAGAAGCTGGGTGAGCCGCCGTCGCTGTCGGAGGAGTCGCGGGGCAAGCTGAACGAGTTGATCGCGCAGACCGATCTGCAGTCCTTCTACGGGCCGATCAAGTTCGCGACCGACGGCGACCACTTCCACAACAACACCGCGCTGGACCCGATGCTGGTGCAGATTCAGGGCGGTCAGGTCAAGGCGATTGCGCCGCCGGATGCGGCCGAGGCGAAGATCATCTACCCGTTGCCGCCGCTGACCTAATTCACTGCTGATTTGTGCATCTGGCGACGGTATTTCGCAGGAAAGCGTCGCCATATGCACAATTCGGGCGCTGAGTGGGGGTGGGTGGCGCTCAGACCTACCGGCGGTGGCGGGCGGTCACACGGCCGGAATCGCGGTCGTCGCCGCGGGCAGGCCGGCCCGCTTGCAGCCGTTCCCGTTGCGGCACAACCACATACTTCGGATCGCGCGTCGATGCCACACCGGCCTCGAACACGCCGAAGCGCTGCAGCGCGCTACCGGCCAGCAGCGCCAGGCCCGACGCCGCCGTCACCGCGCGGCTGCGGCCGCCGACCACCGCGCCGACCGCGCCGCCCACCGTCAGGATCTCCGCCCACTGCCGCAGCCGGTGCGGCCTGCCGGTCGTGTACGCCTCCGCGGTCAACCCGATGCGCTGCTCGAGCGTGCGCGACGCGGCGACCTCGAGCGCCGCACCCGTCACCGCCATCCGCCGCGCCGGACCGGTCTCGCCGAGCGGCGCCAGCAGCATGCCCAGCCCGCCGCCGCTGGCCGCCGCCGAACCGGTGAACACAAATGGCAGATACGGGTGCGCCTCCCGCCAGGCCGGAACCGCCGTCTGCGACAACAGGACTGCCGTGTAAGACGCGACCCCCGGCGCGGTGCTCGCGGCCCATAACCCCGCAGGTCGCGCCAGCCGACCCACCAGCCGACCAATCCACGTCCGCCGCAGCCACTTCGGCATCAGCTCCGCTACGGCGGCCAGGCCCGCGCCGGGGCCGTACGCCGACAGGATCCAGGTGCCCATGCTCATCGGCGAGCTCGGCTTGGCCACCCGCAGCATGTGATGGAAGCGTTCCGGCCGACCAAGATCGGCGATGAGGAAAAACAGGCTCGCCAAAACGCTGACCAGCGAACCGATTCGGCTGACCTTCCGCAGCCCCGGCCGTCCGGTCAGGTCCGCGCCCGCGCCGAGCATCGCCGAGCCCGCCGACAGCCCGCCGCAGAACAGATAGGCCGCGATCATCCAGTTCCACACCGGCGTCTTGAGAATCGGCTGCCCGTAGTACGACCGGAACTCCGCGCGCGGAACCGCCAAATCTTCCTTCATCGGTGCCGTCTCCTCTTCGCGCAAGCGCTCATCGGCCCCGCCCCACGAATGCCGTCACTGCCATCCCCACCATCGCCGACGCCGCCATCCCCGCGAATCGCCACATCCGTCCGGCGTCGCGCGTCGGCACCACCGGATCCGGCGGCAGGCCATACACTTCCGGCTCGTCGAGCAGTAGGAAGAACGCGCCGTCGCCGCCGACGCCGTCGTTCGGGTCGTGGCCGTACAGCCGCGCCTCGGTGACACCCCGCTCGTGCAGTTCGGTCACCCGCCGCGCGGCGCGTTCACGCAACTCGTCCAAGTCACCGAACTGGATGGAGTCCGTCGGGCACGCCTTCGCGCACGCCGGCTCCAGCCCGTCGTGCAGCCGGTCGTAGCACAGCGTGCACTTCCACGCGCGGCCGTCGCCCTCCCTGCGTTCGATCACGCCGTACGGACAACCCGACACGCAGTAGCCGCATCCGTTGCAGATGTCCTGCTGCACAACGACTGTGCCGAACTCGGTGCGGAACAGCGCGCCCGTCGGGCAGACATCCAAGCAGCCCGCGTGCGTGCAGTGCTTGCACACATCCGAACTCATCAGCCAGCGGAAGTCCTGTCGGGTCTCGGCGCCCGTCGCGTCACCGGGCCGCTCGCGCGACGGCATGCCCAGGTCGACCGGCTCGCGCGCGGGCTGCTCGATGAACGCCACGTGCCGCCACGAGTTTGCCCCCAGCATGCCCGTGTTGTCGAACGACATCCCGAGCAGGTTGAACCCGTCGTCGGGAACGTTGTTCCACTCCTTGCACGCCACCTCGCAGGCCTTGCAGCCGATACACACCGACGTGTCGGTGAAGAACCCGACCCGCGGCGGATGCTGCGAGTCGTATCCGGCGTCGGCGGCGACATCGTCCAGTGGGCCGTAGAAGCTGTTCTGGCTCATGGTCGTTCCTCTTCCGGCTCGCTGTGCTGCGTCGAGAGCTCGGTGGTGACGAGCGTGGTGCCGGTCTCGCGGGTGATGCCCGCACGGTCGCGATAGCCGCCGATGTAGGCCAGCAACTCGGGCCCGCGCGGCCGTTGCCCCGGCTGGATGTCACACGTCGCAACCTTGCTCTCCTGGATGAACACATTCGGGTCGGCCACCACGCCGAACAGGTCGTTGACCACATCACCCTCGACGAGACCCTTGTTACCCCAGTGGTACGGCATCCAAATCTGGTGTACGACATGGTCTTCGACGCGCAGCGGACGCATCCGGTCGGTGACGAACACCCGCGCGTCGACAGCGGTGCGGCTGGTGATGATGTGCGCCCACCCCATGTGCGTCAGCCCGCGCTCGCGCGCCAGCGCAGGCGACACCTCCACGAACAGCCCGGGCTGCAGTTCGGAGAGGTACGGCAGCTGCCTGCTCATGCCGCCCGCGGTGTGATGCTCGGTCAACCGCGCGGTGCTCAGCACATACGGGAACACCTCGCCGTGCTGCTCGGGCGGCGACGGGTTCGACGGATTGTCGTCTCGCCCATAGACTTTGCGCGCCGGATTGCCCTGCTGGGCATACAGCGAGTTGGCGAACGGCGACTCGTGCGGCTCGTAGTGCGTCGGCATCGGCCCGTCGAGCACACCGTTGGGCGCGAACAGCCAGCCCTTGCCGTCGGCCTGCATGACGAACGGGTCGTCGCCGCGCAGCGCCGCCACACCGACCGCGTCCTCTGGCGGGCGGTAGTCCGGTGGTTTGTTCTTCTCGAAGTCCGGCACGTCGTATCCGGTCCACTCGCCCTTGTCGGCGTCCCACCAGACCAGCTTCTTACGCTCGCTCCACGGCCTGCCCTGCGGGTCGGCCGACGCGCGGTTGTAGAGCACCCGCCGGTTCATCGGCCAGGTCCAGCCCCATTCCGCATCGGCGGAGGCGTGAGACTTCGGCCCGTCATAAGCCTTGCGGCGCGCGGCCTGGTTGACCTCGTCGGCGTACACCCCGCTGTAGATCCAGCAGCCGCACAACGTCGACCCGTCGGCCTTCAGCGACATGTAGTTGTCGACCGCGCGGCCCGTCGTCAGGTCGACGCCGCTGATGCGCCGCAGCACGTCTTCAGCCGACGGCTCGTCGCCGTCCACCTCGTAGTCCCACCACAGGTCGAGCAGCGGTCGGTCGCGCTCATCGGTTGAGCCCGCGAGCTTTTCGCGCAGGATCCGGCCGAGATGATAGAAGAACCACAGCTCCGATCGCGCGTCGCCGGGCGGTTCGACGGCCTTCTCCCGCCACTGCAGCATGCGCTGGGTCTGCGTGAACGTGCCCTCCTTCTCGACATGCGACGCGGCCGGGAACAGGAACACCTCGGTGCGGCAGGTCTCCGGATTGATCTCGCCGGTCTCGACCTCGGGGCTGTCCTTCCAGAACGACGCGCTCTCGATCTCGACCAGGTCGCGCACCACCAGCCAGTCCAGGTTGGCCATGCCGAGGCGCTGCAGCCGTCCGTGCGCCGACCCGACCGCCGGGTTCTGCCCGAGCAGGAAGTAGCCGAACACCTTGCCGTCGACCATGTCCATCACCGTGCGATAGGTGCCGTGGTCGCCGTTGATGCGCGGCAGATAGTCGAAGCAGTAGTCGTTCTCGGCCGTCGCCGCATCACCCCAGTACTCCTTGAGCAGCGACACCATGTAGGCGTCGGCGTTGCCCCAGAAGCCTTTCTGGTTGCGGCTCACGATGTCGTCGAGGTAATCGGCCAGCGTCTCCTGACCCGCCTTGGGCATGGCGAGATAGCCGGGCAGCAGGTTGAACAGCGTCGGCACGTCCGTCGAGCCCTGAATGCTGGCGTGACCGCGCAACGCGATGACACCGCCGCCGGGCCTACCGATGTTGCCGAGAAGCAACTGGATGATGGCGCCCGCGCGAATGTACTGCGCGCCCACCGAGTGTTGCGTCCAGCCCACGCTGTACACCAGCGCCGACGTGCGTTCGCGGCCCGAGTTCTCGGTCCACCACTTGGCGATCTGGAGGAACTGCTCGGCGGGCACGCCGCACACCCGCTCGACCATGTCCGGTGTGTAGCGGGAGTAGTGCCGCTTGAGGATCTGGTACACGCAGCGCGGGTGCTGCAGCGTCGGGTCGGACGGAATGCGTTGCGCGCCTTCGACGGGCGGACCGCCGGAGCCCGATTCGTCCGGGGTCGCGCGCTCTTTGGCGTCGGAGCCGCGTTCGTGCTCGTCGGTCGATTGGTACTGCCAGGTGGACGTGTCGTACGCGGCGGTTTCGTCGTGGTAGCCGCTGAACAGTCCGCCGAGATCCTCGGTGTCGCAGAATTTTTCGTCGACGAGGAACGACGCGTTGGTGTATGCGGTGACGTACTCGCGGAAGTCGAGTTCGTTGGACAGGATGTAGTTGATCACCCCGCCGAGGAACGCAATGTCACTGCCCGCGCGCAGCGGCACATGCTGGTCGGCGACCGCGCTGGTGCGGGTGAACCGCGGGTCGATGTGCACCACACGGGCGCCGCGCGCCTTGGCCTCCATCACCCACTGGAACCCGACGGGATGGGCCTCGGCCATGTTCGAGCCCATGATGACGATGAAGTCCGAATTAGCGAGGTCTTGCTGGTAATCCGTCGCCCCGCCGCGACCGAAGGAGGCTCCCAGACCGGGAACCGTGGCGCTGTGTCAAATACGGGCCTGGTTCTCGATCTGCAACGCGCCCAGCGCCGTGAAGAGCTTCTTGATCAGATAGTTCTCTTCGTTGTCCAGGGTCGCACCACCCAGGCTCGCGATGCCCATGGTGCGACGCAGCGTGTTGCGGTCCTTGTCGAACTGCTGCCAGCCCTTTTCGCGGGCCTCGAGCACGCGGTCGGCGACCATGTCCATCGCGGTGTCGAGGTCCAGGTCCTGCCAGTCCTTCGCATACGGCGCGCGATAGCGAACCTTGGTCAGCCGCTGCGGACCCGTCACGAGCTGTTTGCTCGCAGAACCCTTGGGGCACAGCCGGCCTCGCGAAATGGGGCTGTCGGGGTTGCCCTCGATCTGGGTGACTTTGCCGTCTTTGACGTAGACCTTCTGCGCGCAGCCGACCGCGCAGTAGGGGCAGACGGAGTGGGCGACCTTGTCGGCGTCGACGGTGCGCGGTGTCAGCGTCAGCGAGCGCTTGGACTGTGCGGCCTTGCCGCGACCCAACTTGTCATCACCTGTCAGTTGCCTGTACACCGGCCACGACCGAAGCAAGTTCTCGAAGTCCACGACGTCCCTCCTACCCGTTCGCCGTCTATCCAACCACCGTACGGGTGCCGTTGTCGGCGCGGCGCGTGATGCGTCGCCGGTCCAGCTCTTCCAGCAACGGCACGGCGACGCGGCGCGTGGTGTCCAGCGCCCGTTTGGCTTCCGCCACGGTGAAGGGCTGCGGCAGCGTCCTGAGCACCTCGGCGGCGCGTTCGCAGGCGTTCGGGCCGAGCACGATCCCGTCGGCGATGCGGGTCAGCCGCCCGACGCGGACCGCCGCCGCGAGTTCCTTCGCCCCCAGCTTGAGCTCGGCGAGTTCGTCGGCCTCAGGCGCGCGGAACGGTTCGGCCGCCAGCCACTCCTCCACCGTCTGTATCGCCTTGTCGACGCGCGGCGGCAGCGACGCGCCCGGCCGCCGGATGCGCCCGTCGACGACCTCGAGTCCGGTCCCGGACAGCAGCTCGACGACAAGTTCCGTGGCGGGCAGGCCAAGCGCCTGCCGCGCCGTCTCCAGCGGCATGCCCGCCGCGATGTCGTGGGCGGCCGACCATTCGGTGAGCGCCGAGGCCAACCGTTCACGACGCCGCGCCCACCAATTCGGGTCGACGACCCAATCGCCGACACGCTGCCCCGATACGGGAAATCCCATGGCGCGCAACTCTTCTGCCCTCGCGCACACCGGCGGTCGGGCACGGCCGGTCGCCAACTCCTGCGCGCGCTCCCGCGCCGCCCCGCGCCGACGCAGCGGGGGCGGCCGCACGTCGAGCACCTCGGTGCCCGCCGCGATGCGGTGCTCGCCGGGATCGCGCAGCAAGCCGATGTCGCCGACGCGCAACGGCAACGGCCGCGTCAGCCGCAACCGCGCCGCGGCCGGCCCGAGCGGGCGGACATGCACGGGCACCGCGGCCGACCCGATGTGCAGCACCAATTGCCGGTGCAGTTCACCGGGATTGCGCAGCGCGACGTCGATCTCGGCGGTGTCCAGCCACGCGCCGGGTGTGCGGACGGTGTCGCCGCGACCGATGTGCTGGCGGTCGATGCCGCGCAGGTTCACCGCCACGCGGGCCACCGCGGCCACCGAGTCCCGGTCGCGCTCCAACGACTGCAGCCCGCGCACGGTGACGCGCCGCCCGTCGTGCTCGAGTTCGTCGCCGACGCGGATCGTGCCCGCCGCCAGCGTGCCGGTGACGACGGTTCCCGCGCCGCGCACGGTGAATGAGCGGTCGACCCACAGCCGCACGTCGGCGTCGCCGTCAGGCGCGGGCAGCCGGTCAACGAGCGCAACCAATTCGGCCCGCACCGCGTCGAGATCGGATCCCCGCACGATCGGCGCGTCGGGCAGCCGCTCGCGCACCTGAGCGATCGCCGCCGCGGGGTCGGCCAGGTCGTCCTTGCTGATGACGACCATCACGTCGCGCACGCCGAGCGCCGCGATCGCGGCCAGATGCTCGTCGGACTGCGGCATCCAGCCCTCGGTCGCCGCGACGACGAACATCACGGCGGGCACCGGCCCGACCCCGGCGAGCATGTTCGCCACGAACCGCTCGTGGCCCGGCACGTCGACGAACGCGAACTGCCGCCCGTCGATCTCCGTCCAGGCGAACCCGAGGTCGATCGTCAGGCCGCGGCGCTGCTCCTCGGCCAGCCGGTCGGGCCACATGCCGGTGAGCCGCTGCACCAGCGTCGACTTGCCGTGGTCGACGTGACCGGCGGTGGCTACGACATGCATGCCTGCACCGCCCGGACAAGCGCGTCGTCGTCCTCGGCCGCGACCGTGCGCAGATCCAGCAGGCAGCGGCCGTTCTCCAACCGCCCGACGACCGCGGGCGTTCCGGTGCGCAGCGGCGCCGCGCAGGCTTCCGGCAGGCTGACCGCGGCGCTGGGCAGCTCGACGCCAGGGGCGCCGCCGCCGCCGACGGCCGCGACGCAGTCGACGGCCTTGGCGTCGGGCAGTCGGTCGGCGATCCGCTGGGCGCGATTGCGCAGGTCGGCGACGTCGGCGTCGAGCGCCTGCGCGACGGGCGGGGGCGGGCCGACCAGCGTGGCCTCCAGCGCGGCCAGGGTGAGCTTGTCGACGCGCAGCGCGCGGGCGGCGGGGTGGCGTCGCAGCCGCTCGATCAGATCGGCGCGGCCGAACAGCAGCCCGGCCTGCGGGCCGCCGAGCAGCTTGTCGCCGCTGGCGGTGACCAGGTCGGCCCCGTCGCGCAGCATGGTCGTCGCGTCGGGCTCGTCGGGCAGCAGCGGATGCGGCGTCAGCAGGCCCGAGCCGATGTCGGCGACCACCGGCACGCCCAAGTCGGTCAATTCGGGCACCGACACCGTCGACGTGAACCCGCTGACGTGGTAGTTCGACGGGTGCACCTTGAGCACGAAGCCGGTGTCGGGGCCGATCGCGTCGGTGTAGTCGCGCAGGTGCGTGCGGTTGGTGGTGCCGACCTCGCGGAACCGGGCGCCGGCCGACTGCATCAGGTCGGGCAGCCGGAAGCCGTCGCCGATCTCGATGAGCTCGCCGCGGCTGACCACGATCTCTTTCCCGGGCGCCAACGTCATTGCGGTCAGCAGCAGCGCGGCGGCGTTGTTGTTGACCACGTGCACGCCGCCGGCCGTCCGGACCGCGCGGGCCAGCGCTTCCAGCGCGCCCCGTCCGCGGCGGGCGCGGCGGCCGGTCTGCAGGTCGAACTCGACGTCGGTGGCTCCGCTGGCGGTCACCACGGCGTCGACGGCCGCCCGCGACAGCGGCGCACGCCCGAGGTTGGTGTGCACGACGACGCCCGTCGCGTTGATGACCGGCCGCAGGCTCGCCGCGCTGGCGGGCAGGGCCGCGACGGCGTCGTCGGCCACCTGTTCGGGCTGGATGACGCCTTCGCGGGCCCGCGCCTGCGCTTGCGCGACAACGCTTTTCACGAGTTCGCGGCCCAGCGTGCGCTGCGCGTCGACCAACCGCGGATCGGCCAGCAGGGCGTCGGTGCGGGGCACGCGGCGGCGCGGGTCAGTCACCGCGCCTCCCGGCGGCGATTTCGGCGCGCAAACGGGCGCTGAGCGCACCCTGACGCGCCGAAATCGCGGGAAGGGTGGCGGAGGCGGACGGGAATCGAACCCGCCAGCGACAGCATCTGCCGCTCAGCGATTTTGAAGATCGTGCCGATCACCAGATCGGATACGCCTCCCTGGCCCATGGCTTCATCATGGCAGGCACGATGGAGACCGTGACCTACCGACTGACCCAGTACGCCCACGGCGGCGGCTGCGCGTGCAAGATCCCACCCGGCGAGCTGGAGGACGTGGTCCGCGGCCTGACCAAGGCGCGGCCGCGCGATCCCGTCGGCGAGCTTCTCGTCGGGCTGGACGACGGTGACGACGCCGCCGCGGTCCGGATCGACGGCGGCAGCGCCTTGATCGCGACGACGGACTTCTTCACGCCGGTCGTCGACGACCCCTACGACTGGGGCCGCATCGCGGCGACCAACGCGCTGTCCGACGTCTACGCGATGGGCGGTCGGCCGGTGGTGGCGGTCAACCTGCTCGGCTGGCCGCGCGATGTGCTGCCGTTCGAGCTGGCCGCCGAGACGCTGCGCGGCGGCATGGACGTCTGTTCAGAAGCAGGCTGCCACCTCGCCGGCGGGCACAGCGTCGACGACCCCGAGCCCAAGTACGGCCTGGCCGTGACGGGGATAGCCGACCCAAATCGCTTGCTGCGCAACGACTCCGGCAAACCAGGCACACCGCTGTCGCTGACCAAGCCGCTGGGCGTCGGGGTGCTCAACAGCAGGCACAAGGCCACCGGCGACGTGTTTCCGCAAGCGATCGAGGTGATGACGACGCTCAACGCCGACGCCTCTGCCGCTGCGCTGGCGGCCGGTGTCGACTGCGCGACCGACGTCACGGGCTTCGGGTTGCTGGGACATCTGCACAAGCTGGCGCGCGCCAGCGGCGTGACCGCCGTCGTCGACACCGCCGCGGTGCCGTACATCGACGGCGCCCGCGAAGCGCTGGCGCACGGCTACGTCAGCGGCGGCACGCGCCGCAACCTGGACTGGGTGCGCCCGCACATCGACCTCTCGGCGATCGACGAGGACGAGGCGCTGCTGCTGGCCGACGCGCAGACCTCCGGTGGGCTGTTGATCGCGGGCGAGATCCCCGGCGCGCCGGTCATCGGCGAGTTGGTGCCCGCCGGCGAGCACACCATCGTCGTGCGCTGACCGTGGCGGCGGGCCCCGTTTCAGCATTTGCCACCTGGGTACGCCGGTTCGATGGAGTCAGCCCACTTCACCGAGATCACGTTGGAGGTCGACGGCACCGCCCACACCGTGCGCGTCGACAACCGCGTCACGCTGCTGGACCTGCTACGCGAACGCCTCGGCGTGACCGCCCCGAAGAAGGGGTGCGATCACGGCCAGTGCGGGTCGTGCACGGTCCTGTTGGACGGCAGGCGCGCGACCTCATGCCTGGCGTTGGCGGTCGCCCACGACGGCGCCGAGATCGTCACGGCCGCAGGGCTGGGCAACGCCGACGCGCTGCACCCGATCGCCGAGGCGTTCCTCGAGCACGACGGATTCCAGTGCGGCTACTGCACACCCGGCCAGATCTGCTCGGCGGTCGGCATGCTCGACGAGCTCAAGGCGGGCCAACCCAGCTTCGTCACCGCTGATCTCGACGGCGTTCCGGAACTGTCCGACGCCGAGATCCGCGAGCGCATGAGCGGCAACCTGTGCCGCTGCGCGGCGTATCCGAACATCGTCGCCGCGATCCACGACGCGCATCCGCACGGGGCCGCCCGATGAGGCCGTTCGACTACCACCGCGCCACCAGCGTCGCCGACGCCGTCACCGCGGTCGCCGACCGACCCGACGCCGTGTTCCTGGCAGGCGGCACCAACCTGGTCGACCACATGAAGCTGGGTGTCGTCGCGCCCGGCCTCGTGGTCGACGTCGGACATCTGCCGCTGACCGACATCGAGCAGTTGCCCGACGGCGGGCTGCGCATCGGCGCCGACGTCCGCAACAGCGACCTGGCCGCGCATCCTGTGGTCCGCAGCCGCTATCCCGTGCTGGCGCGAGCGCTGCTGTCGGCGGCGTCGGGTCAACTGCGCAATCTGGCGACGACGGCGGGGAACCTGTTGCAGCGCACGCGCTGTGTGTACTTCCAGGACATCACCACGCCGTGCAACAAGCGCACACCCGGCGAAGGCTGTTCGGCGATCGGCGGCTACGTGCGCTACCACGCCATACTCGGCGCCTCCGAGCACTGCGTGGCGGTGCACCCGTCCGACATGGCCGTCGCGATGGCCGCACTCGACGCGGTCGTGGTGTTCGTCGACGGCGACGGCGAACACCGTGTGCCGGTGACGGAGTTTCACCGATTGCCCGACGACCGGCCGGAGCAGGACACTGTGCTGCCGCCGGGCGCGCTCATCACGGCGGTGGAGATTCCTGCGCCGCCTGCCGGTGCGCGCTCGACGTATCGAAAGGTGCGCGACCGCGCGTCGTTCGCGTTCGCGTTGACGTCGGTGGCCGCTGAATTGGTCGTCGACGACGGCACCGACGGCACTGACGGCACTGTCACCTCGGCGCGCGTCGCGCTGGGCGGGGTGGCCCACAAGCCCTGGCGAGCGCGACGGGTCGAGAAGAGGCTCGTCGGCTCGCCAGTTTCTTCTGACAGCTTCCGCGCAGCCGCCGAAGCGGAGCTGGTCGAGGCGAAACCGTTGGCGGGCAACGAGTTCAAGGTGGAGCTTACGCGGCGGACCATCGTCGCGACGCTGACCGCGCTGGCGGAAGGGCGGCAGCTGTGACGGCCCTTCAGCCGCGGGTCATCGGCACCCGCGTCACCCGGCTCGACGGGCCCGCAAAGGTGACCGGCGCCGCGCCGTATGCCGTCGAGCATCCCGTCGACGACCCGCTGTACCTGCATCCGGTGCAGGCCACCATCGCCCGCGGACGGGTCAAGGCCATCTATACCACCGAGGCGCAGGCCGTCGACGGTGTCGTCGACGTCTTCAGCATGTTCGACGCACCGCCGCTGGCCGACACCTCCGACGGCGACCTGACGATCCTGCAGGACGACCAGGTGCACTACCGGGGCCAGCTGATCGGCGGCGTCATCGCCGAGACCGCCGAAATCGCCCGGGATGCAGCTGATCTCGTACAGGTGCACTACGAGGCGGCCGCCCACGACACCGAGCTGCGCGCCGACCATCCGCAGCTGTATGCGCCGGAGGAGGTGAACGCCTCGTTTCCCACCGACACCTCGGAAGGCGACGTGGAGGCGGCGCTTCGCGAGGCCGATGTCGTCGTCGACGAAACGTACAGCACGCCGCACGAGCACAACAACCCCATGGAACCGCATGCGTGCATTGCGATTTGGTCGGCCGACGGCGATCGGCCGCAGTTGACGATGTACGACTCCACCCAGGGCGTGCACGTCGTCCGCGAGCAGCTGGCGACGTCGTTCGGCCTCGACAAGGAGCAGGTGCGCGTCATCGCCAAGCATGTCGGCGGCGGCTTCGGCTCGAAGGGGGCGCCGCACTCGCACAACATTCTCGCCGCGATGGCCGCGCAACGGGTCAGCGGACGCCCGGTGAAGTTGGCGCTTGCGCGACAGCAGACGTTCGCGATCGCGGGGTATCGCACGCCGACCATTCAGCACATCCGGCTGGGTGCGCGACGGGACGGCACGCTGACAGCGATCAGCCACGACGTCGTCGAACAGACCGCGACGGTCAAGGAGTACGCCGAGCAGACCGCCGTACCGTCGCGGATGATGTACGCCGGTGCCAACCGCTCGACGTCGCATCGGTTGGCGGCGCTTGATGTTCCGGTGCCGTTCTGGATGCGGGCGCCAGGCGAGTGCCCCGGCATGTACGGCCTCGAGGTCGCGATGGACGAGCTGGCCGTGGCGTGCGGGCTCGACCCGATCGAGCTGCGGGTGCGCAACGAGCCCGACGTCGACCCCGAGACGGGGCATCCGTGGTCGGACCGCCGGCTGGTGGAGTGTCTGCGCACCGGAGCCGATCGGTTCGGTTGGGCGCCACGGGATCCCACGCCAGGGGTGCGGCGTGACGGTGAATGGCTGGTGGGCACCGGTGTGGCGTCGTCGGTGTACCCGGCGATGATCCAGCCGGGCAACTCGGCGCGCATCGAGTATGCAGCGCCGGACCGCTACGTCGTGCAGATCGGCGCGGCCGACATCGGCACCGGCACGTGGACGGCACTGTCGCAGATCGCGGCCGACGCGCTGGACTGCTCATTGTCGGGCGTCGAGTTGCAGATCGGCGACAGCGCGTTGCCCACGGCGTCGGTGGAGGGCGGTTCGTCGGGCATCAGCTCGTGGGGCCGCGCGATTGTGGCTGCGGCGCGGGAATTTCGGCGCTCGCACGGCTCGAATCCCGAGGTGGGCGCCGTCAGCGTTGCCGATGCGCCGGAGAATCCGGAGGCCAAGGAGCGCGCGATGTACTCGTTCGGCGCGCATTTCGTCGAGGCGCGGGTCAGCACCCACACCGGCGAGATCCATGTGTCGCGGATGCTGGGCGTGTTCTCGGTGGGCCGGGTGATCAATCCGACGACGGTGCGCTCGCAGTTCATCGGCGGCATGACAATGGGGCTGTCGATGGCGTTGCACGAGGAGGGTTTTCGCGATCACCGCTTCGGGCACGTGGTGACGCAGGACCTGGCCACGTACCACATCAGCTCGCATGCGGACATCCCCGAGATCGACGCGATCTGGTTGGACGACGTCGACCCGTACTCGAATCCGATGGGTTCGCGCGGAGCGGGCGAGATCGGCATCGTCGGGTCCGCGGCGGCTGTGGTGAACGCCGTCTATCACGCAAGCGGTGTGCGGGTGCGAGACTTACCGGTGATGTGCGACGCGCTGTTGACGTGACTTTGGTTGATCGGTTGGTCGGCGAACTGGTCGACGAGTGGGATCTGCGGTTGGACGGTTCGGCCGTCCGCGGCTCCCACGCTGTTGTCGTGCCGGTGCGGACGGCGGACGGATCGCCGGCGGTGGCGAAGGTGGGCCACTCCGAGCACGAGCATCTGGTGCTGAGGCGGTGGGGCGGCTCGGGTGCGGTGCGGCTGTTGCGGGCCGACCCGCACCGGCGCGCGCTGTTGTTGGAGCGGGCGGGGCCGTCGTCTCTGGAGTCGTTGTCCGACGTCGACGCGTGCGCGGCGGTCGTCGAGCTGTATCGGGCGCTGCATGTGCCTGCCATGCCGCAGTTGCCGTCGCTTTCCGGGCTGCTGGTGCAGTGGGCCGACGAGTTGTCGGCGCTGCCGCGCAGCGCGCCTGTGCCGCATCGGCTGGTCGAGCAGGCTGTCGCGCTGTGCCGGGAGTTGTCGTCGGTGCCGGATTCGCATGTGCTGCACGGGAATCTGCACTACGGCAAGGTGCTCGCCGGTGAGCGGTCGCGGTGGTTGGCGATTGCGCCCCGTGCGGTGAACGGTGATCCGGCCTACGAGATCGCGCCCATGCTGTGGCACCGCTGGGATGAGCTCGGCACGGGCCGAAGCGTTCGTTTCGGTGTGCAGCGGCGGTTTTTCGCGCTGGTCGACGCGGCTGGGTTCGACGAGGACCGCGCCCGCGCGTGGGTCATCGCGCGGGCGGTGCGGGAGGCGACGCGCGACCCTTCGAACATGACGAAGTATGTCGCTCTGGTCAAGGCAGTCCAGGAGTGAACTGCGTTGGTTGGGCTGCGGCACATCAGCGTCCCCTCCCGCGCGGATAGGGCAGACGTTCGCGGTCGGGTGCAAGGGGAACGGCTGCGAGCCCGACGAGAAAGGCCGTCAGATGGCCGACCTCGGTGAAGGTCGGCCGCGCGATGGCGTTGACGCTCAGCGCGCCGAGCGCCGCGACTTGGCACCGTCGCCGCCACGGCCGAACCACGTAGCCGGACAACGCGCCTGCCACGCCGAGCATGAAGTAGCTGGCGCCGACGTCGCGTGCGTTCACCAAGCGCTGAGGCGCCCTGCCGCGGTGGATCAGCAGCCGCAGAAAGCTCTGCCCAACAAGGGTCCCGATGACGTGCGCCGCGATGCCGACGAAAAGCCAACGCCACGAACCCAATCGGCGTTCGGCCGGCGCGACGACGCCGACGAACATCGGCACGTAGGGCCACCATCTCGGGTCGTCGAGCCAGAACAGGATCGCCGCGAGCACCCGCGACGGCTCGGAGCGCAGACGGCGCAGGTTGGTGGAATGCGCGCGCTGAATCCGCTTGCCGCCGTGCCGCCCGGCCGACCGCTGGATGCGCGTGGTGACGAACAGGACGGCCAGCCAGAGGTAGCTCAGCGGGGCATCGACCACATGGTCAACTTACCGAGCAGGCGCGTTTGTGGTACCGCATCTGGTGCCACAATTCGACGGGCACTATCGGTTCCGATTTTGTGACTGGAGTGACGAAAGCGCCCGAAACTCGTGTCGGGAGCACGCTTTCCCGCACGGTAGCGTCGGGGCGTGGACACCCACTACACCTACCGCGTGGAGTGGTCGGAGGACAGCGTCCAATATTTCGCCCGGTGCCTGGAGATCGACGGACTCTTCGCGACGGCTCCGACCGCGCAGGAGGCCCTCGCCCGCGCCGAGGCCGCCGTCGTCGCCTACCTCCAAGAACGCGAAGAGGTCTTCGGCCTCGAACCACCGAAACCGTTGTCCGAGAGGAACTTCAGCGGTCGTTTCATGGTCCGCATGTCGCGCAACCTGCACGCCCGGCTGGTGATGGAAGCCAACGAGCAAGCCGTTTCGCTCAACCAATGGGTCCTGCAGAAGCTCACCGACCGCAAGCCGACACTGGACTGGTGAACTAGCTGACCGCGCCGTTGATCACCGGCTTGTCGATCATCCCCGCATCGACGCCCCACTTGGTCGCGATGGCCGCGTACTCGCCGGTCGACATGACGTGCTCCAACGCCAGCCGCAACGATTCCGCCAGCCTGGAGCCCTTGGCCACCGGCCAGCCGTACGGCGCGGTGTCGAACACCTCGCCTGCCGGCTCCAAGGCGCCGCCGCTGCCCTTGATCGCGAACCCGGTCACCGGCGAATCCGCCGAAATCGCGTCGATCTCGCCGTTGATCAAGGCCGTGGTCAGCTCGTCCTGACGCGGATAGACCACCGCCTGCACCGGCGGCAGGCCCGCCGCCACGCACTGGTCGCTCTTGGCGGGAATCTCGACGGTCTCGTGCGTCGTGCCCGGTGTCATCCCGACCCGCAGCCCGCACGCGGCGTTCGGGTCGACACCGGATCCGGCGCGCTGCGCCCACAGCGTGCCCGCCGAGAAGTACGTCACGAAGTCGACGCGTTCCTGACGCTCGAAAGTGTCGGTGAATGACGACATCCCGACGTTCAACTCGCCGCGCTGCACCGTTGGGATGATGTCCTCGAACACGAACTCGCGGTATTCCGGGATGAGGCCCAACGTCTTTGCCAG
This sequence comes from Mycolicibacterium agri, assembly GCF_002553505.1. Lineage (GTDB taxonomy): Bacteria > Actinomycetota > Actinomycetes > Mycobacteriales > Mycobacteriaceae > Mycobacterium > Mycobacterium agri. The sequence continues at coordinate 44,252 of NZ_PDCP01000027.1, read as the reverse complement.
CGCGTTCATCAGGTCGACGTCGAAGCCGACGATGTCGCCGCCGGAGTTCTTGAACTCGTTGGGGGCGTACGGCACGTTGACGCCGATCGTCAACCGGCCGGACCCCTTGATGTCGGCGGGCAGCGTCGCCGCGATCTCGGGAACCATCCCCTCCGGACCTTCCGCGACCGCCGACGTCGGCGAGGTGGATCCGCTTTCGCTTCGTACACCCCAAAGCTGCCACCCCGCGACCGCCAGCGCCGCGATCACCAGCACCGCAGCGCCCGCCAGCGCCACCGCCCGCGCCGACAGTCCACCGCGCTTTGCCCGCCCCGCGGAGTGGCGGCCCGATCCGCCGCCCGTCGTCCGCACCGGCACGCTGAGCGCCTGCCGCGCCGCGGCCGCGAGTTCGCCCGCGGTCTGATAGCGCTTGGCCGGCTTCTTCGCCATGCCCTTGGCGATGACATCGTCGAACGCGGCCAGCTTCGGGTCGGTGGCCGACGGCTTCGGCGGCGGCGCGTTGATGTGGCGGGCGATCTGCTGCTCGAGGCTGTCCACCGGATAGGGCCGCGAACCCGTCAGGCATTCATAAAGCACGCACGTCAGCGCGTAGACATCCGAACGCGGGTCGATCTCGCCGCCCTCGAAGCGCTCGGGCGACATGTACGCCATCGTGCCCAGCGTGCTGCCCGCGGTCGTCAGACCCTGCTGACCGGCCGTGCGGGCCAGCCCGAAATCGATCAGGTAGGCGAAGTCGTGGTCGGTGATCAGGATGTTCGACGGCTTGACGTCGCGGTGGATCAGCCCCTGCTCATGCGCGGCGTCCAACGCGGCCGCGACCTGTTCGATGATCGACACCGCAAGCGACGGCTTCAGCCTGCCGCCGTCGCTGATGATCGAGCCGAGGTTGCGACCCTCGATCAGCCGCATGTCCAGGTAGAGCTTGTCGTCGAATTCTCCGAAGCCGTGGATCGGCACCACATGCGGTTCGTTCAGGCCTGCGGCGGCCTGCGACTCGCGCCGGAACCGCTTCTGGAAGACCTCGTCCTTGGCCAGGTGCGACGGCAGTACCTTCAGTGCGACGACGCGGTCGGTGTTGGTGTCGTAGGCCTTGTAGACCTCGCCCATTCCGCCCCGGCCGATCAGCTCCTGAAGCCGATAGTGCCCGAATGGTGTCGCATCCAACGCGTTTACTCCTGGGCAGGCGAACCCACTTTGATATGTCGCTTGAAGCTACACCACGTTTGCCGGGGTTGTCCGTGCGTGCGCACAACAGAACACCGCAGGCAACTCCGCTCAGACGCCGGTCACACCGTCGATACGCTCGCGAATCAAATCCGCATGTCCGCAATGGCGCGCATACTCGCCGATCATGTGCGCATAGATCCAGCGCAAACTCACCGCGCCGGCCGCAAACGGGCTGGTGTCGTCCAGCTGCCGCGTCGCGCAGTTGGCGCGGGCGCGGTCGATTTCGTCTTGCCAGATCTGCGCGGCGGCGCGTCCTCACCGGCCAGCACGCGGCGGAACCAGTTGCGTTCCACTTCGGCGGCGTGCTGGATCAACCCCAGCAGCGTCATCGTCGACGGCGGCACCGGCCGCTCGCTCGACGTCATCGGCGGCTACGTCTCGTCGGCGACCTGCTCGCGGGTCTGGTGACCGCCAGGCGCGTCGGGGTCGTCGTTCTGGTGGTCGAGCTCGTCCTGGATCTCGCGCTGCTCCTCGGTCACCTTGGTGGCGTCTTCGGGCTTGGCCGGCGGATCGTTGTGTTCCATCGAAAGACCTTCCTATCGCTACTGCGAGCCGTATTGCAGCGCAGGCTCATCGGAGTCGACACCGCTGCCGCTGAGGATCCGCAGCCGGTCCGGGCGCACCTCGTAGCGGGCGCCGTCGGCCGGGTTGACGGCGTCGAACCCGCTTCCGTTCGGCCTGGCGTTGTCGAGTTGGATGTTGGCGCCGTCGCGCAACCGTTCGCCGCGGTACTGGTAGTTCCCCGGCGACGTCTCGCACACCACCGCCATCGACTGCGACGTCTGGATGGCCGACACCAGTTTGGAACCGGGATCGCAGCGTGTGGTGTGCCCGACGAAGCCCTGGCTGTCCACGCCCGTCATGTTCGCGAAGCCGGGCGCAGGCGTGGTCGCCGTGGTGGGCGTTGTGGTCGGCGTGGTCGGGGTGGTCGTGGGCGTGGTGGTCGGCGTCGATGTGGCTGTTGTGGTGGCCGCGGTCGTCGTCGGGGCCGTCGTCGTCACCGTCGTGGTGCTCGGCGACGGCGGGGCCGCCAGCCTGGTCTGCGGCTCTGAGGCGCCGTCGCGGTCACTGAACACCAGCATCGAGGCCAGCACGACAGCGGCCGCGAACAGCACGATAACCGCGGCGCCGAGGACCACCTGCGTGGTGTTGAACCGCTTCTTGCCCGGCGGTGGCGGCGGCGGCTGAGGTGTCTGCGGGGCCTGCGGGCTCTGCGCGTAGGCGGCCGGCGGGTACGGCGTGTATCCCGTGCCTGCCGGGTTCTCGTAGAGCGCTGTGAACGGCCGCGTGCTCTGCGGATTCGTCGGCGCTGTGTTCGGCGGATTCAGCGCGGGCGGCGGCGGCGCTGGCGGCAGCGCGGCGCCCTCCGCGGCCGCCCTCGCCGCCTTGGCCAGCTCGCCCGCGGTCGCGTACCGGTCCCCCGGCGTCTTGGCCATGCCTTTCGCGATCACTTCGTCGAACGCGCGGTTGATGCCCCTGCGCATGATGCTGGGCCGCGGCGGCGGCGAGAACATGTGCGCGCTCATCAGCTGCCGCAAATCGCCGCCGGTTTCGAAAGGCGCCCGGCCCGTGAGGCATTCGTACAGCAGACACGCCAACGAGTAGATGTCGGCGGCAGGCCCGACCTTCCCGCCGGCAAACCGTTCCGCGGCCATGTAGGCGGCCGAGCCGATGATCAGACCCGTCGACGTCACGCTGGCGTCGCCGCCGGCGTGGGCGATGCCGAAGTCGACGAGATAGGCGAAGTCGTCGGGCGTCAGCAGCACGTTCTCCGGCTTGATGTCGCGGTGCACCAGGCCGTCGGCGTGCGCGGCGTCGAGCGCCGACGCCACCTGGGAGATGATGTTCACCGCCCGCTTCGGCTCCAGCGGCCCGTTGTTTCGCAGTTCGTCCTTCAGGCTGTGGCCCTCGACGAGGCGCATGTCGATGAACAGGGTGCCGTCGATCTCGCCGAAGTCGTGCACCGGGATGACATGCGGTTCCTGCAGTCGAGCCGCGACCCTGGACTCGCGGCGGAAGCGCTCCTGATAGCTCTTGTCCGCGGCCATCTCGGCGCGTAGCAGTTTGACGGCGACCATCCGCTCCTTGACGGTGTCGTACGCGCGATACACCTCGCCCATTCCCCCGACACCGATCAGAGAATGCAGCTCATACGGGCCGAATCGAGTGCCCAGTCGTGAACCGCCCTGCGGGGAGGCCATTCGTATTCCTTTCCGTCCCTTCGCACGTCGCGAACCACCGCCGCCGGCCCGACGTGCGGCTCCAACCTGTTGTTCCCGCATCGACGCCCGTTTTACTCATCCGGCAGCCAGTTGACCTGGATGCGGACGCCTGTTCCCCCGACAGAACGCGACGCGAATGGGGGCCCCAAGGGCCCCAATAGGTTCTACGGTACTGGCATGGCAGAACAGTCGCCCGCAGTGACCATCTCGCATCCACCGGAAGCCGTTCTGCATGCGGTAAACCCGCTCGTGCGCCGGCTTCTGCGAACACCGCTTGCCGGTAGAGCTCGCAAGCAGCTCATGGTGTTGAACTTCACCGGCCGCAAGAGCGGACGGCGCTACTCGATCCCCGTCACCGCACACCGCATTGACGGCGATCTCTACGCGATCGCCGCCGCGGGCTGGAAAGCCAACTTCCGCGACGGCGCCGACGCCGAGGTGCTTCTCGACGGGCGGACCACCACCATGCGCGGCGAGCTGATCCGCGACCCCACCGCCGTCGCGCACGTGTGCCACCGCGCGGCCGAGTCGTACGGCGTCAAGGAGGCACAGCGCCTGATGGGGCTGAAGTTCCGTGACGGCCGCATCCCCACCGTCGAGGAGTTCACCGAGGCGGCGCGGCGCGAAGGCGTGGCCGCGGTCAGACTGACGCCGCGGTCGTAGCCGCGCTCATAGCCGCGTTGCCGTCGGGGCGCCCACTCCTTGCCGCCCAGCGTGAAACCTCTGCGATTTTCGTGCCGATTTCTCGCACATGCTTCACGCTCGCGGAAGTGGTTAGTAGGTGGCCGCCGCGAGCGCCAGGATCTCGTCGCGGTCGGCCCGCAACAGGTAGCCCGCCCGGATCGTCGCGTCCAAAGAGTCGGTGAAGCGGGCCAGATACTCGTTCTTGCCGCCGGGATACAACTCATCGCGGGTGTGCTCGTCGAACCGCTCACCCGTGCCGAAGAGCAGCGCGATCGGTTGCTCGGTCGCGTCGCCGACCTCGCCGGAGGTGACGGCGACCGGCACGTCGACCCAGGGCGTCCGCAGGCCTCCTTCGGCGATGCCATGCTCGTCGCGGACCAGCGGCGGCGGATCCTCGTCGCCGACCTCCAACCGCGGCGCGCTCGGCGGCGGCGTGCCGGTGCGCACCCACTCGTGCAACCCGTTCAGCGCCGCCTGCAGCACGTAGTGGTGTTGCGGCGCGAAGTTGATGCAGTGGTCGAGTTGCTGACCCATCAATGTGTCGGTCGGCGTGTAGGCGGCGGCGATCTGCTCCATCGGTGTCGCGCCGCTGTCGATGAACCCGACCGCGATCGTGTAGGCGTCGGCGTGTGAGGTGCCCGCGATCTCCCACGTCCGCAGGTGCTCGGTGTCCTGCTGCCGAGCGACGTAGTAGCCCGGCAGGATCGCGCCGACGACGTCGGTCTCGGTGATGACACTCATCACGGGCACCCGCAGGTCGTCGCGGAACGGCGCGGGATCCTTCAAACCGCCCGCCATCGCCTCGAGCGTGTTGGTGCCGTCCAGCGGCGCCGACCCGCCGAACCGCGAGTGCACAAGGAACCCGTCGAAGACGTTGGCCAGGCGATCCACCGAATTGATGTAGGTGGTCAGATACATTGCCGACTGCGATTCGCCGACCGCGACAACGTATTTCGGCTTCAGCCTGCCGAGCACCTCGTCGCCGTCGCGGACCAGCGCGCCGACCTGGCTGAACATGTCGTACGAGTAGGCGTCGCCGGGGTGATGCAGCTGCGAATACCGCTGCGGGTTCTGGGTTTTCAACGAGAAGTCGCCGACGAGGCTCATACCGCCCTGGACGCCGACCTGCTGGGCCGACACGCAGACGTAGGCGTAGCCCTCGCGCACGATTTCACGGTGGGCCATCAACCAGACCGCGGGCGCGTCGACGCCGCCGCTGACGTTGAGCCACTCCACCATCGCGGTGCCGTTGAACTTCTCGACATCGATCGGCGTCAGCGCCACGACGCGGGTGGTGTAGTCCGCCTGTGCGCCTTCGCCCGCGTACGACGACGCCGTGCCCGAGACGAAGTACTCCTGGGCCGCATAGCCCAAGTCGGCGAGATCGTAGGCGCCGATGATCAGGTTCGGCTGGCCCTCGACGGGTGTGACGGACGGCATGGCGACGACACTATCGATCGACCGGGTGATACTGAGTCGGTGGTCGAACGCAACGTGCTGGGTACACCGCTGGAGCCGTGCGGCACCGATCCGATGACCGGGTTCTACCGCGACGGCTGCTGCTCGTCCGGCGTCGAGGACATCGGTCTGCACACGATCTGCGCGGTGATGACGGCCGAGTTTCTGGAGCACCAGGTGTTCATCGGCAACGACCTGTCGACCCCGCGGCCGGAGTACCGCTTCCCCGGCCTGGTGCCCGGCGATCGTTGGTGTGTGACCGCCGCGAACTGGCTGAAGGCCTATCAGGATGGTCGGGCCGCGCCGGTGGTGATGGCGTCGACGCATGAACGCACGCTCGAGATCGTGCCGCTCGAGGCGCTCGCCGAGCACGCCGTCGACGTCCCCGACGACCCCAGCGACCTCTAATCCCCCGCCGCTAATCCCCCGCCGCGAAACTGCGTTCCCGCAGCAAAATGTCGAGTAGGGCCCTGCGGGAATACAGTTTCACGGCAAGCGGCTGCTAGGGCGCCAGGCGCAGGATGCGGTCGTCGCCGGGGCGCGGGGAGCCGCGGCCGTCGCGGTTGCTGGTGGAGAACCACAGCGTGCCGTCGGGTGCGGGCTCGACCGTGCGCAAGCGCCCGTACTGTCCGGCGAACAATGCGACGGGTTCGCCCAATGCCCCGTCGCCGCCGACGGGGATGCGGTAGAGCCGCTGGCCGCGCAGGCAGGCCACCCACAATGACCCGCCGTAGTACGCCAGCCCGGACGGCGACGCTTCACCGGTGGCCCATTCGACGGCCGGATTGATCAGGCCGGGCTCGTCGGACCTGCCCTCAGCGGTCGGCCAGCCGTAGTTGCCGCCGGGCTGGATAAGGTTGAGCTCGTCGACCCGGTTCGCGCCGTATTCGGTCGCCCACAACCGGCCCGCTGAGTCCCACGCCAGACCCTGGATGTTGCGATGCCCGTACGACCAGATCGGCGACGACGGATCGGGGTTGTCCGACGGTATGGACCCGTCGGGGTTGATCCGCAGCAGCTTGCCGCCCAGCGACGACTTGTCTTGCGACAGACCGGGATTGCCCGTTTCGCCGGTGGCGACGTAGAGCTTGCCGTCAGGTCCGAACGCGATGCGCCCGCCGTCGTGGCGACTGCCCGCGGGAATGCCGGTGAAGATCGGCGTCTGCCCGGTCAGCGTGTTGCCGTCGAACCGCATCCTCACGACGCGGTTGTCCTGCCCGGTGGTGAGGTAGGCGAACACGGTGTCGCCCGCCGTCGCAAGGCCCAGCAGCCCGCCCTCGCCGCGAGGTGCGACACCGGCCACGCTGCCCGCGTCGGTCACTTCGCCGGATACCAACCGCTTGACCGATCCGCTGTCGCGTTCGGCGATCAACGCGCTGCCGTCGCCCAGGAACGCGATGCCCCACGGCACCGCGAGGCCGGTCGCGACGTCTTCGGCGCCGTCGTTCGGCTGACCGCTCGATTCGACGTCATTGGCACACGCGACGACCAACATCAACGCCGACGCCAGCGCCAGCACAGCCCGCTTCACACTGGCGCGAAGGGAGACGGCCATACGTCTGTATACCCCGGATGCCCCCGCCGCAGAGGCGGTTATCGTTGCGATATCAGGGTTTTTCGCCGATTCGCCACACCGGTGGCGCTGATCTTCGTGGGGGCCTTCCTGACGCAATGCGGCGCCCCTTCTCCGCCTGCGCCGACGACGACATCGACGACGACCGTCCCGACGACAACCACATCGACGAGAACCACATCGACGAGAACCACACCGCCGACGACCGCGTCCACCGCCAAGCCGACGACGCGGCCCACCCCAACGACGCCCACACCCGCCGCAGCGACCGTGCGGCCGGTCACCGCCGCCGAACTCGGCGCCAGCTGGCGGCCGGGTTGCCCCGTCGGCCCGGAGCTGCTGCGTCGGGTTTCGCTGGACCACGTCGGCTTCGACGGGCAGACCCACCGCGGCGAGCTGATCGTGCACCAGGATCTCGTCGCCGACGTCATCGCGGTGTTCGAGCAGCTGTACCGGCTGCGCTATCCGATCGAAAAGATGCGCACGGTCGAGCACTACCCTGACGCCCTCGACGAACTGTCGATGGAGGACAACAACACCTCGGCGTTCAACTGCCGCCCACTGCCGTCGGGGCGCGGCTGGTCGCTGCACGCCTACGGCAGGGCCATCGACATCAACCCGCTGATCAATCCGTACATCGACAGCCGCGGCAACATCGAGCCGAAGAACGCCGGGCCGTTTCTAGACCGTGCCCGCACCGACCCGGGCATGCTGCATGCCGGTGATCCCGCCGTGCTGGCGTTCACCGATCGCGGCTGGCGCTGGGGCGGCGACTGGCGCACGCCGAAGGACTATCAGCACTTCGAACGCCGCTGACGAACCGTTACGGGTTCGGATACTCGTACTTCGGCTCGTGGAAGCGGTTGATGATCGGGATCCGCTCGATGATCTTGTCGCGCAGGCGCGGCTGCGGCTGCACGGCGGGCACCTGCGGCTGCACCGCGGGCACCTGCGGTTGCACGGGCGGAGCGTAGGCGGGCGCAGGCGGTGAGTACGCCGGAGCCGGCGGTGAGTACGCCGGAGCCGGCGGCGTGTACACAGGCGCGGGCGGCACGTATTCCGGTGCGGGCGGCACCGCCGCGGGCGGCTCGACCTCGGGCACCGCTGCCGGTGCGGGCGGGGCGGCGGCCATCGTCTGCGCGACGGGCGGAGCCGCGGGCTCTGGTGCGGGCGGCGGGGCTGCCGGCGCGGGCTTCGGCGCGGCCGCCTCGGGCTTCGGCGCGGCCGCCTCGGGCTTCGGCGCAGGGGCAGCCTCGCGCGGCTCCAGTTTCGGCGCGGCCAGCGCGGCCTTCACCTCCGACGGCCCAGGCGTCGGGCCGGCCTGCTCGCCGGTGGCGCTGGCGTTCTTCGTCTGCTCGGTCTGCGCACCAGGGGTGGCGCGCATGCCCAGCGCCACCGACAGCGACACGACCAGTGTCACCGCCGCAGCGGCCACCACCGACGTCAGTACCCGGGTGGTCGACATCGCGGGCAGCTTGAACAGCGATCTCGGCGGAGCGGTAAGCGCGTTCACCGCAAGAGCCGCGGCCACCGCGGCCCCGCGCGTCATCGCCATGTCGGCTTCGGCCGACGAGATCACCGGCGCGGCCGCGACCGGGTCCATCGACGAAATGACCGGCTCCAGATCCGTCGAGCCGACGACGAAGACGGCGTCCAGCTGGCGGTCGTTGAGATCCAGCGCGATCACGCTGCTGGCCAGTTCGATGTTGCCGTCGGCGGGCAGCTCCTGGCGGTCGACGGTGACACCGTCGGGGCCCACCACCGCGACGAGGGTGGCGTCGGGCTCGAAGACGCAGACCGCGACGTCCTGGTAGCCCGCGAGCGCGGCGATGCCGCCTGCCAGCGCCTCGGCGGCCTCGACCTCCGAGACGGAGACGACGTTCTGCACCCCGCGGGCCTCGAGCGCGGCGAGGATCGCGCCCGCGACGATGTCGCCGTCGGTGGTCCACGTCACGCCGACCGCGTGCAGGCCGTTCTCGAGAACCGTCTCGTTGGCGTCCAGCAACACTGTCAGCAGGGCTTCTGCGTCGAAGGACTCGACGTCGTCGATGTCGAGCGCGCCACGGTCGACGGCGTCGCCGTCGCCGGTCCAGCCTTCGACGAGCACCCAGCGGACGGCTGTCGAGGTCACCGACAGACCGAGCACCAGGTCCATTCGCTTACCCCCTCTGCCTGTCATCCAGGTCAGAGACTACAGCCGAGCCCTGTCGGGGGCCTATTCACGCGAAGAATTCTGCACTGGACATCTACGCCGGGGCCAGGCCTACGGTTGAGCCCATACCGCCGAAACTCGACCACCTATTAAGGACGCTATGACCGCCACCATGCGCGATGCCCAACTGACGGGACAGATGCTGATCGCCGGTGAACTCGTTCGCGGGTCCGGCAAAGAGATCCGCGCCTTCGACCCCACCGCGGGACACGAACTCGAACCGGCCTACCCGTACGGCGACGCCTCGCATGTCGACGCGGCCTGCGCCGCCGCGGCCGCCGCGTTCGCCGACTATCGCGCCACCACGTCCGAACAGCGTGCCCGCTTCCTCGAAGCGATCGCCGACAACATCGACGCCGCAACGGACGCGATCGCCGCCCGCGCCGTCGCCGAGAGCGGCCTTCCGCAGGCCCGGCTCACCGGCGAAGTCGCCCGCACCACCGGTCAGCTGCGGCTGTTCGCCGACGTGCTGCGGGAGGGCAGCTGGAACGGCGCCCGCATCGACCCGGCGCTGCCCGATCGAAAACCGCTGCCGCGGCCGGACATTCGGCAGCGCTCTATCCCGGTGGGACCCGTCGCGGTGTTCGGCGCCAGCAACTTCCCGTTGGCGTTCTCGGTGGCAGGCGGTGACACCGCATCGGCGCTGGCCGCCGGGTGCCCCGTCGTCGTCAAGGCGCACGACGCCCACCCCGGCACTTCGGAACTCGTCGGCAGGGCGATCGCCGACGCCGTGGCCGCCGCGGATCTGCCCGCAGGCACGTTCTCGCTGCTGTACGGCTACGGGCCGGACCTCGGGGTGACGCTGGTGACCGACCCGCGCATCAAGGCCGTCGGGTTCACCGGATCACGTTCCGGCGGAAGGGCTCTCGTCGCCGCGGCGGCGAGCCGGCCGGAGCCGATACCGGTCTACGCCGAGATGAGTTCGATCAACCCGGTGTTCCTGCTCGACGGAGCGCTGGAAAGCCGCGGCGCCGATCTGGGCCGCGCATTCGTCAACTCGCTGACGCTCGGCTCGGGACAGTTCTGCACCAACCCTGGTCTGGTGATCGCTGTCGACGGGCCTGGCCTCGAGTCGTTCATCGCCGCCGCGCGCGACGCGATCGCACAGACCGACGCCACCCCGATGCTCACCCCCGCCATCGCGCATGCGTACGCCGAGGGCGTCAAGAAGTTCGAGGCGGACGCTGAGCTGATCGTGCGCGGCAAGGAGAGCGACAGCGAAACAACCTGCCGCGCAGCGTTGTTCGCCACCGACGTCGACCACTTTCTCAAGTCGGAGGCGCTGCAGAGCGAGGTCTTCGGCTCCTCCAGCCTCGTGGTGCGGTGCACCAATACGGCCGAGATGCGCGCCGTCGCCGACAACATCGAGGGCCAACTCACCGCGTCGATCCATGCCGACGAATCCGACTACGACGAGGCACGGCAACTGCTGCCGCTGCTGGAGTTGAAGGCTGGCCGGATCATCTTCGACGGCTGGCCGACGGGCGTCGAGGTCTGCCACGCGATGGTGCACGGCGGCCCCTCGCCCGCCACGTCGGATTCGCGCACCACATCGGTCGGTGCGCGTGCCATCGAGCGCTTCCTGCGGCCGGTCTGCTATCAGAACGCGCCGAAGTCGTTGCTGCCCAGCGCGATTGCCGACGGCAACCCCGAACACCTGTGGCGGCGCATCGACGGCAGGCTGCAGCAGGACTGACCCGTCAGCCGTCGACGGTGCGGCGCGCGCGTTTGGCCTCATACATCGCGAGGTCGGCGTCGCGCAAAATCTCGTCGGCGCTTCGCTTTTCGTCGCGGCGCACTTCGATGACACCGATGCTAGCCGCGATCGCCGTGGTGGTGCCGCCGACGGCAACGGGGGTCTGCAGTTCGCGGCGCAGCCGCTCGATCATCTCGTCGAGTTGCTCGCGGCTGGCGTCGCGGAAGACGAGCACGACGAACTCGTCGCCGCCGAGGCGGCCGGCCACGTCGTCGGGGTCCACCACGCGCCGCAGGCACGCCGCCGCAGCCCGCAGCAGTTCGTCGCCCGCGGTGTGGCCGAGGGTGTCGTTGATCGACTTGAGGTCGTCGATGTCGATGAACAGCACCGCGCGCAGCTTGTCGGCGTCATCGGGTGCGGCGAGCGCCTTCTTGAGCCTGCGCAGCACCGACACCCGATTCGGCAGCTCGGTGAGCGCGTCATGGGTGGCGTAGAACAGCACTTTGTCGGCGGTCTTGCGCTGGTCGGTGACGTCGGCGAACGACAGCAACATGTCCGACTGGCCGGGTAGGGCGGGAGCGAGCAGGCGGGCGCTGGACAGCAACCAGACACGCTGCCCGTCCGGGCGGTCGAATCCGTAGAGCTGGTTGTAGAACGGCACACCGGTGCGCAGCACGGCCATCGCGGGCCGTTGCAGGGGCGGGATGTTCACGCCGTCGACGTCGTAGAACCGGAAGCGGCTGGTGATCTCGAAGAAGTTGCCGCCGAGGTGCTCGAGCCCGCCGCCGATGATCTGCACGGCGGCGGGGTTGATCGACTTGATGCAGCCGGCCTTGTCGGTGACGATGACGCCTTCGGCCATCGACCCGACGACAGCTTCGAAGTGCTGTTCGGCGCGGTGCAGGGCGGTCATGTCGCAGCAGACGAACACGAAGCCGTCGGCCATCACCGCGGCCGAAACCCGGACGTCGAGCGGTGTGCCGTCGGCCGCGCGGTGGGTGCTGTGCACAATGCCGCCGGAGGCGACGATCGCGACCGGGTCCGCCGCTCCGCCCACCAGTTCGCTGATCGGGCGGCCGTAGGCCTCGTCGACCGACCATCCGTAGATCGCCTCGGCGGCGGGATTCCAGCTGGTGACCAGTCCGGTCGCGGTGGTCGCAATGATGGCGTCGCTGACGTGGTTGATCAATGCCGCCTGATATCGCAGGACGGTCTCTGCGGCGTACCGCGAGCTGACGTCGCGGGTGATGACCTGGTAGGCGATCTCGCCGCACCACAGCGTCTTGACGATGACGACCTCGACCTCGAGCCGCGTACCGTCCAAGCGGATCATCTGCGCCGGGTACCGCGGCGAGCAGTCGCCGACCTCGCGCAACTCCGCGAGGCCTGCCTCCATCGGGGTCAGTGATTCACGTGCGACGAAATCGGTGAGGAGACGGCCCACGAGATCGTCGCTGGACTGGGCGCGCATCAGGCGCACGCCGGCGTCGTTGACATACAGCAGGCGGCCGTGTTGATGCACGCAGATTGCATCGGGACTGCCTTCGATCAGCCTTCGGAACTGATCGTCGGCCAGTCCAGTGGGGAACCCTTCAGCGCCAAGAATGCGCACTGCCTTGCCGTCGATGTTTGCCAAGGTACCGGGTGTCAAAAAGCGACACGCCCGAATTCGGAGCTGTAATTAACGCTCTGCAGAAATTGACGGCAAAGTCAGAATTATACGGCCGCTTGGCTTTTGAAGACCTGTCGGAGACCCGCCCGAAACGCCTTATGCGCGAATGCTGTTGCGGTCCGCTGTGGGCGCCAGACGCGCCACCCCGCGAAGTATCCAGGGGGTATGTCGGACGACCGCCGCCATGGCCCTGTCGGACCTGCGCATGCCGGCACGAGGTCCCGGCGTCGGTGTAGACACCAGCCTCGCTTCGGCTGAACCCGTCGGCACGCCGTTGCGGCTGACCGCGAGCAGATCCCACGTGCCAGGAACGCCGCGCAACTCGACACTGCCGCGGTCGTCGAACGCGATCCCCGACCCGACGACGAGGTCGCGCACGGTGCGCGAGACGACAATCTCCCCCGGACCCGAGTGGCCCAGGATCCGCGCTGCGATGTGGACGGCAAGCCCGCCGATGTCGGCGTCCATGAGTTCGCATTCACCGGTGTGGATCGCCGCTCGGATCTTGATGCTCAGCGCCTCCGCTTCTGCGCACAACGCCTCGGCACATCGGATCGCTTGGGTGGGCCCGTCAAACGTCAGCAGATGACCATCGCCGGTGTTCTTCACGACGGTGCCGTCAAACGGTTCGGCCGCTTCGGCGGTCATCTCGCGGAAGCGTTGCAGCGTGGCGCGCCACCGCTCGTCGCCCGCCGCCGCGGCATGCGCCGTCGACGCCACGATGTCGGTGAACAACACGGTCCGCAGGGCCCGGTGCGACTGGGGCGGCGCCAGGTGTCCCCCGGTGAGAAACTCCTCGATCTCGCTCAGAATCCGATCGGGTTCGGTGGCCCACGGCCCGTGTTCGCGGCCCTCGACTTCGAGGAACCGCGCGCCGGGTATGTGGTCGGCGAGGTAACGACCCAACTGCACCGGTATCAGGTCACCGCGGGCATGGATGACCAGCGTCGGCGCGGTGATCGTCGGCAGGATCGGCCGCACGTCGAGGCTCAACACCGATTGCATCGTCGCGCGCACCATTCCGGGGCTGGCGCACATGCGCTCCAACATCGCCCGCTGCCGGACCGATCCCGCGCCCGGAAACAGAATCCGCACCGTCTCGCCGCTGCCCCACGACCGTGTGGCCGTTCGAGCCATCTCGACGAGGCAGGCGATCTGTTCCATCGACGGCATGTACTTCTCGTCGCCCTCGTTCTCGCGGGCCATCGAACAGAGCCGGGCATGCACCACGGATGGCTCACGGTCCAGGTCTTCCCATTCCGCGGTAAACCACGGAAAGGACCCGTACAGAATCAACGCCCTCGCCCGCTGCGGCCGTTTCGCGGTGAACACCAACGACGCGGGTCCGCCCTCGCTCATCCCGAAGACGACGGCCTTGGTGAAGCCGACGGCATCCATGACCGCCTCGATCTCGGCCGCGCGATCGTCCAAGGTGCGAATCCGCGGAATCGGGTCCGACAGTCCCACGCCTGCCTTGTCGAAGATCACGATCCGGCAGTAGGTGGCGAGCTGGTCGAAGAAGGCCTTGAAGTCGGGCAGGGTCCAGAACAGCTCGACATGGGTGATCATCGGTCCGACGAAAACCAGCTCGATCGGCCCGTCGCCGAAGACCTGATAAGCCAGGCTCAGGTCGCCGCACGAGGCGTACGCCGTTTCCGGCATCAACCGAGCGTATTTAACGCCGAAAGCAAAAATTCGCGATTGGCAGTTTCCCCGCCGCTTAGCCGCCCGCCTACCCGCCGTGCGCAATGTCGTGTCCCGGCGAGCGTGTCCGGTTAACTAGTCGCGTGCGAGTCGACGGGCGGGAAGTCACCGTTACGGGCAGCTTGCTGCAACCGCTGACCCGGCGCACCAGCGATATCCTGCGGCTCGTCCTTGCGACGGCGTTCCTCGCGATCGTCATCACCACTTCGCTGCTCACCCGCTATGACTGGGTCGCGCTGGAGCGATCCATCTCCGACGTCGTCGGCGTGCTCACCCCCACCCAGTCCAACCTGGTCTATCTGGCCTACGGCATCGCGATCGTGGTGCTGCCGTTCGCCATCCTCGTCGGGCTGATCGTCGGGCGGAACTGGAAGCTGCTCGGCGCCTACGCCGCGGCGGGCATCGTCGCCGTGCTCGCGCTGTCGGTGCGTCCCGACGGCGTCGCCGCGCCGCGGTGGCACTTCGACGTCGCCGACCAGCCCAAGACCTTCCTGTCGCAGTTCCTCGATGACCCGCGCTGGATCGCGATGCTGGCGGCGATGCTGACGGTGTCGGGGCCGTGGCTGCCCGCCCGGTGGCGGCGCTGGTGGTGGGCGCTGCTGCTGGCCTTCGTGCCGATCCACCTGGTGGTCAGCACCGTGGTGCCGGCCCGGTCGCTGCTGGGGTTGGCCGTGGGCTGGTTCGTCGGCGCCCTGGTCATCCTGGTCGTCGGCACGCCCGCGCTGGAGGTGCCGCTCGAGGGCGCCGTCCGGGCGATGCAGCGGCGGGGCTGCACGATCACCGGTTTGACCGTGATCCGGCTGGCCGGCCGCGGGTCACTGCTGCTGTCGGCCGACTGCGACGGCGACGGCAAGTCCATCGAGCTCGAGTTGTACAGCCCGAATCAGCGCAGCGGCGGTGCGCTGCGTCAGCTGTGGCGCAAGGCCACGCTGCGCGGCGGCGAAACGGCGCCGTTGCACGCGTCGATGCGCCGCGTGGTGGAGCATCGTGCGCTGATGGCGATCGCCATCGGCGATCTGGGGGTCGCCAACACCACGCCGCTGGCCGTCACATCGCTCGACCGCGGCTGGACGATGTTCGCGCACACGCCTGCGCGCGGCACGCCGCTCGAAGACGCCGCGGAGATGATGCTGGTGGCCCGCATCTGGGGAGCGCTGCGTGTGCTGCACGACCAGTACATCTCGCACGGCGACCTGCGCGCCAAGAAGATCACCGTCGACGACGGCGCAGCGCTGTTCGGCGGCTTCGACCACGCCGAGTACGGAGCCACCGACGCGCAACTGCAATCCGACATCGCCCAGCTGCTGGTGACCACGAGCGCGCTGTACGACGCGCCGACCGCGGTGCGTGCTGCGATGGGCGTATTCGGCAAGGCGACGGTGTTGACGGCATCGCGGAGACTCACCAAAGCTGCTGTCCCCAAACGCATTCGGGATGAATGCGGCGCAACCAAGGCGACGCTGGCCGAGGTGCGCGACGAGGTGAAACTGCAGACCGGGGCCGACGAGATCGAGACCGAAACCGTCACCCGGTTCAACCGCAACCAGATTCTGCAGATGGTGCTGATCGTCGCGTTGGTCTATGTGGCGTTGCCGTTCATCAGCACCGTGCCGACGTTCTTCGCCGAACTGCGGACGGCGAACTGGTGGTGGGCGCTACTGGGCCTTGCCGTGTCGGCGTTGAAGTACACCGGCGCCGCGGCCGCGCTGTGGGCGTGCGCCGACGGGCTGGTCAGCTTCCGCAATCTCACGATCATGCAGGTGGCAAACACCTTCGCCGCCACCACGACACCCGCAGGCGTCGGCGGTCTGGCGTTGAGCGCGCGGTTCCTGCAGAAGGGCGGACTCGGTGCGTTGCGCGCCGCAACGGCGGTGGCGCTGCAGCAGTCGGTGCAGGTGGTCACCCACATCGGCCTGCTGATTCTGTTCAGCGCCTTCGCCGGTGCCTCTGCGGACCTGTCGAAGTTCGTTCCGTCGGCCACGATCTTGTACGCGGTCGCCGGGATATTGCTGGTGGTCCTCGCGGCGTTCGTCGTCGTGCCCAGGCTGCGCAAGTGGCTGGTGGCGACACTGGGGCCGCGCATCTCAGAGGTGTTGCGCGACCTGCGTGAGCTCGCGACCGAACCGCGCCGCCTCGTTCTCATCGTTCTCGGTTGTGCGGCAACGACTCTCGGCGGTGCGTTGGCGCTGTGGGCGTGCATCTCGGCGTTCGGCGGCGACGCTTCGTTCATCACGGTGACGGTGGTGACGATGATCGGCGGCACGTTGGCGTCGGCTGCACCCACGCCCGGCGGTGTCGGCGCGGTCGAGGCGGCGTTGATCGGTGGTCTGGCCGCGTTCGGGGTGCCCGCCGGGGTAGCCGTGCCGTCGGTGCTGCTGTACCGGGTGTTGACGTGCTGGCTGCCGGTGTTCGTGGGCTGGTTCCTGATGCGCTGGATGACGAGTAAGGATATGGTCTAGCGGGGATCTGGCACGGTTAACTCGTGGCAGACGTTAAACGCCCAGCGTGTCAGGCTATTTCGTGATCGACGGCGAAAAACCGCCCAACTGTGAAAATAAGCGATTCATGTGACGTTCATAAACAATTGGATTTTCGAAATGCCGGTTTGTTGCCGGTATGTCAGCATGGCGCCGTGAGGGCAGGCCACATCGCGATCACGATCGCAGCGACGGCAGCGGGATTGACGCTGGCCGCCGCGCCGTCGGCGTCGGCGGAGCCATGCCCTGACGTGGAAGTCGTTTTCGCGCGCGGCACCGCCGAGGCGCCCGGTTTGGGTCCGACGGGCGAGGCGTTCGTCGAAGCGCTGCGCTCGCGCATCGGCGACAAGTCGATGGAGGTCTATCCCGTCAACTACCCGGCCACCACCGACTTTCCCCGAGCCGTTGACGGCATCAGAGACGCCAGCGCGAAGGTCGAATCGGTCGCGGCGGCCTGCCCGGACACCCGCATCGTGCTGGGCGGGTTCTCGCAGGGTGCTGCCGTGGCGGGCTTCGTCACGGCCGACGTCATACCCGACGGCGTGCCCGAGGGTGTCCCCAATCCCATGCCGGCCGATGTGGCCGAACACGTCGCGGCCGTCGCGCTGTTCGGCACCCCCAACGAGCGGTTCATGCGGGTGATCAACCAGCCGGACATCGTCGTCGGCCCGTTGTATGCGGACAAGACCATCGATCTGTGCGTGCCCGAGGACTTCGTGTGCTCGAGCGGGCGCGACTGGAACGCGCACACGCAGTACAAGGAGACGGGGATGGTCGATCAGGCGGCAACATTCGTCGCCGCCAAACTCGCGACACCCCAGGAGGACGAGGAGACGCCTGGGGACAGCGACGCGACACCGCGGACTCCTACGGTTTCGCCCCTGTCCACGGGCCGGCCGCACCTGGGCACTCCTGCTGCGCCGCAACTGTCGACCACCCCGGCCGCGCCGCAACTGTCGACCATCCCGGTCGCGCCGCCCGCGCCGCCGCCCGCCCCGCAACCGCACTTGCAACCCTCGCCGGAGACGATCGCGTCGTGTGCGACGGAGTGCCGTGTCGTCGGACCCGAGTAGGTCACTGGGCTCGTTCCCAAGCGGACGCGTCACCAGGCGCGCGATCATCAAAGGCGCGCTGGCCGCACCCCTGATCGGGTTGGCCGTGTCGACGTTCGACCCACCACGGGCAGCAGCGGCCAACGGCAAGCTGATCGATTTCACCGAGCTGCAGGTCCCTGCCGATCAGATCGCCGCAGCCGGCTACACCGGCGCGTTGGTGTACGTATCGGAATTACGGCCGGGCGCCACCTTCGATTTCAAACCGGTCACCCGAAAGTACGCGGACGCGTTGCGCGCACTGGGCCTTCAGGTGGTCAGCTGCTATCAGTACGGCAAGCCCGGCTGGCCGACGCCGTCGGACTTCACCCGCGGCTATGACGGCGGCGTCGCCGATGCGCAAACCGCCTCGCGCCTGCATGCCGCTGCCGGTGGACCGGACACCGCGCCGATCTTCTTCAGCATCGACGAGGACATCGACCAGTCGACGTGGAAAAGCGTTGCGGTCAACTGGCTTCGCGGTATCAACTCGGTGCTCGGCGTCGAACGCACCGGCGTCTACGGGCACGCGGGCGTGTGCAAGTGGGCCATCGCCGACGGCGTCATCGGGCAGTCCACCACGCCGGGCTACCGGTGGGCGTGGCAGACCAGGGCGTGGTCAGACGGCGTGCGCGCGCCGGCGGCGGTGCTGTACCAACGCGTGATCGTCACCGCCTCCGACCCGGGCATCAGCCTCGGCGGCAGCCACGTCGACGAAAACGACATCCTGGCAGCCGATTACGGCCAATGGGACCTGGACCGCTAAGCGGACGTCGCACCTCCGCAGCAGACCTGACGCTTGGTGTCCTCGCCCGCTGAGCTTCGAGGGCTGGCACCGAATGTTTCCGAGTCGGCCAACACGGTGTAGACCTCCCACTTCTCCCCCGCCGGTCCGGTGACCCAGACCTTGTCCTGGGTGGCGAAGCAACACGTGGTGCCGATCTCCTCGTCGGTGAACAGCCCTTCACCCGCGAGCCGGGCGATCTCGGCGTGCACGCTGTCGCTTGATTCGACCTCGACGCCCAGGTGGTTGAGGGTGCCGCCCTGCCCGGGGTTCTCGATCAGGACCAGCTTCAGCGCAGGGTCGGCGACCGCGAAGTTGGCGTAGCCCTCTTTGAGCTTGGCGGGCTCGGTGTTGAACAACTTTGAGTAGAACGCCACGGCCTCCTCGAGGTTGTCGACGTTCAGGGCGAGCTGCACACGGGACATGGCACACCTTCCTAGGTTTTCGACTTATATCGAACTACACAGCCATCATGCTCCACCTTTTTGACTTATGTCAATATCCTCGGCATGATCGATGGCGTGCCCAAGACGCTGCCGATGGTCGACATGTCCGCCCCGGTGTGCTGCGCGCCGGTGGCGGCCGGACCGATATCCGACGAGGACGCCCTGCATGTGGCGCTGCGGCTGAAAGCGCTGGCCGACCCGGCCCGCGTGAAGATCATGTCGTACCTGTTCACCTCGGGTGAGCAGAACAGCGGCGAGCTGGCGGCGACCCTTGGCCTGACCGAGTCGACCGTCAGCCACCACCTCAGCCAGCTCCGCCGTGCCGGGCTCGTGGTGTCGGAGCGCCGCGGCATGAGCGTCTATCACCGGCCGCACCGGGACGCGCTCGGCGCGCTGTGCACGGTGCTGGACCCCAACTGCTGTAAGTAGGCTCGCGGTCGTGGACGAAACGACTCGCTCGACCGCCGAACTGATCGTCGAATGTCTGGAGAACGAGGGCGTCACGCATGTCTTCGGCATCCCCGGCGAAGAGAACATCCGCTTCGTCGAGGCGCTGGCGAACTCATCGATCGAATACGTGTTGACCCGCCACGAGCAGGGCGCCGCGTTCATGGCCGAGGTGTACGGGCGCCTGACGGGGCAGGCAGGCGTGTGCTCGGCGACGCTGGGCCCGGGGGCGATCAACCTCCTGCTCGGAGTCGCCGATGCGACCACGAATTCGACTCCGGTGCTGGCCATTTCGGCGCAGGTCGGGATCGGGCGCATCTACAAGGAGTCGCACCAGAGCGTCGATCTGGTCTCGATGTTCGCCCCGGCGACGAAGTGGTCGGCGCTCGTCCCGTCACCGGGCGCCGTTCCGGAGATGGTGCGAAAGGCGTTCAAGCTCGCCCAGACCGAGCGCCCCGGCGCGGTGTATCTGGCCGTGCCCGAGGACGTCGAGGAGGCCCCCGCTCCCGCGGAGTGCAGCCCGCTGCCGGTCAACGTCCCGCGGCCCGACGACCCTTCCGCGGGCCAGATCGAGCGTGCGGTCGAAATCCTGCGCACGGCACGCAATCCCGTGATGCTGGCAGGTCACGGCGCGGCGCGCGGCGGCGCGGCAGACGCGGTGCGCCGCTTCGCCGAGTCGCTTCAAATCCCAGTGGCGACAACGTTTCACGGCAAGGGCGTGATGCCCGACGACCATCCGCTCGCGCTGGGCGCTGTCGGGTTCATGCGCCACGACTACGTGAACTTCGGCTTCGACCGCGCCGACGTGATCGTCGCCACCGGATACGAACTGCAGGAGTTCGACCCGATCCGCATCAATCCGCGCGGCGACACGAAGATCATCCACATCCACCGCTTCCCCGCCGAAGTCGACCTGCACTACGACGTCGCGGTCGGGCTGCAGGGCGATATCGGCCGCACCCTCGATGCGCTGGCGACGCAGGTGACGCGCGAACACCCGCCGTCGTCGGGGCACGAGAAGATCCGCGAACTGCTCGCCGGTGAGCTGGAGCGTGGCCGCGCCGACGACAGATTCCCGCTCGCACCGGCCTGCATCGTCGCCGACACCCGAGCCGCGCTGGGGCGCAGCGATATCGCTCTCGTCGACACCGGCGCCCTGAAGATGTGGATGGCCAGGCTCTACCCCACGTACGAGCCGAACACGTGCCTGATATCCAACGGCCTGTCGACGATGGCGTGGACGGTGCCGGGAGCGATCGCGGCCAAGATCGCGCGGCCGTCGGCGAAGGTTCTGGTCGCCACCGGCGACGGCGCGTTCATGATGAACTCGCAGGAGATCGAGACGGCCCTGCGGGTCAGGACGCCCATGGTGATCCTCATCTGGGACGACAACGCCTACGGGCTGATCAGCTGGAAGATGGATCTCGAAATCGGCCACAACGTCGAAACCCGGTTCAACAACCCCGATTTCGTTGCCTACGCCGAGAGTTTCGGCGCGAAGGGCTATCGAATCACGGCCGCCGACGAGCTACTGCCGACATTGCGCCAAGCCCTCGACGACGACACGGTCAGCGTCATCGCCTGTCCCGTCGACTACTCGGCCAACAGCGCGCTGATCGCCTCGCTCGGCGAGTTGGACGAGTCGCTGTCGTAGGCACGTCCGCTCCTTCCACCCGCCCAACGTGAAGATTTTGCGAAGAATCAGGCCAAAAATCGCAGAGGCTTCACGTTCGTCGCAAGGTTTGACGAGCTCTTGACCGACTCTTCTTCGTCGGGTCGAAGATGAGCCTCAATCCTGCGGGAACGCCGCCGGCGGCCCGGGCAGATAGCTCGCGGTCCACTTCGAAAATCCTTCGGAGTAGGGCTCTCCCGCGCCCACGTGTATTCGTTGGACGAACTCACCGGCCTCGGTCGCGTTGATGCGGATCTGCGCATGAATGCTGTCCAGCACCTGCCGCGGCGACAAACCCTCCGGCACGATGATTTCGACTGGTTTCCACTGTGGTTTCATTGCGGGTCCTTCGCTGATGCGCGCTGCCGGGGCGGAATCGCGCGGGAGATCTACTGGGCGCAGAAGCCGCCGTCGGCCAACAGGTCGATACCGGTGACGAAGCTGGCGGCATCGGAGAGCAAAAAGACCGCGGGCCCGCCCATCTCGGCCGGGTCGGCGATCCGGCCGACGGGAGTTTCCTCGGCGTACTCGTTCATGCGGTCGGCCATCTCGGGGCGCAGGTTCATCGGCGTGGCCGTGTAGCCGGGGCTCAGCGCGTTGACGCGGATGCCGCGTCGCGCCCATTCCATCGCCAGGGACCGCGACAGATGGGTGACCGCCGCCTTGGCGCTGTTGTAATGGCATTGCAGCAGACCGCGATTGACGATCGTGCCCGACATCGACGAGATGTTGACGATCGAACCGCGGCCATGGTTCAGCATCGCGGCGGCTTCGGCCTGGCAGCTGACGAACACGCCGGTCACGTCGACGTCGTAGACCCGTTGCCACTGCTCCAGCGGCATCGACTCGGCCGGGCACGCGTTGGCGATGCCTGCCGCGTTGACGGCCAGCGTGAGCGGACCGAGTTCCCGTTCGGTCTGCGCCACGGCTGCCTGCATCTGGTCGGGTGATGTGACATCCGCGCCGACGAAAACCGCGCGCCGCCCGCACTTTCCGATGGCGTCCAGCGTCGCTTGCGGATCCGCAGACGGGAGGTCGACGGCGGCGACGTCCGCACCCTGCGCCGCCACGGCAACGGCAATGGCTTGGCCGATTCCGCTTGCGGCGCCGGTGATCAGCGCAACGCGCCCACTCAGATCGAACAGGCCGTTCGGTATGGACAGGATAGACGGCATAGTGGTCGTCATTGCGTCGCGAGCTCCATCACGTCGTGAGCGGTGAGTTCCGCTCCTGCCAACTGCCCTTGCGCGCGGCCTCGCGCCAACACCACCACCCGGTGAGACAGGCCCAGTATCTCGTCCAGATCGGAGCTGACCACAACCACCGCGGTGCCCGCCTTGGCCAGGTCGGCGATCAGTTCGTAGATGGCCGAACGAGCGCCGACGTCGATGCCGCGTGTCGGTTCGTCGAGGATCACGACCTTGGGGTTGCGCTGCAGCCACTTGCCGAGCACGACCTTCTGCTGGTTGCCGCCGGACAGCGACTGCACCGGCGCGTCGGGGCGCCCTTTCACGCCGAGCCGGGTCACCACATCGCTGGCCAGCGCCCGCACCCCGCGCGGCACCACCCAACCCCGCTGCTGCAACGTGTCGAGATTGGCCAGCGCGATGTTGTCCTCGATGGTCTCGGTGACGATGACGCCCTGCTGCTTGCGGTCCTCGGGCACTAGCACGATTCCGGCGTTGATCGCATGGCGCAGGCCAGGTTTGAGCTCCTTGCCGTCGACCGTCACGGTCCCGGCCGCGCGCGGGTCAGCACCGGCGATCGCCCGAACCACTTCGGTGCGCCCGGCGCCGACGATCCCGGCGATGCCCACGACTTCGCCGGCGTGCACATCGAGGTCGATGTCGGCGAACGCCCCGGTGCTCGACGTCAGCCCCCGCACCGACAACACGACTTTGTCGGTCGGCGGCGCCATTTCCGGGAACAGTCGGTCGACCGACCGCCCGACCATCTCCTTGACGAGTTGAGCGGCGGGCACCTGACCGCTGGCGTGCTCGCTGATCTTGTGGCCGTCCCGCAGGACCACGATGCGGTCGGCGATCTGGGCGATTTCGGCCAGCCGGTGGCTGACATAGATGAACGACACCCCGTCCGCGCGCAATCCACGGACGGTTTCGAACAGGGCGTCGGTCTCGTCGGTGCCCAGCGCCGCTGTGGGCTCATCGAGGATGAGCAGACGCGCCTGCAGCGCCAACGCTTTCGCGATCTCCACCTGCTGCTGGCCGGCCACGCTGAGCTCACCGACGAGCTGATCCATCCGCCCGCGGAAGCCGAGACGGTCGAGGTGCGTCTTGGCTTCGCGCGCCATCGCGGCCTGCGAGACCATGCCGCGGCGCGTCGGCCAGCGTCCCACCATCACGTTCTCGGCGACCGTGAGTTCGGGCAGCAGACGCAGTTCCTGGTGGATCATGCCGATGCCCGCCGCGATGGCCTCTCCGGGGTTGGCGGGCGCGTAACGCTGGCCGCACCAGGTCATTTGACCTTCGGTGGGCTCTGTCAGCCCGGCGATGATGCCTGCAAGTGTGGACTTGCCTGCACCGTTCTCACCGAGCAGCGCCACCACCTCACCGGCGTCGACGCGCAGGTCGACATCCTCGAGAGCGACCGTCCCCGGATAGCGCTTCGTTATCCCCTTGGCGATGAAGGCCGATTCATCCTGTGCGACCACGTCGTTCTCCTGTCCGAACTGTGTTGGTCACGGATGGTTTTCGAGGAACGGCGCCACGTTCTCCTTGGTCGTCAGCACACCCGGCTGCAGCTGCTCGGCGGGCAGTGATTCGCCGGCAAGAAGCTTCTTCACGGACTCGACGGCAAGGCCGCCCATCTTGTAGGTCTGCTGAGTGACGGTGGCGGCCAGCCCGCCGTCCTTGACCCCCTGCAGACCGGCGATGTCACCGTCGAAGCCGACGACGGTGATGTCGTGACGATTCTGTGCTCGCGCGGCGGCCGCCGCGCCCAGCGCCAACGCATCGGCCCGGCCGAACAGCAGGGTGATCTCGGGGTGGGCCTGCAGCATGTCGGTGGCGATGTCGAAGCCCTCGGACTGCGCCCATTGCTGAGATGCCTGCTGGGCCACGATGCGCAGGTCCGGCGCCTTGCTCAACGCCTCGCGGAAGCCTTGATCGCGGGCGATCTCCGGCGTCGTACCGAGCTGGCCCTGAATGACACCAATTGCGCCGCGTCCCTTAGTGATATCGATGACGTGCTCGCCGAGCTCGCGTGCCGCGGCGACGCTGTCGGTGGCGATGAACGTGTCGCCGGGAGCACCGTCTGGATTGCGGTCGACTGTAACGATCGGTATGCCGGCCGCTTTCGCGTCACGCACCGGAATCGTCGCCGCCGTCGCGCCCGCGGGGATGTAGATGATGGCGTCGACACCTTGGGTGATGAAGTTCTGGATCTGGCTCACCTGCGTATCCCCGTCGCCCTTGGCGTCGGCGACGATGATGCGCATGCCTTCCTTCTCACCGGCGGCCTCGACCGATTGCCGGATCATATTGAAGAAGTCGGCCTGCTGATTGGCCACCGCCAACCCGATCGTGGGTTGGTCGTCCTTCTGGCTACATCCGGCAAGTGCAATCAGTAGCGCCAGCACGGCCGAAAGGCACAGGGCGCGGCGAATTTTAGTGATCATCGGTTCCTCCTCCGGAGCACGTCTGCAGCCACCGCGACGGCGATGACCACACCAATAACGATCTGCTGGATGAACGGCGAAACACCCAGCAGGTTCAGACCATTGCGCAACACCCCGATGATCAGTACACCGATGATGGTGCCGGTGACTCGGCCGATGCCGCCCATCAGGCTGGCACCGCCGATGACGACCGCGGCGATGACATCGAGTTCGTAGCCCGTCGCCGCACTGGGCGCCGAAGCGTCAAGGCGTGACGACAACACGATGGCGCCGATACCCGCCATCAGCCCCGCGACCATGTAGACGACGGTGGTGGTGCCGCGCACATTGATGCCGGCCAGCCGCGCGACTTCATGTCCACCGCCGATGGCATACAGTGCGCGACCCGATCGGCGGTAACGCAGAAACACCCAGCCGGCGATGTAGAGAAGGATCAGCGTGGCCACCGTGACACTGATGATCCCGAAATACCTTGCGGTGGAGAGCTTGTAGAACCACTCGGGGTAGCCGACGATCTGCTGGCCGTCGGTGATGAGGTTGGCAAGGCCGCGCGCCACCGACATCATCGCCAGGGTCGCGATGAACGGGGGCAGCCGAAACACCGTGACCCCGATGCCGTTGATCAGCCCGCAGAGCGCCCCGACCAAGACCGCGACGAGCATCGCCACCGGCAGCGGAATGCCGCCCTGATGCGACAGCCAACCCATCACCATGCCGGACAGCGCCAGCACCGAGCCGACGGACAGGTCGATGCCGCCGATGATGATCACGAAGGTCGCCCCGAGCGCCAGGATGCCCAGCACGGTGACCTGGTCCATGATGTTGGTGAAGTTGCGGGCGCTCAGGAAGTTCGGCGCCGCGATTGACATGGCGACGATCAGCAGCACCAGACCGATGAACGCCCCGCCGGAGCCGGCGAACGTTCGGTTCTTGAGTTCACGGATTCGTTGAGGCGCATCGACACTCGTCTTTGGAGGCGCGGCTGCCGTTGCCATGTTCACTCCTTGCTGGGGGGTAATGCGTAGCGGTCGAGTCAGCTCATGAACATGCCGCCGTCGATGTTGACGGCCTGCCCCGTGATGTACTCCGCCGCCTGCGAGGCCAAGAAGAGCACCAAGTTGGTCACGTCGCTTTCGCTGGCGGCGCGCTTGAGCGGAATGGCGTCGATCCATTCGGCGATCAGCTGGCCGGGCTCGTAATCGCCCAGCCGCTTGCCCCATTCGCGGTCGTTGTACTCCCACATCTCGGTCGCCACGATCCCGGGACAGTACGCGTTGACCCTGATGTTGTCCTTGGCGAGCTCCTTCGCCAACGACTGGGTGAGCCCGACGACGCCGAATTTGCTTGCGGCATAGGAAGGTGTGTAGACGAAGCCCTGCCGGGCCTGACCGCTGGCGGCGTTGAGCACACTGCCCCCGCCTGCGGCGCGCAGCAGGGGAAGCGCCTCACGGATCGCGATGAACATCGCCGTCGTGTTGACATCGAGCACCCGCTTGAAGTCGGACACCGACGTGTTCTCGAGTTCGTTGATGGTGATGATTCCGGCGTTGTTGACCAATGTGTCGAGGCGGCCCCACGTCTCCCCAATGGCCGCAAACGCCGACTGCACGTCGCCCTCGTCGCTGACGTCGCAGCGCGCACCGTGCGCCTCGAACCCCTCATCCCGAAGCAACTGCGCGGCCTTGTCGACGTGCTCGTCGCGGTCGAGGAGGAACACGGCGGCGCCGGATTCGGCGAAACCGCGGGCGATGGCCTTTCCGATGCCGCGCGCGGCGCCGGTGACAGCGACCCTGCGGCCGTCGAAGTGACCGCGATAGAGAGGCGACGCGACAGGAGAACTCATTGCCTACCTTCCACCACTGCATATCTAGTCACTAATGACTGAACACTCGGATAGAGTCTGCGAGACCTCGCGTGTGATGTCAACAACTTCGTCGAAGCCCGTGCGTACCGGCGCACACCACCCTTCCGGTTCCCCTGGAGCAGGTCCCACCCGGGCCGTCGGGCGGCGCGCCGGCCGACCTATTGACATCACATGGATCCCGTTTAACACTGGTGAGTGTTTAGTCGTTACTGCATAAATAATCACATCCGTCGCTCGCGAAGACGACGAGGTTAGGACGCTGACGACTACCGCCGCTTGGTGCACGTGGCCAGCGAGTGTCACGAGGAGCAGAGAGACGGGAAGGAATCGAACAATGACTCAGACCGCTGAGCGTGAGCAGACCGGGCGGCTTTCCCCCGACGCGGAGGCGGCCAGGTCCTACCTCGACGCTCGGGCCGCGTACCGGACGATGTCTCCCGCCCAGGTTGCGCCCGCCCTCGCCGGCATCGCCGCAGAGATCAGGCGCGACGTCGTCACCACCATTCAGCACGCGCAGCTCGGGCACATCGGTGGCGACTTGTCGGTGACCGACATTCTGGTGGCGGTCTACTGGGGCGCCATGTCCATCGACCCGCTGGCCCCGAAAGCCGAGGACCGTGACCGCTTCATCCTGAGCAAGGGGCATTGCGCGGCGTCGCTGTACTCAGTGCTGGCGCGGGCAGGCTTCTTCCCGCGGTCCGCCCTTGCGGATTTCGCCCAGGACCTCTCGCCCCTGAACGGACATCCCAACCGGGTCAAGGTGCCCGGCGTCGAGACGAACACGGGCCCGCTGGGCCACGGGTTTCCGGTCGCGACGGGCTGCGCGCTCGGCGCCAAGCTGCGCGGCTTGAACTACCGCACGATCGTGGTGATCGGCGACGGCGAATTGCAGGAAGGCAGTAACTGGGAGGCCGCGATGACCGCGGCGCACTACGGGCTGTCGTCGCTGACGGCGATCGTGGACCGCAACCGTCTTCAGCAGGGCGCCCGCACCGAAGACACCAAGGGCCTGGAACCGCTCGACGAGAAGTGGGCGAGCTTCGGTTGGGAGACGCGGCGCATCGACGGCCACGACTACTGCCAGCTGCTCGAAGCGCTGGGGCCGTCGACAACCGGCAAGCCGGTGGCGATCGTCGCCGACACGATCAAGGGCAAGGGCGTCTCGTTCATCGAAGACCGCGTCGAGTGGCATCACAAGGTGCCCAGCGACGAGCAAGTTCACGCCGCACTCGAGGAGCTTTCGCGATGACCGCCACCCCGACCACCGACGCCCCGGTCTTCGACTGCAGAGCCGATTTCGCTGACGAACTGTCTCGGCTGGCCCGCGAGGACGACCGCGTTGTCGCCGTGTGCAACGACTCGGTCGGGTCGAGCAACCTGGTCAAGTTCCGCGAGGAGTTCCCCGACCGGCTCATCAATGTCGGCATCGCCGAACAGGATCTGGTCGGTGTCGGCGCCGGACTCGCCAACGCCGGGCTCATTCCGTTCGTCTCGGCCGCGGGCCCGTTTTTGACCGGCCGAGCCACCGAGCAGGTCAAGGCCGACGTGGCCTACAGCCAGCAGCGGGTCATCCTGTGTGGACAGAGCCCGGGCATGGCCTACGGCGAACTCGGCCCGACGCACCACTCCATCGAGGACCTGTCCTGGATGCGCGCCATCGCGGGCCTGTCCGTCGTGGTGCCCGCAGATCCGGCCCAGACGCGGGCCGCGCTGCGCTGGGCCGCCACCCAGGACAAGGGCTGCTATATCCGCATTCCGCGGTTCAAGGTGCCTGCCGTCAGCGAGCCGTCCGACGACTTCACACCGGGCAAGGCCAACGTCGTCCGCGAGGGCGCCGACGTCACCATCATCGCCATTGGCACGATGGTGTCGCGGGCCCGCTGGGCCGCCGACCAACTCGCCGCCGAAGGGATCTCCGCGCGCGTGCTCAACATGGCGTTCGTCGAACCTCTCGACTTCGATGCCGTCACCACCGCTGCGACGGAGACGGCCGGCATCGTCACCGTCGAGGAGGCGACGATCAGCGGTGGGCTCGGCGCCGCGGTGGCGTCACACGTCGTCGAGCACGCGCCGTGCCGAATGCGAATTCTCGGCATCCCTGGTGAATTCGCACCCACCGGAAGCGCCGGCTTCCTCCTTGACTACTTCGGGTTGAATGCCGACGGAATTGCCAAGGCCGCCCGCGAGGTACTCCGAGATGGCATCTCCTAGCAGCTTCATCCTGTCGATCGACCAGGGCACCAGCTCCACCAAAGCGATGCTGGTCGACAGCCTCGGCGGGGTGTACCGATCCGCCAGCTGCCCCGTCGGCCAGAGCCATCCGCACCCCGGCTGGGTAGAGCAGAGCGCGGCCGAAATCTGGGCCAGCATCCGCCGCGCCGTACGGGATTGCGTCACCGACGACATCGCGCGCGCGGTCGTGGGTGTGGCGTTGAGCGTGCAACGTGAATCGGTCACGATGTGGGACACGAACACCGGCGCTTCGATCGGCCCGGTGCTCAGCTGGCAGGACCAGCGCACCGCGCCCGCCGCCGATGAGCTGGAACGGGCGGGTGTTTCCGAGAAGATCTTCGCGACCTCCGGCCTGCCGCTCGACCCCATGTTCTCGGCGCTGAAGGCCGGCTGGCTGCTCGACGAGTTCGATCCGCAGCGCGACCGCGCACGCTCGGGGCGCTGGCGGATCGGCACCATCGACGCCTGGCTGCTGTCGCGGTTCGGCGGCGAGCCGGTCACCGAGGCGGGCAACGCGTCACGCACCCAGCTGCTCAACATTCACACCGCGAGTTGGGATTCCAGCCTGCTGGAGATGTTCGGCGTCCCCGAGGGCGCACTGCCGCGGGTGGTCGCGTCGACGGGGCCGTTCCCCACTATCCGTGATCTCGACCCGCTGCCCGACGGTTTGCCCGTGCTGGCCGTTCTGGCCGACTCACACGCGGCGTTGTTCGCCCACGCGGGGTGGCGTCCAGGCGTCGTCAAGGCCACGTATGGAACCGGATCGTCGGTGATGGCCATCGGGCCGCATCACACCGCTGACAGCGGCGTGTGCTCCACGATCGCCTGGGACGTCGGCGGCGTCACCCATGCATTGGAAGCCAACATCCGGTCCACCGGGCGCACCATGTCCTGGCTCTCCGAGGTCCTCGACGTCGACGTCGACCGGCTCTGGCATGACGCCGAGACCGCCACCAGCGACGGGGTCGTCATGGTCCCCGCCTTCGGCGGCCTCGGCGCGCCGGTGTGGGACCGCAACGCCACCCCGGTGATCAGCGGCCTGTCGCTGGGCACGCGCCGTCCGCAATTGGCAAGGGCGGCACTGGAATCCATCGCTTTCCAGATCGACGACGTCATCGCCGCGTTCCGGGACACCGCCGGGCCGATGCAGGGGTTGGCCTGCGACGGCGGCATGACCCGGTCGCGCGCGCTGATGCAACTGCAGGCCGACATCAGCGGGCTGCCGGTGTACGTGTCGACCACCCCGAACCTGTCCGCGCTCGGCGCGGCCTACCTCGCGGGGCTGCAAGTCGGGTGGTGGACGTTCACTGCGCTCGAGGACGCGGTGAACGGCACCGAGGATCGCCCGCTGCTGCCGCAACTCGACGACGACGAACGACAGGCCCGGCGCGATGTCTGGGCTAACGCGGTGAACCGGAGTCGTGGCGCGTCCGAAGCGCCTGCCACCTCTACGGGGGGACACGCTGGCCAATCACGCTCGCACACACCGCAACCATGACGGAAAACGGCAGTTACTCTCAGCACTGACGCATATTCACTCGACCATGACTAACCGACTGGGGTGAGAGCATGACGGTCAAAGGAGGGCGCGGCTCACGTCGGCCCCCCACCGACGAACAGTCCCGGCTCATGGTCAAGGTCGCCCGGATGTATCACGAGGACGGCCGCAAACAGGCGCAGATCGCCGACGAACTTCACATCACCCAGGCCAGGGTTTCGCGGCTGCTGCGGCGAGCGGTCGACGCGGGCATCGTCAAGACCGTGGTGACCTCTCCGGCCGGTGTGCACACCGAGTTGGAGGACGAACTCCAGCGCCAGTACGGGCTGACCGAGGCCGTCGTCGTCGACGCGATGAGCGCCGAGGAACGTGACGTCGCAGGCGATCTCGGCGCGGCCGCAGCGGCGTACCTCGAATCGACGCTGTTGGGCAACGAGTCCATCGGCATCTCGTCGTGGAGCGCCAACCTGCTGGCCACCGCCGCGCGGATGCGGCCGACCAGCACTCCGGTGGCCAACGAAGTCGTCCAACTCGTCGGCGGCGTCGGCGACCCCGGCGTCCAGGTCGAGGCCAATCGCCTGCTCACCACGATCGCGTCGGCGACAGGAGGAACGCCGATCTTCGTGCCGGCGCCGGGCCTGATCGGCAGCGCGGAGGCCAAGCAGAGCCTGATGTCGGACCCGGTGATCGCGCGGGTCAGCGAGCTGTGGTCGAAACTCACCACCGCGATCGTGGGGATCGGCGCGCTGGAGCCGTCGCCGCTGCTGCGCCAGAGCGGCAACGTCTTCTCCGAAGAGGATCAAGACACGCTGCGCGGCCTGGGCGCGGTGGGCGACGTCTGCTATCGGTTCTTCGACGCGTCGGGTGTGTTGGTCGAATCCGAGCTCGACGAGCGGGTCATCGGCATCGCGCCGGACCAGCTGATGGCAATTCCGCGACGCATCGGCGTCGCCGGCGGCGTCCGCAAGCTCGCCGCGCTGCGCGGCGCGCTGCTGGGCGGATGGGTCAACGTCCTCGTCACCGACACCGCGGCGGCGCGCCGCTTGGTCGAGACGTCGGTCGCCGAGCTGACCGACGCCTAGTCGTTCCTACTTATTAGATCGACCGCAATGTCGGCCGTGTCCCGGTCTTTTCGAGATGGCGCACCAGCTGCTCGATCGTCAGAACGGGAACCGATTCGCGCGCGCCCAGCTCGAGCAGGCCGGGCAGCCGCATCATCTCGCCGTCGTCGGCGACGATCTCGGCGATGGCCGCGACCGGCCGCAGCCCGGCGAGGTGCATCAGGTCGACCGCGGCTTCGGTGTGGCCGGCCCGCTCGCGGGTGCCGCCGTCGGCGGCCCGAAGCGGCAGGACATGGCCTGGCCGGGTGAGGCGCCGAGGCGTCGACGCGGGATCGGCGAGCACCCGAAGGGTGTGGGCGCGGTCGCTGGCGCTGATCCCGGTGCCTTTGCAGTCGGCCGCATCGACCGTCACCGTGTAAGCGGTTCCGCGCGGGTCCTGATTGTCTTCGACCATCAGCGGCAAGTCGAGGTGGTCGGCGATCGCATTGGTCATCGGTGCGCAGATGAAGCCCGAGGAGTGCCGGACCGTCCACGCCACCCACTGTGCGCTCGCGGTTTCGGCGGCGAGGATGACGTCGCCCTCGTTTTCGCGGTTTTCGTCATCGACGACGATGACCGGCCGACCTGCCCGCAAAGCCGACAAGCACTGGTCGACATCCGCCAGCTTGTGATTGCTCCGACCCGACTGCTTAGGCATCGCGATTTCGATCCTACCGAGCAGGTGAGGAGTCCGACGTCGCTGTCTGCGGCCCTGCTCGGATGCGCTATTTTCGCAGCATGGTTGAACCAACGGGACAGATCGCGTTCGTACAGGCCACGTGGCACCGAAACATCGTCGATCAAGCCCGAGAAGGCTTTACGAAGCGGATTCTCGAACTGGGGTACTCCGCCGATCAGCTGGAGTACTTCGAAGTGCCTGGCGCTTTCGAGATACCGCTGAAGGCCAAGCGGCTGGCGCTCAGCGGGCGGTACGCCGCGATCGTCGCGTCGGCGCTGGTGGTCAACGGCGGCATCTACCGTCATGAATTCGTCGCCAGCGCAGTCATCGACGGGTTGATGCGCGTTCAGCTCGACACCGACGTACCCGTGTTCTCGGTCGTGCTGACCCCGCACAACTTCCACGAGCACGACGAGCACGTCAACTACTTCCACGCCCACTTCGTCAAGAAGGGCGCGGAGGCGGCCGAAGCCTGCGTCAACACCCTTGAGGGATACCGTTCATTCGCCAAGCAGCAGTAACAGGCTGTCCTACTGGGCTGTGCCCCAACGCCTTTCGGCTCCTGCTGCCACCCTTGTTGGATAGTCGGCGATTGGCGTCAGTCGCGCATGACGACGGCGAGCTCGCGCCCGTTGATCCAGTGCTGTTCCACAGGTCGCTGAACGTCTGATTCGACGAGCTCCGGGTAGCGCGTGAGGTCGGTGAATCGCAGTTCGCCGCCCTGGAATCCGATCATCGCGCTGGCTCGCCCGCCGGACTCGAGCTGCTCCGAAAGGAACTCGATGCAGCGCGCGGTCAGGATCGTGGCCTGCACTCGGTCGAACGGCGACGGGTTGCCGCCCTCCTGAACGTGACCGAGGATGGCCTGCCGGGCATCGAACAGTTGCCCACCTTCCTTTTGGAACAACGAGGTGATCACCCCGGTGGTGTAGACGCGATCGGAGCCTTCGCTGCGCACGATCACGCCGACCCTCTTGCCGGCACGGAACCTCTCAGCGAGGGCCTTGACATCGGCGGCGAGCCCGTCCAGCGTGATGCCCTCCTCTGGCAGGTAGATGCGGTCAGCCCCGGTGGCCAAACCGCCCATCAGTGCGAGATAGCCGCAGTCGTGCCCCATCACTTCGACGACGAAGACCCGCCGCGTGGCCACCGCCGACTGCCGTATCTTGTCGACGTCGACGACGATGCTGTTCAGCGCGGTGTCGGCGCCGATGCTGAGTTCGGTTGCCGGCAGGTCGTTGTTGACGGTCAACGGAACACACACGATCGGGATGTCGAGCGCGGGGTATTGCCGTCGGTGCCGGTGCAGCTCGTGAGCGGCCCGGTAGGCGGCCCATCCGCCGACCACGAGGAGCCCGTCGATGTGGTGTGCGGCAATCTGTTCGGCGGTTTCGGCGATGGCGGCGGGGTGTTCGGGCACATAGCGATTGGTGCCGATCTCGGCGCCTCCCTCGGATACCCAGCCGCTGACATCGATCCAGTCCATCTCCTGGATGTCACCGTTGCGCAGTCCCTTGAACCCGTTCTTGATCGCAAGCACCGTGTAGCCGTGATTGAGGCCAAGTCGGACAGCAGCGCGCACCGCGGCGTTCATCCCCGGCGCCGGTCCGCCGCCGTGCACAACCGCGATCCGGAAGTGACGGTCCGAGGTGACGGGTCTCGGCGCCGCCTGCTGCATGGTCTGCGTGATCCGGTACGACTCGCGGAAATGGCGGCCCCGCAAGCGGAGGGCGCCGTCGTAGTCCCGGGAATTCATTCGCTCGGCCACCTGCTGCGTGTGCGCCACGCAGTCCATCAGCGGCGAGGTGACCACGCGGTTGTTCTGCAGCCCGATCAGCTCGGGGGGCCGGTTCGCCTCGTCGGCGATCAGTCGTTCGACGGCCAGGTATCCGAAATGCGTGGCCAGATAACGGTCGAAAGCGCTTGGCGCGCCTCCACGTTGCACGTGACCCAACACGGTGATCCTGACGTCCTCGCCGAGTCCCTCCTCGAGCAACGCTCTGACGTGCTCGGAAGTGATCCGGTTCCCGTCGCGGTCTCGGGCGCCCTCGGCGACGACGACCACGCTGTGCCTGCGCCCGATCTCCCGGTCAGCTTTGATGTGCCTGCAGATCTGCGCTGGCCAATCCTCAGCCGGCGGCTGTTCGGGAATGAAAACCCAACTCGCGGCGGTGGCCAGCGCGGACATCAGGGCCAGATAGCCGCAGTTGCGCCCCATCACCTCGACCACAAAGGTGCGCTGGTGACTGGCCGCGGTGCTGTGCAAAGCGTCCAGCGCCTCGACGATCCGGTGCAACGCGGTGTCGGCGCCAATCGTCATGTCGGTGCCCGACATGTCGTTGTCGATCGACCCGACGAAACCGGTTAGACGCAGGAACGGGTGCGCCTTCGCGATCTCCGCTGAGATGGCGCCGGTATCAACCAATTCGGCGAGTAACCCCGACCACTCCTGACGGAACTGATTGGCCCCGGCAAGACTGCCGTCGCCGCCGATGACCACGAGCGCGTCGATACCGCGCTCGACCATGTTGCGCGCAGCCGCCAGGCGGCCCTCGCGTGTTCTGAACTCGCGTGACCGAGCGGTACCGATGACCGTGCCGCCCCGGTGCAGAATGCCGTCGGTCTCAGCGGGATCCATGCGCCGGATGAGGTCGCCACCGGTGACCAGGCCGTGGTAGCCCTCGTGAACCGCATAGACATCGATGCCGCGGCGCGCGGCGCTCCGGCTGACCGCGCGCACAGCTGCGTTCATGCCGGCGGCGTCTCCACCGCTGGTCAGAACGGCGATACTCGAGAGTCTCGAGGGTTGGGACGCGACGTCGGACATGTCACCAGCCAATCAAACCCGCGCATCGAGTGTTTCGCGACCCTCGGGCCTGGTCGATCCCCGCGCCGCCATTCGCGGATTTCGCTATCTGGCCAATTGGTTGACGATCGCCGCGAACGCACGCGGCCACCTCGTCGCGGCGGGCACCACACGCGACCGCACGGTCGAGTGGGCGCTGGCGTGCAGTGCCGCGGCGGTCAGCAGCCGGTAGCGGCGCGACATCCGGCGCCACTGCCGCTCGTAGTCCTCGGGCCGATCCGCCACCACGCAGTCGACGAGCAGCTTGGCCGCGCTGAACGCGATACCCAGACCTTCGCCGGTCAGCGCGTCGACGTAGCCGGCTGCATCGCCGACCAAGAGCACTCGGCCGGCGGTGCGGCTCCGTACTTTCTGCCGCAGCGGCCCCGCCGCGAGATCGTGGCCATGCGCGCAATCGCGCACCCGCTCAGCCAACGCCGGAAACGATGCCAGGTGCTGGTCGAACCCGCCGCGCCGGGAGGTGAGCACCGCGACGCCGACGCAGTCCTCCGACACCGGCGTGACATAGGCTTCCTCGTCGCGTGACCAGTACACTTCGACGTTCTCGCTCCACGGCGCGATGGTGTAGTGCCGGCGAATCCCCCAGCGGCGCAACCGGTCCGGTGTAACTGCCAGCCCCAGCGACGACCGGATCGGCGAATGCAGCCCGTCGGCAGCGGCGAGATAGCGCGCACGAAATCCGTTGCAGCGCACCGAGTCATCGTCCTGATCCACGTGCCTGATCTCGCCGTGTTCGATTTTCACCCCTGACGCTTGCACCTCGTCCAGCAGCGTCGAATGCAGCACCGTTCTGCGCACACCGCGGCCCGCACCCGACCGGAAAGGCGCCGTGACACTGCTCCGCTCGTCGAGGTAGGTGATGCCGCGAAACGGTCGGCCACCCGGATCCACGCCCAGCCGCTTCAGCTGGTCCACAGCGTGCGGCATCAGCCCTTCGCCGCACGCCTTATCAATTGCGCCGCAGCGCTTTTCGACGACCACCACCTCGAGTCCGGCCCGTGCGCCGTACAGCGCGGTGGCCAGCCCCGCCGGACCCCCACCGGCCACGAGCAGGTCGATCATCTCAGCCTCGCCAGGGCGTCGTTCTCGACGGCGAGACGCACCCGAAGCAGCGCGGCGTTGAGCACACTGAACAGCACCGCGGTGATCCAGGCGCTGTGCACCAGCGGCAAGGCGAAGCCTTCCACAACCACGGCGACGTAGTTCGGGTGCGGGACGTAGCGGTACGGTCCCGCCGCGACGCGCGCCGCGTCGGGCACGACGACGACGCGGGTATTCCATTGGCGGCCCAGCGTCGCGATGCACCACCACCGCAGCGCCTGTGACGCCAGCACGAGCGCGAACATCGTCCAGCCGAGCGCCGGCACGAACGGGCGGTGCAGCAGGAGCACCTCGAGCACACAGCCGGCGAGCAGACCGGTGTGCAACACGACCATCGCCGGGTAGTGGCGCGCACCGAACTCGACGCCGCCGCGCGCACGGCTCCACGCGAGGTTGCGACGCGACACCACCAGTTCGGCGACGCGTTCGAGCGCCACCACGACCACCAGCAGCGCGTACCAGTTCATGGCCGGAGTCAGGGCCAGCGCAGCAGAACGAGCTCCGCGCAGAATCCGGGACCCATGGCCATCATCAGGCCCTGGCTGCCGCTGGCCGGCGGCTTGTCGAGGGTGTCACGAAGTACATGCAACACCGACGACGACGAGAGGTTGCCCACTTCGCTCAGGGAACGCCACGCGAGTTCCAAAGCTTCGTCGGGCAGATCCAATGCCTTGGTGATGGATTCGATGACTTTGGGGCCGCCTGGATGGCTGACCCAGGCGGCGATGTCGTCGATTGTGAGGCCGTGGTCGGCGAGGAACCTGGTGACGTCGTCGGCGAAGTAGCGCTCGATGAGGTCGGGCAGGTCAGGCGCCAGGACGAGGTGGAATCCCGAAGAGTTGACGCGCCAGCCCATCGTGCCCAACGAATCCGGGTACATGCGGCTGCGGGAGTCCAGCACGGCAGGCCCCTGGGGAGCCATGCTCGCGGCCCGGCTTTCTCCGACCGCGACGACCGCGGCGGCCCCGTCGGCGAAAAGCGCACTGCCGACCAGGCTTGCCAACGACGGCTCCGCGCCGGGGTAGGTCAGCGAGCAGAGCTCCACCGACACCAGCACGGCGACATCGTCGGGCGCACCGCGCAGGTAGTCGTGCATGCGCGCGATGCCTGCGGCGCCCGCGACGCAGCCGAGCCCGAAGATCGGCACCCGACGCACGTCAGGGCGCAGTCCCAGTCGGGTGGCGATGCGGGCGTCCAGGGACGGCACGGCCAGGCCGGTGACCGTCGTCGTGATGATCAGGTCGACGTCTTGTGGTTCGAGGCCCGCGTCCTCGAGCGCCCCGGACAGGGCCTGACACCCGAGTTCGACGGCGTTTTCGATGAATGTGTCGTTGGCGGTGCCGAAGTCGCTTGGCGACGCATACCTTTCGAGAGGCATCACGAAGTGGCGGAACTTGACCTTCGAACTTGAATGCAATTGGCGGACAAGGTCCTCGAAATCACCGAACCCGGGCAGTGTGAGGACCGCTTCGGTGATTTCCTGTTGGGTGTAGCGATAGCGCGGAAGCGCGCCATCCACCCCTGCGATGACGCTCATGGTGGACATGTTCTTTGTCACGGGTTGACTCGTCTGTTGGTTCAACGAACAAAAGAGATTCGCCGGCCGGTCACAGCCGAACCATGGTCACCAGCAGTGTCACGTTCAATGCCGCGGCCGCGATGGCGCAGCGGAACGGCAGCCGGCCGTGCCCGGCGAGCACGCCGAACGCCAGCGCGCACGCGCCGAGAAGCGCCAGCCACGCCCATCCCTGCGGCGATCCGGTCTCGCCGAGGACCGTGATCACGGTGGCCGCGAACAGCAGCGCGGTCGCGGAGGCCTTCGACCACCGAGCACCCAGACGGTGCGGCAGGCCTCGGACGCCGGTGGCGGCGTCGTCGGCCAGGTCGGGCAGGGTGTTGAGGAAGTGCGCGGCGGTGCCCAGAGCGGCGCTGGCTGCGATGATCCACGGCGCGGGCAGGGCGGGCGGATTGTCGGCGAGCGACAACACCGCGGGCAGGGAGCCGAACGCGATGGTGTAGGGCAGCCACGAGAACGCGGTCGATTTCAGACCGAGGTTGTAGGCGATGCCCGAGCCCACCAGGAGCACCAGATGGGTCAGGGCGCTGCGCCAGCCGAGCGCGGCCGACAGTGCCACCGCCGCGACGGTCGCGCAGCCGAGGGCGACCGCCACCATCTGGGGGGTGAGGTCGCCGGTGACGAGCGGTTTGTCTCTGCGCTGCACGGCGGAGTCGCGCCCGACGTCGATCAGATCGTTCGACCAGCCGATGACGAGCTGCCCGGCGAAGACGGCGGCGGTCGCAACCACGAGCCGGGATGCGTTGAGGCCGAACGCAAATGCAAGCACCGCGGCGATCGTCGTCACCGCGATCGTCGGTTCGATGTGCGCCGCGCGCACCAGGGCGACGCTAGTTGCGCGTCCTGTCGGCGTGGGAACCTCGGCTCATTTGGGGACCCTGTCTGCAGCTGCGGGCTCGCTGTTCAAGTCTGCGCCGACATCGGGTTGCCGCGGACGGGTTCCGTCGCGCAATCCCAGACGTTTGTGCAGACGAACCAGGGGCGGTGGGGCCCACCAGTTCCATCGGCCGAGCGCGTGCATGAACGCGGGCACCAGAACCATCCGCACCAGGGTGGCGTCGACCAGCACCGCCAACGTGAGGCCGAGGCCGAACATGCGCATGAACGAGACGTTGGCGGCGACCAACCCGGCGAACGAGATCGACATGATCAACGCCGCCGCGGTGATGACCCGGCCGGTGCGGGCGATGCCGAGGGCGACGCTCTCGTCGTTGTCGGCGGGGGTGCGCGACGACGCGAGCCAGTATTCCTGAATGCGGGAGACGAGGAACACCTCGTAGTCCATCGACAACCCGAACGCGATGCAGAACAACAACACCGGCATGTTGGCCACCAGCGTGCCGATCGGTGTCGTGCCCAGCCCGCCCAGGTGGCCGTCCTGGAAAATCCACACCATCGCGCCGAACGCGGCGGTCAGCGAAAGTATGTTGAGCACCAACGCTTTCAGCGGTAACGCGACGCTGCCAGTCAACAGGAACAGCAGCGCGAGCATGATGACCGCGATGAGGCCGAGCACCATCGGTATGCGCGAGACGATGGCGTCGACGCTGTCGCGGTTGGTCTGCGCCAATCCGGTGAATTGCACCTGCGCGCCGTTGGGAGTGGGCACCGCGTGCAGCCGGTCCAATTGCGCTTCGGAGCGATCGGAGAACAACGGGGCGGTGCTGTCGACGGTCAGGAATGCGCTGCCGCGCGCCGCTCCCGCGGGCGCCGACGCGGGTCCGACCGGGGCACCGTCGACGAAGGTCGCCGTCGGCGCCGACACCGCCGACACGTCGGGCACCCGTGACAGCTCGGCGGCATATCGCTCGATGTCGCTCGGCGTGACCCCGGACGCGTCCGGAATGACAACCTGCACGGCGGTGTCGGTGTTGCTGACGAAGTCGTTGCGCAGCTGCTCGCCGACTTGGCGGGAAGACGCCGACTCCGGCAGCACGCGATCGTCGAAGAAGCCCCACCGCACCCCGAGGAAGGGCAGCCCCACCACGATCAACAGGGTGATGCCGACCAGGCCGAGCGGTATGGCGCGCCGCAGCACCGCCTTCGTCCAGCGGTACCAGAACAGTTGGTGGACGGGTATGGGGCCCGGTTCCGGCAGGCCCCGGATGCGTCGGGCGAGTCGACGGACGTCGAGTGCGTCCAGACGCTCGCCCAGCAGTGCCAGCGCGGCGGGCGTCACCACGATGGCGGCCAGCGCGGTGAACGCGACGGTGGCCACGCCCGCGTAGGCGAACGAGCGCAGGAAGTTCATCGGGAACAGCACCAGGACCGCCATCGACAGCGCGACCGTCGTCGCCGAGAACAGGACGGTGCGGCCCGCCGTCACCATGGTCCGGATCAGCGCCACGTCGCGGCTGGGGGCGTCGGGCAACTCGTCGCGGAACCGGCTGATGATCAGCAGCGTGTAGTCGATGGCCAGCGCCAGACCCATGGCCGCGGTCAGGTTCAGCGCGAAGATCGACACGTCGGTGAAGTAATCGACGGCGCGGAGCACCGCCAGCCCGCCGAAGATCGCGATCCCGCCGACGGTGACCGGCAGCGCGGCCGCCAGCAGCCCGCCGAACACCCACACCAGCACGAGGAAGCTGAGCGGGATCGCGAACGACTCCATGGTGATCAGATCCCGCTGCGACTGGTCGGTGATCTGCACATGGATCATGGCCAGACCGCCGGCCCGAACCGTGACCCCGTCCCGGTCGTGGACGACCTGCGCGACGATGTCCTTGGTGTACTTCTGCTGGTCGGCCTCGTCGCCTTTGATGCCCACGACGATCAGCCCGGCGGTGCGGTCCTTGCTGATCAGCTCGGCGGCGGCCGGCGGCGGCAGCGTCCATGGCGAGTTGACCTTGCCCACATAGGGTGAGCGGCGCAGTTGTTCGACGATGTCGGTCCCGACGGCGCGGGCCGCCGGGCTGTCGACGCCTTCGGGTGTTGTCACCGTGAGCAGCAGCTGCACATCGCCCTGGCCGAACTTCTCGGTGAGAAGCGCCGTGGCCCGCGACGACGGCGCCGCGGGGTCTTGGAAGCCGCTCGGGGAGAGGCTTTTCGCGACGGGGACACCGAATATCGCCAGCGCGAGAGTCAGCGTCGCCGCCACCAGCAGAATCCGTCCAGGCGCGGCGATTGCCATCCTTGCGATCGCGTTGAGCAAGGGCCGCTCCTCCGCTGCGGAGTAAGGGTAAGGCGTAGCTGACCACTTGTTATGACGAATCGCATCGGAAGTCGGTTCACGCGCGGTCCACAAGGGTCTAGGCCTTGCTGCTTAAATCGCCTCGCTGCTTCGGGCATTCTCCAGGGCGTCGGAAAGCCGCGTTGGGCGGACACGGTGTTCGAGCTCGATGAGCCTGTCCCCCAGCAGATTCCACTTCTGC
The DNA here is from genome assembly GCF_002553505.1 of Mycolicibacterium agri. GTDB lineage: Bacteria > Actinomycetota > Actinomycetes > Mycobacteriales > Mycobacteriaceae > Mycobacterium > Mycobacterium agri. The sequence goes on along the minus strand of NZ_PDCP01000027.1, from coordinate 2,963 downwards.
GTTGTTGGGGGGATCTTGGCTCGGCTTACGGCTCGAACCCGCTCAGCGCCTCTGTCGCAGCGGCATGTACCTCCTCATACCTGGCGGACAGCAGCGACTTGACGAGCCTGGTGTCGTCGTCGGCGATCACTTCGAACGCACCGGTGGCCACGCCGTCGTAGGCCTGCTCGACGACGCTTTCGGGACTGACCTTAGGCATGTCAAACCGGGCGGACATGGCCGTGTCGATCAACCCGACCATCACTGCGGTTACCGCGGTGCCCTGGGCGGCGAGTTCGGCGCGCATGGCGTTGGTGGCCGACCACATCGCGGCCTTGGATGTGGCATAGGCCGTCGGCACCGGAATCCAGATCGCTGCCGACAGCACATTGAGGAAGGCGCCGCCGCCGTTGGCGGCCAGTACCGGTGCGAACGCTCTCGCCACGCGCAGCGTGCCGTAGAAGTTCGTCTCGAAGACGCGGCGGGTGATGTCCTCGTCCTGGCTGAGGACCGACTTGTCGTCGGACGGGGCGATGGCGGCGTTGTTGACCACGAGATTGACGTCGGTCGCGGTGCCGGCCGCCGCGGCGATTGACTGGGGGTCGGTCAGGTCCAGCGCGAGCGGCACGACGCGCGGGTCCTCCCACGGGTGGGGCCGTCGCGCCGTCGCATAGACGCGACTCGCTCCGCGCGCGAGCGCCTGCCGGACGAACTCTTCGCCGAGTCCGCCGTTCGCGCCTGTTACCAGTACTTTTCTGCCGTCGAGCCGTTCGGTCATGGAGGGCGGTGGCTATATCGCAGGAGCACTGGTCGGCATCCCAGCAGGATGGGCTACGTATCTCGCCGACGATGAGCCCACGCAATTTGACCGCCAGTCACTTCCGTCGTCGTCAACAGTTGAGCGCCTCGGCGGCGGAACCCTGGTCCTTATCGGAAACGACCCCGTGAACCCTCCACTAAGAGATGTGCTCGCAGTCCGAGCCGCGATGGGATACAACGTCATCCAGCTGCAAGAGACGACAGACCAAACCACGCCGTCGATACCCGCGGCCCCAACACCCAGCGCTGCGAACTCGAGCGCAGCGCCTGCAGCAGAACCCCGGCCTGAATCACGAAACGCTCCCGGTGAACACGGACGTTCTTCCTCAGCAGGTGCGACGTCCGAACCGACTACGCGACCGGAGAGGGACCGCTGAATCGGTGGTTCAACTCGAGGGACTTCATCTGGTATTGGGTACCGTGGTCTGCGCTCTGGCGAGGTGGCCGCCCCGCAGGTCGCTGACGTCGACGCCCAAGCGGCACCCCCTTGACCTATGTCCAAGGCAACGGTTGGTGGTGAGGCACACGAAGAATCACTCCTCGCATACGGTTTCGTGCCGGACTTCCTGGCAAAGCTGCTCCAGACTGAAATCGATGGCCGACAGCGACAGCAGCAACAGCAGCCCGTCGCGGCCAAACTGGCCGCCAGCTGTCCCGTCAGTGCCCATGCAGCGGTTTGCCGACCGCGGCCAGCAATGCTTCGCCGAGTGCTTCGGACTGGGTGGGGTGCGCGTGGATGTATCGGGCAGCGTCGGCGGCAGCGACACCGAGGCTGCACAGAATCTGCGCCTCTCCGATTAGTTCGCTGACCCGCTCTCCGATCATGTGTACCCCAAGTACGTCGCCCTTGGGCCCTACGATGATTTTGACCGAGCCTGCACTCTTGAGTATCTGGCTGCGGCTGTTGCCGACGAGATCATGGCTGGCGGTGGTAATCTCGTCGCCGAATTGTTCCCGGGCAGCCGCCTCCGTCAGACCGACAGAAGCAATCTCAGGACGACAGTACGTGATTCGCGGCACGTTGGCGTCTTCGACCGGCTGTGGCGCGTGACCGGCGATCTCTTCGGCGACGAACACGCCGTGTTGGAAGCCGCGGTGGGCCAGCTGTGGGCCGCGAACGATATCGCCGATTGCATAGATGGTCGGCACCGCGGTGCGTAACCGGGCGTCGGTGAGTACGAAGCCATCGTCGAGGAGGATGCCGACGTCTTCGAGCCCGAGGTCGGCAGTGCGGGGCGCCCGGCCGGTCGCCACAAGCAGCACGTCGGCTACGTGGTGGGTACCGGCATCATCGATGACCACGACTCCGGTGCCATCAGCGTCGACGCTCGCAATGGACACGCCGGTCTTGGCGATGATCCTGCGACGGCGAAAGGCGCGCTCCAGTTGGGCGGACACTGCGGAGTCTTCGCCGGCCACCAACCGGGGAAGCGCTTCGATGACAGTAACTTTGGAGCCCAACGATGCCCAGAGACTCGCGAATTCGACCCCGATGACGCCCCCGCCGAGGACGATCGCCGTGGTGGGGACCATCGGCAAGGTGAGCGCCTGGTCGCTGGTGATGATCCGGTCGCCGAGGGTGAGCCCAGTGGGGACTCGAGGCGCCGATCCGGTGGCCACGACGACGGTTGAGCCGGTGATCTCGACTCCGTCGACGACGGCAGTGGTCGGTCCGGTGAGACGCCCTCGACCGTGGATCACGGTGATGCCCCAGTGAGCGACTAGTTCTTCCAGGCCCTTGTGCAGGCGGCCGACGATGCCGTCTTTGAACGCGTGCAGTTTGGTGTTGTCGATGCCGTCGAAGGTGGAGTTGACGCCGAATCGCGCTGCTTCACGGGTGCTGTCGACGACTTCGGCGGCGTGCAACAGCCCTTTGGTGGGGATACATCCGCGGTGCAGGCAGGTGCCGCCCACGAGATCTTCTTCGATTACGGTGACGGTGCGGCCGAGTTGGGCAGCACGAATGGCGGTGCTGTAACCTGCGGGTCCACCGCCGAGGACAACGAGATCGGTGCTGAAGGTGCTCATCAGAGCCTTTCGGTGAGTGACAGGGGCGGGGTGTATCGCGGCGTCGTGCCGTCGGTGCGTTACCAGCCGCGTTCTGCGAGCCGGTGGGGCTGCGCGATCTCCTCCACGTTGATACCGACCATTGCCTCGCCCAGTCC